>JBCDFZ010000019.1:0-94528 GCA_039177115.1 Myxococcota bacterium
CCGCTGTGTACGTTCTGCGACACGAACCCGATCACCGGCGCAGCCGCCTCCGTCTGGATCGACCACATCCTGCTCTACAACCTGACGAGCGACGCGGTGACGGCGACCCAGCGCACCTTCGACGAGAATGTCGTGCCCGTGGAGGACGCAATGGTCCCACTTTCCGACCACTTCGGGGTGCAGTCGACCCTCACGGTTCCGTGACAACCTGACAAAACGACCCGATGAGCATCTCGAGTTGTTGTCGGGGCGCCCATCCAGCCTTAAGTTCCGGTGTCAGGAGTTCTGAATGCTGAGAATCGCTCTGTTTCTAGCCACAAACCTCGCCGTCCTCGCCATGGCTGCCATCGCCATGTACGTCCTCACGGCGCTCGGGTTCATTCCGCCAAACGCGCCCTACACGCAGATGCTCATCTGGTGCGCGCTGTTCGGCTTCGGCGGCTCGATCTTCTCACTCGCGATCTCGAAGTGGGTCGCGAAGAAGTCGACACGGGCCCACGTCATCGAGACGCCGTCTAACGAGACCGAACGATGGCTAATGAGCACCGTCGAGCGGCAGGCCAAGGCAGCCGGAATCGGGATGCCCGAGGTCGCCGTCTACGATTCGCCCGACCCCAACGCCTTCGCGACCGGCATGTTCAGAAACAACGCGCTCGTCGCTGTGAGTACGGGCCTTCTTCGGCTGATGAACAAGAACGAAGTCGAAGCGGTGCTCGGGCACGAAATTTCGCACGTATCGAACGGCGACATGATCACGCTCACACTGATTCAGGGTGTGCTCAATACGTTCGTCCTCTTCATTGCACGCATCATCGCGAGCCAGTTCGATCGCGGGCGCTTCCTCATTTACATTGCCCTCCAGATGGCCTTCGGGGTCCTGGCCAGCATGATCGTGGCGTGGTTCTCGCGACGCCGCGAGTTCCGAGCCGATGAGGGGGGAGCCAGCCTCGAGAGCCCCGCCGCAATGGCCGCTGCACTGAACCGTCTGCGCACCATGCGGGACGCACCGTCACAGCTTCCCGACAACATGACCGCCATGGGCATCCGCGGCGAAGGCATGATGAAGCTGATGGCGACCCATCCCCCGCTCGAGGAACGGATCGCCCGTCTTCAGCAGATGAGCAGCCGCTAGCGCTCGACCGTCACGCCCTTCCAAAAGGCAACGTGATCCTTGATGCTCGCGGCTGCTGATTTCGGATTCGCGTAGTACCAGGCCGCGTCTTGGTTGCGCTCGCCGTCGACGACCAGATGAAAATACTTCGCGGTGCCTTTCCAACCGCACACCGAGGTATGGTCACTTGCCTCGAAGTACTCGTCTTTGATTGAACCGCGCGGGAAATAGACGTTTCCCTCCACGACCTCGAAGTCGTCAGACTCGGCGATCACTTTGCCCCGCCATGTTGCTTTGGCCATGAAACCTCCTTCTTGCCTTGTACTACGACGTTCGGTAGGACCCGTTTCATGGGGTGGCGGGGATTTCTCTGCTTGGGGTTGATGTGGATACTCGCGGCCTGCGAGAAGGAAGCCCCGCGCCCACAGCACATCGAGATCGCGACCGCGGACCGCTCCTGTACCGAGGGTGAAACCTGTGCCGTGGTCGAAACCAGCTGCGTTTCCATGGGCTGCAGCTGCGGGGTGGCCGTCAACGAGAAGCGCCTGCTGGACTACCAGCGTGAGCTGGCAGAGTGCCGCGGCGCGGAGCCCGTGACGGCCTGCGAGGCAGCCTGCGAGACGCCGTTCGCGAAGTGCTTCAACGGCGCCTGCGTGCTCACCGACGAGCCTCCGATTCTGATGAGGCGGGGCCAAGACGTGAGCCGGCTCTGCGAACGCACGGGAGGTCGCTACGTTGGATGCCCCGACTGTCCGCCGAGCGAGCGATGCAAGTCCTGCCGCCCCTGCGAGTGTCCCTCGAGTGACAAGTGGACCCGAAAAGGATGCCGCCGAATGGTCAAGGTGGAACCAAGAGACATCCTCGTCGAAGTTCGACCAAAGCGAACGTCCTTGTCGAGGCCTCTCAAGGTTCGCGTGCACAACGAATCCAGGCGTCCGATCTGGCTCAAGTCGGTATGCGGGACGCCGTTCTATCAGGCGCGTCGCGAAGAAGACCAGTGGGAGGTGCGCTATCAGCTCGTACCCGACGGTCGATGCAAGAACGGCCGCGTGGAGATCGGACCGGGTAAGAAACGCCCCTTCGTGGTCAAGAGCTTGGACAAGCTAGCCGCCCCCAACGGAAGCCTGATCAACGGGGGGACCCTACGATACGAACTGACGTACAGCGACGACCCGAAGAGCTTCGCACATTTCGACGAAGTCTATTCGGCAGAGTTCGAAGCGGAGTCGAAGCGGTCTCGCAAGTAGCGGATGATGTCGGCGCTCTCCGGCATCCAGCGATCGCGGGTACTGCTGGTGCATCGAAGGACCGGAACGGTCGCTCGGCCCCGAGCCTCGATGAGCTCGGCGCGGTAGGTGTCGTCAGCCCATGTGTTGCGGAGCTCTACGTCGATACCAAGCTCTTCGATCACCCGCAGAACGCGAACGCAGAACGGGCACGTCGGCGAGTAGTAGAGCGCCAAAGACTCCACCTCCTCACAGACGTAGCGCTCGCAGAAGTACTTCGCGTAGAACTCTGGCCAGGGTTCGTGCTCTCCACGAGCGCCGTGCTCGGCGGCCGCATCGACCAGAGCAACGATGAGGTCAGTACGGGTTTGGTCGCCTGTGAGGTATTTGCCGATTCGATCGTGAAGGTGGTTCGCGTACCAGATCGCCCAGTCTGGATCGGCGCCGCCGGTGGCAGAAAACGCGTCGTGGTGGGCTTTACCCGTTTCCTCGAAAAGCGCGGCGAGGTCGCGGGTGGCGTCACTCATGGTCGCCTCTGGCAACCTCCAAGAAGCACAGCGTGAACCACTCGCGCGGATCGCTCCATTGGTGGCTGAGCTCAAACCCGGCGCCTCCGGCGAGTTCTTGGAACTGTCCGACGTCGTACTTGTGGGAATGCTCCGTGACGATGTACTCGCCCTCTTCGAAGCTCACGGTGTGCCCCTCGAGCGAAACCGTCTGCGGCGACCTGCTGACGAGGCGCATCTCGATGCGGCCTTCCTCGGGTAGGTAGGGTGCATGATGCCGGAAGGCGGCAAGGTCGAAGTCGGCGCCGATCCGGTTGAGGCGACTCAGGATGTTGAGGTTGAATGCCGCAGTCACACCGATGGAGTCGTTGTAGGCCGCTTCGATCGTCTTGGGGTCCTTCTTGCGGTCGATCCCGATGAGGAGGCCCCCGCCGGGACCGACGAGGTCGGCGACACGACTCAGGAAGTCGGCAGCCTGCGCGTGCGTGAAGTTGCCGATCGTGCTTCCGGGGAAAAAAGCGACGGTCCGTGCACTCGGCCGGTGCGGGCGCGGAAGGCGCAGCGGCTGCGTGTAATCAGCGCAAACCCCAACGACCTCCATCTCGGGATAGCGTTCGCCAAGTTGCACAGTGGACGCCGCGAGGGCTTCGCGGCTGATATCGATGAGCACCGAGCCGGTGGGTTCGATGAGCGCGTCGAGGAGCTTCTGCGTCTTGAGACCGACGCCAGACCCGAACTCGACCAGGGTGGCATGACTTCCGATCGTCTCGGCCATCTCGTGCACGTGGTCATCGAGGATGCCGAGTTCAGTTCGAGTGGGGTAGTACTCCGGAAGCTCCGTAATCGCCTCGAAGAGTCGCGCCCCGAGCGAGTCGTAGAAATACTTGCAGGGAAGCGACTTCGGTTTCGATTGAAGGCCGGCCACCGCCTCCGCACGAAGGTCGCCGAGATCGGGGTGGAGGTCGATCAGGCGGACTCGCTCCGCCTGGCTCAATGGGTCAAACGCAAACATCGATGGTTAACCCTCGTCTCTCGCGAGTCGGATCCCGCTGAGCTGCCAGCGTGCCTCTGGGGGGAAGAAGTTTCGATAGGTTTTGCGGGCATGCCCCGCCGGTGTTGCGAAGCTGCTCCCTCGAAGCACGTACTGGCCGCACATGAACTTTCCGTTGTACTCGCCGATGGCGCCTTCGGCCGGCCGGTAGCGTGGATAGGGAGAATAGCTCGACTGCGTCCACTGCCAGCAGGCACCGTAGATTCGAGGCTGCGACGCGTGGGTCCAGGGTGCCTTCTCCCCGAGACCGACCCGTTCGGGCTCAGAGGTGGCGATTTCCCACTCGTGCTCGGTGGGGAGGCGGGCATCGGCCCATCGTGCGTAGGCGTCGGCCTCGTAATAGTTCACGTGACTCACGGGATCACCGAGACGGACAGGCTGGCGACCGTGCATGGTGAACGTGTTCCAGGTGTCGTCCGCCTGCTCCCAGTAAAGAGGCGCCTGCCATCGTTCTTCCTGGGCTCGCGCCCAGCCTGCGCTGAGCCAAAGCTCGGGCCGCGAGTAGCCGCCGTCGTTGATGAAATCGAGGTACTCGCGATTGGTGGTGAGCCGCTGCGCAATGGAAAACGGTCGCACGAGGACGTCGTGCCGAGGGCCCTCATTGTCGAAGTGAAAGCCATCGCCCTCGTGCCCCACCTGGGAAACCCCTCCCTCGTGATAGGACCAGCGGAGCGCCAAGGACTGAGGGTTTTCCGCAGGGGGAAGCGGGACGTCGGAATAAGTTGGGTTCGACGGGTTGTGTGAAAGCAAGTGCTTCACGTCCGTGACCATGAGTTCTTGGTGCTGCTGCTCATGATGGAGGCCGAGCTCGATACAGCGCGCAACTGCGTCCGAGACGCCCTCACGGAGAAGGCGCACCACACCCTCATCGACTCGCCCGCGGTAGGCGCTAACCTCGTCGTGACTGGGGCGTGTGAGTAGGCCGCGCGACGGCCGGTGATACTGCTCCCCCACCGCGTTGTAGTAGCTGTTGAAGATTGTCTCGAACTCGGGGGGCGACGACACCTCGACCCCTGCAGGACGAAGCACGAAGGTTTCGAAAAACCACGTGGTGTGCGCGCGGTGCCACTTGGTGGGGCTCGCGTCTGGCATGCTCTGCACGCACTGGTCCTCGGCCGACAATGGTGCCGCTAGCACCTCGGTTTGCGCACGAACACGCTCGAAGTCGATCACCAGCTGGCCGAGGTGCATGTCGCCATTCATAGGTTCTCGTCTGGACGGGTCAAGAGAGCTGGTGTTACCAAAAAAGGGCGAGATCGTCACCGGTCATTCCTCCCGTACGAGATGTGCCTAGGCCGGGAGCCGAAAACACGTCGAAGTGCAACGTCGTCGCCCTCACGACTGCGCATCTCATCAGAGGCTGTCGTAGTACTCGCGCGCGTCGACTGCGGTCCGGCGCAGACCTTCGTGGGTATCGACGAGAGGTTCATACCCGAGATCCCGCTTGGCTTTGACAATCGAGAAGTAGTTGTCGATGTCGCACATGCGGACGGTCATGATGCTGATCGGAGGCTTCGGGCGACCGAATACCCGGAACACACCCTCGCCGACGGCCGCCATCGTCCTAGCCACCGCAGAGGGGACACGCAGCTGTCGGGCGCGAACACCCATGTTCTCGACGAGCTTCATGCTGAACGCGCCTGTGTTGATCGGCTGCCCGTCCGTGACGAAGTAGGCTTGCCCGCACACCGGCGACCCCTCGACGAGCCGCTCGGCAGCTCGAAGCTGCGCATCGACCAGGTTGTCGATGTACGTGTAGTCGATGAGCGCCTTGCCGCTTCCGAACGTGATCACCGGGATGCCCTGCTTCAGCGCCTCGACCATGGGTCCGACCATCAAGTTTCGTTCGCCGGGCCCGTAGATCCCGCCGGGACGAATGGCGCAGGTGAGTAAACCGCCACGGCCATTGGCCTCGAGCACGAGACGCTCGGACGCGACCTTCGTCGACGAGTAGAGGTCTTCCCCCGTGCTGTAGGGAATTGTTTCGTCGCTACCCCGCGTGTCCTGCCCCCAGGCCGTGATGATCGAGCTGGTGTGAACCAGCCTCGTCGCGCCCGCTTCGATAGACGCGTCGAGGAGGTTCCTGGTTCCCTCGACGTTCACCTCCCGAACGAGCTTGGCGAACTTCTCGGGTGCGAATGTCAGCGTTTCGATCAGGGCCGCCGTGTGGAAAATCGTGCTCACCCCCTCACAGGCCCGCCGGACAGCATCTCGATCGCGAACGTCGATCTGGTACCAGTGGAGGTTCGGATGCTCGAACGTCGCGGGTGCCTTGTCGACACCGTGAACGATGCATCCTCGATCGAGGAGCGCACCGACGAGGTTGCTCCCTGTGAAACCGGCGCTTCCCGTGACCAAGCACCGCTCGCCGCTAACCTCTCCGGTCGACATCAAATCTCCTTACTCCTTGGGCAATGACGCGCTGGCATGCAGCAGCCGAACGCCCCCGCCCTTCCACCCGTAGGTGACGGCGGAACACACTTCGAACCGCGCTTTGGTGATCCGCCACCGCCCGTCGATCCGCTTGTACTCGTCGTGGTAGTAGCCCCCAACGACGCTGGTGGTTTCCGCCTCGGTATTCATCAGGTGATAGACGAGGCCCCATCTCGCGCTCGCGCGGTCGCGGTCGTGAACGTCGATCGATGGAGGGCCTCCGTGGTGCATCTCCACGATGTGGCTCTGACACGCGACGTTCTTGAACACCTCGTAGAGACCGTCGCGGTGGTGAACGAGCCCGACTGGGCCGTCGTAGTGGATCTCGACCGGCCCATCAGCGAAGCAGTCTCGGACTCCCTCGACGTCTTTTTGGTCGCAGCAGTGCCAGTACCTGGCCTTCAGTGCCTTGATGGCTTCGATCGACTCTAGGCGCTCGATGCGAGCCTCGAGGTCGGACGGGCTAGACGGGCTCATGAAGGCGAGGGTGTATCACCGAGGGGGTGGCGGCGCCAACGTATCGCGTCCCATGGGCACTCCGAGCACCGCGCGCAGCACCTTCTGCTCGACCTCACGTTCCAGCCGTACCGGTGTGGGGATACGCAGTAGGAGATGCACGGTTTCTTTGTCCACCATTTGGTAGGTGGTCCGAGGATCGACGAGCGGTGGGTTCAACCCATGACGGCGGTAGCGAAGCGCGATCGAACGCCGCACGTCTTCGAGAAAATCCGCGCAAACGTCTCGCGCCGCGGAAAGCGCTCGTTGCTCTACAGCGGCGAGATCAGTGTTACGGTCGAGCGGAATCGTCATGACGTGCAGCATGTACTGGCCCGCGAGGCTTTCGTTCAGTACTGGCGCGGTCAAGAACAGGCTGTTCGGGATGCTGATGGTTCTCCCGGTTCGTTGGTGTGCCTCGCCGACCTCGAGCACCAACGTGCTGAGCACGCCTTGATCGATGACGTCGCCGCGAATGCCCTCGATGTTGATGCGGTCCCCAACGGTAAAAGCGTTGGAGCTCACGCGATAGACCGCGCCTTGAACACAGGCGATGGTCTCTTTCGTGGCCCAAACGATGGCCATGGCAAGCACGACGAACGAAACAGCGAGCGCCTGAAGCTGCTGCGCCCAGATCGCAAAGATGCCGAATAGGAGGATTGCGTAGAACACCCCTCGAATCTGGGCGTTCCAGCGGAGTTGGAGCTGGTCGTCTTTCGGCAGGCGACGCCGGATGAAGCGCAGCGCGACGTGCCTGAGGGCGAAGACCGAGGCGAACAGCACGATTGTAGCAATGATGTCGCTCAGTAGCTGACGGTCTTGCAGGAAATCAGAGAGGGTGGATGGCACGGCTCACCTACTTCGCTCGAAACGAGCGCACCCGGGGAGCGTGCCCGTCGGACGACTAAGTACGCCCAGAAAACACGAGGGTCAACTCTTGCAAACGGTCGACCGAGGAGTATCACCCAGCGAGCGGCAGCCCGGAGGTTTCATGCTCGTGGAATCAGAGTTCGACACCGTCACGCGAGGCGGTCAAACGTGGCGAGTCTGCGACTCCGGTCAAGGGCCTGCGGTGGTCATGTTTCATGGCTTCCCCGATCTCCCACACTCGTTTGCAAGCATCGCGGCTCGGCTGAACGACGCGGGCTACCGAACCATCTTGCCGTACCTTCGCGGTTACCACCCGGACACCTTAGTCCCTGGGCGACCCTACGACGCCGTCCACCTTGCCGAAGACGCGGTTGGGCTCCTCGACGCGCTCTCTCTCGATTCGGCGGTGTTGGTGGGTCACGACTGGGGGGCGTCCGTGGTCTGGGGAGCGGCGGCGCTAGCCCCCGAACGCGTGCGGGCAATTGTTCCCATCGGCATCCCTCACCCGAGCACGCTCAAACCCAAGAACGCCCTGCAAGCGGTCGGGGCACTCGTCCTCGCGCGCCACTTCTTGTTCTTCAAGTTGCCGTGGGCTGACAGCGCAACCCGGCGGAACGACTTTGCCTACATCGACGCGCTCTACCGAAGATGGGCTCCGCGCTGGAAAGGACCTGAGCGCGACGCGTCGGTCGCACGCTTCAAAGAGGCCGCTCTTGATCCACGCGTGCTCGAGGGCACCCTCGACTACTACCGCGCACTGTCCACGGAGATCGACCCGAGACTTGACGGCCGCCTTCAAACAGCGGGTCTGCTCGTCGCCGGCGCACACGACTTTGGAGGGCACATCGGCCCGTACAAGAAATCCCTAGGTCGCTTCGATGGGCCGAGCGACCTGCTGGTCGTCCCGCGAACCGGTCACTGGCCCCACCGAGAGAACCAACGGATGTTCGTCGAACGCCTGATCGGGTTCCTGCGGGAACTCGACTGAGGTTTCTTGCGATTCGGGGGTTGACGATTTTAGTTGACAGCTGCAACTATTTGGTTGCATACTTCAACCATTGGAGAAAACCATGGACCAAAAACAAGTTCACGAGATCGTCAAAGAAGGATACGGGGAGGTCGCCAAGCAGGGGACCGGGTGTTGCGGCCCAAGCGCATCCGTAGAGAACGCGGCGTGCACCGTACCGACGGCCCACGAAGACACCGCGGCGCAGATCGGCTACTCCAAAGAGGACATTCAGGGACCTGCGGCGGAAGGAAATCTAGGCCTCGGGTGCGGCAACCCGACGGCTCTAGCGAGTCTGCAGCCAGGGGAGGTCGTTGTTGATCTTGGCTCCGGTGCTGGCTTCGACGCCCTGCTTTCAGCCCCGAAGCTCGGACCAGAAGGTCGCTTCATTGGAGTCGACATGACGCCAGAGATGCTCGAACGAGCCAGAACCAACGCGGTGAACGCGGGCTACGCGCGAACCGTGGAGTTCAGAGAGGGTCTGATCGAGAACCTCCCGGTCGCGTCGTCCTCGGTGGACGTGGTGATCTCGAACTGTGTGATCAACTTGAGCCCCGACAAGGCCCAGGTTTTCCGAGAAGCACATCGCATTCTGAAGCCCGGTGGGCGACTCGCTGTGAGCGACATCGTCCTGAGCGAGGCGCTCCCCGAGAACATCGCAGAGCTGGCTCCGACGTGGATCGCGTGCGTCGGTGGAGCGCTCACGGAGGAGCAGTACCTCGGCCACGTTCGTGACGCGGGATTCGAGCAGGTCGACTTCACGCGGACGCCCGCACGAGGCCTCATCACGGCCGGGCTCCAAGACCCCATGTGGAAGTCCGCGGTTGCGCTGATTGGTGAAGACCGCATCGAAGCGATTGCAGATACCGTTTTCAGCTACTCGATCACGGCCTTCAAGGCATGAGCGAGGTATTCAACGACGTGGTCGCGTTCTGCCGCCTCTTCGCCATGTTCGAGCGAGAGCAGGTGTGCTGCGGGACTGTCACCCCGGCCCAGTGTGTGCTTCTGCAGACGCTACGGTCGGGGTCGTGGGACGTTTCGAGCCTCGCCGCGCAGACGCGAGTCACGAAGGGCGCCATGACTCGTCTCGTCGACGGGCTCGAAACGCGCGGGCTCGTTGAGCGTGTGCAGAGTGAGGAAGACGCCCGTCGGTTCGCGATCCGATTGACGCAGGAGGGCGAACGAGAGGCCAAGCGCCTCGCCGCGCTGACGGAACAGAGCATCAAGTTGATCCTCGACCGGATCCCGAAGCGCAAACGATCCCAGGTGATCGAGAGCCTCGGCCTGCTGAGACACGCGGCCGAGGAGACCCGAAGCGCCCTCCCCTGCTGCTGACCTTTGTACGACGGACCTAGCTCGCGACGACGTCGAGCTCGCCCTCAGCATGTTGACGACGAAGAACCTTCTTGTCGAACTTACCCACACTCGTCTTGGGGATCTCGTCGATGAATGCCCAGCGCTCGGGGAGCCACCACTTGGCGACCTTGTCGGTGAGATAGTCGCGGAGCTCCTCGATCGAGACGGCGCTGCCTTCCTTTCGGACGATGCACGCAAGGGGCCGCTCGTCCCACTTCTCGTCAGGAACCCCCACGACGGCCGCCTCGGCAACCTCAGGATGTGCGATTAGCGTGTTCTCGAGCTCGACCGACGAGATCCACTCGCCCCCCGACTTGATGACGTCTTTCGCACGATCGGTGATCTGCGCGTAGCCGCGTTCGTCGATGAACCCAACGTCGCCCGTCCTGAGCCATCCGTCGTGGAACTTTTCTTTCGCGTCCACGCCGTAGTAGCTGCCCGTCACCCACGGGCCTCGCGCCTCGATCTCGCCGACCGACTCCCCGTCCCACGGGAGCGGTGTACCGTCCTCGCCGACGATTCGGAGCTCGACCCCAGCAACCGGGCGGCCTGTGCGCGCTCGGAGCGCCCAGGCTTCGTCGCCCTCTACGCCCGGTGGGGGCTTTGCAAGCGTCCCGAGCGGACTCGTCTCCGTCATCCCCCATAGCTGTAAGATGGTGACGCCATAGCGTTCTTCGAAAGACTTCATGAGTGAAACCGGGACCGCCGAACCCCCGCAGATCACGAGACGAAACGACGAAAGGTCAACGTCGTGCGTGTCGCCGTAGTTGAGCACGCCGGTCCAAATGCTCGGCACCGCACCTGCAAACGTGGGCCGGTGCTCTTCGATCATTTTGACGAGCGGCTCAGGCTGGAGAAACCGCGTGGGCTGAAGCAAGTCGGCTCCCACCCACCAGGCGGCATATGGCAGACCCCAGCAGTTGGCGTGAAACATCGGAACGATGGTCAGGATCGTGTCGCGGTCGTTGAGTCCCGTCACCGCTCCCGACGTGATGCCGTAAGAATGAAGCACGGTGGAACGATGGCTGTAGACCACACCCTTCGGGTCGCCGGTCGTCCCACTGGTGTATGCCATCGACGCGGGCGCCCGCTCGTCGAGCTCTGGCCAGTCGAACGTAGTAGGATGGCCGGCGAGCAAATCGTCGTAGCGATGGAACTGAGCGTTCGGCGCCTCACGGAGCGGTGAGTCGTCGCCCGATCCGACGACGACGATGTGCTCGACGGTCGCCATGTCCTTGGCGACGGCCCCGAGGAGCGGCACGAGGCTGTCGTCGACGAGGATCACCTTGTCCTGAGCATGTTTAATGATGAACCCGAGCTGCTCGGGGAACAGTCGAATGTTGAGCGTGTGCATGACCGCGCCCATCGACGAGATCGCAAAATAGGCTTCGACGTGTTCTTGGCTATTCCAGCAGAAGGTCGCGACGCGATCCTCTCGATTGACGCCCAGGTCGGTGAGAGCGTGAGCGAGCTGGCAGGTGCGATCGCCCGCGGCCGCGTACGTGGCGATTCGGTCGTCGCCCTCCTCTACCGTGATGATTCGGCTATCACGGTACAGCTTCCTTCCGTGCTCGAAAAGGTCCGAGATGAGCAGCGGTCGGTCCATCATCGTGGAAAAGCTCACGGGTCACTCCTGATGCTGGGGACTTCAGTCGGCTTGAAAACCGGCATCCTTATGCGCGCCGTCGCAGAACGGCTTGTTCTTCGACTGACCGCATCGACACAGGGCCGCTTTGGTCCCGGACCAAGCCACTCGGCCGCTCGATGCGACGATCGTGAAGTTGCCGTTGAGGAGAAGCGGCCCATCTTTGGCGCGGCTCACTTTGAGCGCTCCCCCGGTCGCTTCGAGTCCGTGTCCCGACTGACCCACGGCTCCGTAGTCGGTGAAGGAACCCTCCGCATGGCTGTTGTCGCAAAACGGCTTGTTCTTTGACAGGCCGCATCGGCAAAGCGCTGCGCGAAACTTCACACCGTCCATATCGTCTGCGGCGCCGTCGACCTCGAGGTCGCCCCGAACGAAGAGCGGTCCGTTATAGATGACGCGCACTTCGTTTTCTTCCGCGGCACTCTCCGCCGGGCCGCCGTCCTTACGGATGTAGGTCAGGGCTCCCGTCGGGCATCGATGGACTACCTCGACCACCTCGTCGAGGCTCACGTCGTCAGGGCGGCACCAGGGTTTGCGACCGCCAACGAACAGGTTGTTGTCGGCTCGTCCGCATTCTCCGACGTGGATGCAGAGTCGCTCGTCCCATTCGACGTCTGTCTCCTCGCCGTCGAACTTGATCTTTCTGTCGCCCATGCCGGCCGTCCTCCTCCGTCGCTGCACACCGAAGAGGGTGTTTTACTACAGCGCCCCGAAAAGCTCTATAGGCTTGGCACGCGCGCCGCCCGCAACGCGGAACCTCTAATCGGAGGGAAGCGCACCCGCCGCACAACTCGGACAGATGCAAACTAGGCCCTGGGCTTCGACGGGAATCCGCGCAAGCGCGTCGGGATCCATCGTGGCCGTCATACACCAGCAGGTGGATGGGTCCTGTCCTGCCGCCACGGCGCACTGATTAGGCTCCGCGCAGAGCGGGCATCGGGTGGTGTCCAGGTCAGTCTGCGCCGTCACTTGATCTCTCCGATGCGTTCGAGCTCCTCGTACTGCTCGCGATAAAGCTCTTCGATGTACGCGTTCATCTCGTTGAGTCGAAGAAGCTGCGTCTGCGGGCTCGCTTCCTGCTCGTTGGCATCGCAGAGCTTGGCAAGCTCGTCGACGGCGGCAAGCGACGTCCTTGCGCGCGTGGTGGAAATCGCCAGCAGCGTCGTCATCGCCAGTGCCGGAAGCGCAACCATGAGGAAACGCGCCCACACCCCCTGGGGAGTGCGGCGAATCATCCACGGGGATAGCAACAGGAGCACGAGCGCGGCAAAGCTCGATAGAATCCAGGGCCCGTGCCGATACCAAACGTGCTTCCACGCCGCGACCTTGTCTTCCGCGCGCGCCTTCTCACACGGGTCTGACTTCTTGAGATACTGGATCTCCTTGACGACGGCGCCGGAAAGCTCTTCGGCCAACTCCGGGTTCAGGCTGACCTCGGAAAGATCGACCGCTCGCGCCTTCGATCGTTTGTTGGGCGGGATCAGCGAGAAACGGTTGACGTAGACCGTTCTCCCCGATTCTCCCACGTACGAATAGAACACGGGCGCCGTGTCCGCCGAAGCGACTGCGGCGAAGACGAGAACTACGACGAAGAAAACGATTCGCATGGGGCTCCGGACGGCTATCGGGTCACGCGCGTCAGGACGAAGAGGCCAGCGCAAGCGCTGAGGAACGAGCCTATGATGATACCGATCTTCGCCTCGACCAAGAGATCGCCGCTCAGGCCCAAGGAGGCAATGAAGAGGGCCATGGTGAACCCGATTCCGCCGAGGAGCGCCGCTCCGCCGAGTATCGACCAGCTCACACCCTCGGGTCGTGCAGCCCAGCCGAGCTTCTCGGTGACCCAGGCGGCAGCGAAAATTCCGAGCCCTTTTCCGACGAAGAGACCCGCAGCGACCGCAATGGCCACGGGCGTGGTGATCATCGCGACGTCGATTTCGACCCCGGCGTTGGCCAGCGCGAACACGGGCATGATGAAGAACCCGACCCAAGGATGAAGGCCGGTCTCGAGGCGAAACAACGGGGAGACTGCCTCACGAGAGGCGAAGGAGAGGTCGGCAACGATGGCGCGTGCTCGGTCGAGCGTGGTTTCTTCGGCACGGAGAGTCTCGTCGGTGTGGCGCAAGAAGCCCATGAACTTCTGCCCCCCGAGCCAGGGGTTCGCAGGCGTGAGAAGGCCGAGCACCACACCTGCAATCGTTGGATGAACTCCGGATTTGAGCGTGCAGAGCCAAACCCAGACCCCGCCAAGGAAGTAGATGCCAATCGAACGCACGCCGAGTCGGTTCATGGCCACCACGAGGACGAGGCCAACCAATGCCCCGCCGAGCCACGTGGTGCTGATGGAGGACGTGTAAAAGATCGCGATGACGAGTACCGCCATGAGGTCGTCCACGATGGCCAGGGACAGCATGAGCACTTTGAGCCCGTGAGGAATCCGTGTGCCGAGGAGAGACATGCAGCCCACGACGAACGCGATGTCGGTAGCCATCGGTACCGCCCAACCGGACTGGCCCGGTTTCCCGTACTGGAACGCAAGATAGATCCCGACGGGAACGACGACGCCACCAATGGCCGCCGCGACAGGCAGCACCACCTTCTTGGGATCGCTCAGCTCGCCGATGACGAGCTCACGTTTGATCTCGAGGCCGATGACGAAGAAGAACACCACCATCAGTCCGTCGTTGATCCAGTGCGAGAGCGGGTAAGACAGCTCGAAGTCGCTGATCGCAACACGCACGTTCTGGTGCCAGAAGTGGTCGTACGCCTCGGCGTAGGGCGAGTTTGCTGCGATCAGCGCAATGGCCGTACAGATGAGCAGAAACACACCGCTTGCCGATTCGACGTGAAGAAACGATGCGAACGGCCGCTGGAGCCTCTGTATGGGTCGGTCCGGAAGGTGCGTAATTCGGGAGTACGACAGATTCGGATCGTCCATTGGGGTCCGGCTTATCTCGGAACGTGCTAGAACGCCAGAGCGCATGTGGTTGAGTGAACCGACGATCGGGTGGCTGTTCCTCGGTGTGAGTCTCGTCGGCGCCGTGTTCACGCTGAACGCCTTCGTTCCCGTGCGAAAAATCCCCGTCCTGTTCGTGCCGAGCTTCTTCGGCTCGTGGCTCACGACCGAGCTCGCGCTGCATCACATCGTCTGGCAGGCGATCGCCACGGCGGTGTTCCTGAAGATCGGCGCGCTCGCCACCTGGCCTGGCCGCGTGGGTCTCGGCATCACGCTCGTGTCGTGGCTCGGGCTCTACGTGCTTTTTCGAGACGGACGTCGCGCACGCAACACCTTCGAACAGCAGCTCGGGGCGCTCCCCGAGCCCGAAAACCCCGTCCGCGTTCCCGGGCTGCAGCTCGCGCTTCCCTTCCTTTTCAAGCGCAAGGGCGTTCGAGTCCTGACGAACGTGGTGTTCCGACGTGTCGCGGGGCGCGACCTCAAGCTCGACGTCGCCATGCCGCGGGGCGAGGGCCTAGGCCGCCCCGCCATCATGCAGATTCACGGCGGCGGCTGGGTCATCGGCGACAAACGGGAACAGGGATGGCCGCTCATCGGACACCTCGCAGCCAACGGGTGGGTGTGCTTCAACGTCAACTATCGACTCAGCCCCGGCGCCACTTGGCCCGATCACATCGAGGACCTGAAGTACGCGCTGATGTGGATCCGTGAACACGCGGAAGAGTATGGGGTCGACCCGAGCTTCATCGCCTGCACGGGAGGCTCGGCCGGCGGTCATCTTGCGGCGATGATGGGCCTCACTGCCAACGACCCGGAGTACCAGCACGGATTCGAAGACGCCGACACCAGCGTCCAAGCTGCGATCCCAATCTACGGCGTTTTCGACTTCACCAACCGCTTGGACACGGCCGACCCGGTCTTTCGCAAGACGATGCTCGAGCCCTGGATCATGAAGTCGTTCTTCGAGGAATCTCGTGCGGCCTACGAGCGGGCCTCGCCCATGGATCGCGTTCACGAAGCCGCGCCGCCCTTTCTCGTCGTGCACGGCGATCGCGACACGCTCGCGCCGGTGGAAGACGCGCGCTACTTCTACGAGGCGCTACGACGGACGTCACGCTCCCCGACGTTCTACGCCGAACTCCACGGGGCGCAGCACGCCTTCGACCTTTTCGCCTCTCCCCGAACGGCCAGGCTAGCCGAGGCCGTTCTGAAGTTCCTTAGCGCGATGAGGGAAGACGCCAGGAGAGCGGCCCAGGTGGAGGAAGAGCGGCCGCTCTCCCAGACGTCTAGAGCGTTAGTTTCACTTTGATGGTCGAGGCCTTGCCGCTGTACTTGAACTGAGTGGCTTCGAACTTCGGCGGCCCGAAACGTTCGGCAGGAACGTTGTTGGACACGGCCCATGGTTCTTGGGGTCGGCCAACGAAGTTCGAGTCGAGCTCTCCGTCAGCGTCTACGTCATGCATGACCGAGACGGCGTAGGTTCCCGGTTTCACGTTCTTGAAAACACAGGTGGCTTTCTTGTCCTTCGGCTTGAGCGTCACTCGTTCGAGCGCCTTCTCGGTGTCGCTCGGGAAACCATCTTCTTTCGTCCAGAGTGAGCAGCCGATGTTGCCCTTGTCGTTTTCGATGTTTTCAACCTCGACCTTGAGCACGCCGTCGCCTTCGGCGGCGAACGCCGGAGAACCGAGTACGAGGATCGCGCCAAGTATGGCCAGCATCAGAGTTCGTTGAGTCATGGTTTGGTCCTTTCTCGAGAGATACGGAGGGCGACCGCGGTCACTCCCACAAGTGCTCGCCAATGGCGGTCCGGAGCGCGCTCTCGCGGATCCGGAGCCGTGCGGCCGCGTCGATCAGAGCGAGCCGCGCACGATTCGCGTCCACCTCGGCATCGATGACCTCGGTCGCATCGAACACGCCCACCTCAAAGCCACGGCGCTTGGCGTCGTAGGCCTCCTCGGCGGCCTCCACCTGCCGCATGGCCGCCCGCACCGACTCGAACGAGGCCTCGTAGGCGGCATAGGAGCGAACCACCTCGATGCGAACCAGGTCCTTGAGCTGTCGACGCTGCTCTTCCGCCTCTCGAAGCACAGCTTCGGCCCGCTCCTTGGCACGAGAGGCCGACCAGGTTCCGTCAGGAGACCAGTTGGCTACGGCCGTGACGTTCCAGCTCGTGCGGAAATCGTCAATGGGCGGAATGAAAAGAGGGTTCGGATTGGCGTAGTCGGCACCGGCCTCCACTCCGAGCGTCGGCGCCATGGATCCGCGGGCGACGCGAACTGCGTAGCGCCGCGACCGTACGAGCGCCTCCGCCGCCTGCATCTCGTCGCGGAGCTTCCACGCGGCCTCTACCAGATCGTCGCGTGATTCGGTGACGGCCCGCTTCGGTACCTCCATGAACCGCTCCTGAAATGCGAGCGGGCCCGTGCCCGGGATGTCGAGGAGCGTGCGCAGCGCGTTAGCCGTGGACTCGACGTCCGCGCGAGACTCGGCTCGACCCCGCTCGGCGGCCGCCACGCGTGCTTCGAAGCGAAGCACATCGGGACGATTTCCGATGCCGCCTCGAAGGAGGGCCTCGGCCTGCTGCTGGTTTTCCTCCGCTTGCTCTACCGCAAGCTCGGCAACCGCCAGGGCCCCTCGAGCTCTCGCGTGATTCATGTAGATCTCGATCAGCTCGAGCGCGACGTCGTTCCGAACCACGTTCGCCTGATACCTCTGTGCGCTTTCCCCGTGCTGAGCGGAACGAATGCCAGGCAGAATCTGGAGGAAGAGTGAAAGCAGTGGGTAGCTCACCGCTGCGCGAAAGTTGTACCGGTTCCGAGGAACCGGGATCGAGTCACTCGAGATGGCCTCGAGGACCTGCAGGTTTTGACCGAGCAAGACCTGCGCCGCCGGATCTTGCACCTGCGCGAGCTCAGCTTCCGCGGCCTCGAAGTCGATGTCGAGGGGGACGAGCGGGTCGTGGTTGATCTGACTAAGGCGAGTGTAGCGAGCGCGCAGATTGATCCTTGGGATCGCGGCCGCTTTGGTTTCGTGCGTGGTGGCTACGGCCGGCGCCAACCGGTCGTCGGCCGCCTGCACCAGATGAACCGTTTGTACCGCGCGTTGGGCGATGCGAGGCATCGACCACTGCTGACCCGGCTGTTCGAGAAGTCGATCGAAATCGAGGCTCCGTGGGACTCCGTTTTCATCGACGTCCTGCGCCAACGCGGTTGACGTCACGATGAGCGAGACCAGCACTGCCGAAAACCACCTCATTGTGCGGGCTCCAGGGTGAGACGCTCGGCGTCGACTTGCGTTTCGGACTCGGCGAAGTCGTTCACCGGGTGCCTGCGCGTGATGAGAAGAAACGCAGCGGGAACGAAGTAGAACGACACCACCGTCGAGAGCACCACACCGCCGGCGATCCCTGTCGCGAACGGAGGCCAGAACCCACCCGCCGACAGCATCAGTGGCAAGAAGCCGCCGAACGTGGTGATCGTCGTCGAGATGATATGTCGACTCGTTTCGGATACCACCACCTCACGAACGGCGGTCGCAGACCCGGCAACTGCGTCTCGGTTCTCTCGAAGGGCGGCGTTGATGACGATGGCCGCGTTGATGGCAACGCCAACCAGGCCGACGAGCCCGATCAGCGCCTGGAACCCGAGGGGGAAGCGGAACAAAGCCACGCTCAGCAGACCGAGCCCCATCGATTGAATGGCGACGAAGAACACGACCCCGCCGAGCCGGAAACTGTGAAGGCTCAGCGAGACGATGGCGATCATCAGCAAGACCAAAACCGGCACGTACGCGAAGAGGTTGCTCATCGCATCGCTCCGCTCGGCGGCGTCGCCCCCCGTTTCGAGGCGGTATCCCGGAGGAAGCACGATGGGGTCGGCTGCCAGTATCTCCTGAAGGGCAGTGAAGGCTTCGTCCGGGAACACACCGGCCTCGGTGTAGCCGCGGACAATGTTGACGCGTCGTCCATTGCGGTGCGGCACTCCGTCGAGCGACGGCCTGAGCTCCAATTCTACGAGGCTCTCGAGTGGAATCCCGGGAAACCCACGCTGCCGGGAAGGAGGCCCGACCGCCAATACGGAAGTAGACCCAATCTCGTCGAGCGCTGACCGGGTCTCGTCTGCGACCCGGACGCGCACGGGAATCTCCTCGTTGTCCTCGAGCACTGAGCCCGCGGGGATCCCCTCGAGTCGGTAGTTGAGCTGGTTGGCGATCTGCACCAAGTCGAGACCCGCCAAGCTGGTCTTCTCCTCATCGGCGCGAAGCCAGATCTTCGGCGATGTGGCGGTGAGGGTCGACAGTGAATGAATCACTGAGGGCACTCGCGAGAGTCGCTCCCGAAGCTCGATGCCGAGCGCCCGAAGCGTGTCGAGGTTCGGACCGTAGATGCGGTACTCGATGGGCGCGTCGACCGGCGGCCCCTGAAGAAGCTCGCGGGTCAGAATCTGCGCACTCGGAACTGCGTCATCGAGCTGGCGCTGTAACGTCGGCAAGAGCCGCGATACCGCCTCCACGGAGTCGACTTTTACCTGAGCCTGCGCGTAGCTCGGGTTGCCGTCCTGGTCTTGCTTCAGGTTGTAGTAGAACGGCGGGGCACTTCTCCCGATGAACCAGGTCACGGCCTCGACTTCGTCGTGGCTCCGGAGCACTGCCTCGACGGCAGCCGTCGCCTGCGTGGTCTCCTCGATGGAAGCCTGCTGCGGGAGGCGCATCTCGATGTGGAACTGATCTCGGTCGGCGGGAGGGAAAAACTGCTGAGGGAGTGTCAGCGCGCCGAGTACGCCGAGCACCGGCAGCACCGAAACCAACGCCATCGATCGACGCGGGTGGGCGAGGCTCCAGTCGAGCGACCGTTCGAAGCGCTCGCGGAGGCGCGGGAAGGTGAGCCCGTCGCGAACGAAGCTGGAAGCCGAGCCCGCGTCGTCACCTTTCAAGAATCGCCCGGCGAACGCGGGGACGATGGTCATGGCGAACACGTACGAGATCGCAAGCGAAATGATGACGCTCAAGCCAATCGCTCCGACAAACTCGCCCACGCGACCCTTCAGCAAGATGATTGGCGCGAACGCGAGAATCGTAGTGAGCGTAGAGCTCAGAAGAGGGGACCGTAGGTGCCTCAAACTCTGCTCGACGGCGGTCTCCGCATCGAGCCCCTCGATGCGCTTCGATCGGATCGAATCAACGACGACGATGGCGTTGTCCACCAGGAGTCCGAGCGCGACGATCAGTCCGGTGACCGACATCTGGTGGATGGGAACGTCCATCACGCGAAGCACGAAGATCGCCGCCAGGCTGACGAGGGGAAGCGACGCGCTTGCGATGAGAGCCGACCGCACCCCCAGCGTCAGGAAGAGAACCAAGACTACCAGCACAAAGCCGACGAGGAGGTTGTTCACCAGTCCGGAGAGTCGCGCCTGTGTGTACTTCCCCTGGTCGAACACTGTGCTGAGCAACAAGCCGTCCGGAAGCTCCGCCTGGAACTTGTCGATGCGCGCCTGGGCGCGCTCCGACCAAACGTCGAACCGGGTGCCGTCGGCAAGCTTGGCCCCGACGACGACCGCGGTCTTTCCGTCCACGATGGTGAGGTCGCTCGCAGGCTCTTGAACCGACCGCCGCACTTCGGCGATGTCGCCGAGGGTCAGAAGTGCACCGCCGCGAGCCTGCGTGAGGGGAATCGCCCGAATCCGTTCCAGCGAATCGAGCTCACCCGTGACCTCGATCAGCACGTTGTTTCGGTCTCCGCGAAGAACGCCTGCCGATACTTTGGCGTCTGCGCCCGACACGGCCCTGGCTACTTGACCGGTCGTGAGGCCCGCCGCCGCAAGGGTTTCGGAGTCGAAGGTGACGCTGATCTCTTCAGCCGGGGCGCCGAACACCCGGACCGCGTCGGTTCCTGGAACGTCGCGGAGAACGTCCTGAAGCTCGTCGGCAAACCGTTTCAAGATGCCGCGGTTCGGTTCACCGGGCATCGACCAGGTGATTGCCGTGATCAACGAGTAGGCGCCGAAGCGCTCGTCATCGAACGTGGGCGCAGGAAGCCCCGGAGGGAAGTTGGCGACGGCGTCGTTGAGCGCGTCTCGCGCCTTGGAAAACGCCTCGTCGGCCTGACGTCCTTGGATCTGCTCGTCGAGCTCAAGACCGACGACCGCCACCCCGTTCCGAGAGGTCGACGTCACGGTCTCGATTTCGGAGAGCTCTCGCATCTGCTCCTCGATCTTGTCCGTGACGAGCGCCTCGACACGCTCGGCGCTGGCGCCAGGGAATGGCGCAACGATGATTGCGACCCCGTTGGTGATGGTCGGGTCCTCTTGACGAACGATGGTGGCCAGCGCGGAGAGCCCGGCCACGAGAATCAAGCCCACGGCCGTGGCAAGCATGCGTGGCTCTCGGAAGAACAGCATCATGGCGCCGCCTCCTTCACAACCACCGTTGGGTCGTCGATCCGGACGCGCTGTCCGGGAACGACACGATGAAGGCCAGTCGAGATCACACGATCGCCAGGTTCGAGCGTGCCGCGGACGAACGCCCGGTCGGTTTCGTTGTGGAGCACCTCGACGGCTTCACGCGCGATGACCGAATCCTCTCCGTCGGTCTTCACGGAATAGACTGTCCACGTCCCCCGGAAACCCTGAGTGAGCGCCGTGGTCGGGATCCAGAACCCGACGCCCTCGACCTCGCGCCGATGAACGAGCCGCACCATCTGCCCCTCGGCAACGTTGGTGTCATCAGGTAGCTCGAGAATGACTGTCACGGTGCGCGTGCGCGCGTCGACGTCATCGACGACGGCCGTCACTGGTGCGGCGACGCGGCGACCCTCGATGTCAAGCTCCTGTTCGCTGCCAACGGGAAACTCGATGAACGTCGGCACGCCCACGACGACCTCTTTCTCATCGCTTTCGCGGAACCGCACGACGGGTGTTCCTGCAGCAACCACGGTCCCCTCGTCGACGAGCCGCGCCGATACGACTCCTGAAAAAGGCGCGAACAGCTTGGACTTCTGGAGTTCGACGTCGATCTGCGCACGAGCGGCTTCGAGCTCGAGCTTCTTGGCTTCCGCCGCTTCGAGACCGAACCTCGCCTCGTCGGCGGACTGTCGTGAGATGAACTCTTCGTCGGCAAGCTGGGCGAGTCGCTCCGCGGTCAGCGTCGAGATGCCTACGCCCGCCTGTGCTTCGGCGAGGCCCGCCGCCACGCGTTTCCGAGCGGCGCGAAGCTGAGCGGTGTCGAGGCGAGCTATCAGCTGGCCCTCCTCGACGCGGTCACCTTCGTCGACCAGGACCTTCGACACCGTTCCGCCCCGCTCGAAACCGAGCTGACTCGCGCGGCGGCTGCGAACCACCCCGCTGAACAGCCGACGCACCTCGTAGGTTTGGAGCTGCTCGATCGGAACGGTTTCTACGAGAAGCGGTGCGGACTCCGCCGCAGCATGGTTGCCGCCGCGCTCGCACCCGATCGCCGGGCCCAAGGTGGCAACGACGAGCCCCAAAAGGGCGACGGATGGGTTGTTGAACTGAAATCTGTGCATCGAAGCCTCCACCTAGATGACGATGCATATGCATGTAGAAACTGACTAGACGTTGTCAAGTCCTGAAAATACACCTGTTTTGGCACGACCCTTGCCGTCCGTGTAAACCGATGCATATTCATGTCATGGACGGGGATTCCCAGGTCGACGTGATGGCGCCGCTTGGCTGCGTGGGCTTTCGGGTTCGCCGCACGAGCCGCGCGCTCACTGCGTTTTACAACGACCGGATGCGAGGTGCCGGCATCCGAATCACTCAGTGGCCGCTCCTAGCGGCGCTCCGCGGAGCCGGCGCGCTGACCGTGAGCGAACTCGCCGACGCGCTCGGCACGGACCAATCCACGATCAGCCGAAGCCTGCAGCCCCTCGTTCGCGATGGACTCGTCGACCTCACCGAGGAGGGCGACGCACGGAAACGCTACGCCCGCCTCACTTCGCAGGGGGTGGCCACCTACAACGAGGCCTACCGGCTCTGGAAGCAGGCGCAGGACGACGTACTGTCGATGCTCGGCCCAGCGTGGGACGGCATCGAAGAAAAGCTCGAGGCGCTCGAGACCTCCGTCCGCGACCCTCAGTCGTCGTAGATCAGGTCAATCTCGATCGTCACCGGCCCGCCGGCGTAATCGAACTTCGCATCCTTGAAGATGGGCGGGCCGAATCGCTTGGCCTTCGCGTTCCGCGAAACGCCCCACGGCTCACTCGGGCTCCCGATGGCGTCGGTGTCGAGCTTTCCGTTGCGATTCAGGTCCAGGAACACCGAAGCCGCATACTCACCGAGGCCCGTGCGCTTGAATACGCAAGTCGCCGTCCCGTCTTTCACCTCGACCCACGTGCGGCGGAGCGCGCGCCGGTGCTTTCTTGGGAAACCCTTGTTCTTCCAGAAAAGCGCGCACGCGAGTCGGCCTCCAGGCTCTCGGATTCCATTGACCTGAATGGTCAGCGTGTTCTTGGCGGCGGGATCGGTCACCTCCGCCAGGGTGAAGGCCGGAGCGAGCCAACACGCAAGCGCGAGGGCGACGGCCCATGTCGTCGTCTTGCTCATGCCCATCCCGTGTACTTCCGTTTTGCCTCGCCGAGTTTCGTCCGCCATGTGTCACGCTTCGGACGGTCGGTACGTGTCCGATGTTTAGACCACCCGGCCGATTCTTGGCAACTGGGCGTACGAAAAGCACGCTGGTCACGCGTCCAGGACGCTCAACCTACTGGAATCTCGGCGGAAACAGGAGCACGGTGTTTTTTGTTGACAGCACGAACGGTCGTGCTATTTTGAGTTCATGTCGAAAGGCACCGAAACCAAGCAGGCCATCGTGGACGAAGCGCTCGAGCTCGCGAGCGTGGGCGGGATCGGCTCGCTGTCGATCGGCGCGCTCGCCAAAACCACGGGCATGTCGAAGAGCGGCCTGTTCGCGCACTTCGGCTCCAAGGAACAGCTTCAGCTCACCGTGATTCGATCGGCCGCAGAGCGTTTTGTCGACATGGTGGTGGCGCCGTCTCTCAAAGAGCCGCGCGGCGAGCCCCGGGTTCGCGCGCTGTTCGAACGGACGATGCGGCAGTGGGAGGAAGCGCTGCCTGGCGGCTGCATCTTCTATGCGCTCGGCGCCGAGCTCGACGACCAGCCCGGACCGGCCCGCGATGCGCTGGTGGAAACCCAAAACGACTTTCAGGAGACCGTCGAGCGCGCGGCGCAGATCGCCATCCAGGAAGGCCACTTCCGAGAGGACTTGGACGTCGAGCAGTTCGCGTTCGAGTTCGCCTCCATCACCAACGCCTTTCACTACGCGGGCCGTCTCCTCGGACGAAGCGACGCTCCCGCGCGCGCCGAAAAAGCGTTCAACGCGCTTCTCGAGCGCTCTCACTAGCGAGGAGAGACCCATGGAACCGACTCACGACAGTATATTGCAGACATCCAATAAAAGCACGAACGTTCGATCTTTTTATAAGCGCGCCCCACGCTGGATCACAGGACCGTTCTCGGCGGGGAGCGTGGTCGCGCCCGAGGCGACCGCGTCCCTGGCGGCCCGGCTGTTTTTCTCCACTCGTCGCACGGCGCCCAAGGCCGACCAGCGAGAGGTGTTCGAGAATGGAGAACGATTCTCGGTCGACGGCCTCTCCGCCTGGTCCTGGGGCAAAGGCCCGGTCGTTCTTCTGGTCCACGGCTGGAATGGGCGCGCGAGCCAGTTGGCGCCGTTCGTGTCGCCGCTCGTCTCGCGCGGCTACCAGGTGGTGGCCTTCGACGCACCCGGTCACGGAGAATCGCCCGGGCGCCGAAGCTCGCTTCCTGAGATCGCCAACGCGATTCGGCGAGTCTCGGACGCGGTGGGCCCGGTCTATGGCGTCGTCGCCCACTCGATGGGTGGCGCAGCAACGACAATCGCGCTTTCGGAAGGCCTCGTCGTCGAGCGAGCGGTGTTCATCTCGCCGCCTTCGAACCCCGAGGCGTTCGTCACGTTCTTTGCCCAGGCCATTGGCATCTCAGACGCGGTTCACGCTCGCGTGCGAACGAAAATCGAAACCACGGTCGGGCGCAAGCTTCCCGCGCTCCGGGCCGATCGGCTCGCGCCAACCATGCGCGCGCCCCTGCTCGTCATCCACGACGAAGATGACGGCCACGTCCCTCCACAGTCGGGACAAGACATCGCGGACGCATGGCCCGGCGCAACCTTCGTGCGCACGCACGGACTCGGTCACCAGCGAATCCTCCGCGACGACTACGTCAACCAACTCTCTGTCGGCTTCATCGACGCATCGCGCGACGAGCGGGCGGCAGCCTAACCCAAACGAAACAAGGAGAAGACGATGCATACCCAAACCCGAGACATCCAGTTCGAAACCTTCATCGAAGACCTCACCAGCGCGCTCGACTTGAGCGACTTCGGATTTGCCTTTGGCATTCTCGAGGCGGTAACCGCGAGCCTCGTGGCCCTCTACGATGCCTTCGCGCAGGCGGAACCTGGCGTTGTGACGGCGGCTGCAAAGGGCCTCGTCGTATGAGCGACGCTCTGAATGGCGGCCGTGGCGACGTCGGCGCGACAGCAGGGGAGGAGACGCCCCCGCGCCCCCGTCACGGTCGCCTACTCTTTTCGCCGTTCCTTGCGCTCCTCGCGTCGCTCTTCGCGGGCTTCGGGACCGGCTTTCGCATCCTTCGCTTCATCCGCCTCGGCACCGCCCTTTGCACCCTTCGCGTCGTGCGCCTCGGCACCACCCTTTGCACCTTTCGCGTCGCGCGCTTCGGAGCTGCGCGAACCTTTGTTCGGTGACGAGTTTGCTGCGGAGTCGTCGGTCTGCGCCTCGGCGTCCTTCGCGGGATCGGCATCCTTGTCTCGACAGCCCGGGCCGCCCTCGATCTTGACGGGCTTATGCACGTAGTGGAGTTTCTCGCTTTCGCGGCGACTGGCGATCTTTAGACCCATTCGCCCAAGCGCGCCCACCAGCCCCTGAGAGTCGACCGTCATCGTAACGGCTTCCTGACGCGCTGGGACGACCGCATGCGCGCGAAGCTCGTCACGGCCGATGCAAGTTCGCGCCGTCAGGTCGACCAGCGGCTCCCCCGCAAGCTTCACCAAACCGTTGGCATAGGCGATGCGAACAGGCTTCGGGAGAGGCTTGGGCTTCGTCATCGTCCCGTGTACGTCTTCGATGTAGATCATGGGTCCGTCGTCTTTGGCTCTCCGGCGGACCATGATCTTGGCGTGCTCGACGTGAAACTGGACCGGCTTTTCCGTAAACCCGAGGGTCAAGGTCGCGTCTCTGACGTCGACCGGGCCGATCTCCAGAAGCCACGGGTCTTCCTCCGGCTTCTTCTCTGGCGGGAGGTGGAGCCCCTGACGAACAGGAGGAGGAGTCTCTCCAAGGGCGTGCGTCAACGACACCTGGCCCGTCGCGTCACGGTAGAGCGTCACCTCGATTCCCTGCACGGAGGCCTTTCGCATCCGGTAGACGCCGCGCCGAAGCGCGGTGACGTCGAAGTGTCCTTCCATCCGCTCCACGCGAAGCACCTCGCGTCCCTGCTTGTCGTTCATCGCGAAGTCGCTGAGGACGACGGACGCACGCCCTGAAAGCGCGAGCGAGTGGTCCCCCCGTTGAGGAGCGCGGGCTTGTTCTCGGTCCCCTTCCTCCCCACCCTGCCCCTCAGGCTCGAAAGGCGGTTCCCCGAGTACGCCGGGGTCGACGTCTCCCGCAGCCTCGTCGAGGTCCTCCGGCGAGCGAAACGCGCCGAGCCCCGCAAGGCCCCAAATCAGAAGACCCAACAGAACAACACCGGCGACCAGCCACCTAGAACGACCCATCGTCGAAGCCCTACCACACGAAAACCGTGCGTGGATAGCCTAGGAGTCGAGCGGGAGCCCGATGCAGCCCTGAAAGCTGCCCGGATTCTCGTCGTCGGCGCTTCTTGGAGGCCTCGGCACCGTTTCGCAGGTCCACTGCTCTCGGCAGTCGTCGCTTGCGCTGCAGTCGACGAGGCAGATCCAGCCGGTCTCGAGCCCACCGCAGGACGAACCGCTTGGGCAATCGTTGTCGTTCCCGCAGGAGAGCGTGCAGATCCCACCCGGGAAACTCGACCCCATCTGGCAAAGAAGAAAGTCGCAGTCGAGACCGTCCATGCAGGGGCCACCGACGAGTGTGCTGTCATTGCCGGCCTCTCCCGGGAATCGCCCGTCACCGCACGAGGCAAGGACGACGAGCGCAGCAAGGCAAGAGAGCGAGACGAACACTGGGCTTCGCATGGAGGCGGACGATATCCCAACCAAAACGTCGGGACCAGCGCCGCAGGAAGTGCTCCTGTTACATTCCCGTCACTTTTTGTCGATCCAACCGGATATCGACGACACGACCGACTGCGAGTCGCGCGCCCAGCGAACGTGGGCCCCCGGGCCCGGCTTGGGTTCGGACAGCGTCGCCTCGACGCGATGGCCGCGAATCTTCGGAGCCTTCTCGAAGGTGAAGTCGACGGCATTCGCCGGACCCATCGAATCGCCGGCAATGCTGACGGTCAGAAGGTCGACATCGACCTCGCGAAGCGCAGCCTCGTAGTCGACCTGGCTGCCGATGGGTTCGTAGCGCGCGCTACGAGCGTTGCGGGACCAGTCGCGCATCAGCGTCCGGGCTTCCGTGCCGCCAAAGCCAAGTCGCTTGCCGGGTACATACCCCATCAACGTTCCGACGACGGGGAACAGCACCGTGGCAAACAAAATGTACGCACGGGTGAACCCGAACCAGCTTCGAAAGTACGGAATCGCGCACGCCACCTGGATCATGCCTGCAATGTCGGGGTCCGTGGCGGCCACGTGGAGCAACATGAGCTGCCCGCCGAGGCTGTGCCCTCCCACGAAAAGCGGGACGGACGGCGACACCCGCTCGTGCACCACGCGGAGCGCGGCCGGAATGTCGGACTCGACGATCTCCCGGTACCCGAAGTCGACCGCTCGTCTCGGGCGGAGGCTGCTCGTCCCGTTCCCCCGAAGATCGCAGAGCGCCACGCCAATCCCCTTGGCGGCCATCGCTTCCGCGAACCCGGTGTAATAGCGCGCCTCGACCCCGAGGGCCGCAACGAACACGTAGAACGCCCTAGGTGCCTCAGGTATCGCCACGAGCAGTTCGAGGGTGTGTCCATCGTCCGCGGTCACAGGCCATCTTTCAATCATCTGTCTGACCCCTTCACCGACTCGCTCGCCCGTGCTCACGCAGCACCGCATGGCACTCCGCGCCACCGCGGGCAAACGTGCGTGCACAAAATCGCAGGGTCAGGCGGCCTTGATGTCGGGGGCGGTATCTGGGTCTCCGCAGAGACAGCGACATGGTTTTTCTGCGGCAGCCTTCCACTCGCAGAGCTCTGCGATGCGACCCTGACCGTCGCGGCGAGGCCCGATGCGAACGAACGTCTGCGCGCCGAGCCGTACGGTGCATTCCGGATCGGCGAATGCCTGCGACCAGAAGCCCCCGTTGTAGAAGGCAATGGGGCCGATTTGTTCGCACTTGGGCTGATGGGTATGGCCGAACACGGCACGCCGCATGCCCGTGATCTTGAAAATGAGCTCGGCGCGCTCCTCGCTGAGAAGCGGTGCCTGGAACACCGTGGGCTTCACCGACGACGCGTAGGCCACGTACGGAAACATGAACAGGGCGAGCGGGACGAACACCCAGAGCGGGCTGATCGGCCAGGCGATGTTGATGTGCAGAACGACTTGCCACGCCAGAAACAGCGCGGCGAGCAAGAAGAACGCACGGTCGAGCCACAGTTCTCGGGCGATTCGGAACGGACTGTCGGTGGCTGAAGCCACGTGCACGGCGTTGAGCTTTCGCACCATCGAGGGCGTCGCCTGAGAACGCATGGCGATCGAACGGACTTTGTCGTCAACCAGCAAGGGGTCGCGCATGGCCTGAACCCAATGGGTGCGAAGCGAGATCCACAGCGTGGCGTAGGCCCCCCAGAGCCACGTCCATAGAAGCAGCGGCTGCGTTCGAAGCATGTACTTGTAGAAGAACTTCACGTAGGAAGCCGCGCTCATGATGTAGTTCTCGGACTGGTGCGGGTTGAAGTACCCCATGCCGTTGATCATGTACCGCGCAGCCAGATCCCCGAACGGGATTCGCACGCGGGGGGTACCGTGTACCTCGATCAGAGGATCGATCGGATCGGGGACGACGCAGTTGGGATCGTACTGGTGGCCATGGCTCACGTACGTGTCGTCGCCGCTGAGGTAGAACCAGTTGCAAAATACGACGGGGTCGTGGCTGGACATCCGCTCGCCCGAGTCCTGCGCGAGGCCTTCCTGCGGGTTTCGCGCGCCTTCCTCGAGGAGCCCGAGTGGAACCTCCACGCCGAGCGCGTCGCAGATCAAGCGCTGCACCGACGGCCAGTGAAGCTCGAGGTCGTGGTTCCCGATGACGAAAACTGCCCGATGTCCGTTTCGAACGAACTCTCCGAGCGCTTCGAACCAACGTCGATGCTCCTCGATGATGACCTTCATCTTGAACTCGCTCTTCCACTCGTCGCTCGAGAGCCCACGGAGGCGCTCGAGCCAATCGACGTAGCGACCGTCCTCAGGAAGCGTGGTCACGCTGTCGAAGTCGAAAATGTCGCCGTTCAAGATGAGCTCTATCGGCCCATCCGATTCGCGCTGCACGTACTCGAGGAACCGCGCGAAGTCCTCGTCGATGAAGAACTCGCGCCGTTTGTAGGCCATCCAATGGGGTCGACGCGGGTCCGGCTCCTGCACATCGGCCAGATGCATGTCGGACACAATGAACGTGTGAAGATTGGAACTCATGGGTGCCGAAGCATCAGTGTGTCAGGCCGAGCCGTCGCGCTCCAGTCCGTGGTCCACGTGCCGCGGTTGCCGCGCAAACCGCCCGTTGACGCCGTTCGGGCCATCCCCATGATCCGTGCCGGTGGTTGTTCGAGGAGGACGCGATGGCATCAACTGACTGGACCTTCGGGGGAACGTGGCCGTACTCTCCCCAATACTTCGACTCGCCCGACGGTCGAATGCACTACGTGGACGAAGGGCCCCGAGACGGGAAACCGGTGGTCATGGTTCACGGAAACCCGACATGGGGCTACCTCTACCGGAACTTCATCCCCTCTCTGGCGGACGCGGGCTACCGGTGTATCGTACCCGACCACCTGGGGTTCGGCCGATCCGACAAGCCCAAAGACGCCCGGGTCTATCAGGTCCCGCGCCACGCCCAGCGCCTCGAGAGCCTGCTGGAATCGCTCGACCTCCGCGATGCCACGTTGGTCTCACAAGACTGGGG
Source organism: Myxococcota bacterium (assembly GCA_039177115.1). Classification (GTDB taxonomy): domain Bacteria; phylum Myxococcota_A; class Polyangia; order Polyangiales; family Houyiibacteriaceae; genus SG8-38. Next base: position 29,930 of record JBCDFZ010000019.1, read on the forward strand.
TGGCGCGCTCGGATTCTACTGGGCAACGCGGCACTCGGATCGAATCGCTGCGCTTTGCATCCTGAACACAGCGGCACACCGTCCTCCCGGAAAGGTGAACCTGCCCCTTCCGCTCCATTTGTTTCGCACGCCCGGTGTCGGCGAAGCGATGGTCAAGAGCGCCCATCTGTTCGTGCGCGGTTTCTTGTTCAAGGCGGGCATCATGCACCAAGACCGCATCACGCCAGAGATGAAGGCCGCTTACCTGGCGCCGCACCCGAGCTACGCATCGCGCACGTCGATCTTGGTGTTCCCGCGTGAGATTCCGGCGGACTCCACGGGTCGCGTTGCCGAGTTCCTCGGCGAAGTCGAAAGCGGCTTGAAAAAACTCAGCGACAAACCGACGATGATCGCCTGGGCCATGAAAGACATCGCGTTCCTGCCCGAGTACCTCGACGACCTGTGGCTTCGCGACTTCCCGAACGCCCATGTCTTGCGCCTCCCAGACGCCGGCCATTACCTCCAAGAGGACGCGCACGAGCGAATCGTCCCGGAACTCGTCAAACATCTCGGCTCCGTGTTCCATGACGCGGCGACCGAGCACCAGGGCGCGGCCCACTAGCTCGATGCGGCTCTACGATGAGTTGGCGCCCTGGTACCGGCTCATCGATCCCGTGAGCGACCACGAAAACGAGGCGACCGAAATCCGGGACGCACTGCGCGAGCACGTCGCGCACGAGCAACCGACCCTCCTCGAGCTCGGTGCCGGCGCGGGCAACAACGCGCACTTCTTGAAACGCGATTTCCAGTGCACTCTCGTCGACACGTCGGAGGCGATGCTCGGGTTGAGCCGTGAGATCAACCCCGACTGCGAGCACATCGCTGGAGACATGCGCACACTACGACTCGGGCGCGAGTTCGACGCGGTCCTCGTGCACGATGCCGTGGTCTACATGACCAGTGTGCGACAGCTAGAAGCTGCGGCCGCGACCGCGTTCGTCCACACGCGTCCCGACGGGGCCGCCCTCTTCGCCCCCGACTACGTGCGCGATTCGTTCGAGGAAGAAGCGACCCTCCACGAGGGCCGCGACGGATCCCGTGCGATGCGGTGCCTCGAGTGGGTTTGGGACCCCGACCCCACGGACGACGTCTATCGCGTCGACTACGCCTTCCTGCTCCGCGAAGACTCGGAGGTACGACAGGTTCACGACGTCCATCTCGAGGGCTTCTTCTCGAGGTCGCTCTGGGAGAACGTGCTCAGTGCGGTAGGCTACGAAGTTCGCCGAATTCGGCGGTCCTTACCTCAAGGCGAGACCGACGAGGTCTTCCTCTGCCGCAGGCCTTGAAGGCACCCGGATACCCTGGTTTCTGCCCTTGACAGCCCCCGTGGGCACGCTATCCCTCGCAGCCATTCCAGCGTAGCTCAGTTGGTAGAGCGGGCGACTGTTAATCGCTTGGTCGTAGGTTCGAGTCCTACCGCTGGAGCCAAGATCTCGGACAGTGGCGGTGGAGTGTCCGTGGCGTTCACCGCCAAGGGCAAGGCAACCGCGCTGCGATGTCTTCATCACGGATTGCCGCCGAGGCGGAGCACGCCCCGACCTGCTCGAGCGCACCACGCATAACAGTGCCGCCGCCATCATCGACACGTACACGGACGCGGCGGGCCTCTGGCCGACGCTCGTCCAGACGGTGGAGCGGTCTCTCCGTCACCTGGCCAGAAGAATCGGCGGAGGCCGTGGTTGCCGCAGTTGCGAATCCCAAGACGCGCACAGAAGCCTGATGAGCTGAGAGAGCGTCAGAAATGCGGCGTTCCAGGGTCGGCCAACACGCGGACGGAAGCGACCGTGCGATAGCGAAGTCGTTCGTAGAGAGCGCGTGCAATCGGTGTGGCGTGAAGCACGTTGGTGCTGCCTGCTCCAGCAACGACGCGCCGCCCTCATCGCCGAACCGCCAGATACCATTGTAGGGCGGGTTCGGGACCGGCGTGTGAACTACGAGTCGTGTCTCAGTATCGACGACCCGGCCGCCGGGCCCTGAGCCAAGGTTGCGCCCGAACGACCAAAGGTTGCCTTCGAGCGCGCGAACCAGCTCGTTGGGCGACGCGGCCATGTCGGAGTGCAGCGTACCTCCCGGCCGCTCAGCACTCAAGCTGGGCACGCGATGCCAATGCAGCCAGTTGGTTCATGCGGGCGTCAGCGTCGCCGAGTACGATGGTAGCGCACGCAACATCTAGTACCGCGAAGTTCAGCGCGTTTCTTGAGCCCGATCGGCCAAGAGAGCGGGGGGCCGACCTCGCATGAACAGGGCACTAAGCACCACGCCCACGGCGGCCAACGCGCCGTTCACGACGAACGCCTTGCTGATGCCCTCCGAGAGCGAAGCCGAGGTCGCGACGATGGCGGTATTCATCCCGAGGCCGATGGCCCCGCCCGCGACGTTCGCCATGTAGATGATGGCGCCAGCCAGGCTCGACTGGGACGCGTCTAGCGCAGTCACGGCGGCCGTCGTCACAGAGGAATAGAAGAGCCCGATCCCGACTCCGAGGACGAGCATACCAGGAATGAGCTGGTCATAAGTGGTTGTCGGCTTGACGAGTGAGAGCAAGAACATGCCGCCCGCCAACAGGGCCGCGCCGGCCGAGACGAGGAGTTTCGCGCCAAAGGATTCATGCACGCGCCCTGCGACGAACGACACCAAGGCATACGTCAGCATCACCGGCAGCAGACCGAGGCCCGATTGGACCGCGGTGTAACCCAGCTTCTTCGTCATGAACTGAGGCAGGTAGATGAGCGCTCCAAAGAAGACCGCCGCGATCATGAGAGTCGTCAGCGCGGCCATCGCGAAGGTCAGGTTCTTCATGACCGACTCGGGCACCAACGCGGTATCGCCGACGCGGCTATCGAAAAGCCAGAAACCGAACAGCAACATGGCCGCGAACGCAAACAGCAAGAGGATGACGGGGTCCGTCCAGCCGCGGTCGACGCCCCAGTCGAGTGCGAGCAGCAGCGCGAAGAGACCGGCCGTCAGGAGCGCCGTTCCTACGTAGTCGACTCGTTCATCGGGCGCCGCGGGCTTGTCGCGCGGAACGACGAGCATCACGATTGTGATCCCGATCAACGCGACGGGAAGGTTGATGAAGAAGATCCATCGCCACCCGAGGGTGTCGGTGAGGCCGCCGCCGAGAAGCGGCCCCGCAGCATTGCCGATCCCCGCAACCCCGATGACGAGGCCTCCGGCGAGCCCTGCGCGGCTGTCGGGCACGATGGCGAAGGTCATTCCGAGCACGGCCGGCCACATCATGGCCCCACCGATCCCCATGATGCCTCGGCAAATGAGGAGCAGCGCTGTGTTCGGTGCAAGCCCGCCAACGACCGAGAATACGGCAAAGATCCAAGCCCCGATCAGGAAGATGCGCCGCCGGCCGAACATGTCCGCGAGCCGACCCCCGGTCACGATGAAGACACCAAAGACGATGGCGTAGCTGTTGATCACCCACTGCGCGGTGCTGATGTCGGTCTTGAAGGATTTTTCGATCGCGGGGATGGCGACCGACAGTGCGGTGAAGTCGTTCGCGACGACGAACACGCCGACGGCCATCGCAACCAAGCCAATCATGGCGTCCCTGTCGAGCCGTTCGGCGTTCACCGTGGACCTATAGTGCGGCGTTGGGGTCGGTGCGAATCCGGCACCGTCGTCAAGCTTGGCCCGAGCGGAGCACCTGACCCGGAGATCCGCCACGGCGAACCGATACTTGCGCTATCTCAGAAACAGCATCTCGCGATACTTGGGAAGCGGCCAGTACTCGTCTGAGACCTGCGTTTCGAGGGCGTCGGCGTGAACCCGTACGGCGTCCATCAACTCGCGTAGAGCGCCAGCGCAGTGGCGCATGTGTTCTTCGGTGGACGCGAAGTCCTCTTTCGCGAGAGCCTCCTCGAGGGCCCCGACGGACGACATCATTGCGTTGGTTTCCTTCGCGATGGCCTCGAGGGCGGAAGACTCGAACTCGACGCCAAGCGCTTTGGAGGTGCTCACCGTACTGGCGAGGTCCGACACGTACGACATCGTGGCCGGGTAGAGCACCGTCTTCGCGAGCTCGATGACGAGCTTCGCCTCGACACCAATGGAAAGGATGTACTGCTCAGCGTACACCTCGTAGCGACTTTCGAGCTCGACGGGCGAAAGGACGCCGGTGCGCTCGAAGAGATCCACAACGGGTTGCTCCATGAGGCATGGCAGCGCATCAGCCGTGGTGGGAATGTTCCGAAGGCCACGCTCTTCGACGGCAGCGACGTGCCATTCCCTCGAGTAGCCGTCGCCGCCGAACACGACGTTTCCGTGCTCTTCCATGATCTCTTTGAGGACCGCAGCAAGCGCGAGGTGCGTCTCCTTCCCATCGGACAGCTCCCCCTCGAGCTTGTCGGCGATCCAGTTCAACGAGTCGGCGAGCATCGTGTTCATGGCGACGAGGGGGCCGGTGACCGATTGTGAGGAACCGACCGCGCGGAACTCGAAACGGTTGCCAGTGAAGGCAAACGGTGAAGTGCGGTTGCGATCCCCCGGGTCACGTTTGAAGGGCAGGATCTGAGACAAACCGAGATCCATCAGGCCGCCATCGGTCGCGGTCGACGCTCTGCCCTCCTTGATGTCGTTGAAGACGCCCTCGAGCTGATCGCCGAGGTAGACGGACAAGATGGCGGGGGGCGCTTCGTTTGCGCCTAGCCGATGGTCGTTTGCCGCCGACGCAATCACGGCTCGCAAGAGAGGACCGAACTTGTGGACGCCTCGAATGACCGCGCCACAGAAAAGCAGAAAGTTGAGATTCTCATGCGGCGTCTGGCCCGGATCGAGCAAGTTTCCTTGCGTCGCGTTTCCGATTGACCAGTTGACGTGTTTCCCGGAACCGTTGATGCCTGCGAACGGCTTTTCGTGAAGAAGGCATACGAAGCCATGCTCTTTTGCCGTCGCCTTCATGATGGTCATCATCAACTGTTGGTGATCGGCCGCAACGTTCGCGGCTTCGAAGTACGGCGCGATCTCGAACTGCGCGGGTGCGACTTCGTTGTGGTGGGTCTTCGCCGGGATGCCGAGCCGGAAGAGCCGGTCTTCGAAGTCTTGCATGAAGACTTGCACTCGTTCGGGGATGGCTCCGAAGTAGTGATCGTCGAACTCCTGACCCTTCGGAGACGGAGCGCCGAACAAGGTTCGGCCCGCGAGCAGCAAGTCTGGGCGGCTGTTGGCGAAGTGGGCGTCGATCAGGAAGTACTCCTGCTCAGCGCCGCAGCTCGAGTTCAGTGGTGCGATCTCGGTCTCTCCCATCAGCTTGAGCACGCGCTGCGCCGCCTTGTCCATGGCGGCATTCGAGCGGAGCAGTGGGATCTTCTTGTCGAGCGCCTCGCCGGTCCACGACATGAAAACACTCGGAATCATGAGCACAGCCCCGTTGGGTGTGTTCATGATGTACGCCGGGCTCGTGGGGTCCCAGGCGGTGTATCCGCGCGCGGCCGCCGTCATGCGAAGACTGCCATTCGGGAAAGACGAGCCGTCAGGCTCACCCTTGATCAGGAGGCTTCCGGTGAACTCGGTGATGGCGTTGCCGTCGGAGTTTGTGACGATGAAGCCATCATGCTTTTCCGCGGTGATGTTCGTCATGGGGTAGAAGATGTGCGAGAAAAACTTCACCCCTTTCGCCATGGCCCAGTCTTTCATGGCGGCCGCGACGACGTCGGCCGTCGCGGGGTCTAGTGGCGCCCCCGTTTGCACGGTTTTTTTCATTTCTTTGAAGGCCTTCTTCGAAAGCGCATCTTCCATGGTCGCCAGGTTGAATACGTCGCAGGCCCAGATCTCGCTCAGAGGCTTGGTCGGGTTCTTCGGCCGCAGCTCGCCCCGGTTGGTGACTTCGTTGATCGCTTGTAGCCGTATCTCGTTCCCACTCATGTTCGCCTCCAACCTTTCATCGGGCTTCGATGGATGTCCCACAAAGTTTCGGAATAGTAGGAGGCCAGAGTTTCGCGCGGATGGTTACGATGTTTCCATTCGATACACTGACGGCGTTCTGTGGAGCCGGTTTGTTTCGATACCGTAAACAGCGCCTTCCGGAATGCGTTTCGGGGTTGTCCGCACTGAGGACCGCAGGCATCGTCTCTCCCTCGGGGAGCAGAGAGGTTTCGATGTCGTCCAATGGGAAAGCACAACGGTAGCAAGAAGAGCAAAGGGGACGACGCGTCACCCGCAACAAACGGCACGGGAGTGTGGACACCAGCCGAGGTCCCACACTGCGCCGAAACGAAGTCAAAGCTGAAGAAGCGGCTCTACGAAGCGGAGTTGTCGAAACTCCACATCGAGCTCGTCAAGCTGCAGGAGTGGATCCGACAGGAGAAGCTCAAGGTCGTGGTGTTATTCGAAGGCCGCGACGCCGCAGGCAAGGGCGGCACTATCAAACGCATCACGGAATGCCTGAGCCCGCGCGTCTGTCGGGTTGTGGCACTGGGCACGCCGACGGAGCGCGAGAAGACGCAATGGTACTTCCAACGCTATGTGCCGCACCTCCCGGCAGGCGGCGAGATGGTTTTGTTCGATCGCAGCTGGTACAACCGCGCAGGCGTCGAGCGTGTCATGGACTTTTGTAGCGAGGAGGAGTACCGCGAGTTTCTCCGAAGCTGCCCGGAGTTCGAGCGAATGATCGTGCGGAGCGGAATCAAGCTCATCAAGTACTGGTTCAGCGTCAGCAACGAAGAGCAGGAGCGGCGTTTCCAGGCGCGCATCGACGACCCCACGCGCCGCTGGAAGCTGAGCCCCATGGACCTCGAGTCACGGCGCCGCTGGGTGGAGTACTCGAAAGCCAAAGACCAGATGTTCAGCTACACAGACATCAAGCAAGCGCCTTGGTACGTGGTCGACGCTGACAGCAAGAAGCGCGCGCGGCTCAACTGTATTTCGCACTTGCTGAACCAGATTCCGTACCGGGACCTGACGCCGCCCAAGGTGGAACTGCCTCCGCGCCAAACGAACACTTCTTACGTTCGGCCGCCGATGGACGACCAGACGTTCGTGCCCGAAGTGTACTAGCCGATCGCTGTTCGGACGGTCACGTGGACTGCGGTGGGTACAAAAACGTGATTTGAGCTGCACCAAGCGGGTGTGACGAAACGATGACAGCGAGCGCTTTGGACACATCCGGCCGCATGACGCCGACGACGACGCGGCCTGCGATTGAGCTCTTGTGAGACTCCGGAAAAACGCCATCTCATAGGCGAGGCAACGTTTTTGTGTCGTACGGCTTGATGAGCGTGGTGATTACGTTACTACGTGCCTACGAACATGGAGCACGCACGGATTCTTCGACTCGCAGTCCTCACGCTTGGGCTGCTTGCGGCAAGTTGCTCGAACAAGGACGAAGGGCAGGCGGTCGCAGCGCTGCAAGAACTGGCGTCCGAGCAAGCCAAACAGGTTGAGCAGCTCAACGCGCAGATGCAGGCGACCATCAAGGAGTTCGAGGACTGCATCGGCGACGTGGCGAACGCTGCAGACAGCTCGATGGTTCTGAAGGCCAAGAAACGGGGGTTCGAGGTTCCGGAACTCGCGGGGGACAAGACGATCAAAGGCCTCGAAGCGCTTCGCACGTCCATGTCGGAAACGATCGCCGAACAGAAGATCGAGCTTGCCAAGATCCAGGATGCGCGCGACCGCTGCAAGAGCCAGCTGGCGGACGTGGAAGAAGCGATGGACGAGGCGGCTCGCGTCATGGCCGACGAGCCCGCCAAAGCGACCGAGCCTTCCGGCAAAGACGAGCCCAAGAAGAAGTAGTCGCCATCGTTGGCTTCTCGAAGGGCCCTGACTCGGGATCGCTGGACACAATGCTTCGCGCTATCATTTTGCAGTGAAGTGTTCCGCGACCGCATCAACGCTCCGGCACACCACGTCTTGGCGATCGTAGAAATCAAACTGGGTGATATCGTCGTCGAGCCACAGCTGCGTGATGGGCGCCTGCGTCCTCTTGATGTAGGCATGGGCACTCGCAGGAAGGGCTGCTCCCTCGGAGCAGACGACCAAGGTGGGCTTTTCCAGACGATCGGCAGACGCCTGAGCGTCGTACGTCAACCATGGTTCCCAGGAAGCGACGTTGAACTGATTGTCGTAGGTCTCGACGAGTCCTCGGTCTGGTTCGGTGTAGTAGGGAGCCTGAAACATCAAGGAGGTGTCGTCAGTGGTACTCGCGGCTACCACGAACTGAGGTTCCGGAGACCGCGCTGCCGCTCGACCTGCCTCAATGAGCCTGCGCGTCGCTGCGGCACCGCCATAAATGTCCTCGGCCGTTGCCGGCGTGTGAAGCCAGGGCGCGACGAGTGCGAGCTTGCTGAACAGTTCTCCGTCTGCGACTGCGCTCGCCATGTAGCCCGAGGACGCACAGATTCCAAGACCCGACACTTCTTGCGAGTCGACCTCGGGCTGCGCGGCCAAGCATCCCGCCGCGGCCCCGATGTCCGCGGCCTTCGTCTCGGGGTCTTCGAGATAGCGGGGTTCACCCTGTGACTCGCCCCACCCGGCGAAGTCGAAGGCAAGTGCCGCGAAGCCGCGCGACGCAAGCGCGCGCGCATACGTCCCGGGCATCTGCTCCTTCACCGTGGTCCAGGCACCGGCGACGACCACGGCGGGAACGGACCCGGCTCGGTCGACGGGCAGGTAGAGCGTTCCGTTGAGCGTGATGCCGTCGCGCTCGAAGTCGACGGCGCGATGGGCCACGCCGGGGGTCTCGGGGGTGTTCTGTAGGTTGATGCGCGAGTGGGTCATGGCGGCTCCTCGTGGCTCCCGGTGTGTCTGAGGGCCACTCTGGGGAGTTAGATCTGTCGCTACAACGCAATAAAGATCACATTATTTGTGCTGTAAAAGAACAGAACGATCGGGATCCTTCATGGACCAAATAGGAAAAATTTTGTTATTTCGAGATGTTATCGTTCAAGGCGGGTTTTCGCATGCCGCGCGGCTCCGGGGGCTGAGTCACTCGACGGTCAGCAAACAGGTGAAAGCCCTCGAGGCCGAGCTCGGGGTAACCCTGCTCCATCGAACCTCACGAACGATGAGCCTCACAGACGAAGGCCGTCTGGCGCTCGACTGCAGTCGGAGGATGGGCGCGCACATCGACGAGCTCCTCGAACGGCTCGAGGAGATGCGGGGAGACGTGCGTGGGGAAATCAAGGTGAGCGCGCTCGTGCACGTCGGAAAGCACGTCGTAGAACCCGCGGTCGCGACATATCTGCGTGAGCATCCGGGCGCGCGCGTGAGCCTGACCTTGGATGACGAGCCGCTCCATTTTACGCGAGATGGGCTCGACCTGGCGGTGCGCGTCGGGAGGCACGCCGAAGGGAGCCTCATCGCGCGCAAGCTCCTCGACAACGACGTTTGCCTCGCCGCGGCGCCGTCGTTCGTGAAGCGGCACGGTCTACCGAAGCACCCCACCGACCTCGCGGAATGGCCGACCGTCGCCTACGCCTCGGGCGCGGTCGACATTTCGGTTTGGACCTACGTCGAGAACGGCGAGTTTCGTACCGTCAACGTCAGCCCGGTGTACCGCACCAACGACGGGAACGCGCTCCGCGAGGCCGTATGTGCGGGACTCGGAATCGGATACCTCTCGACGTTTAGCGTGCGCGACGAGTTTGCGAGCGGGAGGCTGACGCGGGTTCTTCCCGATCTCGAGCTCCCGGCATATGAACCCGTGTACATGATCTACGCGGCGAGCGAGTTCGTTTCCCCACGGCTGAACGCGTTCGTCCGATGCCTGGAGGACGCTGCAAGGTCGCTGTCACCTGGGTCCACGCGGGTCTAGCGCACCCGCGTACCCTGGGCCGTCCCGGGGCGAAGCTCCGTCAGGTCCGCGCGCGAGAGCTGTCAGTCCTGCAGCTTTCATGTCATGGAATCGCCGTGAGCCCTTCCCTATCCCGTGAAGTTGCGCTTGACGACGTGTGGAGGAACAGCGCGCACAGCGAGTTCTGTTGCTTGATCTACGCAACTCAGAACGGCTGGAAGCTGCCCATTCTGTTCGAAGAGATGGGGGTTCCGTACGACTGGGCGTTGGTCGACTTTGAAAAGAACGAGCAGCGAAGCGAACGATTCCTGAAGATCAACCCCAACGGTCGCATCCCCGCACTAATCGACCGCGCTCGGCAGATCTCGGTGGCCGAGTCCGGTGCCATCCTCGAGTACGTCGCTACGCGGCTCGGGAGCCCTCTCCTTCCGCTGCCAGAAGACGACCTCGCGCTCCATCTGCAGGTCAAACAATGGCTCTACTGGCAGGTCAGCGCGCTCGGCCCCTCGATGGGGCAGGCGATGTACTTCCAACGGATCGCCCGCGTTCGCGGGCACGACGACCCTTTCGCGATCGGGAGATTCGTCGCCGAGGCCGAACGCTGTCTTCAAATGCTCGACGAGCAGCTCGAAGATTCCGGCGGGCCTTTCGTGCTCGGGCCCCACTGCACGCTCGTCGACGTGGCGTGCTTCCCGTACTGCGCGAGCGCGTACTGGGCGAACACCGATGTCTCCGACATGCCTCACTTGAAGGCATGGATCGCACGGCTGCACGCGCGTCCTTCATTCAAGGTCGGCCTGACAATTCCGTTTCCTCGACCCGCGTTCTTCGGCCCCGCACACGCGACCGACGCGGAGATCGACGCCGAGATCGCTCGAAACGCGGGTCAGTTCAATGTGGTCGTGAAGCCTCAGTCCGAGGCGTGAAAGCCCCGCGACTGGCCCATTTACTCTGAGATCGTCACACCTGGGGGTGCGCCGTTCCAGACACAGTTCGGTGCGTCGCCGAAGTTCGAGAGAACCAGTGGGAGCCCGGCAACGTCGATGACGACAGTTACATCCGCGAGACCGAGATCGATGGACGCATCGGACACGGCGAACGTTTCGGTCCGAGGATCGAGCGCAACCTCGATAGACGAACCTCGAGTGAAGCACACGTCACACGGGGTGTCGGTCAACAGCAGCGACAGACGCGCGGGAACGCCGGACGTTTCCACCCCACCGTCCGTGCTGAGAACCCTTGCTTCGTCCGCGAGCGCCAGAAGAAGGTCTACCACGTCGTTGGGGATGACCACTTCCGCAGCCGATGTGATGTCGTTGTTGCCGCTCTGGACTGGACCGTCGGCAACCGCCGTGAAGTTGAACGTCAGGGGGATCGGAATCCCCATGACCTCGCAGTTGAGATCCTGCGATGCCACGGTGCCACCGGAGGGGAGGTCGTTCTCGAGTCCGCAAGTGGTCTGGCATGCCGGGCTGCCTCCGTCACCTCCGGTCCCAGTTCCACCTCCAGCGCCGCCGGAGCCTCCGGCCCCGAAGCCGTCGCAGCTGCCATCGGGCAGAAAGCCCGTGCAGACTTCGAAGTCGCGGAAGCAGTTGGCCTGGCAACCGCACGCTTGACACGTGGGCGTATTCACGTCGGCGGCGCACTCAGCCGGGCAAAACGCAGCGCCGCATGTGACGGTGTCCCCGTAGCAGCTGAGGCAAGCCTCCGAAAGCCCGATCCCCTGGTCGGCCGTGCACTGATCGACGCAGCGGCCGAGGGCTGCTCTGTTCTCGGGCGTGTTGTCCGAGAGGACCTGGGCAACGTTCTGGCCGCACCCGTCGCTGACGAGCGTAGGCGCGCCCAGCACGCAGTCGCGCGCGATGATGTTCACCGCGTTCGGGCCAACAAAGCGTTGACCGAAGCGGTTGGTGTAGTCGGCGTCGTCGAGAATCTCCGTGTCCTGCGGGTTGAGGCAGGCGCCGACGCGGCCCCCGGTGCCCCCCGTTCCAATGCCGCCGGTTCCCCCCGTTCCGATGCCGCCGGTTCCTCCGGTCCCTATGCCGCCGGTGCCGCCATCGCCGAAGTTCACGAGCGGGGGTGAGTTGTTTTGCCACGAGCAGTTGGGATCCGGTCCGGCGTTCGTGAGCGTCAACGGAAGACCGGACGCATTGAGACCGACCGTCACTTCACTGAGCTCGAACGCGGCCGAAGTACCCTCGACGATGTACGCGTCGGTGCGAGGGTCGTTCGGGATGAACAGCGGCTGCCCCTGCATGAAGCAGACCAGGCATGGCACCGGTGTGAGCCGGAGATCGACGTTGCTTGGGCTGACGGTGGTGGAGACCCTCGCAAACGTGTCCGTGACCGTTGCCTCTGACGCCAGGGCCAGGATCAGATCGACGACGCTCGGTGGAATCTCGGTTTCAAACGCCGTTGTGATGACGTTCTCCCCAGGCGCGATCGGACTCTCGGGATCGACCGTGAACGCAAAGTCGAGGGGAATGGGGATTCCCATGACGCTGCAGTTGAGCCGTCCCGTGTCAGTCGGGCCTGAAGGGGTGGGATTGCCGACGCCGCACGTTTGCTGGCAGCTGGCCCCACCCGTACCCCCGGCACCACCGCCTGCGCCTGACGCGCCTCCTGAACCGGCCGTTCCGCCTGTGCCTCCGCCATCGACGCAGCGCACGGGTACCGTCCACTCGTCGACGCAGTGTTCCGCATCGGAGACCTGGATGCGAACGAACTGTTGCCCCACCTGTCCGCAAGTGAACGTAGTGTTGGGTGAGTTCGGGTTTGCAATGGAACCTCCCGATGCGGACCAGAAGTAGCTCACCGCGTCTCCGTCTTCGTCCACCGCGGCGGCCGAAAGATCGATGTCGTTACCGATGGAGGTTTGGAGGGGTGAGACGACTACCTTGATCAGTTCACCGCATAGATTGACCTCGGCCTCGACCCGCACCCCACCTGCGTCGGAGGTCGTCTTACATTGGAGCATGACGAAGACTTCGGAGATCTGTCCGATCGCGACGTTGAAATTCATCTCGCCCTTGCACGTCGTGCCGCCGTCGTTTGAAGTGGCGTCGAGCTCGAGGAGATAGCCTTCGCCCGGGGGAATCCCGAAGACCTCGAGAGACACTGTAGACCCGGGCGCACTGGTGTCGATCGAGCCGTCCATTGGGTCCATGTCGTTCCCAGTGATCCGCCAGTCGACCCGATCGACCTCGGAACCATCGGCAAGCACCAGATCGAGGGCGAGCGAACCGGAGTTGCCTGGCGCGCCTGCGTCACCGCAACCCGCCAAGAGTGCGACGAGCACGCACCCAGGCCAAAGCAAAGAACGAGTTCGGGACATCAGAACTTCCTTTCAAGCGAAGTGCCGCAGCGTTCGACGCGTGCGGCCACGGTAAGCAGCAGCGAGCTACGCGGAAGACGCTAACACGGGAAGCGGGCGACTTTGCGTGACAAATGACGAAGGCCTCCGCGGGAGGGCAAATCACGCCGCCAATGCGGGCGAACTTCGTGCGCATCGAGAGCACCCATGCGAGACGCGGGCCGGGATTCGGCCGCGAGTGCGCCTCGTTCCGTGAGCGAACACACGAGAGCGCCCGAGCAGCACTCTGCTCGACGCTACCGAGGGAAGTCCTCCGCGGTCAACGTCGGCTACCGAGCCTACGCGGTGTTCCGCTGCTCCCACGCCAGCGCGCGGACCCGAAGGTTTAGCTCGTCTCGGAGCCAGACTATGGCCTCCCGCTGACTTGCGAAGCTCTTAGTCGGATAAGCCTGCTTACCCTTGCGAAGCCAGCTCACCGCGGTGAACAGGCCTCGTTGCCAGGGCTTGGCGGCGACCACCGCCAGTCCAACGAGCTGCTCCGTGGCCCCAACCTGGGCTTCCAGCCGATCGGCATAGGACGCGGCGAGCTTGCGACCCTCGGCATTGCCCGCGCGGATCTCGGTGATGTCGATCAGCATGGCAAAAGGGCCGACGATGCGGTCAGTCGCCTGCATGAGCTCTTCGTAGGCCGCGACCATCACCTCGCGGTCGTACTCGGCGGGGTACTTCATCACGTAGATCGGCTTGAACGCGCTATCGAAACACGGCCCCCTCAGGTCGATGTACTGCTCCAGCGGAAGCTCGTTCTCGAACATTCGCCCCAACGCCCCTCTTCACAGACTGCATGAACGAGTCGCCCCGCCGCAAATCATGGTGTGTTCTCTGTGATATTGGGCCGGGAATCGCCGTCCCTACTCGGTGCTGACACTGTTATCATTGAGGAATTTCGTGCTTAATCCTTGACGCGGTGCGTCGAAGACCCCAAGGTAACCCACAAGGGCGGGTCGCTTGTCCGACCTCATGCTCAGGCACGCCCCGCCCGGAAACGGGGGTTTCCAATGAACACCGCACTACTCATCATCCTCTTGTCATTCGTGTCGTTGACCGGCGCGGCCGTCTTGGGCGGCGCGATCGGCGTCGCCGCGTTGAGACTCGGCCGGTGGTTGAGGCAGCGTCCTCAGCCCCGCGTCGTCGGGCCGCGCAAACGCGAATCGCTCCCCTGAGCCTAGGGGGCTCGCGTCGCAAAGGTCACTCGCGGAGGCCGCGGCAGCCTTCGATTCATCGGCGGTGGGTCGTCGATGGCCGTGATCCAGGGCTGATGGCCCAGAGGCATCGGTTCGAAGGCCGCCAGGTCGAACGATTCATGGATCAGCGGGCGATAGCGACGCCCGTTGAGGGACGCGAGCGCCCGGACATGGACCGCGGCACGAACACCGTCGACAGCGTACCGATCCGCCAGGTGGTGGGCGTACTGCCGAATCATGACCGGGTTGCCGCCCATGGTGATGACCTGCTTCGGTGTGAGCTCTTCGTGCGGAGCGACCACGATGGGTTCTTTGCCCGCGGGCTCGACGCGGAAAACGACCTGCGAGTGCTTCGTGCGAAGCTTCATTCGCCAAGAGAACCGGTGCCCTTCCTCGGTCCAGGCCACATCACCCGGGACCGCGTGATGGCGGAGCGGCACCACCATCTGAATCAGGAGCCACGTGGCGGCGAACCCGAGCGCCCAGGCCGACCGCGCCCTACTCGAGACGGGAGCCCGCGACCGCTCTGTGTGAGCGTCGTCCGCAGTGACGCTCGGCCCGTAGAGGATGAGTGCTGCGGTCATCGCGGCCGCGAGACAGGGCAGGTCCGCGTTCCCGCGCAGAATGAAGTAAGGCAGGATGCCCACGCCGGCTATGGCGGCAAGCTTGATTCGCCGCGCCCCGGCTCGATCCTGACGAATCGCAAGCCAGACCTGTCGCGGCCAATCGGGCTCGAAGAAGAGCGACGTGGCGAACAGCATGAACCACGGAAAAAGGCCGATCCCAAAGATCCATGCGTTGAAGAGGTGAAAGGCGAGCGCGGCGACGAGCGCAGGAAGCCGTGTCCTTCGATGCATGAGCATCGGGACGATGAGCAGGTCGAAGAAGAGACCGCCGTAGGAGAAGAAGTACGCGGCCGATTCCTGGTTGAGCCAACGGCCGATGACTGGGTAGTGACTCCTCCGGGAGAGCCACTCTCTCAACGGCACGCCCACCAACCAATCGCCGTTGATCTTGGCGATACCGCCAAAGAAGTAGACCAGTCCAACCTGGGCACGCAGCAGAGCGACGTGCCAGAGGCGAACGCCCACCGCGGGCGGTCCACGGAAAAGCCGACGCAGCGACCACGCCGAGTCTGCCGGCACGACCACCATGAGCGCGGAGACCAGGCAGACGAGGTACATGTGGTTCAGGTAGCGGGTCGCATCGAGCAAGAAAACATAGGTGATGCCAATGAAGAAGACGGCCGCCACAACCCGATAGAGGAACCCCGCCGCAATGGCGGCTGCACACACACCGAGCACTGCGAAGTGGTAGTACATGCCGTCGCCCGGCCAGGGCTCCACCCACTCGAAGAAATCGTAGGGGAAATGATATTCGGGCCGAATGTAGTAGCGACGGATCTTCTCGAGCTGGAAGGCGCGAAAAACCTCCCAAAGCATAGTGAGACCGAAACCGATTCGGAACACGGCAAGGGACGCCCCGTCCACGGGCGTCATCAGGCGACGCACGGCGTCGCTCGCCCGACCTGCACTTGCACCTGACATCTCGGCGTACTCCCCGCTGTCAGTGTTCCGGATCGCCGCGTCCGAGGCCAGAAAGCTCCGGCTACTGGGCGACCGCCGAGATCCGCGCGCTAGACGTTCAATGAGACCGATGGTGCTACGACTGGCTCGACCTCGTACCCGCTCGTAGGAACGAAGGGGACCTCGAGTTCACGATGGCCTGGATCCCGCGCCACGAAGAATAAGACCAGCCGTGAGCACTGCAACGATTGACTAATTGGCCGCCATGTTGTGGATTCCCCCGGTAGCTGGGCATGGAAGAGTTCAAGTGGATCTGGGAGCTGGTCCGGGAATGGGTCCCGACGCTCATCATCTTGCTTCTCGGGATTTTGTTGATCTCCGGGAGTCGGCACGTACTCCTCAACCGCTGGGGGCCTCCGCCGGGCCAGGGCCGCATGACGCGTCAACTACTGATCGCGTCGCTCGCCGGTATCGTTCTCGTGGTCTTCATTCTGTCCCTGCCGATCGGCGATTCGGCGCGAGGACAGCTGCTGAGCCTCCTCGGGCTCTTGATCACCGCGGCCGTCGCTCTGTCGTCTACGACGCTGCTCGGGAACGCGATGGCCGGGTTCATGCTGCGCGCAATGCGAAACTTCCGCGCCGGCGACTTCATCATCGTCAACGGGCACCGCGGACGGGTCTCCGACAAGGGTTGGCTTCGAACGGAGATCCAGACCGAGCGCCGCAATCTGACGACGCTTCCAAACCTGTACCTCGTCACGAACCCGATGACAGTCATTCGTTCATCGGGAACGTTCATCTCGGCAACCGTGTCCCTCGGGTACGACGTGCCCCGCGAGAAGGTCGAAAAATGCCTTCTCGAAGCCGCCGAGCGAGCGGAACTATCGGACGCCTTCGTCTTCGTGACCGAGCTCGGGGATTTCTCGATCCTCTACCAGGTGGCCGGCTTCCTCGAAGAGGTGAAGTACCTCATCAGCGCGGAGTCGGCGCTTCGAAAGTGCATGCTCGACACGCTCCACAAGGGCGGCATCGAGATCGTATCTCCGACGTTCACCAATCAGCGGCGACTCGACCCGTCCCAGCTCTTCATTCCGAAGTCGCGTGTGCCCAAAGCCGAAGACCCGCGCGCGTCACGGCCAGAGGAACGCATGTTCGACAAGGCCGACAAGGCCGAAAGCGAAGCCAAGGTCGAGCATCAGCTCGAGGCAGTGATCTCCGAAATCGACAAACTCAAGAAGTCCGAGTCGAACGACGACGCGACCAAGGCTCAGATCGAAGCCTTGAAAGAGCAGAAAGCGGTGCTCGACGAGCAGCTTCGCGCCCAGGCGGAGGAAAAGAAGGAAGACGAGGAAGAAGAACGCTAGCCGGTCAGCCGAGGTCGAGGGCGATGCCGACGATCAGCTGGTAGTCGTTCTTCTCGAGGTCCGGGCCATCCGGATCGGGGGGCGGCCCCGGCCGCTCGGTCCGCAGGAAGAGGAACGAGATGTCGAGATCGATCGCGCTGGTGAGCTCGATGGACAGGTCGGCTTTGCCCGTATGGTTGGTGTTACCGAGCGTCGTCACGACCAGGTTCGTGAGCCAGCTGGCCGTGAAGTCGATGTCGCCTGTGACGTCGAAGTCCCAGTAGGTGTAGAGCGGGATGAAAAAGTCGCTCTGCGGGTTCTCGACGCCAGCCTCGTCCTCTCGGTAGCGCAAGAACTGGTAGCCAGCGCCGGTCTGGAAGTCCCACTTCACTTTGGGCTTGTCGATGATGTGGACACCCGCACCTGCAGCAGGCGTGGCTCGGAAGCGGATGTTCTGAAAGCGGTCGTTGAAGAGCTGACCGAACGCCGGGGTGACAAACCAGCGGCTCGACAAGAACACTTTGAAGTCGAACTCGCCCAGGTGTCGATTCACGTTCTGCTGCCCTCCGGTTCGACCGAAGCTCGAGTTGTAGTTCAAATCGAGGAGGGTCATCCGATCCTCGCGGACGACGTTGAACAAGATATCGTACGTGAGCTGATCGGTGTTTCCGCGGTTCAGCGTGAGACCGAAGCGAAGCTTCATCGACCACCAGTCTTTTTCACGTTCGCCGCCGGCGACGATGGACTCGAGCTCACTTCGATCGAAGACCTGAGTGCCGCTCTCGGTCTGGACGATCACCTTGTCTTCGGTGATCACCCCCAAACCGGTCGCGCTGACGCGCTGGTCGAAGACGTAGGTGTTGACCTTGGGCGAATGGACCTCCAGCGCGTCGCCGAAATCGATGTTCTGCATCCCGAGCTCGTCGCTGTCGAACTCGAGGTTATCGTCGCGCATCCGCTTGATCTCGCCCTTCACCCACTCTCCGGAAGTGAGCTGGACCCAATCGAAGGTATCGCCGAAATCGATGGTGTAGCTTTCCGGAAGCGCGCCCTGAGCAGCCTGCGACGAAATGGCGTCGAGCCGGGATTTCACCTCGTCGATGGCCACTTCGCTGTCAGCCGCTTCGGCGGGCACGCCGCCCGGCGCCGTGACGAGCGCCTCCACGGTCTCTGCGCCGGTGGCGACGACCTCGACCCCATCGTCGTCCCCAGCCTCTGCGGCCTCGGGATGCGCGGCCGTGGGTTCGTCGGGCGGAGCGCCCTCCGAGGCGGCGTCCTGCGCGCTGGCGCCGGCGGGAAAAACGAATGCGAGGGCCAGCATCACGATGAGAACCTGATGCAAAACCCCGCGACCTGTACACGCCTCTCTAGTCATCCGAGGGGCGGTTATAAACGGGGCCAACAATCCCGTAAAGGATTGCGGGATGGTTTTTTCAGCGCCGTTCTGGGATGCTGTCGACGACCGTTTTTCCCCTAAAAAAACGCGGAAACCGTCCATGACGCGACCCGCGCGAGGCGACCGGGCCGCCGGAAATCCCGCGGGAGCCGCATCTCCTCGTCGACGGAGGGACCCCGACCTGTACCGTTCGCGTCACGGAGCATCGAGGGCGCCTGTCCGCCGCCCACCGCGGCGTGGAGGGATGCCCCCGCATGCTTGACGCTGTTGAACGCCATCCTTATGCCCTGCGAGGCGTATCTCATGTCGATCGGCCGCATTATCGTCTTCCTTCTCGTCATCTTCGGGCTGTCCTTCGCCATCCACTACTACCTGTGGGCACGGCTGGTGCGAGACCCGGGTTTGCCGGACCCCTTGAGGCAGGTCGCAACGGTCGCCCTCGTGATCCTCGGGCTGTCCATTCCGTCGTCGATGCTCGTGTGGCGCGTGTTCCCGAGGGAGTACGCAATTCCGATCGCCTGGTTCGGCTACATCTGGATGGGGGTCATGTTCATCACCCTCGTGGTTCTCTGGGGCGGTGAGGTCGCGCGTTGGGGCTGGGTCAAGTACGCGCAGGTCGCTTCCGTAGACGCCGGACGGCGTGACTTTCTCGCCAAGATGCTCGCTGGCGGCACGAGCGCACTGGCGCTCGCCATTTCGGGCTTCGGTGTGTGGTCCGCCATACGCCCCGTCGAGGTGAAGCGACTGACAGTCAAGCTGAAGAACCTCCCGGAGTCGTTGAGCGGTTTTCGGCTCGTTCAGCTCAGTGACGTGCACGTCGGCCCGACCATCGGCCAAGGCTTCGTGGAAGACGTGGTTCGGAAGGTGAACGGGCTCGACGCCGACGCCGTCGCAATTACGGGCGACCTAATCGACGGCACCATCGCGGAGATCGGCGAGGCAGTTCGACCCCTCGGCGACATGCAGTCCAAGCACGGTACGTTCTTCGTGACGGGCAACCACGAGTACTATTCCGGCGCCGACGCGTGGCTCGGGTTCCTCACCGAGATCGGCATTCGGCCGCTTCGCAACGAGTGTGTCGTGCTCGGAGAGGGCGACGAGTGCATCCAAGTTGCCGGAGTAGACGACTGGACCGCGCACCAGTTCGGCGGCAACCACGGCGCCGACGTAAAGCGCGCCCTCGCCAGCCGGGACGAGGGAAAGCCGGTGGTGCTCTTGGCCCACCAGCCAGTGCAGTTTGATGAGGCTCGAGAGCATCGCGTCGACCTCCAGATTTCGGGGCACACCCATGGCGGCCAGATCTTCCCCTTTGGCCTGCTCACGCGCTTGGTTCAGCCCTTCGTCTCGGGCCTCCATCGACGGGGCGGCTCGCAGATCTATGTGAGCTCGGGCACCGGCTACTGGGGCCCTCCGATGCGGATCGCAGCCCCTGCGGAAATCACGCTGATCGAGCTTCAACCCGACGGCATCGCGTAGCCCGCGGGCGGCGCGACTGTCCTCGTCGGCGCGAGAGCGTCGCGCAGCCCCTCTCAGGCAGTGACTGTCGGCGCCCGCGCGAAGGGCGTGCACCCCTTCACGGGCAGCGAGTTTCGTCGTCGGCGCGAATGGCGCGCAGCCACGGGTCACCCTGGGCGTCGTCTCGTTCGAGAAGCCCATCGATGGCCGCGAGGGCCTCTTTGCGCTTGGACTCGTCTGAGCTTCGCAGCACCAACTCGAACGAAGCCAGCGCGGTCTCGCGCGTCTCTCCTGAATAAGCGGCTCGCGCGAGTGAAGTCCGGGCTTGGTCGAGATCGCAGGCTGCGAGGGCCGCGAGTCCTCGATACACCTCGATCGTGGTGAAACCCGGATAGGTTTCAGAGGCGGCAGCGAGCTCCTCGAACGAGCGTCTCGCCGCACTCTGCTCTGCCTCTGTCTCGTAGCGTCGGATGCCGGCGCGCCCTCCCCCGCGAACCAGCGGGCGCAGCTCCCGAAGCCCGCGCACCCAGCTTTGAATCGCGCGAGAGTTCTGATGCGTCCCTACCCAGTCGAGCTCGCGGTCGATATCCTCGAGGCGCACGTCCGTATCGAGGAGTCTTCCGGGAGTATACCCCGGACCAATAATCTGCAGCGGCTCGAAAGAGGACGCTGCATCGGCGCGTACGAACAGCGACTGCCGATCTTGAACCTGCGCGAGGACCCAGTCGGGCGACCGACTCAAGTGCCCGAGAGCTCGTAGCTGGCGTGGACTCACGTGTTCGAGGACGACCGCGTTGGCGTCGTACTCGTCGAGCAGCCGCTGAAGCGCCGCTGGGTTGCTGAATGCGTCCGTCACTCGTTGAATCCACTCCGGCCCGTAGAACGGCACTCGACCATCGATGAGGAACTTCGCGTCCGGCACGGCAAACATGAGAGGCCAGCTCTCGTGCATCGGCGCGACGACGCGCGGAGAGTCGACGTGATCTTCGAGAACCTCTGCGACCGCCCACGCGTGACCGAGACGCGGCTCGCCAAACCCAAACGGGACGAACGGCTCGATTCGGGGCGCGGAGATGAGCGCCCAAACGAGCGAGGCTCCCATGAAGCCAAGCACGAGGTTCTGTCGGTCGCGAAGCCAGACCCGAGCGGCGAGACCCGCACCGATGAAAGGCGCCGGGAGAAGGAGCTCGTGAGCCACGAACCGGATCGACCGAAATGCCATCAGGCTCAGCACGACACAGAACACCCCGTAGGCAAGGCCGAAACGGCTGGAGCGTGTCACGGGGCCGAGGGCCAGCAGCGTGAGGAGCGTCATCGCCGCGGGCGCGAGAAGCAGGTAGAGCGGCTGGGTTTCGGTCCAGGGGCCCCATTCGATGACCACCTCACGATAGGCAGGCGAGAACACGTGGGAGATCGCGTCGGTGACGATGGCCGCACCAAACGGGGAACATGCCGTGGCGGCCACCTGAAGCGCTACGAGGGCGAGCATCGTTTTGAACGCTGGTGTGCGAACGGAGAAAGCGAGAAACAGTCCACCCATCAGAATGCCGAGCAGATGGGACCCGTGGAGGTTGACCCAAGCAACCTGCATCACGGAAAGCCCGACCAAGACCCAGGTCTTGCGGCGGTTCGAGGCATCGGTTCGGTAGAGCTCGTGCACCCCGAGCAGCAAGAGGGCTGGGAACAGAAAGCCGAAA
The DNA here is from genome assembly GCA_039177115.1 of Myxococcota bacterium. Classification (GTDB taxonomy): domain Bacteria; phylum Myxococcota_A; class Polyangia; order Polyangiales; family Houyiibacteriaceae; genus SG8-38. The sequence continues at coordinate 51,685 of JBCDFZ010000019.1, forward strand.
ATCTGCGGACGAACCGTGAAGCGAATCCGGGCGAACGGTGCCATGACCAGCAACAGCGCGCCGGTCATCGGGGCGGCGGCGGGGCTCGCAGGGGCGAGCCGAACGGCGAGCCGCACTAGGGCGTACGCCGTTGCGCCGACAACGAGGCATTTGAGCCCGATGAGCATGTTGGGTCCGCCCCAATCGTAGAGCGCCCATGTCAGAAGATCGTAGCCCCACTCGTAGTTGTGCCACGGCTGTCCGATCGGCTTCCAAAACGAGAACGAGTCCACGTTGGGCACTCGGCCACGCGCGGCGATCTCTCGACCCTGTGCAAGGTGCCCGTAGGCGTCGATGTTGTAGAGCGGGAACGCAGCCAGCGCGGCCATTGCGAACCCGGTCAACCACGCACTCCACCCCGCGAGCCCCCGAAACACTGGAGCAGTGTGGGTCGACCAGACAGATCTCGTCAAGAATGCCCCGCGGCTACAAGACCGCCGCGAGCGCCGCCTCGAGCGAGTCGTACTGCCACTCGAAACCGGCGTGGTGAAGCACGGTGGGAACCACCCGAGCACCCCCGAGGAGCATCTCGTTGGCCATCTCGGAACCGAGGCCGAACCGTAGAGCAAACTTTGGGACGGGAAGCACGGCCGGGCGCTTGAGGACGCGACCTAGCGTCGCGGTGAACTCGGCGTTGGTCACCGGGTCGGGTGACACGAGGTTCACCGGTCCGCGAAGCGATTCGGTCTTCACTGCGAAGAGGAGTGCTGACACCAGGTCGTCGAGGCTGATCCAGCTCATGTATTGACGGCCGTCACCCAGCCGACCGCCTACCCCAAGCATGAAGGGCGTTTTCATCTTTTCGAGCGCGCCGCCGTTCCGAGCGAGGACGATACCGATGCGAGCATGCACGACGCGAATGCCCGCCGCCTCAGCAGATGCCGTGGCTCCCTCCCAGTCGCGACAAACCGACGCGAGGAACCCATCGCCGGCGGCCGCGCTCTCGTCGACGACCTCGTCGTCTCGATTGCCGTAGTAGCCGATGGCAGAAGCCGACACGAGGAACCTCGGGAGGGGAGACTGTTGCGCGAGAGCCTGGGCGACGAGCTCGGTGCCCTGCACACGGCTCTCTCGGACACGCTGTTTTTTGGCTTCGGTCCAGCGACCCTCGGCGATGTTGTCCCCCGCGAGATGCACTGCGCCGACGACACCTCCGAGGGCCCCGCTGTCCAACGTACCCCCGGCGGGGTCCCATCGGACCTCGTCGGGCGCGCTCGGATCGCGCCGAACCAGCCGTACGACATCAAATCCGTTGGCACCGAGCGCCGGCACCAACGCAGAACCGACGAGGCCCGACGCGCCCGTCACGACCACTCTCTCACGCTCACCCATGCCACGTAGCGTGGCGCCTTCGGCAGGCTTCGCAAGGCCTGGCTTTCCGCGTGGCCCACACCTCAAAGAGTGGCTATGGTCCACCACCTTGCGAGTACTTTTCATCGCCCCTCAGGCGTTCACATCGGGTCGCGACACGGCAGACGTCGGTACGCTGGCCAAGGTTTTGCGGCGGTCAGACCACACGGTGGATCTCGTCTCGCCACTTTACGGTCACGTCGATACCAACAAGCTCGCACTTGCGCGAAGGCTCACGAAGCTCGAATTCGAACTCGGCGGTCGCTCGTGGGCATGCGAGATCTATACGGGACGAAGCCCAGACGGAGTGGGCCTCACGTTCATCGGCAATGAGGAGGTGCTTCTTTCCGCCGAGACGCTCGACACAGCAGAAGGCCAGCTCGGCGCCTCGCGCGTGGGCGTGTTTGCGTCTGCCGTTGTCGAACTGCTCAAGCAGCGCAAAGGCGACTATGACATCGTGCACGGCCACGGTTGGGCGGGAGCCGCCGTGCTAGCAGGCATTCGCCACGAACTGCCAGCCATCCCCACGGTGCTCACCGTGTACGACGCCGCAAGCCAGGGCACGTTCGACGCCCGCGACGCAGCCTGGCTGGGAATGGAAGCGGGCAGCGCAGACCAGGTCAACGCTTTAGAAAACGGACTGGGCGCCGCCGACCGGGTGGTCACCTTGTCTCCCAACTACGCGCACCGCCTTCAGCGGCCCGGTGAGGGCGAGGGACTCAGCGCCACGTTCTCGGAGATCCGTAACAAGATGGTTGGCATTCGCCATGGCATCGACCCCGCCCTGTGGAACCCCGCGACCGACGGGCATCTCGCCTCTCGGTTCGACCCGTTCGACTTGAGCGGCAAGGCGAAATGCAAAGCCGAGCTTCAACACGAGCTCACACTCCCGGTGCGGAGCGACTTACCGCTCATAGCGGCCATTGGCCACGTAGACGACGAAGGCATGCACCTCGTCGCCAAGCTCGGCCCTGACTTCCTCCGAAACGACGTGCAGCTCGTCGTGCAGCTCGCCGGCGATGGAGAGCTCGTCGCGATCTACGAAGAGCTCTGGGACCAGTGGCCGGACCGTATCCAGATCAAAACCGGAGACGACGAGGCGTTCCATCACCAGCTCCTCGCCGCCGCCGACTGGATTCTGGCGCCGGACCGCGAAACGCCCGGCGACAACCTCCAGATGCTCGGACAGCGCTATGGAGCCGTGCCCATCGTTCATCGCGAGGGGAGCCTCGCGGACGAAGTCGTCGACTCCGATGCGTCGCTCCAAACCGGCTCTGGTCTGCTCTACGACGAGTCGACCGCGCCCTCGGTGCTGGCTGCGCTCCAGCGTGCAACTGCGGCATTCGCCAACACGCAGGCGTTTTCCTCGCTCCAGAGCCGAGTCATGCGAATCGACCATTCTTGGGAGCGAACGACGAGACTCTACGAACGCGTCTACAGAGACGCCGTTGCGGCGCACGCGTAGCGCTGTCCTCTCCGCAACGGACCCGCCACGACGAACGGAACAGGGAGCGGTCTATATGGCCGGTTGGCGTCGCCCCACGCCCCGCGCAACCCGTGGTGCGCTAACTCCCTGCGGCAGGCGGGATCTTGAGTGGCTTGTTCGGCAGCTTGGCATCGCTAGGTCGCAGGTACTGTGGCTCCAGAAGGGCCAGGTCATCGGGACCGCGCGTGTTGAACGCATGGACGACCTCAGCAACCAGTGCGCGCGGGGTTGGCGCCGCAACTGCAGCGCTGCCAGGCTCGAGCAACCCGACGAGCTGGGCCTTCGCGAGGTCGCGGTGAGTCTGCGCACCTTCGCCACAAAGGATCACGGGCCGCTCAGCGATCGCTTCGTGAAGCTGTGCGAACACAGTGTCCGGGTCGCCGAAGGTTGGGCTGAGGACCTCGTCGTCCGCACGCGGTTCGAAATCGTAAGCGGCGACGAACAGGTCGCCACGGTAGGCGTTCATGAGCGGAACGCGAACGACGGACTCGGGGCCTTGAGGTGACCGCGCGAGTACTCGGAGCGCGCTCACGCCAACGATGGGAAGATCGAGCCCAAGCGCGATCCCTTTCGCGGCGCTCAGTCCAACGCGGAGGCTCGTGAACTTGCCGGGCCCGACGCTGACCCCGACCGAGTCGATGTCGCCACGCACGATCCCCGCGCGCTCGAGCACGTCGTCGACGTAGCGGAAGAGGTGCTCACCATGACGTGCAGAGGAGTGCCACGAATGAGAAGCCACGGCTTCCCCTCTCCTGGCGACCGCGATGGTACCAAAATCGGTTGCGGTATCCATACACAGGGTGGCCATGGCTCGCTTGACGCATGCCTAGCCGCAGACTAGCGTCCGCGCCAACCAAGGGGGCCGTAAGCGTTGGCTTTCCCGCCGATTCACGCATGAGCACAAACCGAAAAGACGCGTCGACGTCCAAGGCCAAGAAGGCGAAAAAGGGTGATGGCTGGAAGTCGAACCTGCTGACGATCGGCGGAGCGCTTCTGCTCGCACTCTTCATCCGCATCACGCTATTCGAGGCGTTCGCGATCGACGGCCCTTCGATGGAGCCAACCCTGCTCGACGGTGACAGGGTCGTAGTGGCGAAATACCCCTACGGGCTCTTCTTGCCGTTCACCCACGCGGCCACCGTAAACTGGGGCGGACCGGAACCGGGTGACGTGGTGATCCTTCACAGCCCCGCCGACAACGAGGACATCGTCAAGCGAGTCATCGGGGTGGGTGGCGACGAGATCCTCATTCGCGGTGGGAAGATCTACCGCAACGGCGAGGTGCTCGAGACTATCGAGGAAGGACCATGCTCGCGGGACGAGCAGAAGAACTTCGACAGCACGTGCATGGTGTACCAGGAGACCGTCGATGGCGTGCCGCACCGACTCAGCCATTCCAAGCACGACTTCCCTCTCGATCGTCTCCCGGTGAAGGTGCCCGAGGGCCACGTCTACGTGCTCGGCGACCACCGTGACAGCTCGAACGACAGCCGAAACCCGCTGATCGGCGCGGTTGAGAACTCGCGCATCAAGGGCAAGGCCCTATTCATCTACATGTCCTGGAAGAACGCGCGCGAGGCCCTCTGGGAACGCATCCGCTGGTCCCGCGTCGGCAGCAGCGTCGACTAGCGTCCCTTCGGGAGTCGCGGATAGTGAGCTTCGCGCTAGGCTCGGCAGACGATGGCGATGAGCCAGGAGATCGACGCGTACCTTCGCGATGAAATCGGGACCCTCGACAAAGAGGCTCCCGAATCGGTCGCGCTCGTCTACCCGAGCCCCTACCGCGTCGCGATGTCCTCGCTCGGGTTTCAGACCATTTACCGCACCGTGAACGCGGAGCCTGGGATGGCCGCGCATCGCGCCTTCCTCCCGGACGACGTCGACGCGTGGCGCAAGGCCCGAGCACCGCTAGTCACGTACGAGCGAAAGCGCCCCATATCCGACTACTCGGTCCTCGCGTTCTCGGTCGCCTACGAGGCCGAGCTGGCCGGTGTCATTCAAACGCTCGAACTGGCGGGCCTGCCTCCGCTCGCAGAGGATCGCACCGCGCACCACCCCCTCATCCTTGCCGGAGGCCCGCTCACGTTCAGCAACCCGCTGCCGCTCGCTCCGTTCGTCGACGCCATCGTCATGGGCGAGGCCGACCAATCGGTTCTTCGCGTGCTTCGCACCGTATACGATTCCGACACGCGAGATAGCGCCCTTCGTACACTCGCCGCCGAGCCTCACGTCTTTGTGCCGAGCGCCCAAGGGGACATTCTCCCCCCCGTCGATAAGGCGGACGATCGCCAGCTTCCCGCCTATTCGCAGATCATCACACCCCACACCGAGCTTCGGAACATGTTCCTCGTCGAGCCCGAGCGCGGATGCCATCGCGGATGCACCTACTGCGTGATGCGCCGATCGACAAACGACGGCATGCGCCTCGTCGAGAAGGACCGTGTGTTGGCACTCGTCCCGGAGGAGGCTAGACGCGTGGGCCTCGTCGGAGCTGCCACCACCGACCATCCGCAGATCACCGACATCGTGAATGCACTGGCCGACTCGGGAAGAGAGGTGGGTTTGTCGTCGCTTCGCGCCGACCGGTTGAACGACTCCCTGGTCGCGGCGCTGGGACGCGGAGGCCATCGCGTCCTGACCACCGCGAGCGACGGAGCGAGCCAGCGAATGCGAGACGTGATCCAGCGACGCACCAGCGAGGCCCAGCTGAGGAACGCTGCGACGCTCGCTCGCAAACACGGAATGAAGCGCCTCAAGCTCTACCTCATGGTCGGACTCCCCACCGAAACCGACGACGACATCGACGAGATGGTCGCCTTCAGTAGAGAGCTCTCGGCAATCATCCCCGTCTCGCTCGGCGTCGCCCCCTTCGTCGCCAAGAGAAACACGCCGCTCGACGGCGAAGGATTCGCCGGCATCGACGTCGTGGACACCAAGCTGAAGCGCCTCCGAAGAGGCGTCAAAGGCCGTGTCGACGTGCGTGCCACGAGCGCTCGCTGGGCCTGGGTCGAATACGTACTCGCGCAAGGGGGACGCGCCGAGGGCCGAGCCGTGCTCGACGCGGTGCACGCCGGCGGCCGGTTCGCGGACTGGCGGCGCGCGTTCGAAGCCCTCCCCCCGTCTCGCCCCAAACGCCAGCTCGTCCGACCCGGGAATCGACGGGGACGCGCCGTCTGACCGCAACTCTCGTTGGCGGCGACGTCTGTCGACGCCGAAGACGACGACGACGCTCGACAGAGCACCGACGCAGAAGCCGTTGCGTCCGGTAGAAGGCCCTTGCGTCCGTCCGACGATTTTCGTCGTTTTGGGGGGGGTTCACCGCCCGCGTGGACTCTATCTTCTGGGATACGCCGGCGAGGCCGCTGCGCGTGTGGGGTGATCGCCACGCGCGGTTCGTCTTTGGGTGGGACTTGGGTGATTGGGATGTGACTGCAACTCGAACTCTCGCGAGGGCCGAGACGGCCCCTGTTGGATCATCGTCCGCGGGGGGGCGTTGTTGCGATCCCCTCGCCGACTCGAACGACTCCCGGGTCACGGCCTATCGGTCACGACTTTCGCCCTACGGCGCTTCCGTCGGACGTGACGGCCCAACTCGACGTAGGCAGCAGCTGCGGCAATCGCGAAGAACGGGTCGTACGGCACCCGGATGCGCGGATCCCCGAGGAAGAACGCCATCGTCACGACACTGCATCCGAGCAGCGTGCTGAGCCATAGCCAACCCGCTTCCTCAGCACGGAAGGGGCGGCCGCGCGCGAACGAGTAGAGCAGCCACAAGACCCCTGGAACGACGAAGAAAAGAGAGAAGAGCCGTGAGTCGACGGGGAGCACGTACCTCCAACGTCTCCAACTAGGCCAGTAGTGCTGCGAACCGAGACCTAGTCCCTCTTTGAGAGACCAAAACACTCGCAGCAAACGACTTGGCTCCGCGGCAATGAGTTCGACCCCTCTTTCGTAGAAGTAGCCGTCGTCATAGAAGGGGCGATCCACGAGTTCGTCGGTCTCGTGTCGGATGCGACTCGGAATCGGGCTCACGAGATGCTTGAAGCCACCTTCCACGAAACCCACCGAGCGTACGTCGGCGAAGTTGAGGTAGAAGTTCACGCCTCCGTTGGTGCTCGTCGGCACCCATCGCTCGAGCAAACTCGAGTTGTGAGCGCTGTGTATCAGCATCGGACACAAAGCGAAGACGAGCGCGCAAAAACCGTAGCGGAATGTACGCGGCGCGCTCCTGCGGAGGGCGACGTAGAAGAAAACGGGGAGGAGCGGGACCACCAAGGCGAGGCTCGGGCGGACCGTCGCAGCAACGCCAAGCGTGAAACCACCCAGAATCGCACGAAACAGACTTGCCGCGATCGTCGACTCGACGAGAAGCCACGCCGAAAGCACCAGCAGGAACGCGAACCAAGTCTCCGAGAGCAGCAAACCGGTGTACAGAATCATAGGAAGGTGGGCTGCGACCGCGATCGAAGAAATGACGGGGACGGTTCGATCTCTCGAGAGGCTGAACGCGAGCTTATAGGTGACGAGCACGGTCAGCGCGCTGAGTAACGCCTGCAGGCCGCCAACGAGCAGGTACGCCCGCCCAAAGGCGCGGTACACGAGCGCTAGGGCCGCCGGGTATCCCGCGGGAGTAAAGGTATCCCATGGCCCTAGCTCACCTCTGACGAGGTTCTTGGCCCGAAGATCGTAGACGGACATGTCCGACTCGATGAAGTCTCCGACCGGGTGCGCGAACACGACGAACACGACCCGAGGGATCAGAGCGACGACGAAGAGCAGCCAGGGGCCACTCCTCTCGTCCGTAGTCCAAGCAAGCAAACGACGGCCAAACGCGCGCACCGAATCCTCTGACCCACCCCTACAGCGAGGTCAGGCGTGCGATCAAGTGAGAAACGCTCTGGCGGCCGTGCGGGCGAAGTCGAGGTAGCGGCTGGGGGTGACTCCCATGAGGAGCACATACGCGCCGGCGAGTACTAGCGCGGACACCACGTAGAACGAACGCATGGGGACGGCGATGGGGGCGTCTTCTTCGGGCTCGCGCATGAAGAGGTAGACGATGACCTTGAGGTAGTAATAGGCGCCGATGGCACTCGCCAGAACGCCAAGGACCGCCAACCAGACGAGGCCCGCTTGGACGGCCGCGTTGAAAACGTAGTACTTGCCGAAGAAGCCGGCGGTGGGCGGCATGCCGAGCAGCGATAGAACACCAATGACGAACGGAATCGCCACGCCGGGATGACGACGTCCAGCTCCCGCGAGGTCGTCGTAGCTGACCGCCTCTTTGCCCTTCGAGCCCATCAACACGAGGGAGCCGAACGCGAGCACGTTCGAGACGGTGTACGCAGCCGTGTAGTAGAGCACGGAGCTGATGGCCATGGAGCCTACCTCGAACGTGGCCGCGAGGCCGACGAGGATGTACCCGGCGTGGGCGACCGACGAATAGGCAAGCATGCGCTTCACGCTCGACTGCGCCAGCGCGGCGAGGTTCCCCCAAACCATGGTGACCACAGCCAGGACGATGATGACCGGCGTCCATCCGGTGAACTCGTCCATGCTGACCTGGTCGCCGAATGCGCCCGCGAGCACCCGCACCAGCACAGCGAACGCAGCAGCCTTGACTGCCACCGACATGAAGGTCGTGACGGGCGTAACCGCGCCCTCGTACGAGTCGGGAACCCACATGTGGAAGGGAACGGCGCCAACTTTGAAGGCCAGGCTGACCAGGATCATGATCAAAGCCAGGATCGTGAGCACGGGGTCGGCGGAGCCCGAGGCCACCGATGCCTGAATCCCCGCGAAGTCGGTGTGGCCCGTGGCTCCGTAGAGGAGACCGCTGCCGAACAGCAAGATCGCGGCCGCAAACGAGCCGAGTAGGAAGTATTTGACCGCCCCTTCGACGGCGCGCGCGCTCGTCCGGCGGTAGGCCACGAGCGCGTAAGCGCCGAGGGACATCGTCTCGAGGCCGAGGAACACGCTCAGCAGATCGATCGCCCTGGCCAACACCATGGCGCCTAGGGCGGTGAAGAGGAGGAGCACATAGAACTCGCCGCGTTCGAGATCGTGTTCTTTGAGGTAGCCTCCTGCGAGCAGCGCGCAGAGGCCCGCCCCGACGCAGATGACGACGTCGAAGAAGAAGCCGAGGTCGTCGACGGCGAGGTAGCGTGTAACCATCTCGGGCTCGGGTACGTCGCCGCCTGCGGCGACCCGCAGGGCGACCCACGCGGCCCCAAACAGCGACAGCGCGGTCAGCACTGCGAGCGACCGGCGCGCACTGGTGAACGCGTCGACCAGCATGATGATGAGCCCAGCCCCAACGAGCACGAGCAGCGGGGCAACTCCAGCGAGGTCGCTCATCATCGTTCGTCCCCCTTGTCGTCGGCCCACGCGTAGGCGCCGCCATCGGTCGGGTCGATGGCCTGAAGGCCGACGATTCGCGGATTCGAGACTCCCCTCGACTCCTGGTAGCGAACGCTGAAGTCGGTGATGAAAGCATCGACCGAGGGGTTCATCTTGTCGAGGAAGAACTTGGGGTAGAGCCCGATCCAGAACACGAGGGCGACCAGCGGGATGAGCGCGATGGTTTCGCGGCGATTTAGGTCCGAAAGGCCTTCGTTCTCCTCATGGGTCACCTTGCCCCAGAACATACGGAGCACGGCGTGCAGCATGTAGACCGCCGCAAAGATGACGCCGGTGGCCGCAAACAGAGTCATGACGAACCAGGTGTTTCCAAAACCGACGGTTCCGCGAGAGAAGAACGAGCCGGCCAGAATCATAAACTCGCCCACGAAGCCGTTAGTGCCAGGGAGCCCGATGGAACTCATGGTGACGATGACGAAGACCGTCGCGTACCACGGCATCACCTTCGCAAGCCCTCCGAAGTCGTCCAGCATACGCGAGTGGCGTCGGTCGTAGATGACGCCAACCAAGAGGAAGAGCGCGCCGGTAGACACTCCGTGGTTGATCATCTGCAAGATGGCGCCCGACACCCCGTGACGGTTCATCGCGAAGAGGCCGAGCAGGATGAAGCCCATGTGGCTCACCGAGCTGTAGGCCACGAGCTTCTTCAAATCACGCTGCACCCACGCCGCGTACGCCCCGTAGATGATTCCCAGCACGCCGAGCCCAGCCAGAACCGGCCCGATGACCTGACTCGCGACCGGAAACAGCGGCATCGCGAATCGAATGAAACCGTAAACTCCGAGCTTCAGAAGGACCGCCGCCAGTACGATCGAACCACCCGTCGGCGCCTGGACGTGGGCATCCGGAAGCCAGGTGTGGAAGGGGAACATCGGCACCTTGATGGCAAACGCCACCGCAAAGGCCCCGAAAAGCAGGTATTGAGGGACGGCGGGAAGCACGAGCGTCGTCAGCTTCTCGAGGTCGAAAGTGTAGTAGCCGGCAATCGCCTCGTACGTGTTCACGATGTACAAAATCGCGACGAGCATCAGAAGGCTCCCGACGAACGTATAGATGAAGAACTTGAGCGCGGCGTAAACGCGGTCTTTGCCGCCCCAGATACCGATGATGAGGTACATCGGCACCAGCATGAGCTCCCAGAACACGTAAAACAGGAACAGGTCGAGTGCGACGAACGCGCCGAGCATGCCGAGCTCGAGCATCAAGAACGAAAACGCATACTCCTTGATGCGCGTCGTGACCCCACCCCACGACGCATAGAGCGCCACCGGCGTGAGCGCCGTGGTGAGCAGCACGAGCCAAAGCGACAGCCCGTCGACGCCGAGCTTGTAAGAGATGCCGAGCGACTCCACCCAAGTAACCTGCTCGACGAATCGGTAGCCCGCGGTGCTGTAGTCGGCCCAAAGCAGCCGGAGACTCAGCAGAAACTCACCGAGCATGATGAGCAGCGAGGCGCCCTTGATGGCCCCTTCGTTCTGCTTCGGCATGATCAGGATGAAGAGGGAGCCGAGCAGTGGCACCAGGAGGAGCCATGTGAGCGTATGGGTCATCATGGCTGGGCCTCTTTTTCGCCGACGAGTGCCGCATGAGGCTGAGGAAGGTAGCCGTCAGGTAGGATCATGTTTCGCGATGCGGTGGCCACGTTGCCGAAGGCGTTCCGGACCTCGACCGTGGCAACGATCTTCTGGCGCGGTACCACCAAGAGGTTCTCGACGGCGGTCCCGCGCCCCATGGTGAGGTCGAGCAGCTCGGGTGAATCGCTGGCACCGAACTTCTTCGCGCCGTTGAGCCGTAGCTGGACGCCGCCCTCGTGAAGGCGGGCCGCAACCGGCAGCGTATTCTTGGCGCGACGCCAGCGAGGATCGAGAGAGTCGAGGGGCAACACCTCCCATTCCTCCGTGAGCTCGAAGTGGTGTGAGGCGCCAGTGCGCGGGCTCCTCACGTAGAGCACGGTCTCCCGAACGTCCCCGGCGTCGTACGTGGGCGAGTAGACGCGCTCCGTGCTCCAAGCACCGTCGAAGTTGCCGTCGGAGTTCGCGTCCCATCGATACTCGTAGCCGAGGCCGGGCGACGCGACGAGTTGGAGGTTCCCTCTCTCGAGTTGTCCCTCGACCTGAGCCCGAGGCATCCAGAACATCGCCATGACGGCAGCGACGCCCACCACGACCACCATGCCGTAGGTTTGAACGACGCCGTTCTGGAAACGCGCCAGGATCTGACCGAGCCCGCGCGCGTTGAGGCTCGGCAGCCGTGTGAGCAAGGCGTCGACGAAGGTTAGGTCGGAACGGCCGATCACCGTGGCAACGCTCTTGATCGGGTTGATGATGACGGCCTGGTAAAACTCGTCGACGCGCCACTTGTCGAAGATGAACTGGTACACGCGCTTCGGCGCCTTTTCGGCGATCGGGTCGGTGCTCTTGTTGCGGTAGAGGACCCAGGCCGCGCCGATTCCGATGAGCATCGCCATGAGCGCGAGCCCGGAGGCGAGGTTGATCACGAACAGGTCCTCCGGGAGTTCGTGACCCGCAACCGATGCCTCCATCCAGTGTCCCCACCAGCTGTAGTCGTCGAGGTGCCAGCCGAACCCGGGCGCGATGTGGGGGATACCGAGGAAGCCCACGATGAGCGCCCCGACGCCGAGGACGATGAGCGGAATCGACATGGACGGCGGCGACTCGTGGGGATGCGCGTCGTACCCGTGGCCGTCTCCTGAGCCCTCGGCGCTTCGGTACTCGCCCGTGAACGTCAGGAAGTAGAGCCGGAACATGTAAAAGCCCGTCATGATGGCGCCGAGCGTGAGGCCGATCAGCGTGAACCACCCGACGCCCACCATGAGCGGGTCGTCGTCGCGGAATGCCTGCGCGGCCGCACCAAGAAGGATTTCGTCTTTGGAGAAGAAGCCACTTGAAAACGGGAAGCCGGCAATCGCCAGGCAGCTGAAAAGGAACGTGATCCGCGTAATGGGCATGTACTTCTTCAAGCCGCCGAGCTTGTAGATGTCGGCGTCGCCATGGGCGTGCACCGAGTGCATGACCGAGCCGGCCCCGAGGAACAGGCAAGCCTTGAAGAATGCGTGCGTGAACACGTGGAAGAAGCCTGCGGCGAAGAACCCAACACCCACCGCCGCGAACATGAAACCGAGCTGACTCACGGTGGAGTACGCGAGAATCTTCTTCATCTCGTGCTGGGTGACGGCAATGGTCGCGGCGAGGAGCGCCGTGAGCGTGCCGGTCACCGCGATCACCGCCATCGCCACGTCGGAGGTGATGAAGAGGGGAGACAGACGACAGCAGAGGTACACGCCTGCGGTGACCATGGTGGCTGCGTGAATGAGGGCGGACACGGGCGTAGGCCCTGCCATCGCATCGGGGAGCCAAACGTAGAGCGGGATCTGCGCGCTCTTGCCGGTACAGCCGAGGAAGAGGAAGAGGCACGCAACTGTCGCGAGGCTCGGCACCGCGGCGAACGGCCACGACGGGAAACCGTCCTCAAACCCGCCGCTGAGGGCCACGTCGTTGATGTCGGCAAACTCGAACGACCCGGCCACGCCCACCAGGATGAACATGCCGATCAAAACGCCGAAGTCGCCGACCCGGTTCGCCACGAACGCCTTTCGTCCGGCCGCCGCGTACTCGCGGTTCTCATACCAAAAACCGATGAGCAGGTAGGAACAAAGCCCGACGCCCTCCCATCCGACGAACATCACAGGAAGGCTGCTGCCGAGCACGAGGATCAGCATCGAGGCCGTGAAGAGATTCAGGTAGGCGAAAAAACGCGCGTAGCCGTCGTCCTCGGACATGTACCCGACGCTGTAGAGGTGAATCAGCCCCCCGATGCCGGTAACCACCAGTGTCATCACGCCGCTGAGCGAGTCCATGAGGAACCGGACGTTGATCGGAACCTCGGCGCCGCTCGGCAGCTTGAGCGAAAACCACTCGTAGAATTGATACGTGAGGGCCGCTTCGTGAACACCGTCCGAGCGCATCCCAAAGAGCGAGATGAACGAGAGGATCGCCAACACGAACGACACGGCGACCGCGCCGACACCGAGGAAGCTCACGAGGCCCTTCGGCATGCGTCGCCCGAAAAGGCCATTGATCGCTGCGCCCGCTAGCGGGAACAAGATGATCAAGAGCAGCGAGAGCTGCTGGGTGGGTTCTTCGTGCATGACTCGGTCAGTTCCTCAGGAGCGTGGCCTGGTCGGATTCGATCGTCCTCTTGATCCGGTAGTAGGCGATGACGATGGCCAAGCCGACGGCAGCCTCCGCCGCCGCGACGGCAATGACGAAGAATGCGAATACCTGGCCGTCGTGATTGCCAGGATTGGCGCGGTTGAAGGCAAGTAGAAGAACGTTGACCGAGTTGAGCATGATCTCGATCGACATCAGCTGAATCAGCATGTTTCTGCGCGTCAAAAAGCCCACGGCTCCGATGCCGAACAGAATCGAGGCGACTGCCAGGTATGCACCGATGGTCATCGCCCGCCTAGTCCGTCTTGCTCCGAGCGATGGCAATCGCCCCGACGATCGCCACGAGCAGCGTGATCGAGATTAGTTCGAACGGAACCAGCGCCTGCTTGTAGATCGCCGTACCGAGAGCCTCTACGGTGCCGAAATCGTCCTCGATGCTGCCCCACGCGCCACCGTAGGAGGCCACCGACGAGGCCACCACGAGGAAGATCCCCGCGGTGAGCGCACCGGCCGTCGCGCGCGACACCAGCATGCCCTCGACGGAACCGGTTTCAGTCTCAGGCCCGATCAGCATGATGACGAAGACGAAAAGCACGACGATGGCGCCCGCGTAGACCAGAAGCTGTAGCGCCGCCAGGAGATGCGCGTTGAGGGTCAAGAACATGCCCGCCAGCGACACGATGTGAACGAGGAGCCCCATGGCGGCCCGAAGCGGCCGCCGCGCTGAAACGGTGATGATCGCCCCGACGATCGCAAAGATGGCCGTGACGATGAAGAGCGCTGCTCCAGGTCCGCTCATGCGACCTTCCCGATGAGCTCGCGAACACTGTCATCGTGTCGGACGCCATCAGGGAGACCCTGCTGCGCGGCCGCGACGAACTCTTCGCGGTACTTCTGAACCATCCCGAGCATCGGCATCGCGGTGCCGTCAGCGAATGCGCAGATGGTGTTGCCCATCATGTTGTTGGAGATTTCGACGAGAAGGTCGACGTCTTGGGCGGTGCCTCGCCCTGCGCATAGGTTGTCCAAAACGTCGACGAGCCATCCCGTGCCTTCGCGACAAGGCGTGCACTGACCGCACGACTCGTGCTTGTAGAATCGCATGAGGTTCCGGCACGCCTCGACCATGTTGACCGTGTCGTCCATGACGATCGCGCAGCACGTTCCGAGCATGGTTCCGAGTGCGCGGTAGGTATCGACGCCCATGGGGACGTCGATTTCGCTCTGGCCGTGCCACGCATGAAGCGGATGGTCGGCCGCGGGTGCATCGACGATGCGGCGTGGGTCCAGCACCGGAGTGGACGATCCGCCCGGCACCACGCCCTTGAGAGGACGATCGCCGAGGACTCCCCCCGCGTAATCGTAGATGAGCTCCCGCATCGTGATTCCGACAGGCGCCTCGAAGAGGCCGGGGTTCTTCACGTGCCCGCTAACCCCGTACAGGCGAACGCCACCGTCGCCGGGAAGCCGACTGAGGGACGCCCACGCCTCACCGCCCGTCTCGATGATGTCGGGGACCGCCGCAATCGTCTCGACGTTGTTGACGATGGTGGGCATCCCAAACACGCCCTTGACCGCGGGGAATGGAGGCTTGAGGCGGGGCTCACCGCGCCGACCTTCGAGCGAGTTGAGAAGCGCCGTTTCCTCGCCGCAAATGTAGGCTCCGGCACCGGAATGTACGTGGATGTCGACCGGATGATCGACGCCGAACGGGCGGTCGCCGAGGTACCCGGCCTCGCGCGCTTCGGCGATGGCGTCTTCGAGCCGCTTGATGGAAAACTGAAGTTCCCCGCGAACGTAGATGTACGCAATGTGCGCGTCGATCGCGAAACACGCGATGATCGCCCCCTCGATCAGCCGGTGCGGGTCGAGGTCCATGATTGATCGGTCTTTGAACGTCCCTGGCTCGCTCTCGTCGGCATTGATGACCAGGTAGACCTGTTCGCCGGGACCGGGATTCAGGAACCCCCACTTCACGCCCGCGGGGAAGCCCGCACCGCCGCGGCCGCGGATGTTGGCCTTCTTGACCTCTTCTCTCAGCCTCGCGGGCTCGATGGACGTGAGCGCCCTCCGCGCGACGTCGTACGCGCCAGCCTTCTCCGCCACTTCGCGGGTCCAGCTGTTTTCGAGGCCGTAGCGAGTGGTCAGTAGCGGTTTGGTCACGCTCATCAGTCGTCTCCCTTGGCGTCGGGGCCGGGCGGGGGCGTCGACGCGACGCGAACGGCCTCTGGGCTCGGAGGCGGCGGCGGCGCCGACTGGGGAGCTCCATTCGAAGCTCGAAACGTTGCGAAAGTCGCAAAACGGCCAGCGGCAGCATCTGCGCCCTCGCTTACGTGAGCGTCGATGATCTGGTCGAGCCGCTCCACGTCGAGGTCTTCGTAATAGTAGTCGTTGATCTGAACCATTGGCGCCTGGCCGCAGGCCGCGAGACACTCGGCCTTGAGGAGCGTGAATTTCCCGTCCGAGCTCGTCTGTCCGGCGGAGCAACCGAACTTCGACTCGAGGTGCTCCTGGATGGCCTTTCCACCTCGAAGATCACACGAGAGGGTCCGACAGACCCAGACGACGTTCTCTCCGACCGGCTCGTCGAAAAACATGGTGTAAAAGGTGACGACGCCCCGGACTATCGCCGTCGAAAGGTCGAGCCGCGTCGCGACGTAGTCGACCACCTCCGGGCTGACCCAACCGTTTTGGCGCTGACACAACCACAGAACGGGAAGAAGCGCTGCCCGCCGCTCCGGGTAGCGCGTCAGAATGTCGTCGACCTGTCGTTCGCCTTCCGGGGTAAGCGCAAATACCATGGCTGGGCGCCCGCACGCTAGGCCCGACCACCCCCCCTGTCAAGCTAGCCAGACGGCCGTTCGACCCACCCTCTGTCGGGTGATCGGATGGGCTTTGCAGACCCTGACAGAGCCGCTACCGTCGCGGCGGCAATCGAAGTTGGAACGCATGGACTCAGACCCACGGCGAGCCCCCCTGGGCGACGAGCCGCCGCACGGCCGCCCAAACAACCCCAACGTCGGGCTCTGGGCCGGGCTTGGATGTCTCGGCGTCCTGCTGCTCTCCTGCTGCCTGTTTGCGTACTGGGCACAGGCCAACGGCTTTCGCTGGCTCCTGAATCAGGGCGACGAGGTTCGATCCTCGGCCTCTCGCGGCCTAATCAGCGTCGCATTGCAAGGAATCGCGGCCACTTGCACGGACGGCGCCCCCGCGGAGGACGTATCGTATTGGTTCCATCCGGACGTACCCTCTGGGCAGCGAAGCCTGCTCTGTGGCGTGGACGAGGTGACCCTGCAGCAGATCCTGTCGGCGGAACAGACGCCGTCCCGCACGCTGACCGCCCTCGGCCAACAGCCGCTCGCCGCCGAGTTCGGCATGAACCTGACCACTGCTACCGATACACGACGGAAACAGTCAGCGTGGTGGGCTGCTTGGACACCGGCCCTGACGCCGGACCGCTCCCCTACCGCATCATCGACGTATCCTCGACCGCGGCCTCGAACTAAGGCGAGCGCCGGTAGCCAACGGTCAGCCCGGCGCTTCCCCCGTAGTCGCGCGGCCTCAGCTGAATCAACACGCACGGCTCGACGCCCGTTTCGACCAAGCAGTCGGCGACCGCGCAGAAGGTGCGGCTCTGCCGAAGGCCGTGCCACCGGAGACCGGCAGGAACCTCACGCTCTCGCGGGTAGCGAAACGCCGAAACCGAGTCGTCTCGTTGAATGAGAACCACCTCACCCTGAAGCACGTCCGGGTCCTGGTCGAACATCATGTCGAAGAAGCGCCAAAAGGTCGCCTCGCCTTCCTCGACGTCCGATGCGTCTACCTCGGCGCCGTCTCGCTTCATGCCGCGATAGATCGCCTTGAGCCCTTGGGGCAGTGCGGTGTCGTCCCCCGATTCGAAGGCGGCGACGAGGAGCCTCCTTTGCTCGTTCGCCCGCCTCAGATCGAGGATCCGATCGGTTCGACGCTTGGTGGTCTCGAAGCGGTCGAGGTAGGGCTCAGCCGCGCTCGTGCACTCCGATCGCTGACTGCACCCGCCGAGCCCGAACGAACAACACAGCGCAATCCCCAGCAAGAGGCGCATGGCGACACAGTAGTCGACGCCCTCATGAAGCCCAACTAAAGTTGGCGCAATGCCGCTGATCGAGTTCCGAGGAGTAAAAAAGGCGTTCGGTAAAAAAGTGGTCTATCGAGGGCTCGACCTGACGGTGGAAGAAGGTGAGCTGCTCACGATCATCGGCGGCTCGGGCCAGGGCAAGAGCGTGATGCTCAAGATGCTGATCGGCCTCTTGCACATCGACGAAGGCGCCATCTTCTTCGACGGGCAGGAAATCTCGAAGTTCAGCGAAGCGGAATACGCGCCGATTCGTCGTCGCGTGGCCATGCTCTTCCAAGCAGGTGCCCTCTTCGACTCACTCAACGCCAAAGAGAACGTCGCCTACGGCCTCCGCGAGCAGCTCGACATCAGCGAGCGCGAGATCAGCGAGCGTGTCCGCGAGTCGCTCGCCAACGTTGGGCTACCAGGTACCGAAGAGACGTGGCCATCCGACCTGTCCGCTGGAATGAAGAAGCGGGTGTCGCTCGCGCGCGCGCTCGCCATTCGTCCCGAGGTACTGCTCTACGACGAGCCCACGACCGGGCTCGACCCCATCAACGTGACGCGCATCGCCGATCTCATCGTCGACCTCAACGAACGGCTCAAAGTGACGTCGGTGGTCGTCACGCACGATATGGACACCGCGCTCGACATCAGCGATCGCATCACCATGATTCAGAGCGGATACGTCATTTTTTCCGGAACCCCAGACGAAGTCAGGAAGGCCGAGGACCCCCGCGTCCGCGACTTCATCGAAGGCAACGCGCCAGTCGACGAAGACACCGAAACTCTGCTAAAGAGTGCTGGGTAGAGGGGCACCGATCGGCGTATGAAGACGACCGCTAGTACTCGACTTCGTGTTGGCATCTTCGTCGTGGTGGCGCTCGTGCTAGCAACGGCCGTGGCGTTCGCCATCGGGGCCCAGGAGAACATGTTCGCCAGCAAGAGCACGTACTACTCCATCTTTCGCGACGTGGGCGGCCTCCAAAAGGGCAACACGGTTCGGGTGGCCGGAGTGAACGTGGGCGCGGTCACCGAGGTGGTGATCGGTGAATCTGGGCGTATCGAAGTCTACTACCGCGTCATCGACGAGGCGGCACATCTCATCCGGGGGGACATCAACCTCGTGGTGCCCAAAGATGAGCCGGAGCAGCCGAGCTACGCGTCGATCGGCAGCAAGGGGCTTCTCGGCGATCGCATCATCGAAGTCACCGTCGGTTCCGACGCCTACCCCGCATGGGACCCAGAGGAACCCGTCCCGGTGGCGACCGGCGGCGGCATCATGGCGCTTGCCGAGCGAACCCTCGTCGAAGCCGAGGGCACCGCCCACAACCTTCGCCTCGCCACCGACCCGTTTGCCGACCAGCAGTTCTCGAACGACCTCAAGGAAACCGCCCGTAACATCGCCAAGGCCTCGGGCATGCTCGCCAGCGGCGAAGGAACCATCGGCGCACTCATGACCGACCAGCAGCTCGCGAACGACGTCAAAGGCGCGGTTCGCAACCTGCGGACGGCCGGCAAGCAGGCCACCGAGCTCGGCGCGAACCTCAACCGGCTCACCGAAGAAATCCAAAACGGAAACGGCACTGCGCACGCGCTCTTCTACGGCACCGAGGGCACCGAGGCGATCAAGAACATCCGAGACACCTTCGGCCAGCTCAACACCATTTTGTCCGACATTCGCGGCGGAGACGGCACGGTCCACCAGCTCATTTACGGCGAGCTTGGCGATTCGTTCATGACCAACCTCCAGAACGCGAGCGACGACATCGCCTACCTCACCAAAGAGATGCGCGAGGGTAAAGGCACCATCGGCGCGTTGCTCACCGACCCCTCCATCTACGAAGACATCAAGCGCCTCGTGGGCGACCTCGAGCGCAACGACATTTTGCGGGCACTGGTTCGCTACTCGATCAACCGAGACGGTGCGCGCGATCCCATCGAGGTGAAAGTCAAAGAGTGAAACGATGCGCGCGTACCTCGACTTGTTGAAGAAGGTACTGGAAGAGGGGGTCGACCGAAACGACCGCACGGGAACCGGCACCAAGAGCCTCTTCGGCTACCAGATGCGCGTCGACCTCGGCGAAGGGTTCCCGCTCCTCACCACCAAGAAGGTGCACCTCAAGTCCATCATCCACGAGCTGCTCTGGTTCGTTCGCGGCCAAACCCACGTGAGCCATCTCCAAGAGGTGGGCGTGTCGATCTGGGACGAGTGGGCCACCGCCGCACAAACGGCACGCTTCGGGCGACAGGAGGGCGACCTCGGCCCGGTCTACGGACATCAGTGGCGAAACTTCGGAGCCAGCGAACGAGACGACGGCTCGTACAACCGCGATGGGTTCGATCAGCTGAGCTACGTCGTCGACCAGATCCGCGACAATCCGTCGAGCCGGCGGCTGCTCGTGACCGGATGGAACCCTCACGAGGCCGAGCAGGTCGCGCTACCCCCCTGCCATACGCTGTTTCAGTTCTACGTGAGCGAAGGCAAGCTCAGCGCGCAGCTCTATCAGCGCAGCGCCGACGTGTTTCTCGGGGTTCCGTTCAACATCGCCAGCTACGCGCTGCTCACGATGATGCTGGCGCAGGTCTCGGGCCTCGAGCCAGGCGACTTCGTCCATACCTTCGGAGACGTTCACCTCTACCAAAATCACGTCGAGCAGGCGAAGCTTCAGCTGAGCCGTGAGCCGAGACCGCTTCCCAAGATGATTCTCGACCCGAGCGTGAAGAGCCTCTTCGATTACCGATACGAGCACTTCAAGCTCGAGGGCTACGATCCCCACCCGCGCATCAAGGCGCCGGTGGCAGTGTGATCGAAGAAGCTCAGCCGCGGGAGCGGCTCGCCCTCATCGTCGCGGTCGCGCGGAACCGGGTCATCGGAAAAGACGGGGGTCTGCCCTGGCGCATTCCAGAGGACCTCAAGCACTTCAAGAAGACTACGCTCGGGCACGCCATCATCATGGGGAGGCGAACTTTCGAGTCGATCGGACGGCCTCTACCGGGGCGCCGGAGCATCGTCGTTTCACGCGACCCCGAAGCACGCTTCGAGGGATGCGAAGCCGCGCATAGTTTCGGTGAAGCGTTGGCCCTCGCGCGCGAAACCGACGACCGGCCGTTCGTCATCGGGGGCGCGAGCCTCTACGAAGAGGCCCTTCCTTCAGCGACCGAAATCCATCTCACTCGAATCGACCGCGACATCGACGGAGACACGTTCCTTCACCTCGACCTGACCGACTTCGAGGAAGTGAGCGCGCGCCCGGCAGAGGGCGATGACGACGTGACGTTCCTCGTGTTCAAACGGCGCAAGACGTAGCAACCGTCACTCCGCATCAATACGCTGGAGCAGTACGCCGTAGCCGCGCTGTGCCTGTGGGTCGTCTGCGAAAGCCGCGGGAACCTCGACGTCGCCTTCAACCAAGGTCGGCATGCGGCGCCGTTCGGCTTTGGTCGGCTGCACCTGCCCAGCCGAAAGATGCCCCTCGAGTCCTTCCTCGCGAATGGGAGGCACCGTGCCTTCGGCGAGAGGCTGCTCGACCATGACGTCCGGGCTGATCCCCTCGGCTTGAATCGAACGGCCGGACGGTGTGAAGTACCGCGCGATGGTCAGTTTCAACGCGCTCCCGTCCGGAAGCTCGAAGACGTTCTGAACACTTCCTTTGCCAAAAGTCCGAACCCCGACGAGCGTGGCGCGTCCCTGGTCGCTCAGCGCGCCTGCGACGATCTCTGCGGCGCTGGCGGTGTTCTCGTTGATCAGAATGACGATGGGCCACTTCGGTCGTGTTCCACTCCGACGCGCTGCGAACTCCCGGATCATCTCGCCACCACGTCCGCGTGTGGTGAGCACCACGCCGGAGGACAGAAACTCGTCGCTCACGAGAACCGCTTCGTGAAGAAGCCCTCCACCATTGTCGCGAAGGTCCAAGAGAAGGCCTTGCACCCCGCCGCTTCGGCGAAAATGGCTCACCGCCCCATCAAGCGCGGAGCGGAGCGCCGACGCGGTCTTCTCCTGAAACGCGCGGATCTGAACGTAGGCGACGCCGTTTGGCAGGTACCTCGTCCGAATCGGGTCGACCTCGATGAAGGCGCGCGTGAGGGTTCGCTCGATCGCGGATTCGCTGCCCACGCGGCGGATCGTCACGTTCACGTCGGTGCCCGGCTTGCCGCGGATCGCTTGAACGGCGTCGTAGAGCCGAATGTCGCGTGCGTCTTCACCTTCGATCTCGAGGAACCTGTCGCCAGGTCGGAGGCCCGCTTTGTCGGCCGGTCCACCTTCGAACACGCTGAGCACCGTGAGCCAACCGTCGCGCGTCGACACTTCGACGCCAACACCGGCGAAGCGACCCTCCGCGTCGCTTTCGAGGATCGCGTACTCCTGCGGGTCGAGGAACACCGAGTGCGGATCGAGAGCCGTGGTCATCCCGCGAATCGCGCCGTACACGAGCTTCTTCTGGTCGACCGGCTCCACGTAGTTGACCTCGATGGTCGCGAGCGCCCGAGCGAAGATCGTGAGCGGTTGGAATGGGCTCCGGCGCGCGGGCGCACTCGAGGCCGTGACGCCGAGGAACACAGCGGCGAGGACGACGATCAAGACCCAGCGCTTTTTGCGGGAGGAGGGCTCGCGAGACATGGTTTTCAGACCTTTACCATTGACACTGCATCTATCCATGGGTAGGACCACCAGATACAACGTGGCGGCGCCGCCCACATGGTACGCGTTCGCGTGGAGTTTCTCACGATGTCGACGACTGATAAGCGCAAGCAAAGCCTCTACTTTCCAGAATCGATGCTACACGACATCAAGCACGAATCGGCCCGGCTCGATCGCTCGCTCTCCTGGATCGTCCAACGCTGCGTGAAGATCGCATTGCCCGAAATTCGGAAGCTGCCCTCGGTGAACGACATCCCCGACACTCCCGAAGCCGACACGAAGAAGTAAGCTCCAACGCGTGGAGTACGAGACCGAGGGCTTCGTCGCGTCCACCGACGGGACCCGTTTGTTCTACGAATCCGGAGGCGCCGGAGAGCCTGCGATGCTGCTCATCGACGGCATCGGCTGCGACGGTTTCGCCTGGCGATATCTGGGCGCCGCATTCGCCGAACGCCACCACGTGGTACACCCGCACTTTCGCGGGCATGGCCGAAGCGGCCCCCCGGCGGACCCTTCGCGCGTAGGCATCGAGGACCTTGCCGACGATGCTTGGTTGGTCGCCGACCATCTCGGGATCGAACGCGCAGTCCTCGTGGCCCATTCCATGGGCGTGCAGGTGGCGCTTGAGCTGTACCACCGAAATCCGGAATTCGTCGCGGGGCTTGTCCTGGCCTGCGGCACGTTCGGCCGCATCACCTCGACGTTCCACGGGTCGGACCTCTTGGCGCAGGTGCTGCCGAGCCTGGTCCGGGGCTCCCGCGCCTTCCCTGGGGTCGCGCGCGCAGTGTGGGGGCGCGTGCCCGCCGCCCTCGCCTTCCGCGTGGCCTGCGCTGGGGGCGAGCTCGATACCGGACGCATTCAAGAAGACGACTTCGAGCGCTACTGGGACCACGCCGCGCTCATGGACCCGGACGTTTTTCTGCCGATGCTGCAGCGCGCGGGGAGCCACGACGCCCGCGCGTTTCTAGGGGGTGTCGACGTGCCCACGCTGGTGGTGGCGGCCGAGCACGACACATTCACGCCGATGCCTCTAGCCGAGGAGCTCGCGGGGGCAATTCCGGGCGCCGAGCTCGAGGTGATCGCAGAGGCGAGCCACGCGGCGCCGGTCGAACAGCCCGACCGTATCGGCGACCGAGTCGAGGAGTTCCTCAGTACTCGGCTCTAAAGAGCTGCTGCCCCATCAATACGAAGGTGCCCGACGGCACGAACGACTCGTTCAGCACGCGAACGAAAGTCCCGTTCGAGCTACCGACGTCCGTCAAGAAGACGTGGCCGACTTCGGAGTGGATGCGGCAGTGCAGTCCAGACACGTATCCGTCGTCGGGAAATACGACGTCACCACGCTCCCGGCCGAGGTGGATGCCGTGGGGCGGAACGGGGTAGCAGTTGGCCGTGGTCTCGCGCCCCACGACGAGGCAAACGCGACCGAGAAAGCCCTGATGAGGGCTTCCCATGTGCTGCGTTCCATCGGCCACCGGCTCCGGGAAGCGCGGTGCTTCGAAGCGTAGGATCTCCTGTCCGACGCGAAAAACGCTCCCGTCGAAAAGCTCGACCGGCACGTCGGGCTCGATCCGAACGTAGATCCCGTTGAGGCTTTCCATGTCTTTGACGACGAGCTGGTCGTCCTCGAATCGAAACTCCGCATGCTCGGGCGACAGGTACGCGTCGTTTGCGAAGACGCCGCCCGTGCTCCTTCCGATCAGGGTCTGCCCATCCCCGAGCGGAAAAACCTCACCCTCGGAGCCGTCGGGCTGAATCAGGATCAGCCGTGCGCGAACCACGCCGGGTTCGTCGGACGACGCGACGGCCGGGGCGGAAACCCGCTCTTCGGGCGCATGCGCGGCGCCGTTGGTCGCCGCGGGTTCCGCGTGAAGATCGTGTCCGCACACGTGGCAAAAACGGAAGTTCTCGGGCACGTCTGCACCGCAATTGGTGCAGGGCGAGGTCGCGTCGGAGAGCGGTGCAAGCTCAGGCGGGAGCGGGTCGGCTTCGGCCGCCTCTTCTGCAACCTGGAGGACCTTCGGAGGTTCGACGTCGACGGGCGCCGGCTCGATCGCTTCAGCCGCCGCAATGGCCTCGGCAGCCTGCATACGCTGCGGTGGCTTGGTTCCCGTACCGGTCGAAGGATTTCCGCCGGGTGGCGTAGGTGCAGAAAACGAGCGCGGTTTGGAGGACTCACGCGGAAGCTCCGCGCCACAGCCCAAGCAGAACTTGTAGTGGTCCTGATTTTCCTTCCCGCATCGCGAACAAACGATCACGCGGTCACCTCCACCCGAAGCAGGTTCTTCCCGAGAAACAGATAGTCGCCGTGAGCCAGTTCCCGCTCCCCACGAATCCGCAGGTACGTACCGTTCTGCGAGTTTTGGTCGACGAGCTGCGGCGTCTCCCCGGCCATTTCGATGGTGGCGTGCCTAGGCGACATGTACACGTCGTCTGGGAAGTTGATGTCGCAGTCCTCACGGCCGATCTCGACGGTATGCTCGTTGGCACAGCAAACGATGCCGTCGGTGCCCCCTTCAAGCACCTGCACGATCCGAAAGGCGCTCGGACGCCGAGGCGACGAGTAAAAGTAGGTTTGGTCGGCTTCCGGGCCAGACGTGTCTTTCGGAGTCGGGTCGATCCGGAACACGTGCTGGCCGCAAATGAAGTGGTCTCCCATTTGCAGCGCGGTCGTGCCGCGGACGCGAATGTACACTCCGTTGAGACTGCCCTCGTCGCGCACGACGAGTTTCTCGCCTCGGTAGAGAAAGTTCGCGTGGGCCGGGCTCATCCAGGTGTCGCTCGGAAACGGAATTTGATCCGCCTCGCGCCCCGCGACGTGCTCCGTGGCCTGCAGAAGATAGCTGAGGCCTTCGCCCATAGCGTCATCGCCCCGCACGACCATGAGCCGGGCGGTTCCTGGCGCCTGCATCGCGCCGAAGAACCTCGTCTCGAGCGTTTGTGCCTCGATGGGCACCGTCGCCCCACACGCCCCGCAGAACTTGTGCCCGGACGGAACCGGGCTAGCGCATTCCGTACAGACGTAGTTGCGAGCTTGCTCCATGCACCCGTTCCCCTCTTCTCACGACCCCTAAGGCCGCAGTATGCCAAGAGTTGTAGGCCATCGAAACACCCCCCGTCAATCGGGCCTCCCAGAGCTCAGGCAGCGCCCGAGGGCCGCCGAGACCGCCATTGCCGCCGAAGCCGCGCGTACGCTTTCTCCAGAGATTCCCCAAGGAATTGCTCCACGGTGGTGGCCTGCGCGTCGACGTCGCTCATCGCCGCAATCGATGAAACGGGAAACCGCCAATCGGACGGTTCATCTGGTTCATCTGCCGGGGGTTGGGCGCGTACGTAGAGGTGACCCTGGTCGCCGCTTGGCGAAAGCCCGAGGTCGATGAACCGAGGAGACTCGCCCTCGCGCGAGGCGAGCGCGATGCGCGCCCAAGTCTCGAGCGTCACGGGGTTCGTGCGAGGCGCTGACGCACCGTGGGTCACTCGGCCGACACGAGCCAGCGTGTGATGCACGTTGCTCAACGTTCGGTCGATGTGAACGAGTACGTCCGGGTTGGGTGCAGCGGGCAGGTCGACCTCCGCATCGTTCGACGAGCCTTGCTTCGCGATCCACGCGGCAGCCTCCGTCGCCGTCGCACCGTCGAGAGGAAACGTCTTCACGAGCTGGTCGTCTGCGTCGAGCAGTACCAGCGTGTAGGCACGCACGCGGAGAGCCAATCGGCGCTGGGGCGAGGACTGGTGGAGCGCTAGCGCGCAGGGTTCGTCGAGCCATACGAGGGACTCGCCGGATGGTGAGACGAGCTGCGTCCCTCGCGCGACCGCCTGCACCGCCCCTTTCCAATCGTCAGGAGCGATGGCCCCGATTCGGTCCCAGCGTTCTCCGCAGCCGGCTATCCGCACCATCGATACTCCCCGAACGTCGCGTGGTGAGAGTACACCCGCACTCGGTCTCCATCAATCGATGCGGGTGTGGGGTCACCCTTGCTTGAACGCGGCGCCCGACTACCCTCCAGCCGATGGAGCTACTGGTCGGTCCGATCGTCGAACGCCCGCCCGGGGCCAAATCGAGTGCGGGGCTTCGGTACGCGGAGGTTGCGCCGACCGCCCCTTTGCCCAAGCCCGCGACCCTCGCGAGGTGGCGCTCGCGGTTTTCGGGCGAGGCCAAGCTCGGGCTCCGAGTGCCCGCGCCATGTTGGAACGGCCCAGATGGCGTGCTTCGCCCCGACCCCGCAGCCATGGGGTGGCTCGAGGCCGCGATCGACGTGCTCGAGCCCACGTCAGTGGTCGTGCCGACGGGAGCCAGCATCACGACGGGTGCGCGCGATCGAAAGCGGCTCGAAGCGTACTTCAGTCAGTTCCCGAAGCGCGACGGAATCGACCTGGTATGGCGAGGAACCGGGCTTTGGGAGCCGGACACGCGCGAGTCGGTGGCCCACGCGCTGGGCGTCATCGGGGGCATCGACGCACTGGACGACCCCGTTCCAACAGTCGCGGTGGTGCATGCGGAGCTTCGCGCCGAAGGTTTCAGGCAGTCCTTCTCGCAGGCGGTGCTGGCAGACGCCCTCGATACGCTTCTGCATTCGGGCGCACAGCGGGCGTACGTCGCGATCGAGTCGAGCCACGCCATTCGCGAGGCGAAACTGCTTCAATCGCTCTTCGACGGGGAGGCGTGAAGGCCAAGGTTGAGCGGGTCGATCAACCCGAGCCTGGCCTACTGAGCCTCACGATCCGAGAGGACCGAAAGAACTCAGTGCTCTTGATCAGCGCCCTTCCGGGAGCGCTGGCCGTCGGCTTGGTCAATGCGCGCCCGCGCGGAAGGGCGGCAACGCCCACCCTGTCGCAGCTCCGACGCCACATCGAGGGCGCTATCCTCGAGGGTGTTGCGAAGAGCAACCGAGTGGTGATGCTGCAGCTCGTCCGCGGTCCGGACGCAAAGCAGTTGGTGGTCGTGCCCCGCAAGCCGCTCGGTGCGTGGTGGCTCGCGGGCGCCGACGGCAAGGCCATCGTGCAGTCGGCCGGAGCTTCCGTGGAGCGGCTCGCCGAAGGTCACCATCTTCGCACCCTCGAGCGCGCGGAGCTCGTGGAGGCGGGGGTTCAGATCCACGAGGCCCATCGGGCGGCTCGCGAAGCGGAAGCAGGGCGGCGGCTCGATCGGCGGCGCAAAAGGCTCGAGCGGAAGCGGGCCGCAATCGAGGCCGACCTCGAGCGCGCCAGAGACGCCGACGAGCTCCACGAAAAAGCCACCCTGCTGCTCGCTTACGTCTCGCAAATTCCGCCCAATTCCACTTCATTCGACGCGCTGACTTGGGACGAGAAACCGCGCACGGTGCGAATCGAGCTCGAGTCCGGCAAGACCGGACCCGAGACCGCCGAGTCGCTCTTCAAGAAAGCCAAACGACTCCGCCGTGGGCTCGACGTCGCTCCGAACCGGCTATCCCTGGTAGACCAAGATCTCACCGAACTCGCGAACCTCCGCCTTCGTCTCGAAGCCGGCGAGCTGGAGTCCGTTCTCGAGGCGCTCGGCGAACCCGGGCATCAGTCCGTTACACCGCAGACCAACCGATCTTCCACACGCCGTCGGAGCGGAGAGCGACGTCCCTATCGAGAGTTCCTGGGCGCGCATGGCATGTCGATCCTCGTCGGACGGAGCGCTGCCGACAACGACCGGCTCACGCTGCGCGTTGCGAAGCCTCACGACGTTTGGCTCCATGCGAGGGGCGTCACCGGTGCTCACGTCGTGGTGCCTCTCGACAAGGGCAAGAGTTGCCCCCCGGAGACTCTCGTCGACGCTGCGACGCTCGCAGCGCACTTCAGTGACCTGCGCCGCGAATCTACGGTGGACGTGCTGTACACCTCGCGACGCTTCGTCCACAAACGAAAGGGCGCGCCGGTTGGATCGGTCACACTTGGCAAAGAGAAGGTGATTGCGGTTCGCGTAGAGGACACGCGACTCGCGCGCTTGCTCGACGCTGAAAGCCGGGCTTAACGACCAACGTCCCGACCATCACGGCCGGGACGCTGGAAGACGAACACCCCCTAGAGAGAAGAGGGATCGTCACGACAGACTGCGCGAAAGGCCCCGAAAGACCGGGGCCTCAGGCCAGGGGCCACCCAGGGGTGACCCCTTGATTGACCGTAAGGTCGACCCAGTGAAGTGCGCTACTTCTTCTTGCGCGTCGTGCGCTTCTTGGTCGCACGCTTCTTCGTTGCGCGCTTCTTCGTTGCGCGCTTCTTCGTCGTGCGCTTCTTCGCAGCCTTCTTGGTCGTGCGCTTCTTCGCAGCCTTCTTGGTCGCGCGCTTCTTCGTTGCGCGCTTCTTCGTCGTGCGCTTCTTCGCAGCCTTCTTAGTCGCGCGCTTCTTCGTTGCGCGCTTCTTCGTCGTGCGCTTCTTCGTCGTGCGCTTCTTCGCGGCCTTCTTGGTCGCACGCTTCTTCGTCGTGCGCTTCTTCGTTGCGCGCTTCTTCGTCGTGCGCTTCTTCGCGGCACGCTTCTTCGCAGGGCGCTTCTTCGCCGTGCGCTTCTTCGTGGTTCGTTTCTTTGCAGTCGCCATTTCGACCTCCTCCAAGGTGGGTCAAGATTGCAGGTGCAGGTACCGTATTGTCACGTCACTTCACGTGTCAAGCGGAACCGCACATGAATTATACATAACTATGATGTATTTGAGCGAAATGTTTTGCAACAACGGGTCCCAACACTTCGGAATCGTTGAACAACGATAATCTATCAGACGACACTGAAAAGCTGAAGAAAGTACGCATGAAGGGGATCACGTTTGCGATCGATTCGTCGCGATTTGCGCGGCTCGACTGGCTTGTGACGACCGCGAGTCGCGTTGCGTCGGATCCCCGCGCGGACTACATTTCACCGCAGCTGGGGCTCTATCCCGGCTCCACCGATGGGCGGGGACGCGCGAAGTGCGACGCTGAGGCCGGAAATAAACACTGCGCAGCGCCCGTTCAAACCTATCGCCTGAGGAATCAGGCGTGATGGGTCATTTTTGGCGATAAGGAGTCCCGATGCAGGCGGGAACACACGAATTCAAGGTTGGCGACAAGGCCATCTACCCCAAACAAGGCGTCACCGAGGTCGTCTCGATTGAAGAGCGGAAAATCGGCACCGCGAAGATGGAATTCTACGTGCTGAGGCCCCTCGACGGGAAGAACAACGACACCATCATGGTGGCGGTCGCACAGGCCCGAAAAGTTGGTCTTCGCCCGCCCATCTCGGAAACCGACATCAAAGAGATTTTCGCCCTGCTCGAGGAGCAGCCGGTCGTGTTCGACAACCAAACCTGGAACCGCCGCTACCGCGGATTCATGGACAAAATCAAGACAGGTTCGGTATTCGACGTCGCCGAGGTCATGCGAGACCTCTATCGGCTGCAGGCGGAAAAGTCTCTCTCCTTCGGTGAAAAGAAGATGCTGGAGACCGCGCGCAACCTCGTCGTGAAGGAGATCGCCGTGGCGCGCTCCAAGACCGAGGAGAGCACGCAGGCCGAGATCGAGCAGATCTTCGAGAAGAACTAGCTCTTCCGAAGACGTCCCAGCGGCCTGGGCTCCAAAAAGCCCGGTCCGCTTCGCGGAGGCTCGCGGCCTGCCCCCAAGGCAGGGCCTCCGATGCGTGATCACCGACGGAACGCAAGACGGAAACGAAATGGCGAAAGACACTCTTCTGATCAACGTCGACATCGGGGAGACCCGCGTGGGGCTCATTGCCGACGGCGTGCTGCGCGAGCTCTACGTCGAGCGGCGCCACCATCGGTCGCCCGTTGGGAACATCTACCTCGGCCGCGTGACCCGCGTGCTCCCGGGAATGCAGGCCGCCTTCATCGACGTTGGCCTCGACCGCGCCGCGTTCCTTCACGTAGAAGATCTGCTGGCAGAGCCCGGCACCGAGGAAGACTCGGACAAGAGCGAAAAGCGATCGACCAACAAGGGCGCGAGACGCAACCGAGCTTCCCGAAAAACGCCGATTCGAGAACTGCTGAACGAGGGCCAAGAACTGATGGTCCAAGTTTCGAAAGGCCCCATTGGCAGCAAGGGCGCGCGTGTGACGAGCCACGTGTCGCTTCCAGGTCGCTACGTGGTGTTCATGCCGACGGTCGACCACGTCGGTGTGTCGAAGCGAATCGGCAACGACCGAGAGCGACGGCGGCTCAAAGAGGTCATCGACTCCGTGAAGCCGCCCCAGGGGGGCCTCGTCGTGCGGACCCTGGCTCAGGGCCTCACCAAGAAGAAGCTCAAGGCCGACATTGGGTACCTGGTACAGCTCTGGGAGCAGACCCAGGAGGCCAAGAGCACGGTGAAGAAGGCCCCGGCTCTAGTGCACGAAGAGCCCGACATCGTCATCCAGTCGGCTCGCGACCTCTTCAACGAGGACGTCGCTGAGATCGTGATCGACGATCGTGACGAGTATTTGCGTCTCAAGGAGTTCTTGTCCCTGTTCTTGCCGGAGCGCGCCGACGACGTCCGCCTCTACGAAGGCGCGGAGCCGCTCTTCGACGAGTACGGCATCGAGGAGGAGATTACGCGCGCGCTCTCTCGCAAAGTACAACTCCCGTCGGGCGGACACCTCGTGATCGATCACGCCGAGGCGCTCACGGCCATCGACGTGAACACGGGACGCTTCACAGGCAAGGGCCGCGACGTCGAACAGACCATTCTCCAAACCAATCTCGAGGCGGTTAAGGAGATCACCTACCAGCTCCGCTTTCGGAACATCGGCGGGCTCATCGTGCTCGACTTCATCGACATGGAGCGGCACGCGCACCGCGAAAAGGTGTTCAAAGCGCTCCTCGCCGCCCTCAAGAAAGACAAGTCGAAGACGACGGCGATCCGTATCAGCGACCTCGGCCTCGTGGAGATGACGCGTAAAAGAACGAGGCAGTCACTCGGGAGAACCCTCAACGAGCCGTGTTTCTTCTGCGATGGCACAGGGCAGCTTCAGTCCAAAGAAACCGTTTGCCACGAAATCTTTCGGCAAATGCGCCGCGAACGAGACGCCCTACCCGGATACAAGATCGTCATCAGCGCCCACCCCGCGGTATGCGACATGCTCGAACGCGAAGAGCGTGCGTCAGTCGCGGAGGCCGGGCGCCGCTTTCAGCGTCGGATCGAACTCAACCCCAGGAACGACTATCATCTGGAGCAGTTCGACCTCACGGGAGACTGAGCGAGTTCATGAGCGCGGATGACGACCAACGAAGCGGACGTCGACTGACGATCAACAAAGAGTTCGAGTCATTCGACGCGTTCGTCCACGAATACGTCACGAACGTGTCCCGTTCGGGCGTTTTCATCCGATCCCGCGAGCCACTGAGGGTGGGCACCCAGGTCCACCTCACGTTCACCGTGATCATGGACGACGTCGAGACGATCGAGGGGTCGGGCGAGGTGGTCCGCGTGCAGGACGACCCGCCCGGCATGGGCGTGGTCTTCACCGACCTCACCGAGTACTCCGAAGGCCTGCTCGCCAGGCTCCTCACGCGATGACGCGCCGACGAACCTGGCGAGGTTCACGCCGCGTCCGATGACGACGTTCGCGGACCGTCACCCTTCGCTGACGAGATAGCCTTTTTCAAGGAGCGTCACGACGACCTCGGCGACTTGCGGATCGGGTTTCCCGCTGTGGTTCATCATGTCGACGAGCGTGCGCTGGTTGAGTGCCAGCTGCACCACGTCGAGCTCCTCAGGCGACGCATCACGCAGAGGCGTGCTCAACGGCGAAGCAACGGAAATCACTGCTTGCAGGGACGGGAGCGCATCACCGATGCGCCGGATCTCATCGAGCTGCCGCATCCCTTCCATGAGAAGGCCCTCGATGCTCATCTGCACCGTCTGCGGGAACTCGCGCTCCACCTTGGGGAGCAGGTCGAAGGTGCCGGTGTCCCAAACCAAGATCCGGTAGAACGCCTTTTCCGGAGGCACGCTCTCGTCTCCGTTGACCGCGGCGAACTGCACGGCGCCCTCGTCGAGGTAGATGGAACCGACGTCGCTCTCGGTGGTGATTTGCAGCACGCCTGTTTTCTTGGAGGCGCTGAAGAGCTGAAGAAGGTCGGGAAGCGCAACCTCTGCGATCGATCCCGTCATCGTGCTCGCCGCAGTCGACGGCTTCGCGCTGGCGACATCTTGCATCTGCGCCTTGGCATCCTGCACGGAGCCCGACCCGTCGGAGGCGACCACCTTGATGATGCTGGTCCCGATGAGGATGCGGTCGCCCTCGGCGAGCTTGGTCCGCGTCACCTTCTCCCCATTGACGAAGCTTCCGTTGGTGGAGCCCAAATCTTCGAGGAAGATGTCCCCGGACTCGACCGAGATTTTCGCGTGGCGACGCGAGACCATGTCCTCGACGAGCACCATGTCGAGCTCGCTCGAGCGCCCGATCACAATTTCACCATCCTCAGGCAGGGGAAACTCCCCACCCTGGTACTTCCCGGAGATGAAACGCAGCGCCAACGGCAACGTCAAACCCTCGATGTCTAACTCCCCTAGCTCAGACCCCATTTTGGTGAAACTTCAGCCCCAATCACCGTTAAGGCTAGGAGGTGGCCATGCAAGCGGTCAAGCCTTTGGCCCTGAAAGGAGGGAACATTCGCATCTATGGGCTGTTCGAGCGCCCGTGGTAAGAATGAGGGGATGGCCCGTACAGCGGGTGTAGTGGCTTATCTTCTAGTGCTTTTGGGGTCGAATCTGGCCGATGCCCAGACGAAGGACCTCACGCGGCCTTGGCGGAGCGTCCGGAGCGAGCACTTTGAAGTCAACTACCCCGAACCGCTCGGGCTGCTCGCCAGACGGGTCCTGACGGTCGCCGAGCGGGCCAACACGCGCCTGGTCCCCCTCCTTGGGCACCAGCCCAAGAAGCGCGTGCAGATCACACTGACCGACCAGTCGGGGTCGGCCAACGGGTCGGCGCGAGTGATCAACTACAACCAGATTCGCCTCTTCGCGAGCGCGCCGAACGATCTCTCGATCCTCGGAGACTTCGACGACTGGATGACGATTCTGATCACCCACGAGCAGACCCACATCATCCATCTCGACAAGATCGGTGGCATCCCCGCGGTGGTGAACGAGATCCTCGGCAAGGTGTGGGCTCCCAACGCGCTCCAGCCCACGTGGCTGATCGAAGGTATCGCCACGTACTTCGAATCGTCGCTCACGTCTGGCGGGCGAATCCGCTCGACGCTCTTCGAGATGTACATGCGCATGGCCGTGCTCGACGGCGACATCGCCCATTTCGATACGCTCAACAACCGCACGGACTACTGGCCTCAGGGCAACTTCCCGTACCTCTACGGGTCACGCTTCGTGACGTGGCTCGTCGAACGATACGGCGAAGGCTTCATCGAGGACATGGCGACTTGGTACGGCAGCCGGGCAATCCCGTACAGCATCAACCGGATGGCGCAGCGACTCACGGGTCTGACGTTCGAGGAGCTCTACTTCATGTGGGTCGACGACATGAAGGCGCAGTACGGCGCACTCGCCCGTGAGATCCGGAGTGCGGGCATTGTCCAAGGAGAGCGACTCACATTCGAAGGGCAGTTCGTGCGAGGGCTTCGTTTCCAAGACGACGACCGCCTCCTCTACTACGTGGCTGACGGGCGAAGCGACCCGCAGATCCGACGTATGGACCTCGCCGACGCTAACCGGCTCGAACGCCTCGTGCGAAGCGCGGGCGAAAGCTATCCGACCGTGAGCCCAGACGGAGACATCTACTTCGAATCGGCCGACGGCTATCGGGGTGATATCTACTTCTATTTCGACCTGTTTCGGTACGCGCCGCGCAAACCCTCGAAGCGAGTGCGGCTCACCCACGGTCTTCGGGCGCGCTACCCGGACGTATCGCCCGATGGGAGGCACGTCGTGTACGTCAGGAACGAGGCCAGCACCCAGACCCTTTGGATGTCCGAACTGTCCGACATCGAAGGAACCAAAGAGCTTCTCGTGGATAGCAAACGGTTCGAGCAGATCTACACACCGAAGTTCTCGCCCGACGGAACCCGGGTCGCCTACAGCGCGTGGCTCGAGGGCGGCTATCGCGACATCCACGTGATGGACCTGGCCACGCGCGAGGTCACGCGGGTGACACATGACCGCGCCCAGGACACAGGGCCTGCCTGGTCTCCCGACGGTCGGCGCCTCTACTTCTCGAGCGACCGAACGGGGATTGCGAACATCTACGCGTGGAACGTCGATGACGGCACGTTGGTTCAGGTCACGAACCTCATCTCCGGAGCGTACACGCCCGCGCCCTCACCTGACGGCAAACGCCTGGCATATATCGGGTACTCGAGCGTCGGCTTCGACGTGTTCCTGATGGACCTCGACCCGGAACTCGACCGGCCGGCGCCTCCCTACGTGAACGACCGGCCTCCGGACGAGGTCGTGAAAGGCCTCGACCCGGTGCTTTCCCGCCGCTACGCGGCGGCGCGGACGCTCTATCCGCGAGCCTGGGGGGTCGACCTCCAGGACGACGCCTTTGGAGAGCAGCTCGGAATCACGGCTAGCGGGATCGACGCGGCGGGCCTCCACGAGATCTTCGCTCGCCTCGGCATCAGCCTGACCGAGGGCTACGTCGAAGCGCAGTTCGACTACACCCTCCGTCGCTTGCCTCCGGACCTATCGATCTCGCTCTTCCGGCGCGTAGTGCCGCGCGGCGGCTTCGTGGTGAACGGAGAGAGCCTCGACTACACCGAAGACCTCTACGGTGGACGCGTGTCTGCCAGCTACGTCGTTCCCCGTTCGTTCTATCGAAATCGCATCACCGCGAGCTACGGACTCACTTGGTCCCGGAACCTCTCGAGCTTCAACGGACGGCTCGACCCGAATACGCCACCCCCACGCGCGCCGCCCGTCGGGCTCAACGCCGACATCGGCCTGACGTACGTCTACAGCGACGTCCGTCGACAAACGTTCGACTACACACCGTCGGCCGGACGAACCATCGTGGCGTCGTTGAACTTCGCGCATCCGGGCATCGGAAGCCGCTTCAGGAACATCCGGGCCACCTGGTCGATTCGCCGATTCATCGCCCTGCCGTGGGTTCAGCACCAGGTGCTTGCTTTTCGCTACGGGGGCGGGGCCGCGGAGGACTCCCGGGGCGAGCGCGGAAGCTTCGCCATCGGTGGCTTTCCAGATACGTCGTTCCTCGACCAGCTCCTCAACCTCGAGCAAATCGGCGGCGTCGCTCTCCGCGGGTATCCGGCCTTCTCCATCGTGGGCGACCGCTTTCAGCTGCTCCAAACCGAGTATCGCGTCCCGCTCACGCGCGTACTTCGCGGCCCTGGAACGGTCCCGGTGTTCTTCGACCGGATGTACGCGCTCTTCTTCTTCGACTACGGGAACGCGTACTTCGGGCCTCTCAACCTCAACGATTTCCGAAAGGGAACGGGGGCCGAGCTGCTCATGGACTTCACCCTCGGCTACGAGCGCCCCATGACGCTCCGACTCGGGTTCGCCTACGGTCTCGACGAGGGCGGCGGAGCGCAGTTCTACGTCAATTTCGGTCGCCCGTTCTGACGAGCAACTTGCGACCCCTCTACACCTCGAGGATGTCGGCTTCTTTCTTGGCGACGATCTCGTCGACCCGCGTCGTGCCGCCCTTGACGATCTCTTCGAGTTCCTTCCGCGCCCGGTCGGCGTCGTCTTCCCCGACGTCGCCATCCTTTTGCAGGCTGTCGATCATGTCCTTCGCGTCGTGCCGCGCCTTGCGAATCGCAACCTTGCTGTCTTCGCCCGACTTCCGCGCGAGCTTGACGAGGTCTTTTCGGCGTTCCTCGGTGAGCGGCGGCATGGGGATACGGATGATCTCGCCGTCGTTCGACGGGTTGAGTCCGAGCTGCGTTTCCATGATGGACTTCTCAATGACCTGCATCTGCGAGCGATCGAAGGGCTTCAGCACGATGAGGCGCGGCTCGGGCACGGAAATGGAGGCAAGCTGCTTCAGCGGCGTGGGCGAGCCGTAGTAGTCGACGCGCACCGCGTCGAGGATGTCGGGGTTCGCGCGCCCTGCACGAATGCGAGCCAGGTCCCTCTTGAGGGCCTCGTGCGCTTTGCCGATGTCGTTCTTCAGCTCTTCCAGTGTCTCTGCGAGCATGTGTGCCTCGTGGTACTCAACCGTCCGCCGTCACAAGGCTACCGACGTCGGCGCCCATGACAACCCGTTTTATGTTGCCAGGTTGGGTGAGCCGGAAGACCCGAATCGGCAAGTTGTTGTCTCGGCAGAGGGCGACCGCCGTGGCATCCATGACGCCGACACGGTCTAGCAAGAAGCGGTCGTAGCTGAGACGGGTGACCATCTCCGCATCGTCGTACTTCGATGGATCCTTGTTGTAGATGCCGTCGACCTTGGTGGCCTTGCAGAGCGCGTCGGCGTGGATCTCCATCGCACGAAGGGCGGCCGCGGTGTCCGTCGAGAAGTACGGGTTGCCCGTGCCGGCCACGAAGATCACCACGCGACCCTTTTCGAGATGGCGAACCGCGCGACGGCGAATGTAAGGCTCGCACACAGCCTTGATCTCGAGCGCGCTCATCACTCGCGTGTGGACGCCACACTCTTCGAGGGAGTCCTGGAGAGCGATGCCGTTGATCACCGTGGCGAGCATGCCCATGTGATCGGCGGCGGTGCGGTCCATCCCACTCGCGCTCCCCTTGAGCCCGCGGAAGATGTTGCCGCCGCCGATGACGATGCCGATTTGGCAACCCTGCGCGTGAACGTCGGCCAGCTCTTCGCTGATCGACTTCAAGGTTTCCTGCTGGATGGCTTTGCCATCCGGGCCACCAGACAGCGCCTCGCCCGAAAGCTTGAGAAGGACTCGCGTGAGCTTGGCGCCGTCAGTCATGGCCTCAAGAGCCTTTTAGCGCCTCGTTTACCTCTGCCGCCAGGTCTGATTTCTTTTTTTCGATTCCTTCGCCGAGCTCGTACCGCGTAAACCGGCGAATACTGATCTTCTCGCCGATCTTCGCCGAGAGCTCTTCGGTGCGCTGGCGAATCGTTTTCTCGTCGCCCATGATCGAGGGCTGGTCGAGCAGGCAGGCTTCTTTCTTCCACTTGGCGAGCTTGCCTTCGATGATTTTGTCAATGGCAGCGGCGGGCTTTTCCTTGCCCGTTGCCTTGGCTTCTTCCTCGAGCTGACCGCGAAAAATCGACTTACGGGATTCAATCTCGTCGGCCGGGATGTCTTCCTCGCTCACGAAGAGCGGCGCTTCCGCAGCAACCTGCATCGCGGTTTCCTCGACGAACGCCTGAAAGTCCTCGTTCCGAGCGACGAAGTCGGTCTGGCAGTTCACCTCGATGAGGACGCCCACGCGACCCGCACCGTGGATGTACGCGTGGACCAGGCCGTCGCCCGCGATGGCCCCTGCCTTCTTAGCGACTTTGCTGAGGCCCTTTTTCTGAATGATCTCGATGGCTTTTTCTTCGTCTCCCGAGGTCTCTCGGAGGGCGTCGCGACACGCCATCATGCCTGCGCCCGTGCGGTCGCGAAGGGACTTAACCATGCTTGCTGTGATTTCCGACATGTCTTTCCTCTTAGGAGTTAGGCCTCGCCGCCCTCGGGCGCCGGGGCTCCGCCGCGCTTGCGCGCGAACTCCACCTGAACTCCCTCGGTGGATCCTTCGGGCGCCTGTGCGCCGTCGTGCTGGATGAATTCGCGGTGCCGATGCTGGCCCTCGAGGCAAGCGTCGGCGATGCGCGACGTGATGAGCTTGATCGAGCGGATGGCGTCGTCGTTGCCCGGAATGATGAAGTCGATGAGGTCGGGATCGCAGTTGGTGTCCGTGAGCGCCACGATGGGGATGTGGAGCTTTCGAGCTTCGCGCACCGCAATGTGCTCGTTCTGAGGGTCGATCACGAACATGGCCGCGGGGAGCCCGTTCATCATCTTGATGCCGCCGAGGTACTTCTCGAGCTTCTCGGCCTCACGGCGCAGCGAGAGGGCCTCCTTTTTGCGGAGAGCGTTGATCGTGCCGTCCTCGACCTGCTGTTCGATGTCGCGGAGTCGGTCGATGCCACCCTTCATGGTGCGGAAGTTTGTCAGCGTACCGCCGAGCCAACGTCCCGTGACGTAGAACTGCCCGGAGCGAGTCGCTTCTTCGTGGACGATCTCAGCGGCCTGCCGCTTCGTGCCGACGAAGAGTACGTGGCCGCCGCGACCCACGGAGTCAGCCACGAAACCAAACGCGCGCTTGAAGAGCTCAGCCGTCTGGTCGAGGTCGATGATGTGGATGCCGTTGCGCGCGCCGTAGATGTACGGGCGCATGCGTGGGTTCCAGCGCTTGGTTTGATGTCCGAAGTGAACGCCCGCGTCGATGAGGGCGCGAAGACCGATGGGGAGATCGCCTGACGCGACGTCCGGGCTTCCGAGGGCCGCCAGCTCGGGCGCTTCCTGGATCTCGTGTGTTGGTTCTGCCATGGCTCGTTTCTCCTTTCGGTTGAACTGCCGCCTCTCTAAGTCGAACAACCCGGGCTCGAGGCCTGGGCACCGGAACGACTCATCGAGCTGAGAGACGTGAGTGATTTCGGGAGCGAAGCCGCCCTCCGGCTTCTGATGAAGCGGCCGGGATATAACACGCCGGAAATGAACGTCCACCCCCCCGGGGCGGGCAGCCCACCAGCGTTTCGGGGACGTCACGCGCCCTCGATTCGAACCACTGAAAAAGCTTGCGGCTCGCGCTAAATTTCAGGACCAGATGGGCGGCGTGGGGTCCGAAGGGTCGGAGGCGTCGAGGGCTCGGGCAGCCGCGAGGACGGCGGCGGTGGCGGCAAGGGCCGACTCGAGGTGCGGCGACCACGGAGCCGTCCGGCTCCTCGCGGCTCCCGCTCGTGCGAGGGCCGCGATGTGTTCGGGACCCGCGAGCGGGTCTCTCGGAAGCGCATCGTAGTAGGCGCGAAAGTCGGTTGTGGGGGCAAGCACCACCCGAAGGGCGTGCGCGTCGGTCAGCGACGCCTGGAGACGGAGGCAGGCGTGCTCACGCTGCGCGTCGCGAACCGTTTCGTTGTCGAGCCCGAAGTCCGGTAGCGCGAGGCTCTCTGCTCCCTCGATCAGCGAATGGCAGAGCTCGTGAAGAATCATCTGGGCAAGGCAATCGTCCGGGTCGAGAGTCTCGTCCACACCGATCAACATGATTCCCCTTCCGTCAGTGGACGCGTAAACCTCGCTGGAACGCTCCACCCGAAAGCCGATGCGATGCGCCGTCGTCAGCCAGATGGCATCGAGTGGATCGAGGTACCTGCGTTGGAGCTCGCGGGTCACTGGCCTACAGCATCTTCCTAAACGAGTAGAAGAAGCGGTCTAGCATTCGAACGAGCCAGGGGCGACGCTTCCATGCGGCGTGGGAAACCTCCTTCGCGTCGGCGAGGTCGTCCTGAAACTGTCGCTCCATCGCGCCGGCCACGGTGGCGTCTTCGACGGCGGCAACCACCTCCAAGTTGAAACGCCAGGAACGGTAGTCGAGGTTGTAGGTGCCCACGGTGCACCAAGCCCCGTCGACAATCGCCGTTTTCGCGTGAAGCACGGAACGATGCCATTCGTAGAGTCGAATACCGGAGCGAAGCAATCGACCATAAAGGCTTCTCGCTGCGTGGCGCGCTGCAAACGAATCGCTCTTCCCTGGGATCATCACCCTGACGTCGACTCCCCTCTGGGCCGCCTGGCGAAGCACTCGTCGGATGCGCGCGTCTGGAATGAAGTAGCTGTTGGTGATGTACACTGTGCGTTCCGCCCGAGCGATACGGCGAAGATACGCTCGCCGGATCGCTCGTCGCTCGCGATAGAAGTGGTTCGCCAACACTCGTACTCCGCTCCCCGAGGGCATGGGTGCGCTCGGCGGCGGAGCCACCGAGGGGGCGCTCTCTAGCCCAGGGTCGACGATGTGAAGCCAGCTGTGCATGAAGATGGCTCGCATCTGCTCCACGGCCGGCCCCTCGATTCGAATCGTATCGTCTCGCCACCCTTCGCCGCCGTCGCGAAGTGGCGCCCAGGGGTCACCGAGGTTGACGCCGCCGGTGAAGCCCACCCGGCGGTCGACGACCAGCAGCTTTCGATGATCGCGGTTGTTGATCACGCCAATGCGAAAGCGGGCCCTCCACGGAGCGATCGGATTGTGCTGCTCCACTTCGCAACCGGCGGCTCGCATCTTGGCGAACATGCGACTGTCGCTCTGAAGGCTTCCGACCGCGTCGTAGATCACGCGAACACGAACGCCCGCCTCGGCTCGCTCCGAAAGCACTTCCGCGAATCGCCTCCCGATCTTGTCGGAACCGAACCAGTACATCTCGAGCAGCACCTCGCGGGTGGCGGCCCGGATGGCCTCGAGCATCGCCGGAAACGCCTGCTCTCCGTCGCGCAGGAGCGTCACACGGTTCCCTGATACGAGCGTTTCGAAGGTAGCCGACGACCCAAAGAACCTGCGTAACTGCCCGTATGCTTCCACGGTCCGACCCAACCTCGCACCCCTGACGCGTATGCTATCGTCTCGTCGATGAAAACCGTACGCTGTCCGATTTGCAAGGTGCAGGTTCGAACGCGCACGAAACACTTTCCGTTCTGCTCGTCACGCTGCAAGCTCATCGACGCCGGAAACTGGCTCGAGGGTGCGTACTGGGTTCCGACAGACGACGGCGAGCCGCCGTGGGGCCATGAGTAGCTAGTAGCCGTGAACGTAGTCGACCAGGGCCTTCGCCTGAGCGACTGAAGCCTGCGGCATGATGCCGTGGCCTAGGTTGAAGATGTGGCCGGGCCGCCGACCGGCGCTCTCCAGAACCTTCCCTGCGCTCGACTGCAGCGCCTCGGTCGATGACAAAAGGGCGGCGGGGTCCATGTTACCCTGAATCGCTACGTCGTCTCCGAGCGTCGACCACGTGTCCGCGATGGAAATGCGCCAGTCAATCCCGATCACGTCGCCGCCAGCCTCCTTCATGGCTGGGTAGAGCGACGGGTTCCCCGTGCCGAAGTGAATGGCGGGAACGGTCTTCGGAAGCTGCTCGAAGATTGCTCGCGTGTGCGGCAGCACGTACCGACGATAGTCGGCGGGGGAAAGGCATCCGACCCAGCTGTCGAAGAGCTGTACGGCATCGGCGCCCGCATCGATCTGCGCGACGAGGTAGCGCGCGATGGCGTTCGAGAACTTCTCCATCAACGTGTTCCAGAGCGCCTCGTCGCTGTACATGAGCTTCTTCGTTTCGAAGTAGTTCTTCGAGCCTCCACCCTCGATGGCATACGAGGCGAGCGTGAACGGGGCGCCCGCAAAGCCGATGAGCGGGACGTCGAGTGCCCTCTTCGTGATGCGAATCGCATTCATCACGTAGGACAGCGATTCGGCCGCGTCGATCTCCTCGGCCACCGCATCGATCTGGGCGCCAGTGCGAACAGGACTCAGAATCTTGGGACCGGCGTCGTCGGTGAACTCGAAACCGATGTGGAGCGGTTCGAGGATCAGTAGGATGTCGGCAAAGATGATCCCCGCGTCGACGCCGAGCTGATCGACGGCGCGCACCGTCACCTCACATGCGAGCTCTGGCGTTTTGCATAGCTCGATGAAGCTGACCTTCTCGCGAAGCGCGCGGTACTCGGGCTGATAGCGACCCGCCTGCCTCATGATCCAGATCGGCGTGTAGGGCGTGGGCTCGCGCCGGCAGGCTTGGAGGAAGACACTCATCGCTCCTCGTTGTAGCGCAACACGGTTGAAGGGACAGTCGTCTTTTTACATTGCAATCAGCGGATCGGTTCGTACGCGCTTCACATGGCCCCTTGCCTCTGCGACCAGAAAGATCGACCCCGCCACCACCACGAGGCCGCTCTCGCCGACGGCGCGCTTCGCGCGGTAAATTGCGTCGGCAACACTTCGAGCCGCCGATCCAGGCCGAATGCGCTGCAGGAACTTGGGGTCGACCGATCGGCGCATGGGCGGCGCCACGTAGATGCGCCGATCGACCACGTCGTCAAACGCAGCGAGCATCCGGCGATGGTCCTTGTCCTTCATCGCGCCGAACACCAGCGCGACGCGACCCGGGTACGACAGTCCGGCAAGATGTTCGGCGAGCGTCTCACACCCCGCCGCGTTGTGAGCAGCGTCGAAAAGGAACGTCGGGCGGCCGCGATGCCGCTCGAGACGGCCGGGCCACCTGGCGCCGCGGAAGCCACTGCGGATCGCCTGCTCGGTCACGTCGAAGCCGCGCGTTTCGAGCAAAGAGAGCGCCGCGAGCGCACAGGCCGCGTTGTCGCCCTGGTACCGACCTGCGAGGCCGAGCGAAAGGCCATCCCAAATTTGGTCACCGACGCGCGCCGAGAGCCGGCCTTCCTCCCAATCAGCGTCGAAGTCGTCCTCGATGAAGAGCGCCGGCGCCTGCACGCTACCGAGCTTTCGTCTGATGGCGCGCCGCGCCTCCTTGGCGCGCGCGCCCACTACGCAGGGAACCCCCGGCTTGATGATGCCTGCTTTCTCTCTGGCAATCTTGCCGAGCGTGTCACCGAGGATCCGCTGGTGCTCGAGACTGATGTTCGTGATGACCGCGACCTCGGGCGTGACGATGTTGGTCGCGTCGAGCCTCCCGCCGAGCCCGACCTCGAGCAGCACGATGTCGCAGTTCGCGTCTCGAAACGCCTCGAAAGCCATCAACGTGGTGTGC
>JBCDFZ010000020.1:0-85619 GCA_039177115.1 Myxococcota bacterium
CAGCGAGCAGGCGTACCTCGATCGAGTGGATGCCCTCGAGCCCAATGCGCTCGCGACGCTGATCTATACGTCGGGCACCACCGGCCCGCCCAAGGGCGTCATGCTCAGCCACAACAACCTGGCGTGGACGGCGGGGCAGGCGATCAAAATCGTGGAGACCACAGCCAACGACTGCTCGCTTTCGTACCTGCCGCTTTCGCACATCGCCGAGCAGATGTTCTCGATCCACACGCCGATCAGCACGGGTTCGCGGGTGTACTTCGCCGAGTCGATCGACGCCGTCCCCGAAAACCTCAAGGAGGTGCAGCCGACGGTGTTCTTCGGTGTTCCGCGGATCTGGGAGAAGTTCCACGCGGGAATCTCAGCCAAGCTCCAGGAGGCCACCGGCGTGAAGGCCAAGCTCGTGAAGTGGGCCATGAAGGTGGGCGCCGAGGCCAACGCCACGGCCAACGGCCCAAAGGGGTTCTCCTACAACCTCGCCAACAAGCTCATCTTCTCGAAGCTCAAGCCCGCCATCGGCATGGGGAACGCCCGCGTGTGCGTGTCCGGCGCTGCCCCCATCGCCCGCGAGGTTCTCGAGTTCTTCGCAAGCCTCGACCTGGTGGTGCTCGAAGTCTACGGTCAATCCGAAGACACCGGCCCCACCAGCTTCAACCTGCCCGACAACTACCGCTTCGGCAGCGTGGGTCCGGCCCTCGAAGGCGTGACGGTCAAGATCGCCGAAGACGACGAGATCCTCGTCAGCGGGCCGAACGTGTTCCTCGGCTACTACAAAGACCCGGACGCCACGAACGCCACCCTGATCGACGGCTGGCTCCACTCGGGTGACCTGGGCGCCTTCGACAAAGACGGCTTCCTCAGCATCACCGGGCGCAAGAAGGACATCATCATCACCGCTGGCGGCAAGAACATCACGCCGAAGAACCTCGAAGCGGGCATCAAGAACCACCCCCTCGTAGACGAGGCCGTCGTCATCGGCGACCGTCGAAAGTACCTGACCGCGCTCATCACCATCGACGCCGAGGCAGGCCCTGCGTGGGCCAAGGAAAACGGAGAAGACCCCGCGGCGCTCAACCAGAGCGAGAAGCTCCGCGCCAGCATCCAGCAGCACATCGACGAGATGAACCAGCACTTCGCCCGCGTGGAGCAAATCAAGAAGTTCACGATCCTCCACCGCAACCTGAGCATCGAGGACGGAGAGCTCACGCCGACGCTCAAGGTGAAGCGCGCCAAGGTGCACGACCACTTCGCGGACGACATCGAGGAAATGTACGCCGAGGACGCCCCGCGACCCCAGCCGACGGCGTAGAGTTCAATCGCCTATGCGCCCAAGATGGTGACGGTGACCCGGCGTCGATGTGGGCGGCGCCGGTGCTCCCAGAGGTAGACGCCTTGCCAGGTGCCGAGGGCGCATCGGCCATTGTGGATCGGAATACTGACCGAAGTCTGTGTGAGGGCCGTACGAACGTGCGCGGGCATGTCGTCCGGCCCCTCGGCGGTATGAACGTAGAGCGGGTCGCCGTCGGGAACCAATCGATCGAGGAAGGCGTTCAGATCGACTTGAACGTCGGGATCGGCGTTCTCATTGATGATGAGGGAAGCGCTCGTATGGTGAACGAACACGTTGCAGAGCCCCTCCTGGAC
Organism: Myxococcota bacterium; assembly: GCA_039177115.1. Taxonomy (GTDB): domain Bacteria; phylum Myxococcota_A; class Polyangia; order Polyangiales; family Houyiibacteriaceae; genus SG8-38. The sequence continues at coordinate 1,645 of JBCDFZ010000020.1, forward strand.
CCCGGACTCGCCCACCGCCTGCTGAACGCGATGCGTGATCTCGAGCGTGCCCCTGCCGAGAGTATCTACCGTGAAAGAGTCGGAGTGAACGCTCATGATTCCGTGATCCGCATCCACATAGCCGCTTGGTCACCTTCGTAGATCAGTGTGCCGTCCTGAGTGAACACGAACTCGTAGCGCCCAAATACCCGATCTTTCGACTGGCGCACCTTGGTCGCGCGGCATTCCAGGTCGAGCGGCGGCCCCATTTTGGCAAGCGCCGCAAACCGCGCGCTGTAGATCCGCCCACCGTACCCAATCCATCCGTCGGCGTGCCGAAGTCCGAGCACGTAGTAGGTGTGCATCACGCCGAGCATCCCGGTCACGTGCACCATGAACCCGCCGCTCACGTGCCGAGGGTGTCGAACGGGATGAGCACGCTGGTCCCGCGTGAGCGGTAGGTCGGGCCGCGTTTGCATGCGGGCACGCACCAGGTGGGCTTCCGGGTCGATTTCCACGATTTCGTCGATTCCGATCGCCTCTGGCCCGTACGGGCAGTCCGCCACGAACTCTGGATCTAGCGTCACCGTCACACCCCCTCGGCGTCACCGCCCCAAATGTACTTGTGCGCCTGAAGCTGCACCCGAACCGGGAGCCGGTCTTCAAGCACCCACGCGACCAAGTCCTTCGGGTCGAGCTCGCCCCAGACGCAGCCGAGCAGCACGGTCCGGACCCGCGCGTCGAGGCCGTGCTCTTCAATCACGCTCTTGGCCCAGTCGTAGTCGACGCGGTCGGCCAGCACGAGCTTGACTTCGTCGCGGTCAGTCAGGTGCGACACGTTGTCCCAACGGTTGCTCGCGGACTCCTCGCTCCCCGGGGCCTTGAAATCTACGATTCGATGCACGCGCGGGTCGACCGCCGAGATGTCCCGTTCGCCGCTCGTCTCGAGCAGCACGGTGCGCCCCTCATCGCAGAGCTCGCTCATGAGGGGAAGTACGCCCTCCTGTAGAAGAGGCTCCCCGCCGGTGAGCTCGACTAGCGGCGTCCCGAAGGAAAGCGCCTTCGACAGCACGTCGGACCTCAGCATCACTTCGCCTCCAACGAACGCTTGAGGGGTATCGCACCACCGGCACCTCAGATTGCATCGGGATAGCCGGACGAACGTGCAAGGGATCCCGGCGAACGTCGACTCGCCCTGGATCGACTCGTAGATTTCGTGGATGCGTAAGGTGTCGCCGAGGCTCATGGTCATCTTGGGTTGCGGTCGATGAGGACGAGCATGCGGCCTTCTTCCGTGGCCCGTTCGCTGACCTCTACGATCAGATCCCACAAACCGGGCGCCGCAGCCACCTCGATGGACTGGTTTCGTCGACGGACACAGCGCGGCCCCTCAGGATCGTTTCGGATCCAGAATACGCGCGGTGTGAAGCCATCGAGATCGAGCGCCGTGGCACGGAGACGCGTCGGCTCCTCGACCGTGACAGAAGCCCGATAGACGCGCGCGTTCGCCTTGAGGCGACCGCAGCCGGGCGGAAGCTCCCCTTCCAAAAGCATCGGCTTGTCGACCACCGCCGAAAACGGAAAGCCCGTGGGTAGCGCCAAGGCCGCCGTCGGCGGATCGACCGTCGGCGTCGAGGGCATCCGGTGGGAGTCGGCGTCGGTGGGTTCGGGCTCCTCGGGTCTCTCGAGCTCGGCGGTGGGCTCGGATGCTGGGAGCCCCCCGGTGGCGGCGTCCGCGGCGTTGACGGCGACGGGCTCCATCGCCTCGGGCTCGGGGAACGGGTGGGCGTCGGCAAGCCTGCGAAGCTCGTCGAGCATCTCGAGAGTGAGCAGATTGCGCACGTTGTTCCCGTAGCGAAGACCCTTCTCCGTGAACTGACATGCTGTTCGCACGCCCCCTTGGCCGAGCACGTTCGGATGAACGCCGTCGCGCGCGAGCCCTTTGCGAGGGAGCGCCGCCATGGCGTCGTAGTAGTCGACGTACGGGAGTCGCCAGTGTTCCGCGACCGCTTCGGTGATGGCGTTGAATCGCTGAATCCAGCGGTCCTTGGTCTTGTTGCGTCGAGGAGAGGCGGAGCCGAGCACGGGGACGACGCCCAGCGCTTCGAGTTCTTCGATCAGGTACACCAGGCGACGCACGTAGATCCGCTCGTTTTGGTTTTGCGCATCGTTCGCGCCAAACAGAACGAGAGCCCAGCGCGCATCGCTGTCTCGAATCTCTCTGCGAAAGTTGGCCGGCCGGCCGCCAAGCGCGTAGCGAAGGTTCCAACTCACCCCGGCCGCACGGCTGGTGCGGTTGAAGGCATTGCGGCGTTCGGCTGCGAAGTAGTCGATGGTGGGCTGGAGCGCGTCTCTCCCCGCGAGGTCGACGTGCGGTGTCGAAAAGCACACGAGGAAGGCCTTGCTCTCCACGCTCGACCCACCCATTTTTGCGAAGACGTCGTCTCGGAGGTCCGGGTTTTGCGCGCGAATGGCGAGCACGTTGTCGGCGACGTCGGTACCGAACTGCGGGACCTCCGCGAGCGCCGATCCGGCGAACGCCGTCAGCAGGGCAATCGTGACGAACCAGCGAATCATTTCAGAACGCTCGCGGGCACGAAGTAGAGGCGACTCGGGTCCGGTGCGCGCCCACGATAGTGGTTGTCGGTCAGCAGAATGACCGAGCCGTCGTCGTCCCACACCACGCCTTCGAAGTTCGGGATGGGTTGCATGACCTTCGCGAGGTCTGCGGCCACCTCAGGCTCTATTCGCTTGCCTGCCTCGCTCTTTCGCAGCGAGAACCGAAGCAGCCGGCTCACGCCGAAGTGTCGCTCCACGGCGAGCGCAACGACCTCTCCCTCGATCTTTCGGCACCCGAGTCCCGCGAGCTTGCCGGTCTTGCTCGTAAGCGCGACCCAGTACGTGCTCCAGGTGTTGTCGGCGAGGTCCAGCATGGCCACAGGTGCCCAGCGACGTCCCTCCTGCTCGTCGACGAGCTCAGTCGCCAGAACCAACGAGCCCTCTACGTGACAAAGCCCTTCGATGCCACGGTTTTTCGGCGCGGATAACCCCCACGCCGCATAGGCGAGGCGAGCGCGGGGGCGAACCACGAAGCGACCGTCCGCCGCGACGCCTTCGAGCAGCACGTCGTTCGCACGTCCGGCTTCCTGGGTTTCCGTGCCGAGCAGAAAGCGATTGCCTTCCAACCACGCCAGCGCCTCGAGGTCGGCGCCCGGCGGGGCGCCTACCACCTCGTACTCCTCGATGCCTGTCCCGTCGGCACGCATGCGCAAAACGGCGTCGGCGTGCTCGCCGGCCGCCCAGAGCATGCCCTTCCCGTCGCGCGTCAGGCCCGATAGGCCGGTCACACGGGTGTCGAGGTCGACGATGGGGCCGGGACCGGTCGGCGTCGTGTTGCGCGATTTGCACCCCACGCAGGCCAGCAAGACGCTGGCAACCACGACGCCGAACGCTCTCACGACTAAGCGACCGCTTCGAGCACCGCTGCTGCGCCGAGGCCTCCGGCCGCGCAGATCCCAAGAAGCGCAGTCTCGTGTTGGCCCTGGGCGAGTTCGTTCGCCATCGTGGTGACCATCCGGGCCCCCGTGGCGGCGAACGGGTGACCGATCGAGATCGATCCCCCGTAAAGGTTGAAGCGATCCTCGTCGATCTCGCCAACGGCCGAGCCCTTGCCCAGCCGCACCTCGGCGAACGCCTTGCTGCCGAGGGCCTTGGTCACCGACAGCACCTGAGCCGCGAACGCCTCGTGCATGTCGACCACGCTGGCATCCTTGAGTTCCATGCCGGCCCGGTCGAGGGCTTTCGGCATGGCGAGTGCGGGCCCAATCAAGAGCTGGTCGGCAGGGTCGACGCCCACATAGGCCCAGCTTCGGATTGCAGCGAGCGGCGTATAGCCAAGGGCCTTCGCTTTCGCCTCGCTCATCACGAGCACAGCCGCCGCACCGTCGGTGAGTGGAGACGCGTTGCCGGCTGTCACCGTCCCATCGCTTGCGAACACGGGTCGGAGTCGTGAGAGCTTCTCGACGCTGGTGTCGCCGCGAACGATATTGTCGGTGTAAACGGCGCCCTCGGGCGACTCGACGGGGACGACCTCCTCATCGAACCGGCCGGTGCTGATGGCGTGCGCCGCACGGTGGTGGGATCGCTCGGCGAAGTGGTCCTGTGCATCTCGCGTGATGCCGTTCCTCTTGGCCATTTCCTCAGCGGACTCGCCCATCACCTGGCCCGTCGTACGCTCCGCGATCTTAGGCATCTTCGGCAAGACGTCAGTGATCGGCATCATCTGGGCCAACACCGAGAGGTAGTCGGACGGCGAGGACGCCTTCCCGAACGCCAGCGGCGCCAGCGCGTGGACCGCCTTCTGGGGCAGGTTGAGCGGGGCATTGCTGGTGGAATCCGACCCGCCGGCGATGACCACGTCGGCTTCGCCACGCTCGATCGCGGCCGCCGCCAGAGTGACGGCCTGGAGGCCTGTGGCGCAGGCGCGGGTGCAGGTCATCCCCTCCACAGAGGCGGGAAGCCGGAGATCGAGCGCCACCTCGCGCGCGATGTTCGGCGCAAGCGACGGGAAGATCACACCGCCCCAGACGATACTGTCGACCTCTTCGTGCGGGAGCTCGGTGCGCTCGAGCAGCGCTTTCACTGCCGCGTCCGCCAAGTCGATCGAGTCGAGCTTCAGGAATTTCCCGAACGCTTTGACGAAGGGTGTCCGCGCACCGCTCACGATGACCGCGCGCTGTTTCTTGCCCCAACCGTTCTTTTTCTTCGACATCCCTATGCTCCTACCAACGCGCCGCCGCAGACGCGAACAGTTTCTCCGGAGAGACCGCTCGCACCCGGCGTCGACAGAAAGGTGATCATCTGCCCAACGTCCTCGGGCTTTCCGCCCTGGCCGACGGCGCTCAGGCGTCGTGCGCCCTCTCGGATGGCCACGGGCATGGCCGTGGTGAGTCGAGTTTCGATGAACCCGGGGGCGATCGCGTTGACCGTGATGCCCTTCTTGGCCACCTGAGGCGCGAGCGCTCGGACGAAACCGACGATCCCCGCCTTGCTGGCCGAGTAGTTGGTTTGCCCGCGATTGCCGGCGATGCCGGACACGGACGAGAGGCAGATGATACGCCCTTCTTTGCGAACCAAATCGTCCGAAAGAAGCGCATCGGTGATGCGAACGACCGCGCCGAGATTGATGTCGACCGCCATGTCCCACGCGTCCGACTTCATCCGGCCGAGCGTCTTGTCGCGCGTGACCCCAGCGTTGTGGACGACGATGTCGACTCCGCCGAAGCGTTCCCGTAGGTCGGCCGCGATGCGCTCGGGAGCGTCTTCGTCGGTGATGTCCACCAAGAGGACCGAACCCCCGATCCGTCTCGCGACCTCGCTGGTCGGTCCGTCGTCGGCCGGCCGGTCGAGGCACACCACATGGGCGCCCTCGGCTGCCATCAGCTCCGCGGTCGCCTCACCGATGCCGCGCGCGGCACCGGTCACCAGCGCAACCTTGCCTTCGAGCGGCTGGATGTCGGGAGCCGACTCACCTTTGGCGAGTTTGGTTACGTGGAAAGGCTGACAGGTCACGAACGCCGAGCGCGGTGAGAGCAGGAACCGAAGCACCGGTTCGAGACGCCCCTCGGCGCCGTCCTCGACGAAGACGCTGTTCGCCGTGGCACCCACGTTGCCCACCTCCTTGGCGACGCTCCGAACGAACCCCTCGAGCCCAGCGCGAGTCGCGGCCCTAGCCGGCTTCTTGGCGTCTCCCGCGGGCCGGCCGAGCACGATGACGCGCCCCGAGCGGTTGAGGCGACGAATCCAGGGGTGCATCACGTCGTAGAGGGCATGCAGGTCGGCGGGCGAATGCAGCTTGGTGCCATCAAAGACGATCGCGTCAACGCGCTCGCCCTCGGGGGCGTCGCCCGAAGCCATGTGCGACGGTGGACGCGCCCACGCCTCTCCCGGCCCGAGGAACGGTTTGAGCACCGCATCGGTGTCGCCGATGATGACCGGGTTGGCCCCTGCCCTCGTCAAAGTCTGCGCCAGCACGTCTTGGAGCGCCCCGCTACCGCCGACGAGGACGCGCTTGTTCTCGAGCGGCCGCTCTTCGTAGGGCCCCCTCGCGCGCGCGCGGCGCTCGGGTACGGGAATGGGCAAGCCCAGCGTTTTGATCCAACGGCGCGCCTGCTCGTTGTCGAGCAATAGGTCACTCATGCGCTCAGCTCCTTACGGAAAAAGTTCCCACTAGATACGCCGGGCCGCCTGGCGCGTCGCCAACATAGACGTTCTCTTCGACCACGTAGAGCCCCACCTCGTTGGGCAGAACCAAAGGTCGCGTGAACTTTACGTCGACGACGGCCAGCTGACTGATGTCGCCGGCGAACAGACTGCGATTCAAGCCCTCGACGGTGCGAGCCATCGTCGAGAAGCCGTGAAGGATGACGTTCCGAAATCCGGCGGCACGGGCAGCCGGCGGAATCCAATGGATCGGGTTGAAGTCGCCCGTGAGCTTCGCAAACTCGAGACCGGCCTTGTCGTGAATTCGCCAGCGGGCGAGCTCCTTGGCCTCATTCGGAACACGCGGGCGATCGTCTTTGCGCTTGGACTTGTCCTTGTCGCCTCCACCGAGTGGGACGATGCCGTACACGTTCGCGACCACGGCTTCCGGGTGTCGAGCCGTCCCGGTGACCGCGCGCTGGTTGATGACCGCGCGCCGACCGTTGTCGTCGATTTCGACGAGGTTCACGGTGGCGTTGAAAGGTTCACGGATGGGGAGCGGCGCGTTCATCTCGAGCCGGCAGCCCCCGTTGAGCACGCGCTGAAGCGGGTACTGAATGCCTTCGAGGCCTCGTGACTGCAGCGGGAAAATCCACTGCGGAAAGAGGTGGGCGGGGACCTGGCGACGGTAGCCGTTCGGGTCTCCTCCGACGTGCTTGATGTAGTCCCGGACGAGATCCGCCGGGCGTGGCGAGATGGTCGCTTTGATCTCGGGGCCTGGGACGGTCGCGGGAGGTTGGTTCGGCCGGCCTGAGCTCCGCGCCGCAACCCAAGCGGCGCGAGCGATCGCACCGAGCACCGGCCCCTGATGGAGGATGTAACGCGTAGGTACCGCCATGAACGAATCTCCCGGGCGTCGCTGCGTGGGCGTGGGCGACTCCCGGAACGAAAGCGTCTACCATCGGCCTGAGAAGCGCGCAAACGAGGCGGTCGCGGCTAGAGCGCGGTGAAATTTGTTCTACGCTTCGAGTATGGACAACCCGTTGATCCGACTCGGTTTCGACATTCCCTTCGATACTATCGACGCATGCCACGTTGAGCCGGCCGTCGATGCCTTGCTCGCCGAAGCCCGAGCGTCGGTCGGCGCGATCGTCGAGAAAAGCGGACCGCGCACTTACGCCAACACGATGCGCGCACTCGAAGACGCGACCGAACCACTCGAGCTCGCCATGACGGTGGTCGGTCACCTCGAAAGCGTGGCCACCAACGATGCCCTGCGAGCCGCGTACAACAGCGCTCGACCGAAGGCGAGCGCGTTCTGGTCCGAGCTCGCCATGAACGACGGCCTCTACCAAGCCGTGAAGGCGTTCGCAGAAACCGAAGAGGCGCGGCAGCTCCCCTCCACAGAGGCACGCTTCGTCGAAAAGACGCTCGATGACTTTCGCCGACATGGCGCCGAGCTCGACGATGCCGACAAAAAGACCCTGAAAGATATCGAAGTCACACTGACGAAACTCACGACGGAGTTCTCCCAGCACGTGCTCGACGAAACCAACGCATTCGAGCTCGTGATCTCGGACGAAGACAAACTCGCAGGGCTTCCCGAGAGTGCTCGGGCCGCAGCCAAGGAAAACGCCGAAGCGAAGGGCCTCGAGGGTTGGCGTTTCACGCTTCAGGCCCCGAGCCTTGTTCCGGTGTTGACCTACCTCGACGACGCGACCATTCGCGGGCAGGTCTGGCACGCCTACAACACGCGCGCGACGTCCGGCGAGCGCGACAACCGTCCGCTCATCGAGCGCATCCTCGAGCTTCGAAGGAAGAAGGCAGTGCTCCTCGGTTACCGTGACTTCTCCGACCTCGTCACCGAAGATCGGATGGCCAAGACGGGGGCGAAGGCGAGCGCGTTCATCGAGGACCTGCGGGAGAAAACGCTCGACGCCTTCGAGCGCGAGAACCAAGACCTGCAAGCTTTTCGACAAGAGACCGAGGGCGATGATGCGCCAGCTCTTCAGCCGTTCGACGTCGCGTACTACGCAGAAAAGCAGCGCCTCGCCAAGTTCGATTTCGACGAAGAGGAACTCCGCCCGTACTTCCCGCTCGACAAGGTGCTCGAAGGGCTTTTTGCGACAGCGCAGGCGCTCTACGAGATTCAAATCGTGGAGCGGGACGCTCCTACTTGGGCCGACGAGGTTCGCGCCTACGGCATCAAGGACGCCGACGGCACGATGATCGCGGCGTTTTACGTCGACCTTTTCCCGCGTGAGAACAAGCGGGGCGGCGCTTGGATGAACGGCCTGATCTCGGCCGCCTATCGGCCGGGGTCGTCCGGCCCACATCTCGGTCTGTTCTGCGCCAACGTGAACCCGCCCGTCGGCGGCAAACCCGCGCTCTTGACCCATCGTGAAGTCGAAACACTGTTTCACGAATTTGGACACCTGCTTCACCACTGCTTCAGTCGGGTGAGCGTCCGAAGCCTGGCGGGCGCCAACGTGGCCTGGGACTTCGTCGAGCTTCCGTCACAGATCATGGAGAACTGGTGCTGGGAGCGGAGGGGCCTCGATCTGTTCGCTACACACCACGAAACGGGCGAGCGCATCCCCGACGCGCTCTACGACAAGATGATTCGCGCGCGCACCTACCGAGCCGCAAACGCTCAGATGCGTCAGCTCGGATTTGCCAGCGTCGACCTGGCACTTCACCGGGACTACGACCCGGCGCAAGATGGAGACGCGATGACCTACGGCCTCCGCATCCTCCAGGCCCACTCTTCCACCCCGCTGCCCGACGACTACGCCATGCTAGCGGGCTTCGGCCACGTGTTTGCTCACCCCGTCGGGTACGCGGCGGGCTACTACAGCTACAAGTGGGCCGAAGTCCTCGACGCCGATGCGTTCACTCGCTTCAAGAAGGAAGGCATCGTCAGTCCTGAAGTCGGGCGCGCATTTCGGAACACCATCCTCGCCAAAGGGAACAGCGAAGATGCGGCCAAGCTCTACGAAGACTTCATGGGCCGCGATCCGAAACTCGAGCCGCTCCTCGAACGCGCGGGACTTGGCTAGCGGGAAGCGCTCTTGGCGGCGGCGCCCGCAGAGATTGCCTGGATGTCGACTTCGACGGCGATCTCGTTGGCCACTTTAAGCCGAACGATCGACGGGACCGACACGTTGTGGTCCTCGAGCACGGCAGTGAATTTCGCGGTGATGCGAAGATCGTCCTTGCCGCCATCGGCAGGCGTCCACTTCACAGTCCCGTTGGCGTTGACCATCTTGGTGATGCCGTGCGCGGTGAACTTCCCCTTCACCTTCACCTTTGTTTTTTTCTTGGGTTTGAGCGATTCGGCTCCGGTGACTTCGACGATCTCGAATACTACGTGAGGGTTCTCTTTCGCGTCGAGCCAGCTGTCGCCCTGAAGATGTTCGTCGCGGAGGTCGTTCCCGGTTCGCATCGACATGACCGGCACCTTGAAGGTGCCTTTGGTGGTGGAGAGGTCGGCCGGGTCGAACTCGACGGTGCCCGTCACCTTGTTGGTCGTGCCCTCCATCGTTTCGAGCGGAGCATCCGACACGAAGGTCGCCTTGCCCTGCTTCACTTTGAACTTGCTGGCCTCGGCGTGTGCGCCCGACGCGAGCCCGAAGCTCACGGCAAGAGCCATGAAACCGAAGAACGCACTACTACCCGATCGAATCATCCCCTGTGCTCCTGTCCGCCCCACGCTTCAGTGTAGGACGTGGCTCGGCCGCCCGCTATTCAGGCTTCAGCCACTATCGGGGCGGTCTCGTGGAACGTCCAGTTCTCGTTGTCACGCTCGGAGCGCTCGAGCTCCCATTCGTCGCGAAAAAGCGCCACGGGACGGGCGTCCTGGTCGAGTACGGCCATGGGTACCCGCCGGTTTTTCAGCTCCTGTGAGCCCGAAGCCCCCTCGACCCAGCGTGCATGCTGGTAGGGAAGAAGATCGAAGGTCACCTTGGCGCCGTACTCGTGTTCGAGCCGAAACATCAGCACGTCGAACTGGAGGCGCCCGACCACCCCACACACCGGATCTTTCTCACGCCCCGGCTCGCTGAAGAGCTGCACGGTGCCCTCCTCAGAGAGTTCTTGAATCCCCTTCTGCAGCTGCTTCCGCTTGAGCGGGTCGAGAAGCTGCAGGCGCGCGAAGTGCTCGGGTGAGAATCGCGGCACCGCGTCGAAGCTCATCGGACCATGAGTCGACAGTGTGTCCCCAATCCGAAATAGGCCGGGGTCGTAGAGGCCGACGATGTCTCCTGCAAAGGCCTCGAGAACGCTTTCCCGCTCCTGCGCGAAGAACTGCTCGGCTCGGTTGAGCCTCACCGCCTTCCCGAGCCGAAAGTGGTGCACCCGCATGCCACCCTCGAACTTGCCCGAGCAGATGCGCGCGAACGCGATTCGATCGCGGTGCGACGGATCCATGTTGGCCTGAACCTTGAAGACGAAAGCGCTGAACCGGTCGTCGGCAGGATCCACTGAAACCTCGCCCGACGCCTGCCTCGGGCCGGGCGGCGGGCAAAGTCCCTTGAAGCTTCGAAGGAAGGGTTCGACGCCAAAGTTCGTGAGCGCGCTGCCGAAGAACACGGGCGTGATCTCGCCTGCGAGAAATCGTTCGTCGTCCCACTCTTCGCCAGCCCCATCGAGAAGCTCCACTTCTTCGCGCAGCTGTGCGGCTGCCTCCTCCCCGAGCATCGAATCGAGCTGCGGGTCGTCGATTCCAGCCACCTGCATCTCGGCACGCTTCGACTGGCCCTCTGACGAGCGTTCGAACCGGATGACCAACTTGTTCATGCGGTCGTAAACACCCTGAAAGAGGTCGCCGCTCCCGATGGGCCACGTGAACGGAACAGTACTGACCCCAAGCACTTCCTCGACCTGGCTCATGAGTGCGAACGCGTCTCGGGCGGGTCGGTCCATCTTGTTGATGAACGTCACGACAGGGGTGTGCCGCAGCCGGCACACGTGAAAGAGCTTGCGGGTTTGCGGCTCGACGCCCTTGGCCGCGTCGAGGATCATGATACCGCAGTCGGCCGCCATCAGCGTCCGGTAGGTGTCCTCGCTGAAGTCGTTGTGGCCCGGAGTATCGAGAAGGTTCCACCGCACGTCGTCGAACTCGAATTGGAGAACCGACGTGGTTACCGAGATACCTCGCTGCTTCTCGAGTGCCATCCAGTCGCTCACCGCCGACCGCTTCGCCTTGCGCGACTTCACGGCGCCCGCCGCATGAATGGCCCCACCGTAGAGAAGGAGCTTCTCCGTCAGCGTGGTTTTCCCTGCGTCCGGATGCGAAATGATCGCAAAGGTGCGTCGACGTTCGAACTCGGTCTGCCCCATGTCCCGGCCGCCAAGATAGTCACTGTCCTCGGTTGCGCCAGTCCGCGAACGTGCTCTCATGCGCGTTCGCGCCATGCCAGGGCTATTTCCGGACATTGAACCCTATGACCACGGCTATCTGCGCGTAGACGACCGGCACTCGGTCTACTACGAGCAGTGCGGCAACCCGGACGGAAAGCCTGCGATCTTTGTCCATGGTGGACCGGGAGGCGGCTCGAACCCGGTGCACCGGCGCTTCTGGAACCCAAAGCGCTACCGAATCGTGCTGTTCGATCAGCGCGGCTGCGGACGGAGCACGCCGCATGCCGAGCTTCACAACAACACCACGTGGCACCTCGTTGCCGACATGGAGCGCCTTCGGGAGCACCTCGGGATCGACCGGTGGCAGCTCTTCGGCGGCTCATGGGGTAGTACGCTATCGCTGGCTTACGCCCAGCAGCACGCCGACCGCGTCACCGAACTGATCCTGCGCGGCATCTTCCTCCTGAGGAAGAAGGAGATCGACTGGTACTACCAGGACGGAGCCAGCCGCGTCTTCCCCGAGGCGTGGCAGCGGTTCCTCGCGCCGATTCCCGTGGAAGAACGAGGAGACCTGGTCCGCGCTTACTACCAGCGCCTAACCAGCGCAGACCGCGACACGCGGCTGAGTGCTGCGCGCGCATGGAGCACCTGGGAAGGAAGCACGAGTCGCTTGATTCCCGACGTCGATCTCATCACGCGAACCGGCGAAGACCAGTTCGCCGAAGCCTTTGCTCGAATCGAATGCCACTACTTCATCAACGACGGCTTCTTCGAAGACGACCAACGGCTCTTGGCCAACATCGGCAAGCTCCACCATCTACCGGCCGTGATCGTACAGGGTCGGTATGACATCGTGTGCCCAGCCGAGAGCGCGTATCAGCTCCACCGTGCATGGCCCGGGAGCGAGCTCCACGTCGTGCCCGACGCTGGGCATTCGGCGCTCGAGCCTGGCATCACGGCCCGCCTCGTCGATGCCACCGACGCGTTCTCTCGACGCTAGGTTCCAGAAACCTAGCGAGAGAATTTCCGGTACTTGATGCGGTGCGGAACGTCAGCATCGGTCCCGAGGCGTGCTTTGCGGTCTGCAGCATAGTCCGCGTAGGACCCTTCGAAGAACACCACCTGGCTATCGCCTTCGAATGCCAAGATGTGCGTGCAGATGCGGTCGAGATACCAGCGATCATGGCTGATGATCATCGCGCAGCCCGGGAACCCGAGGATCGCCTCCTCGAGTGAGCGCAGCGTCTCGACGTCGATGTCGTTCGTCGGTTCGTCGAGGAGCAACACGTTGCCACCGGCCTTGAGGAGCTTGGCGAGGTGCACGCGGTTTCGCTCACCGCCGGAGAGGTTCTTCACCGGTTTCTGTTGGTCGCTCCCTCGGAAGTTGAACCAGCCCACGTAGGCGCGCGACTTGACCGTGCCGCCACCGATGTCGATCTCGTCGGCGCCGCCGGTGATCTCTTTGAAGACGTTGTTGGCAGCGTCGAGGTCGTCGCGGCTCTGATCGACGTACGAGAGCTGCACCGTCTCGCCAACCTTGATGTCGCCCGCATCCGGTGTCTCCTCCCCCACGAGCATGCGGAAGAGCGTGGTTTTGCCGGCGCCATTCGGACCGACGATGCCGACGATGGCACCCTGCGGGACGCGAAAGCTCAGGTCCTCGAACAGCAGCTTGTCGCCGTAGGCTTTGGTCACACCGTTGACCTCGATCACCTGCGTCCCGAGACGAGGCCCAGGCGGAATCTTGATCTCGTTGGGATCGCGGCGTGTGGAGTTCGCCTCCGCCACCAAGCTGTCAAACGCGGTGAGGCGGGCCTTGCTCTTGGCCTGCCGTGCCTTGGGCGACGACCGGACCCACTCGAGCTCTCGCTTGATCTTGCGCTTGCGCGCGCTGTCTTTCTTCTCTTCGAGGTCGAGTCGCTTGTCCTTCGCCTCGAGCCACTGCGAGTAGTTGCCCTCGAACGGATGCGCCGAGCCGCGGTCGAGTTCGAGGATCCACTCGACGATCTCGTCGAGAAAGTAGCGGTCATGGGTCACGAGAATGACGCAGCCGGGATACTTCTGAAGATACCCCTGAAGCCACGCGACCGATTCCGCGTCGAGATGGTTCGTGGGCTCGTCGAGGAGCAGGAGCTCCGGCCGTTCGAGCAGCAGCCGACAGAGCGCCACCCGGCGCTTCTCGCCGCCCGAGAGGTTCTCGGGATCCGCGTCGGCGGGCGGCAGCCGCAGCGCGTCCATCGCGATCTCCAGCGTGCTCTCGAGGTTCCACCCGTCGACGGCGTCGATTCTGTCCTGCATGGCGCCCTGACGCTCGAGCAGCTTGTTCATCTCGTCGTCGCTCATCGGCTCGCCAAGCTTCATGCTGAGCTCGTTGAAATCGTCGAGAAGCTTGCGCACCGGGGCCACGCCCGCCTCGACCGCTTCCAACACGGTTTTCGCGTCGCCGAGATCCGGCTCCTGAGGCAGGTACCCCACCTTGGCGCCTGGCCGGATCCACGCCTCGCCGCCGAACGTGGTGTCCTCGCCCGCCATGATGCGGAGAAGCGACGACTTTCCCGTTCCGTTAACGCCGATGACCCCTATCTTCGCGTTCGGGAAGAACGAGAGATAGAGGTCTTCGATGATCTTCTTGTCCGGGGGATGGACCTTGGTCACCCCCTTCATCGTGAAGATGAATTCTGCCATGAACTATCGTGCGGCTCTTCGCCGCCCGAGCCACATAGCAACGAAGACGAGCACAATCCAACCGAGCGAGGCCGTTTGGATGGCGCCTACGCTGCAACCCTCAGCCGTGTTGGTGCTCGCGCCACCCGTCGCCGATCCGCTGCCATCCTGCGGAGTGGGCTCTGGCTCGGGTGCCAGCTTCTTGCCGGCTTTCAGGTCGAGCTCCGGAATGTCGTCTGCGATGAGACCAGGCAGCTGGTTGGTCAGGACCGGGGTGGTCGCCCCCTTCAACATCGTGTTCGGCGCTGCGAACGGCCGGGGCTCGGGCTTTCCGAGCGGACCGCCCCACATGCCGCGCACGGGATTGTCGCATGCGATCGCACCCTCCCAGGGATGGAGCATCACGTAGCGACCCTGGAAGTTGTTGATGCTGGACGCCTCGGCCCGCCGCTCTCGGAGCTCGCCGCTCTGGTTCGGCATACCGCGGCCACCGACGATCGGGCCTGCCGCGCGAAACACGAGATCCTCGTCGAGCCCGTCCTTGTCGTAGCGATAGTGGAGCCGCGTCAGGACGAAGCCGTAGGGCTGGAACGGGCGGACCCGACGCCGCGCGGGGACCACGCCCTGAATGTCCGAGTACGGATCGGGCTTGGTGGGCACGATGACGTCGCCTCCGAGCGTGCTCAGCTCCTGGGGCGTGAGCGGCGGCTCCGGGCAGGGATCGCAGCTAGTGGCGTCCCACGAGTACTCCGTCACGACGGCGCCCGGGTTCTTCTCCGTCGTGCGATCGAACAGCGCGTTGTAGAAGGCGCCGAAACTGTCACGCACGCTGTCTTCGACTCGGATGTTCGTCGGGATGGAGGCGTTTTTGTAGTTGGCCACCTCGTAGCGCTGCCCTTTTGCCAGGATGTGCACGATGAGGTCCTGCACGCCGGAGCTGTTGAGCAGCCCGAGGCGCACCGGAAGCGAGAATGTGGGGGAGTCGTAGTGGAAGCGAAGCGGAGACAGCACGGCGCGCCCGTCTTTGAACTTCACTTTCTCGGCATCGACCTTAGCCACGAAGAACTTGGTGTTTTGCTCGACGTAGGGGCGAAGCACTTTGTCTGCCCCTTTCGGAATGTTGTACTTGTTTTTGCGAAGCCATTTGTCGAGCCCACCCGAGTCTTTCGCGCTCAGCACCACGATGTCGTACTCGGCGACCTTGAACTGAGCCTCGATGGTCACCCCGTAGTCGGCTTCGGCGCCATCCATCGACTTACCCCGTCGAGCTGTCGGCGCGCCCGCCGCCATAGCCATCTCCTGCACCATGATGGGCTGGCAGGGATCCTGCTCCCAGTACTCGACCAGCCTCGGCGCCGCGAGCTTGTCGACCCGGTCGAAGATCTCACGCGGCAGCGTCTTCACATTCGCCTTCTGAAGAACCACGGGAACAGGAACCACCATGGCGAAGTCTTCAGGCGGCCCCTGATAGTTGTTCTGCATCGACAGGACCGTACGCGTGCCCTCGCGCATCATCACCACCATCGTCGCGTTGTTGTAGAGCGACGCGTCCGCGCCACTCACGTAGAACCCACAGAAGGCCTGCGCACCGGACGTCCAAACGGTTACGGCGCAGAGCGCCAGTACGGCAATCGTTTGCTTCATGAATACACCTCTTACAGGGATAGACGCGCTCGGCTGCGATTTGGATCTAACGTTTCGAAAAATTGGCCTGATTTCTTTGGACATGCCCGTTTTTTGCCGTAAACCCGCGCCATGTCCGACCCGGCCACGGCCGAAATGACCCCGACTTGGAGCCTCCGATGCCTGCTCGGCGGAGCCCTGATGGGCCTCGCCAACCTCGTGCCGGGCATCAGCGGCGGCACGATGCTCTTGGCGGCCGGAGTTTACCCCCGCTTCATCGAAGCGCTGGCGGACCTGAGCAGCCTCCGGTTCAGGAAGAACGCCATCTTGGTGCTCGGGCTCGTGGGTGCAGCCGCCGTGCTGGCCATCCTCCTCGGTGCGGGTCCGGTGAAAGATGCCGTCGTTCATCACCGCTGGGCCATGTACAGCCTGTTCATCGGGCTTACCCTCGGAGGCGTCCCGGTGATCTGGTCGATGGCAAAGCCCCCGAGCGCCGGGTTCTGGTGGGGCGCAGCCTTTGGCATCCTCGCGATGGCGGCGCTCGCATGGTTCCAGTTCGCGGGCGCGGGGGACAGCCCCCACCGCGAGGGCTTCCTGATCATGTTCTTCGCAGGTGTTGCCGGAGCGAGCGCCATGATCCTTCCCGGGGTGAGTGGCGGCTACTTGCTGCTCGTGCTCGGCGTGTACGTGCCAATCCTCGCGGGTATCGATGCGTTCAAAGAGGCGCTGAAAGCCACCGACGCCGCTGCGGCGACCGACCCCGTGCTGTCGGTGGTGTTGCCGGTCGGCCTCGGCGTCGGTATCGGCATCTTGGTGATCAGCAACGTGGTCCGCGTCGTACTCGATCGGTACGAACAGGCCACTCTCGGCGTGCTGATGGGGCTGCTGGTCGGCGCGGTGTTCGGACTCTGGCCTTTTCAACGCGGCGTTGCGCCAGAAGTCGGCCAGGTCTTCAAGGGCCAGGTCTTGACCGCGGAGCGCCGCGAGGCGCTCTCCCCGGAAAAGTACCCGACCGTCTTCTACGACCCTACGGCCGGCGACATCGCGATGGCACTCGGCCTGATCGCCCTGGGCTTCGCAATCACCACACTCGTCGCCCGAGTCGGTGGCGCCACCGAGCGCTGAGCGCATCTGACGCAAAGGGTCACGGCGCCGGAGCGCATCTGCCTAGTTGTTGAGCATCTCGTCGCACTCGGCGCTGATGTAGCCGAGAGCCACGAGCTGCTTGCAGAGCTCGGGGGTCATCTGCTGGTCTTCCTGCTCGAGCTTCTTCTGAGTGGCGCCCGTTCGAGTCGGGGCGAGCCACTTGCCGCGGTCCGCGGCTCCGAGGAACTGCCCGTGGAGGGTCCGCAGGTACCGCTGGGCGATCGGCGTGGACCGACCGCTGAGCTCTTCCTTCTCCCAGGGGTCGTTCGCAAGGTCGAACATGACCTGAGAGAGGTTTCCGCGAACGATCAGCTTCCAGTCGCCGCCGCGAATCACCCGACGATGGTCGAGAAAATCGCTAAAGGCCACGTAGGGACCCATGGGCCAGTCCCCCTCCATGAAGCCCATGAGGCTATGCCCTTCGAACTCTTTCGGGATGGGCACCCCGGTGGCCTCGAGCACGGTCGGCGCGATGTCCATGGTGCTGACGACCGGGCCGACACGAGCACCAGCCGGAATGGCGCCGGGCCAGCGGAAGAGGAGCGGCACACCGAGTAGCTCTTGGTACACCGAATGCCCGTGCCCCCAAGACCCGTGCTCTTGAAACTCCTCCCCGTGGTCGGACGTGATCACGAAGATCGTGTTCTCGGTGAGCCCGAGCTCATCGAGCTTCTTCAGGAACTTGCCGAAGTGCTCGTCGTGGTAGCTGATCTCGCCATCGTGAAGCGCCTCGATGCGCTCTTTGTCCCGCTTGGTGAAAGCGTACTTCTTGGGGTTCTTCTTCGCGTCGTCGAGCATCAGGTGCGTGCGACGGTTCTGCACTTTCCCGCTGTAGGGCGCCGGGTCGTACATCTTCAGGTACTTATCGGGCGGATCGTAGGGAACGTGCGGGTCGATGGTTTGGACGTACGCGAAGAAGCGCTTGTCTTTGTTCTTCTCGATCCAAGCGGCAGCTTCACCAAACACGTTCGAGGCGTTGGTGTTCTTCCGCTCCCGGATGTAGTTGGTGTAGTGGTCCCAACCCTGGTCGAAGCCAAACGCATTGGATACGTACCCGTTGGCGATGAAGCTCGCCGTCCTGAAGCCCGCCTTCTTGTAGACCTCGCTGAGCATGAGGGCCGACTTCGGAAGCTTGGAGGCGTCTTGTTTGGTCCCGTGCGTCGCGGGGTGAAGCGAGGTCAGCACGCTGGCGACCGAAGGCTTGGTCCAGTTCTCCGGGGTCTGGCTTCGCTCGAACACCGTCCCCTGCCTAGCAAACGCATCGAGCGCCGGCGTTTTGACAGGGCTCCGCGGGTTGTAGACCTGGAGCTTGCTTGCGCGAAGCGTGTCGATGAGTAGGACGACCACGTTCCGTGCCGGGGCCTCGGACTTGGAGACCGCGCCGGTTTTACGCATCACGCGCACCCCGCTCAGCCCCACCTCGGTGGACCCAGTGTTCCGAAAACGAACTCGAATCACTTCACCCCGAAGCGAGGTCAGCGACACCCGCTGGTCCGCCCAGCGCTCGCTCAGCGGAAACGACTTGTCGGTTCCCCGCCGGTCGCTAGCCGTCGTGACTCGAAGCGAGCCATTGCCTCCGACGCTCGCGCCGGCAAACCGTAGCGAGGCCCCGTCAGGAACCTCGACGAACCAGTCGGCTTGGGCGCCGGGCGGCAGGCGAAGCCCGGGGCGGGTCTCGCCGTCCGCGTTCACGGCTCCCACGTCGACCCTAGCGTCCGTCGGAGCGGCGTCCGCGTCCTCGATACGAACCCAGTCGATCGCAAAAGAGCGGTTCTTTCCTTTGACGGACTTGGTCTTGGTGGCGCGAAGCAGGATCGAGTTTTCGCCGGGCTCGATGTCGTCTGACGGAAGAGGCACGACGAGCTCGACGAAGCCGTCACCCGGCGTGGCCCGGACCTCTTTGAGCGTCTCGCCGTTCAGATAAGTGATGAGAGGACCCGGAGCGTACGCCTTCGCGCGGATCCGGAGCTGACGGGGCTTCTTGTCTTCGATGGGGACGTAGAGCCGCGCAGTCTTCCCGAACGTGGAGACGGGAACGCCCGTTTCGACGAGCTCTCCCTGCCAGCCGCTGTTCCAGTTGCCGTTGGTGTACTTGAGACGGGACGAGTTCCCGAAGTCGATGAAGAGGCCCGACGGGTCGTAGAGGTCGGCCAGATGCGAGAGGGCCAGCAGGTCCATGTACGTCGACTCCTCGCCCGTGTTGGCCGCGGGAGGCGAGGCGGCGGCGTTATCTTCGACGGCGCTGACGTAGGCCGCCGGCGTCTGGTCCACAGCCTCGGGGGCCGGCGCATCGACGCCCTCGGGGCCCGCGTCTTCGACGGACTTCCCAGATGCTTCGGCGCACGTGGCGACGAGCAGAACACAGACCGAAACGGCTGCCCAACGGCTCTTCATGACGACCCCCTCAGCGTTCGGCTACCACGGGCGGGGGGGAGCGGCAACGAAGCCAGCGCTACACCCATGCCGCATCCGTGTGCTAACCCTTGGCCTTCATGGACGGCAACGGCCAGCCCCGCGACTGGAGCATCAAGAAGAGCACCAAGCTTTACCAGATTAAAGGCTGGGGGGAGCCGTACTTTCGGATCAACGACCACGGCCACGTCGAGGTCCGCCCGGACCCTACGACCGAGAGCGCCATCGATTTGTATGACCTGACCCGACAGCTCGGGGAACGGGGTCTCGACCTGCCCCTCCTGATTCGGTTCCCGAACATCCTCCAGGATCGTATCCGGTTGCTGAACCAGTGTTTCGGCAACGCGATCAAGGAATACGAGTACAAGGGGGAGTACCGCGGGGTCTTCCCGATCAAGGTGAACCAGCAGCGTCACCTGGTCGAAGAGATCGTCGAGTCCGGCAGACCCTGGCGCTTCGGCCTCGAGGCGGGATCGAAACCAGAGCTTCTGATTGCGCTCGCGGCCATGGACGATGAAGACGGCTTCATCGTGTGCAACGGCTACAAAGACCTCGCCTACGTAGAAACCGCGCTCGTCGCGCAGCGTTTCGACAACACCGTGATCGTCGTACTCGAGCGCATCGAGGAGCTCGAGCTGGCTTTCCGCGCCTCCGAGGAGCTAGGCATTCGTCCATGCCTCGGCATTCGCGCGAAACTGAGCAGTAAAGGCATCGGGCGCTGGGCTGAATCGGCCGGCGATCGCGCGAAGTTCGGGCTCACCATGTCGGAGATCGTTCAGGTCGCCGATGAGCTCGAATCACGAGACATGCTCGACTGCCTTCAGCTGCTGCACTTTCACCTCGGGAGCCAGGTCTCGAGCATCATCCCCGTGAAGAACGCCATGCGAGAGGCGGCGCAGATCTACGTCGAGCTCGTCAAAATGGGCTGCAAGATGGGCTACCTCGACGTCGGAGGCGGGCTGGCGGTCGACTATGACGGTTCCAAAACCGACTTCCGCGGGTCGATGAACTACGACCTCCAGGAGTACGCGTACGACGTGGTCTTCGGGATCCAGGAAGGCTGCGAGAAAGCGGGAATCGAGCCGCCCACCATCGTCAGTGAGAGCGGCCGATCGATCGCAGCTTACCAGTCAGTCCTGATCTTCGACGCGCTCGGCGTTGACCGCGTGGACTTCGACGACCCCGAGCCGCCGGCCCCAGACGACCACCGCATCCTGGATGAGTTCTACGAAACGTGGAAAGGCGTCCAGCCGAAGAACGTGCAGGAGTCGTGGCACGATGCGCAGCAAGCGCTCGAGGAAGCGCGGAGCCTCTTCAAGTTCGGCTACCTCGGTATCCGCGAGCTCGCGCGCGCCGAGCAGCTGTTTTGGAGCTGCTGCGCGCGGATCAGCGAGAACATGAAGCGCCTCAAGTACGTGCCCGAGGAGCTTCATACCGTCGAGGAGCTTCTCGGCGCCATCTACTACTGCAACTTCTCGCTATTCCAATCGGCGCCCGACATCTGGGCCATGGATCACCTGTTTCCTTTCATGCCTATTCATCGGCTCGACGAACGTCCGCGCGTTCGTGCACGTCTTGCCGACCTCACGTGCGACTCCGACGGTATCGTCGACCACTTCATCGACGTGGAGGAAGTCCAGAAGGGCCTCGACCTGCACCCGGTTCAACGGGGCGAGCCCTACCTCCTCGGAATGTTCCTCGGGGGTGCATACCAAGAGATCCTCGGCGACCTTCACAACCTCTTCGGCGACACCAACGCGGTCCACGTACGCCTCGAAGACTACGGCTACAGCGTGGCCAACGTGATCAAAGGCGACGCCATCGACGAGGTCTTACGGTATCTGCAGTACGATCCAGCCGAAATGGTGGAACGAGTCCGAAAGCAAGCCGAACGAGCCCTCAACCAGGGGCGGATGACACTTCCCCAACTCCGCACTTTCATGCGTCACTACGAGCAGAGCCTTCAGGGGTACACGTACCTCAAGGGCGACGCGTAGAAAACGATGGGCGCGGCGAAGCTGCTCGTGGTGACCCCCACGTACAACGAGCGCGAAAACCTGCCGCAGTTTCTCGAACGACTTTTTGCGACGGTCCCCGAAACCGAGGTCCTGATCGTCGACGACAACTCACCCGACGGCACCGGGGAACTCGCGGAAAGCCTGGCCCGCGAAGACTCTCGCGTTTTGTTGAAGCGCCGGCCGAAGAAGCTCGGGCTGGCAAGCGCGTATCTCGAAGCCTTCCAGTACGCGCTCGATCGCGACTACGAGCTGATCTCGCAGATGGACACCGACCTATCGCACGACGCGCAGTACCTGCCGGCTTTCCTCGAGCGCGTTCAGGACGGCGCCGACGTCGTGCTCGGGTCGCGGAATATCCCAGGCGGGGGAGTCGAGGGCTGGGGCGCGGGGCGCAGCTTCTTGTCGAAGGGGGGAAGCCTCTACGCACGTTCGGTCCTGGGGGTCGACATCCGCGACCTGACGGGAGGGTTCAAGGTGTTTCGTCGACACGTGCTCGAGACCGTCCCGCTCGACGAAGTCCGCTCGGAGGGGTACTCGTTCCAGATCGAGATGACGTTTCGGGCGCTGCGGCTCGGATTTCGCATCGACGAGGTGCCCATCGTTTTCGTCGACCGGCGCGCCGGCGCGAGCAAGATGTCGAGGCGGATCTTCGCCGAGGCCGTCGTCATGATGCCGAAGCTTCGTCTGGATTCGATGCGCGGAAAACTCTGATGTTTCGCGATCGTTTTCGACACCACCCCGGTCAACGTTTACGTTGAAGGGCGTGGATCGGGCCGACTTTCAAGAAGCGCTGCTCCAGCAGATGGAGCGAAAGACGCACTGGGGGTGGCCTGCGTTCACCCAGGGCCTCGTGGCACCGGACATGCTGCACCGTCACCTAGAACAGGAGTGGGAAGTATACGTGCGTGACTTCCCCGTGATGGTGGGCAGGGCCTACGTCCAGTGTCCGATCGCCGCGGTCCGGCAAGAGCTGGCCGAGAACCTCTACGAAGAGGAAACCGGCGGCATTGCGGCCGGTCGACCGCACCCGGAGCTCTTTCTCGAGTACCCTCGCGGGCTCGGGATGAACCTCGAGCGATTCCAGGCCGTCACCCTGATTCCCGCAGCGCGACGTTACCGAAGCTTCCTCGACGATACGACGACGAACCGCGGCTGGGCGGTGGCCGCCTCGATCGCCACGCTCTTCATCGAAGGGACGCCGTACGAACGGCACGAACTCGACGAGAGCGCGCCCGCGCGGCCCCAACCGCCTCTCGAGCAGCACCCGCTGGTGAAGCACTACGGTCTTCCTCTCGAGTGCCTTGCGCTGACGAAGGCCCACCGCGCGGTGGAGGGCGAACACCGAAAAGCGGCGTGGAGCGTCATGCTCGATCACGTGGAAGCCGCCGATCGAGCAAGCGTGGTGCGCGCGATGGCCCAGGCGGTCGACGCTTGGCGGACCTACCGGGACGGCGTCGCCGAGGCTTGCGGGGTCACACGCGACATGCTGGCGCTGACGGCCTAGCGCGCCCGTGAACCGATTCATGGCGAGGGTAAGAGCCGCTTCTTCTGCACTTTGCCCATCGCGTTTCGTGGGAGCTCGTCGACGAACCGCACCTCCCTCGGCTGCTTGTGCCGGCTCAGCTGAGTCGACGCGTGGTCCATCAAGGGCGCCGTATCGTCGGGCTGACCGTCGCGCAGCACGACGAAGGCGACGATTCGCTGCCCGAGGTCGTCGTCGGGCATGCCCACCACGGCTACTTCGGCGCACGCGGGGTGCTCCAACAGGCACGCCTCGATCTCGCCAGCGCCCACGCGGTAGCCTCCCGTCTTGATGAGGTCGGTGCTTCGCCTCCCGAGAATGCGAATCGCGCCGGTCGTCGTTCGGGTGGCGAGGTCCCCGGTGTAGAACCATCCGTCTTCGTCGAGCACGGCACGGGTCGCATCCGGTTGGTTGAGGTAGCCGGCGAACACCGATGTACTTCGGACCGCGACCTCCCCAATGGTGGAGTCGTCGTTCGCATCGATCGCGTTCCGCTGCTCGTCGACGAGACGGAGCTCCACCCCCGGGAGCGGAGAACCCACATACCCCGGCATCGGCGGTGCGGCCGCGGGCACGGCGCAGTTGATGAGCGTCTCGGTGAGGCCGTATCGCTCGTGCACGCCGCGACCGGTGATGGCGCGGATCCGTTCGTGCTCCCGAAGAGGAAGCCCGGCCGACCCCGAAATCAAGAGCCGGGGCTCGGAGAGCGCGGTGGCGATGCGCGCGTCGGTCTCGGCCGCTTCGGCGAGGCGGTGATACATCGTCGGCACGGCAAACAAGACCGTGGAACCCCGTCGGCTCGGATCGGTCAGCGCTTCGGCCATCGCGCCGGGCGAGAAGCGAGACACGTGATGGAGCGCGCCGCCAACGCGGAGGCTCCCGAAGAGCCCGAGTACCAGGCCGTGGACGTGGATGAGCGGGAGCGCATGCACGACGGTGTCGGATTCGGTCCAAGCCCAGGTCGCCGAGAGGGCGTCGAGGTTCTCCGCGATGTTGCGTCGAGTGATGACGACCCCCTTCGGGGCTCCGGTCGTCCCTGAGGTGTAGAGGACTAAGGCTGCATCCCCGTCGACGGGGATGGGGATACTGCAGGGGTCGACTTGGAGCCCTTCGTAACGCTCGCGGAGCAGCGGTAGACCCGTTGGCGTGTCGGGTACCTGATGATCCGAGTCCGCGAACACCAGCTTGGGGGAGGCATCGCTCAGGATGTGAATCAGCTCGCGGGGTCCGAGCTTTGGACTGAGCCCCACGGTCACCGCGCCGCGCGACAAATTCCCGAGGATTGCGGCCACGGTAGACAGGCTCGACGCGGCGAAGACACCCACGCGATCGCCTCGCACGATGCCCGCTTCTTCGAGTTTCGTGACGTGGGCGTGCGTTGCTGCCGTCAACGCATCGTAGCTCCAACTGGCGCCATCGATGCGTACGGCGAGACGGCTCGTGGGCGAGGCAAGGCGAGGGAAGAGCTGCGTCACGGGGTTTCGATACCAGCTCGTGGCTCTAATGTCTCGAATACGCCTTGACCGCGTAGCGAATGAGCGCTTTCTACGTACACCCTTCCAACCAAGGAGTACATCCATGAGCCTAGGCATTGGAACCATCGCACCCGACTTCGAAGCCGACACGACGCAAGGCAACATCCGTTTTCACGAGTGGGCTGGCAACGACTGGGTGATCTTCTTTTCCCACCCGGCCGACTACACACCGGTTTGCACGACGGAACTCGGCCTCGTGGCGAAGCTGAAGGACAAGTTCGCCGCACGCGGCGCCAAAACCCTCGCGATCAGCGTCGACTCGCTCGAGTCGCATATGGGCTGGATCAAAGACATCGAGGAGACTCAAGGCGTTCAAATGAACTTTCCGATCGTGGCCGACCCCGATCAGGAGGTGGCCAAGCTCTACAACATGATCCACCCCGAGGCCGACGCGAAGGTCACCGTGCGCTCGGTCTTCTTCATCGACCCGAACAAAAAGGTGCGAGCGACGATCACCTACCCGCCCGCAACCGGCCGCAACTTCGAAGAGGTGCTCCGTGTGCTCGACGGGCTGCAGCTCACCGACGACTACCAAGTGGCCACACCGGGCAACTGGAAAGACGGCGAAGACGTCGTCATCGTCCCGTCGATCAAAGACGCCGAGGAAATCAAACAGAAGTTTCCGAAGGGCCACCAGGAGCTACGCCCATACCTGCGGATGACCCCGCAGCCCAACAAGTAGCAGCCGCTACGGAGCGATCTGGACGCGCTGGACCCTCGCGCCACCCGTCGTCGTGACGCGGATCGCGTGGGCTCCTTGCGTCAGATTGACTTCGACCGCAGGGATCGAGGTGGCGTTCGCGGTGGGCACCATCACCTCGGTTCCATCGACGTCGACGCGCACTGTTCCCTCACCCTCGGCAGCAACGATCACCCGGTAGCGACTGGTGCGCGGAGCGACGAGCATCCAGCTATGCCACTCCACGCGCCCTGGCTTGTCGAGCCAGGGCACGTAGCGGTGCCACCACGGTGCATCTGAGGGTTCTTCGAACGAGTGCGACCAGTCCGCTTCGTCCCGCGTGAGCTCGGCCGGCAGCGTCGCGCCGTACGTGGGTGCCGCGCGGAGGCGTTCAGCGGCGCCACGAATGCTCCGCATGATGGGATACGATGCAGCGCGAGAGAGGTCGTACGCGGGGAAGTAGAGGTAGACGCCCCAGACCTGCATGAAGCTCCCCGACTGGTCCCAAAATTCGATGGCCTGGTCGTTGATTTTTTCCGCGCGCGCCGCTCGAAGCTTCGCCCAGTTTTGGATCGGGAGCTGATGGAAGTCGCCACCAACCGACCATCCCGACTCGTACGCCACGACCTGGAGCCCGAACGTTCGCGCATACTTCGCCTCAGTACGGAACTGATAGGCAATGTCGGGGCTCCCTACCTGACCCTGCGCGACGCCGACCCCGAAGCCGCTGTCGAGGATCGCATCGACGCTTCCGATACGAATGTTGTCGAGCAAGAGGTGTTGCGACCCGGACCTGCCGGCGAACCGCACCGTATGGGGCCCAGGGCGGGTGATCTCGAAGACCGCGCTGCCCCACTCTTCTTCGAGGCTGTCGATCCTCCGACTCCACCCGCCGAGCTCCCAGTCACCCTTAGCGTACCGAATGTCGCTTTGACCGCGGGGGTTCACGCGGCGATCATCGATGTAGATGTCGAACGGCAGGTAACCCGGCCACTCCTTGCCGTTGCCCGCAGCCTTGAAGAGGATCGCGTACTCCCCGGGACGGGTGAAGTTCACCTGCTGACTGATCGAGCCACCCCCGAGCAAGAACGCGTACTGTTCGCCGTCGATGGGTTCCGCAACCTCGACGAGCTCGGAGATGGTGCCAGGGCCGGTCGGCCGTACGACGCCAGCGCGACCCCGAAACGTCCAGGCGCTCCCCTCGGGGCCCATGACCCTCTGGTCGTCCGACACCTTGGCGTTCTCGAAGCTCGGGTCGGCCAACACCACCTCGGACTGCGAGCCATCCTGATTGGCCAATCCGTAGTAGGTCGCCCCTCCCCCGCCCCACAGGTAGTAACTCACCGGATGAGGTTCCGGAACGCCAGGCCCCGCCACCCCGAAATACTGATCGATGAACAGAAGCGACTGACTCGCGGTCTCCTGGAAGTTGTCGTACTGGTAGCTCAAGAGCATCCGGACGCGCGGCCCCATGCCCTCGTGCCCGAATACGCCGCGAAACAACTCGCTTGCCCGAACGGTCCGGTACGCGAGCCAACGCCGGATCGACTGAATGCTCCCCGTGTCCTCCAACGAGCCGTCGTGATTCATGGCGCGCCAGGTGTCCGTGTTGCGTTCCGCCTCCTCCATCGCGAGGCGGCGAGCGTAGCCGGTGGACCCGAAGACCCAGTTCCAGATTTCGTTCCCCACCTCCACGTAGACGCGAAGGTTCGGGTTGAGCGGCGGATACTCCGGGTTCGCGGTGGGCGCGCGGTACGGCTCGTCTCCGTTGGAGCCGTAGCGAAGTAGCAACGCCAGTTTCTCGAGATAGTCGTCGGTGGCCCCGACCGGGGTGGTGATCGAGAGGTCCTTGCCGGTCTCGTTCGCCAACATCACGAGGTACTCCCAGTTCTCGTTCTGCGTGTCGGTAGCGAAGAATGCGTCGCCCGGCCGAATGCGGTCTTTCCAGTCCGCCTCAGTCTCCCTGTTTGCGCCATCGAGCCAACGGAGCGCAGTGAAGTCGTCTTGGAGGAACCGCTTGAATGGCCGGGAGACCACCTCATCGAGGCGATGGTACCGGTCGCTGCCGGGGGCGATCGGACGCATGAACCGAACGTTGGTGACCCCACCCGCACCGTCGCGATCGCGGACGCTGTCATCGAAGAACAGCATGGTCCGAGAACCGGATGCAACCATGCTTGCGGTAGTTCGATTCTTCGCCGCGTCGTAGCCGGAGCCTTTGGGCAGCTCGCGTCCATGCGGAAATTCGTTTGCGAAGAAGGCAACGTCGTTGCAGCACGACAACCGAACCTTCGCCCGCCCGTCGAAGCTCAAGAGGTAAGCACCGCTCTCCTCCGAATCGTTGGAATCTCCCTCCGACAAGATCAGCTCGGTGCCGCTTTCGGTGGGCCATCCCCGCGCATCCAGCGTCTCTTGTTGGTTGCCCCACCGGGCCAGCTTCATCCTGTCGGCCCAAGCGTAGGCCGCCATGGAGGCCGCGTTGAAGCCTTGCTGAGTCACGGGGTCGACTACCTCGCGCGGCGTGCTTGGACTGGTCCAACCCACGACGCAGCTCGGCGTGGCGGAGGTAGCGACGTACGATACTTCGATTGCGTAGAGCTTCCCTGAGGTGAACTCGAACGGCGGGGACTCGAACGCACCCGAACCCGGGTCGCGCGCGACGAGCGTGGTCCACTCGGCAGCGTCGGGTGCCTTCACGCGGATCTCGAGGCTCCCGTCGCGTTCGCCTACGAATCGGTACGGCTCGCTGAAACGCGGGATGATGCGCCCTTCCCATCGAATCGAGAACGCCGTCGACGGAAACGATCGATACGGCTCGGCGCGCGATCCGCCGACAGGCCGCGTCCCCTCCCACCTGAAGTCGATGCGTACGTCGCGCCGCGTGAACGTCGCGCTCCCTACGAAACCGGGATTGTCGAAGTAGCTTCCGAGGAGCCCCGAGTCGGCGTAGCCACCCCCGACCGCGTCGGGCGGCGGGATGGTGCTCCCCGGCCGGGCGGAGACCCACGACGACACGACCGTCGCCAGTGCGAACGCGGCGACGCAGCCAGGGAGGACTCTCATGCGCCCGGACGACCCAGCCGACGTTGGTTTTTGAGAACGTCCGCCCACGCCGCTACGGTTCGACCGGGAAGTCGCCGCTTCCCCATTCGGCCCACGATCCGTCATAGAGTCTCACGTCCTCATAGCCTAGGTACTCGAGCACGAGCCAGGCGACCGAACCGCGCCAGCCGATGAGACAATACGTGACCGTGGTGGTGGAACCGTCGAGGCCTTCGTGAAGCTCGGCGATTTCATCGAACGAGCGCAGGAAACCGCCGTCGAGATTGTCCGCCCACTCGACGAGCCGCGCGGTCGGAATACGGCTGGCGTCGTACTCGAACGCGGACCGCGCATCGACGAGTTGGATGGTCGCCATGTCGAAGGGTTCGTCGCCGATACCGTCGAGCACGAAGTCCGAGGTGACCCGCATCGACGTGTCCACCTCGTCGATGTCGTACTCGGTCGAGCTCTCCGTCGGAAGGTCGTCGTCGACCTCACCGCCCGCATCGACCCATGCCGCGTACCCGCCATCGAGGTAGCGGACGTCACCATGCTGGTAGTAGCGCAGCGTCCACACGATGCGGGCGGGGTCGAACTCTGGCGGCTCCCCGTACACGACCACGGTGGTTCCCTCCTCGAGGCCGGCCGCCTCGAGAACGGGCTCCGCGATGTCCGGCGGGGCAACCTGCGAGGCCACCCCGTTTTCCGTCGCCGCGAGCTCCTCGGGCCGAAGGTGGATGGCACCCGGGATGCGGCTTGCCTGGAACGCACTCTCGGCGCGCGTGTCGACGAGCTGAAGGTCCGGGTCCAATACGTTGTCCATCAACCAATCGACGTCGACGACGATGGGAGTCGACGGTCCAGCGTCGCCTCCGGCTCCACCCGAGCCAGCATCCCCTCCCGACGCGCCGACGCCGCCTGTGGCAGCCGCTCCGCCAGTTCCCGCGGTGCCTCCCGATCCGGAATCCCCCGTCGTGTCGTCCCCACATCCCACGATCGCGACGACCATGAGACTCGCAAGCAGCGTTCGAAGCATCTCCCGACTCTACCGGAATCGGACGAAATGCGGTACGAGGCTGCGACATGTTCGATCCGAACCAGGCAGTCGTGATTGCCAATCCCACCTCGGGGGACGGTTTCGTGGGAGCCCAGTGGGGCGCGCTGGGCCAGAAAATGCAGGCGATCCTGGGGCCCGTGACGCTGCGGCAAACCGAATCGATGGGACACGCAACCGCGCTCGCGAGAGACGCCGTGTCGGGCGGGGCCACGACGATCATCTCGCTCGGAGGCGACGGGACCCACAGCGAGGTGGTCGACGGCATCATGCAGAGCGAACAGCGGAGCGAGGTGTCGCTCGGCATCCTTCATGCGGGTACGGGCGGGGACTTTCGCAAGATGGTACCGAACGCGGACGACCTCGAGCTCGGCTGCCACACCATCCTGGCGACCCCGGGAAGGCCAATCGACGTGGGCTGGGTCGAATACGCCCACGACGACGGCCACCGAGCGAGCCGCTTCTTCTTGAACATCACGTCGATGGGGATGAGCGGTCTGGTCGACCGACACGTCGCAGCATCGACATCAAAGCGCGGTGGGACCTCGAAGTACCTCGTCGCCACGATCCGCGCGCAGCTCGAGTACAAACCGGCCCGCATCCGACTCCGCATCGACGGGCAGGACCGCGGTGAATACGACATTAGCGTGATCTGTGTTTGCAACGGTCGCTGGGCCGGCGGCGGCATGATGTTCGCCCCCGAAGCTCGAATCGCAGACGGCGAGTTCGACATCGTCGTGATGCGCGCCGTTTCGACACTGCGCGGGCTCCCGGTCATGGCGGGCCTCTACAAGGGAACCCATGTGCGCTCGAACACCGTCGACACGTTCCGGGGAAAGCACGTCGAAGTGGAGGTCGCCGAGAATACGGCCTACATGGACATTGACGGCGAAGCACCTGGCACTGGACCAGCCGAGTTCCGCTTACACGAAGGCGCTCTTCGCGTGATCGGCGTGGGCCCCGAGTTCGTGTAGACGCCTCGACGGCTTGGCCGCGACGCGAGACTCACTCGGTTCGTTTGATTGAACGGATCTTCTTTACGACGAGCTCGCCGATCGACATCGAGCCTTCGGGAGCATAGCGGTACACGCGCCAGAACGCGTTGGCCGTCCGAGAGATCACGATGAAGAAGCGCCCGCGCTCCACGTCGCGAACGATGCGCTCGGCGGCCCGGCGCGGAGGCATGGGCTTTTCAGGCGAGAGCTCGAGGATGGCGTCGGCGTCGAAGTTCACGTGTTTCGAGTTCGAAAGAATCGCGGTGTCGACCGCCCCGGGACAAACGACGCTGACGCCAACACCGTGCGCCGCCGCCTCGATTCGAAGCGCAGTGGAGAGGCCGACCACCGCATGCTTCGTCGCTGCGTACGCCCCCTCGACGGGAGTCGGTGCAATGCCAGCAACCGAAGCGGTGTTGATGATGTGGCCGAAACCCTGGGCCCGCATGACCGGATAAGCGAAGTGCACCCCGTGAATTACGCCGCGGAGGTTCACGTCGATCAGACGGTTCCAGTCGTCGAGAGACGTGTCGAGCAGCTCGGCGAACACGTTGATTCCCGCGTTGTTGAACATGTAGTCGATTCGGCCGTGGCGCTGGCGCGTTTCGCGAATCAGCCGGTCGACTTCGTCGGGCTGCCCCACGTCGACCCGATGGCTGTGCACGCGAAGGTCTGCGGCCCTCAGCGCTTCAGCCGTCGTGCCGAGGAGGCCCTCGTCGATGTCGGCTAACACGACGCGACAGCCGCGTTCACCGAGAACCTCGGCAAGTGCTCGACCGATCCCGCGCGCCGCCCCGGTCACGATGGCGACCTTGTCGTCCAAAGGCTTGCTCATCGCCCGACCCTATCGGCGAGGAGGTCTCCTCACAAACCGAAGCGCCGCAACCGCAGGGATCGCGCTATGCTCGCGGCGCTCATGGCTCGCGCGTATTTCGGATCGAAGAACCCGTTTGCCTTCGCGCACCGCGGGGGCGCCCTCCGCTGGCCGGAAAACACGCTGCTGGCGTTTCAGTCGTCAGCGGACCTCGGCTACCAGCACATCGAGACGGACCTCCACGAAACCGCGGACGGCCACTTCGTCCTGTTTCACGACGTGACCCTCGAGCGGACCACCGATGGTCGAGGTCCGATCCGAGACCGGACGCTCGCAGAGCTGAAATCTCTCGATGCCGCTTACGGGTTCGAACGAGACCGAACGTACCCCTACCGTGGCCAGGAAGTCCGGGTACCGACCCTCGAGGAAGCGCTGGAACTAAGCCCGACCCTCCGCTTCAACCTGGAGATCAAGCCGAAGGACCCCGGGTTCGCCTTCCGACTGTGGGAGTTCATCGCGCACCACGGCATCGAAGATCGGGTGCTCGTGGCGAGCGAGCACGACGACGTGGTGGCGGCCTTTCGCCGTCGGAGCCAAGGCCGGGTGGCTACGTCGCCTGGGTTTCGGGAGGCCCTCCGCTTCTGGGGTCACGTGCTCGCGGGCACGGAGCGTTTCTCCACCTTCGCCTTCGACGCCCTCCAGATCCCGCCGACGTTTCGTCGCCTTCCGGTGGTCACCGAGCGTTTCGTGAACGCCGCTCATCGTCATGGGATCCAGGTCCACGTCTGGACGATCAACGACCCTTCCGAGATGCAGAGGCTCTACGATCTCGGCGTGGACGCCGTGATGACCGACTTGCCCGAGCTGCTGCTCGAAGTTCTCGGCCAGAGGTAGCCCTCGCGACCGACGTGTGCTCTGATGCGCGACGACGATGCAGCCGACTGTCCTTTTGTTTGCCACCGAGCGCTACCAGGAACTGGGCGAGGACATCGCAGGTGCAGGTGGCTTCGACCTGGGCCTCGTGGAACGCAGAGTCTTTCCTGATGGCGAACGCTACCGTCGGATCGAGACCGACGTCGCCCGCCGCGACGTGGCCCTGGTCGGCGGGACGATCGACGACGTCGACACGCTCGAGATCTACGATCTGGCGTCCGGACTCGTCCAAGAAGGCGTTCACACGCTGACCCTCGTCCTTCCGTGGTTCGGCTACCAAACGATGGAGCGGTCTTCGAAGCGCGGCGAGATCGTCGCCGCGAAGAACCGTGCCCGGCTGCTCTCCTCAATTCCGAAGGCGGGCTCGGGCAATCGCGTGGTGCTCATCGACCTGCACTCGGAAGGCATCCCTCAGTACTTCAGCGGCGACGTTCGGCCGGTTCACCTGCATGCGCGCTCGGTCGTCCTTCAGGCGATTCGCGACTTCGGGAGCGAGAACTTCGTCTTGGGAGCCACGGACGCAGGTCGCGCGAAGTGGGTCGAAAGTCTGGCGAACGACCTTCAAGTAGACGCGGCGTTCGTGTTCAAGCGACGAATCTCCGAAACGGAAACCGAGGTGACCGCGCTCGCCGCCGACGTGGAGGGACGCTCGGTCGTGATCTACGACGACATGATCCGAACCGGCGGCTCCCTCATCTCGGCGGCCCGCTCGTACTGCGACGCGGGCGCGAGCGAGGTGTTTGCCGTGTGCACCCACGGCGTCTTCGCTCACGATTCGCTAACCAAAATCGAGGCGAGCGGCGTGCTCGAGGGCATCGCTTGCACCAACACGCGCCCCAGCGTCAACGCGCTGGCAGGCGACTTCCTCCGCGTCTACTCGGTCGCCGACCTCGTGGCCCAGCACCTCACCTCAGCCCTCTAGCGGGGACACGCTCCCCCCTCTCAACCCCTCAAAACCAAAGAAGAAAACAGAAGAAGATCGCAACGTCTCCGCCCGCGAGTCGATGCGATCTTTAGCCAGAATCATGAATGATTTCAAAGTCTTGGGGGCGGGGAGCGTGTCCCGCCTTATCGGAACTGGCGGATGTGGAGGACTAGGGCCTCGATTTGGTCGGCGCTCAACAGGTCGCCGAAGGCCGGCATCGCAGGGGGTTTACCCGCGGCAATCGTCCGGGCGATCTGAGCGTTGTCGAGGCGGGCCTGCCACTCGGGGCTTGCCATGTTTACCGGCGCTTGGCCGCCGCCGCGGCCGTCGGGCCCGTGGCAGCGCGCGCAGCGGCCCTGCCACAATAGCTCGCCGACCGTGAGGTCCGGGCGTTCCTGCTGTGGCACCCGGGTGGGGTCGACCAGGTTCTCGGGAGGATGCGCGTGGTCGGCCGCCGCCCACTCGCGCACGGCGGTAGGCTCCGCGGCGCAGGCGGAAAGCATCAACAGGGCAACCGGAAGGGTCTTTCGCACGTGCTCTCGTCGCCTACCCGCCGATCAAGCTCATCCCGACGTTCTCGTGCTCGTTCTCGTCGGCGTCGAGGAAGTAGTGTCCACGGTCTTTGCCGGACAGAGACCATACCATGGCCCATGCCACGTCCAGGTCGTCCCCGCCGGCGCGCATGATGTCGCGAAGGTTCACCGCACGGCGAGACGCAAGGCACGCCCGAATGTCGCCGCGAGCGGTCACGCGAACCCGGTTGCATGTGTCGCAAAACTCGTTGCTGATGGGCGTGATGAAACCGACCCGGTTCCCCGAACCGTCGGTCGCGTGGAGGTAGCGGGCCGGGCCGTGTCCCTCGACGCCCATGGCTTCGCGGCGTGCGAGGCGGTTCTCGAGCCCGCCGACCACGTCGTCGGCACTCATTCGCATGTCACTCGGCAGCTTGGCACCCTCTCCGAGCGGCATGAGCTCGATGAAGCGAGGCGTCGCCCCTAGGTCCCAGGCAAAGTCGACGATCTTCATGAGCTCATCGTCGTTTTCGCCGCGGAGCGGAACGGTATTGAGCTTGACCTCGAGGCCGACGTCGATCGCCGCGTGGATACCGGCCAATACACGTCCGAGATCGCCCCCGCGCGTGATGCGCTTGAAGCGGCCCGGGTCGAGGGTGTCGATCGACACGTTCACCCCGAAGAGCCCAGCGTCGCGGAGCGGCCTTGCAAGCTCGGCGAGCCGCGTCGCGTTCGTGGTCATCACCAGCTGCTCTACCTCGGTACGACGATCGATCAGCTCGACCAGCCGCACGATGTCCTTTCGAACCAGCGGCTCCCCGCCCGTGAGCCTGACGCGCCGAATCCCAGCGGTCGCGAAGACGGAAACGAGTCGGGCGGCCTCTTCGAACGTGAGCAGCTCGCGGCGCAGCGCGTGATCCTCTTCACCGCTCGGCGGCATGCAGTAGACGCATGCAAGATCGCAGCGGTCGGTGACACTCAGCCGCAGATACGTGTATCGCCGACCGCGGTCGTCGCGGAGTAGTGGAATCGCCTCGAAATCCTCGGGGCGAGTCGGCCAATCCTCGTACACGGCGGACCGACTTTCGACCAACGGCAGTCGACGCATCGGCCACAGTCTAGAGGCGGCGCCGCGGGGGTCAACGCTCAGGTGCGCCTTGACACCTGCAAAGTCGCCAAACACGCTCTCATCTCCACTGAATATCGATTCATTCCAGGAGCTCAGCGCATGGAGTCAAACGGCAAGCGAGTCGCAGTCGTGGCGGGGCTACGCACGCCCTTCGCCAAGCAATGGACCGCATATCGAGAGGTGAGCGCACTCGACCTCGCGAATCTGGTCGTGAGTGAGATGCTGCAGCGCATCGATCTCGACCCGAACGAGATCCAGCAGGTGGTGTACGGCCAGGTCATCCCCTCGGTGGAGGCCCCAAACATCGCCCGCGAAGTCGTCCTGGCCACAGGGATGCCGCGCCACATCGAGGCCTACAGCGTCTCTCGCGCCTGCGCGACGAGCTACCAGTCTACGATCAACGTGGCCGAGGCGATCATGGCCGGCGCCATCGATACGGGCGTCGCCGGCGGCGCGGACAGCTCGAGCAACGTCCCGATTACGGTCACCAAGGCCCTGGCCGACGCGCTGGTTGCCGCCACTAAGGCCCGAAGCATCGGCGAACGAATGCAGGCCTTCGCCGGCCTTCGCCCCCGCGACCTGGCCCCGCAACCGCCTGCCATCAAGGAATACTCGACCGGGCTCACCATGGGCGAGAGCGCCGAGAAGATGGCGAAGGAGAACCACATCGCGCGACAGGCCCAAGACGAGTTCGCGCACCGGAGCCACTCCCTCGCTGCCAAGGCCTGGGCCGAGGGAAAGTTCGACGACGAGGTCATGGAGGTGTTCGTCCCGAACCGTTTCAAGGAAGAGATTCGCGAAGACAACCTCGTTCGCAAAGAGTCCGAGATCGAGAAGTACGCCAAGCTCAAGCCGGCGTTCGACCGAAAGCACGGCACGGTGACTGCCGGCAACAGCTCGCCGCTTACCGACGGTGCGAGCGCGCTCGTGCTCATGCGCGAAGACAAAGCCAAGGCGCACGGCTTCGACGTACTCGGGTTCATCCGAAGCTATGCCTTCGCTGCGCTCGACCCGGCCGGCCAGCTCTTGATGGGCCCGTCGTACGCGACGCCAAAGGCGCTCGACCGCGCAGGCATCCAGCTCTCGGACCTCGACCTCATCGACATGCACGAGGCCTTTGCCGCGCAGATCCTCTCGAACACGCAGGCGTTCGAGTCGAAGGAATGGGCAGAGAAGAACCTCGGTCGATCCGAAAAGATCGGTGACATCGACTGGGACAAGTTCAACGTCACCGGCGGGTCGATCTCGATCGGCCATCCGTTCGCGGCCACCGGCGCGCGACAAATCACGCAGACGCTTCGCGAGCTGAAGCGACGGGGCGGAAACCTGGCGCTGTGCACCGCGTGTGCGGCAGGCGGGCTCGGCGCGGCCATCGTGTTGGAGGCAGAGTAATGGCGCAGGACGAGCTTACGATTCAGAAGCGCGAGGACGGCGTCGCCATCCTCGTCATGGACGTGCCAGGCGAACCCATGAACACGCTCAAGGAAGACTTCGTCGACACCTTCGAACGCGTGTTCACCGAGGTCGAAAACGACTCGGACGTGAAGGCGGTGGTGCTCACGTCGGGGAAGAAGGGCAGCTTCATCGCCGGCGCCAACATCGACATGCTCAACGCAGTAGAAACGGCGGACGACGGCTACCGCATGTCGAAGGCGGGCCACACCGCGATGGCGCGCATCGAAGGCTTCAGCAAGCCAGTCGTCGCGGCCATTCACGGCGTCGCGCTCGGCGGCGGCCTCGAGGTCGCACTGGCGTGCCACGCGCGCATCGCGACCGACAGCTCCAAAACCAAACTCGGTCTCCCGGAGTCGCAGCTCGGCCTGTTGCCAGGTGCCGGCGGCACGCAGCGGCTGCCGCGCCTCATCGGCGTGCAGCCCGCACTCGACATGATGCTCACCGGGAAGCAGGTGCCCGCCAAAAAAGCACTCAAGCTCGGCCTCGTCGACGACGTGGTGCCCGAGTCGGTACTAATCGACACTGCGGCGGCGGTCGCGCTCTCGCGCATCGGCAAGGCGCAGGCGCAGGCGCGCGAGAGCTTCATCGAACAGCTCAAAGACAAGGAGGCAATCACCGAGTTCGCCCTCGCCAAGAACCCTGTCGGACGAAAGATCTTGTTCGACCAGGCACGCAAGCAGCTCCACAAGCAAACGCGCGGCAACTACCCGGCGCAGGACCTGATCATCGACGTGGTCAAGGCCGGGCTCGAGGGCGGCTTCGACGCCGGGCTCGATGCCGAGGCACGCGGCTTCGGCCAGCTCCTGACCACGCGCGAGGCCGAAAACCTGATGAGCATTTTCATTGGCACGACGGCACTGAAGAAGGACACCGGGGTGGACGACCCGAGCGTGAGGCCGCGGCCGATCCGCAAGGTGGGTATGCTCGGGGCCGGCTTGATGGGCGCCGGCATCGCCTACGTGACCACCGCCCTCGCCAAAACGCCGGTCCGCCTGAAGGACCGTGACAGCGACGGTGTGCTCGCCGGCCTCCGCTACGTGCGCGACATCATCGACGGCCGCGTGAAGCGGAAGCGCCTCTCGCCGCGAGCCGCCGATCAGCTGATGCTGCAGACCACAGGTACCACCACGTACGACGGGTTCCAGGACGCCGACGTGGTCATCGAAGCGGTGTTCGAGGACCTCGGCCTCAAGCAGCAAATGGTCCGCGACATCGAGGAAAACGGCAAAGATGACGTGATCTTCGCGTCGAACACGTCGTCGCTACCGATCACGAAGATCGCCGAGGCAAGCAAGCACCCAGAGACCGTGATCGGCATGCACTACTTCTCGCCCGTGCATAAAATGCCGCTCCTCGAAATCATCGTCACCGACCAAACGGCGGACTGGGTCACGGCCACCTGCGTCGAGCTCGGCAAGCAACAGGGCAAGCACGTGATCGTCGTCCGCGACGGGGTCGGCTTCTACACGAGCCGAATCCTCTCGCCCATGATGAACGAGGCCGCGCATCTGGTCGCGGAGGGCGTGCCCATCGACAAAATCGACCGCGCGATGCTCGACTGGGGCTTTCCCGTCGGCCCGATCAAGCTCACCGACGAAGTCGGGATCGACGTGGGTTCGAAGGTCGGTAAAATCATGGTGGACGCTTTCGGTGAGCGGATGGCGGCCCCAGACGGCATGCAGAAGCTCATGGATGACAAACGCTACGGCCGAAAGAACGGCCGTGGCTTCTACACGTACGGCGACAAGAAGAACAAGGGCGTCGACGAGTCCGTCTACGACGTGCTCGGCGTCACACCGGACAACAAGAGCATCTCCGACGAGGACATCGCGTGGCGCTGTGCGCTCCAGTTCGTGAACGAAGCCTGTCGATGTTTTGGCGAGGGTATCGTTCGGAGCGCACGGGACGGCGATATCGGCGCCGTGTTCGGTCTCGGCTTCCCGCCGTTCCGTGGAGGCCCGTTCTGTTTCGTGGATCAGGTGGGTGCCAAAGAGATCCTCGGCCGACTTCGCGAGCTCGAGAAGCAGCTCGGACCGCGCTTCTCGCCGGCCCCCGTGCTCGAAGAGATCGCCCGAAGCGGACAGAGCTTCCACGGGGAAGACGCGACCCAACCAGGCCGGAGCCAGCGGAGCGCTGGCAGCCCCACGGCCCAGGCGACTGCATAATTGCCGCGATCTCAGGGGTATGGCGCCCGCCATTGCACAGGGCCCCCGACGTCTTTAGAATAGTCCCCTGAGACGGGGAGCCTGGAACAATCGAGGGGTGTCCCCCGTTGTCTGGTGAGGACCTACTGGACTCGCGTGACGGATCATGGGGATCAATCAACAGCCGGAAGCGCTTGAAAGCGCTGCGAAATCAATCGCGGAGAACCGTCCACGACACCGTTCGGTTCTCGTCGTCGAGAGCGATCCCGATCTGCAGTGGCACCTCGCACGCATGCTCACGGTCGACGGCAATCGTGTCGTCGGGACCAGCTCCGGCGATGGCGCGCTCACCGTGGTCGAAGAGTGGCAGGCGGACCTCGCGTTGGTGGCGGCACACCTGCCTGGCATGCCCGGCCTCGAGGTCGCGAAGCGTCTCCACGCACTGAATCCGAATCTCGTCGTCATCTTGATGGGCGGCGAGCAGCAAGCGGAGCCGGCACCCAAGGTGGGCACGCACGTGAGCGCCGTCCTGCCGAAGCCCTTCCGCTTCGATGCCCTGCGCGCGCTGATCGAGTCCCTCCAACTTGCGCCGGCCCCCGCGGAGTAACCTGCTAGGCTCCCCCGCGGTGAAGCGGCTGCTGTCTAGCTTGTGTCTACTCTTGAGCGCGTCCCTCGTCGGGGGCGCCATCGCGCAGTCGACACCAGGGTTCATCGGCGTCGACGAGATCGTCCCCGGCATGAAGGGCTATGGGCTCTCGGTCTTTCGGGGCACCGAGCCCGAGCGCTTCGACGTGGAGGTCATCGACGTCCTCCACAACTTCCGACCCGCGCAGGACCTAATCCTGATGAGCACGCCGCACCCGCTGCTCGATCGTGCGCGCGGGGTCGCCGGCATGAGCGGAAGCCCGATTTTTCTCGATGGGAGGCTGGCCGGGGCCTACGCGTACGGCTGGCCGTACGGGACCGACCCCGTCGTGGGTGTCACGC
Source organism: Myxococcota bacterium (assembly GCA_039177115.1). Classification (GTDB taxonomy): domain Bacteria; phylum Myxococcota_A; class Polyangia; order Polyangiales; family Houyiibacteriaceae; genus SG8-38. The sequence goes on from JBCDFZ010000020.1 coordinate 40,775, forward strand.
CGATCGCCAACATGCTCGACGTCCTCAAGCGCCCCGTTCGGATCGACATGTTCCCGGGCGCGAAGCCCCTCCCCCAGTCGCCGCGCCGTGCCTCGCGAGCGCCGACGCGACCAAGCCGCGAACGATTTGCAGGCCTGCCTCCTTTCAAAGGTGGGAAGGTGAACGCCCTCACGACCCTCCGCGCGGCAGGAAAGAAAAAGTCCTTCGAAGGCGGCCCAGTCGGCCTTCGCGCAGCCACCACGCCGATCATGCTCGGCGGGTTCCAAGACTCGGTTGCACGGATGCTGAGCGACGAGCTGGCGCCGCTCGGGCTCGAGGCGATGCAGGCAGGGTCCAGCGGGTCGTCTCGAGGAGGCCCCAGCAAGTTCGAGAACGGCGGCGCGATCGCGGTGTCACTTGCAAGCGGTGACGTATCGATCACAGGCGTCGGGACGGTCACGTACATGGCCCGCGGCAACCGCGCGCTCGCCTTCGGCCACCCCATGGTCGATGCAGGCGCCACCGGGTTCCCGACGGCCACGGCACGCGTTCTCCACGTGCTGGTGAGCGAATACCGGTCGTTCAAGATCGCCGAGGCCGCCCGGCCGCTCGGAACGCTGGTGCAGGACCGACAGGCGGCAATCTTGGTCGACCCCGACATCCAGGCGGCGCGGATTCCGCTTCGGGTTCGCATCAACGGCGCCGAAGGCGCACGCAAGAACGAGTGGAACGTCGAAGTCGTGAGTCACCGTACGCTCACCCCGGGTATCGCGTTCGGTGTCCTGCTGAACGCATTGAAGTCGACGGCCGGCGATGTCGAAGACGTCGTGTTTCGCGCGCGCTCAACCATCGGCGTCGAGGGGCATGACGCCGTCGTTCTCGACGAGCAGGGCTACTCCCCCGCCGGAGTCGCCTCACAGATCGCCCTCGGCCAGCTCGACCTATTCTGGGTGATGGAATCCGCGTTCGCGAACCCGTTCGTCGTGTCGCGAGTCACGTCCATCGATCTGGAACTCGACCTCGACTTCACGCGCGAGGTGATTCAAATCGTCGACGCCTCGGTTCCCTTCGACGAGGTCGACCCGGGACGAGAGGTCACGATCTACGTGAAGCTGCGTCAGGTGGGCAAGGGCGAAAGTACGCGCGCGGTGAAGGTGTTCATTCCGGAATCCGCAGCGGGTCAAACGGTGAACGTATCGATCGCCGCGGGCGATGACGTGGCCGTCGAACTGCCCCGCGCGGACTCTCTCGACGAGCTGCTCGACCAGGCCAAGGCGGGCTTTCCCGCCACGTCGCTCGTCGCCTCGCTTCAGCTTCCGAGTCGGGGACTCCAGTTTCGGGGCCACGTCGTCGACTCTCTTCCCCCGTCGGCCCTAAACTCGCTCCAGCTCGTCAGCACCTCGCAAGAAGGAAGGCCCTTCGTCACCCGGACCCACACCGAGGTCAAAATGCCCGAAGTCGTGTACGGCGGCGTGAACCTTCGCCTCCAGGTGCGCGACGTCGCGCGAGACCAGCTGCTCGGCAAGTAATAATCGATATGAAGACAACCAGAACGACTCTCCTAGTCGCGCTCTCAGCGCTCATCCTCGCATCGAGCGCGACCGCCGTCGGAACCCAACACTTCACGCTCGACAGCGCCGAGTCCTTCTTCGGCGGTGAGCTCGACGGAACCGCCATTCACTCGGACGGCTCGGTTCGCGTAGGCGCAGCCACAGAGCGCGACGAAATCAAGGACGTCCCCATCGCCTACAGCGTGATTGCCCGCGGCGACGACGTGTTCGTCGGGACGGGAACCGAGGGCGTCGTCTATCACTACGAGAAGAGGAAGCTGAAGAAGAAGTTCGCCACCGGCGAGCTACTCGTCTCATCGCTTGCGTTCGGCCGCGACGGTGCGCTCTACGCGGGCACCCTCCCGAACGGGCGGATCTTTCGCATCGACACGAAGTCCGGAAAGATCACGCGTTTCTCCACGCCGAAGGACGCCAAACACATTTGGGCCCTGCTCTACGACCCGCGCCGAGGACGCCTCATCGCCGGCACGGGACCGAACGGTGCCATCTTCGAGATCGACTCAGAAGGCGTCGCGAGGGTGCTTCACGAAGGCGACGCAGCGCACATCATGTCGTTGGCGGGCGACGGCAAAGGAACCGTGTTTGCCGGGACGAGCGACAGCGCCCTGGTGCTGAAGGTGCCGATGGACGCAAAGGTGTCTGTCGTGCACGACTTTCCGGGCAACGAGGTGACCTCGCTCGACTACGCCGACGGGCAGCTCGCCGTCGTCGCCAACGAGTTCAAGGTCAAGCCCGGCGCCCAGTTCAAGCCAGGAGCGCCCGCACCGGGCCGGCGGCCTTCGGTACGCCCTCGCCCCGGAAAAGGCCAGCTTTGGCGAGTCGACGCAGACGGACGCGTCGAACAGATGATCGACAGCAAGCAGCGGCACTTCACAGCGGTGCAGTGGGGACCTGACGGGCGCATGTACGTCGGCAGCGGCGCCGAGGGCCACGTGCTTCAGGTCGAGGAGGACGCGAGCTACGCGATTTGGGCGGACGTCGAAGAGCGTCAGGTGCTCGGGTTCGCGCTGCGTGGCAAGAGCCCTGCGTTCGTGACCGGCGACGGTGCTGCGGTTTACTGGGTGGAGCCGGGGCTTCCCCGCAAGCCGGTCTGGACGAGTCGGGCTCTCGACACCGGGTTTGGGTCCAAGTGGGGTCGCATCACGTGGCGCGGCGATGGTCGGCTCGTGTTCCAAACGCGGTCCGGCAACACCAAGGAGCCCAACGATACCTGGAGCGACTGGTCGAAGAACATGAAGCAGCCGGGTCGCGTGCAGAGCCCGCCGGGCCGTTTCATTCAGGTGAAAGCTCGGCTCCCGTCCACGGCAGCTGGAGAGCTTCGAGCGATCGATCTGTACTACCTTCCACAGAACCAGCCCGCGCGAATCTCGATGGTCAAGGGGGGGGCTCCTGCGAAGCCGGCGAAGCCCGGAGCGCGACCCCCCTACCCACCGCCCGCGAGCCCACTCATCAAGCTCAGCTGGCAAGTCAACAACCCCGATCGTGACGCGCTTCGGTTCCGCCTGTCGTTCCGTCGCGACGACCAGGGCCCTTGGCGTCCGATGTTCCTCGAGGACACGGTGCTCAACGAGCCGAAGTACACGTGGGACACGAGCACGATCCCGGACGGCTACTACCTCGTCAAAGTCGTCGCGTCGGACGAAGAGGCCAACCCGGAGAACCTCACGCTGTCGAGCGAGGCCGTGTCGCAGCCAATTCTCGTCGACAACCACCCGCCGCGCATCAAGAAGCTGTCGTTCCGGAACGGCAAAGTTCAGGGCGAAGCCGTGGACGCTCTCGGGCCGATCGCGCGCCTCCAGATCTCGGTCGACTCCGGCCCGTGGCGCGATATCTTTCCGAAAGACCTGCTCCTCGATAGCCGGAAAGAGGCGTTCGAGTTCGAGCTGAAGGGCCTCGAAGGCAAAGACCACGTGGTCGCTGTGCGGGCGTTCGACGCCGCAGGCAACCGCGTCACCGACGAGATCTTCGTGAAGATCAAGTAGCTGCCCAGGTGGGTGCTATTTGGAGAAACGGCCTACCTTGAGACGGTGCATGACGGCGAGCTTCTGCCGCTCCTTGTAGCTTGCGTGGCTCGCGTCACCAGACTCGTTGGTTTGGTCGCTCGCACGATCGATGACCTGGAACTCTGCTTGGACGAAGATCACTTCGCCTAGCCCCTCGGTCGCGGGAGGCGCGGCTTCGAGGATCCGCTGTGGCACGCGCACGGGAACGTCTGCGGCGAAGTGCACCACGCGATAGCTCGGCGCGGTGAAGCGGTTGTCGAGCGACGACAGCCCGTCCTCGAGGTCGAGCGGGAGCTGAAGCTTCGAGACGAGCTCGCTGAGCGTGGCGTCCTCGCTGCAGTGCTGGTGAAAACGGAGCAGGGTGTTGGTGGACTGCCCTGGGATGATGAAGTTGAAAGGCACCACGCTTCGCTGAAGAAAGTTGAGCACCGGGAACACGTCCGCGGCGGTGCGAGTCACGATCCGGAATCGAACTTTGTCGTAGATCTGCGCGGCGCTGACGTCCGGCTTCGACAGGAGCTTGGTATAAAGGGAGTCTTTGTTCTTCCGGCCGCCGATGAACTCGAGGATCGGAAAGTCGTTGGCTAGGGCCGCACCCATCACCTGGTAGACCTTGTGCTCCACCAAGTGGAAGACTTCCTCGTCGGCCACGGGAAGCAGGAACATGAGTTCGCGCGCCTCGAGGTGATGGATGATGTGCATCACCTTGAGGATCGCGCAGGCACAGATCTGACGATGGCCTTTGGACGATGCGAGCATCAGAAGGCCGACCACGTCTCGACGCGCCACCGGCTTCGGCACGGGAAAGTCGAAGTTTCGGCGGAGGTACTCAATCGCCTGCTTCTTGATCTGGTTCACCCGCGCCGCGTCGCGTGCGTCGTCCAGGTCGATCTCGTGGGCCGCCACGAACGCGCGGGCTTCCTGCTCCTCGGCGAAGTTGATTCGGTGCCAATCGACGACCGAACCGCCCCTCAACAGCACCCGAATGCCCTCGAGGTCGGCCAGGGTGAAGTCGCTGAGTGTGCGGAGTCGAGGGGCCACGGCTAGGACCGATCTAGCAAAATCGTCCCAAAGAAGATGCCCAAGGTCACGAGGAGGACGACGGAATGGAGCGCAATGCCACCGTGGCAGCCGCCGATCGACCCGAGCGCGCACACTGCGGCACCCATTTTTAGCTCCCGTCCCCGCATCCTTGCCGGCCGATTGATACCAGCCAGCCGCTGGCCGCGCTAGCCAAACCAAGCGGCGGATTGCTGCCACCGTACATCTCGAATATCGTTGGCTTAACCCGATGTCCGACTCGATCTTCCCGGCGGGCGCCGAACCGATCCTGCCAATTTTGCCGCTTCGAAACTCCGTGCTGTTCCCAGCGACGGTGGTCCCCGTGAACGTGGGGCGCGCCCGCTCGGTCCGATTGATCGAAGAAGCCTGCGGCCGAGAGCGCCCCGCGATCGGCGTGGTGACGCAGCACAAGCCCGAGGTCGAGGACCCCACCTTCGAGCAGGTCTATCAGACTGGAACGATCGCGCGCGTGCTCAAGGTCATCCGGCTGAACTCGGGACAGTACAGCGTGGTTCTTCAGGGAGTGAGCCGAATGCGGATCGAGGAGCCGCTCGGCCGGCACCCCACCATGCGGGCCCGGGTTCACCGCTACCACGAAGCACCCGTGGTCGACGTCGAGGTCGAAGCGCTCTCGGCACACCTTCGAGAGTCTGCGCGCACGCTCTTGAACGAGCTGCCCACTGCGTCGCGGGAGTCGCTTCACATTCTCGACAACGTTCGTGAGCCTGGCGCGCTTGCCGATCTCATCGAGTCCAACCTGCCGGTTCCAAACGAAGCCAAGCAGGAGGTCCTCGAAACGCTCGACGTACGCGAGCGCATCCGAAAGGTGCTGGATCAGGTGCAGCGCCAGAACGAGGTGATCCGGGTCAAAGAAGAGATCTCCACGATGGTCGAAGAAGAGATGTCGAGCTCGCAGCGCGAGTACCTTCTTCGCCAGCAGGTCAAAGCCATCCGTCGAGAGCTCGGCGAAACCGACGTCGACGAGGACGACATCGAGAACCTCCGCGAGCGCATTGCACTGAGCGGGCTCCACACCGAGGCCGAGCAGGCCGCAAAGCGTGAGCTTCGCCGCATGAGCAACATGAACGCGGCGAGCAGCGAATACCAAGTTGCACGGACGTACGTGGAGTGGCTCGCCGACCTTCCGTGGCGAAAGGCCACGCCCGATCGTCTTGATGTGACGCAGGCGAGAACCGTCCTCGACGAAGACCATTTTGGCCTCGAGAAGCCCAAGAAGCGCATCGTCGAATACGTCGCCGTACGGAAGCTCCGTCGGGATGGGCGGGCGCCGATCCTCTGTTTCGTGGGCCCCCCCGGCGTCGGAAAAACCTCACTCGCGCGGTCGATTGCGCGTGCCGCGGGCCGGCAGTTCGTTCGGGTTTCGCTCGGCGGCGTGTACGACGAAGCTGAAATCCGGGGGCATCGACGCACATACGTGGGGGCGTTCCCAGGGCGAATCATCTCCGGGTTGAAGAAAGCCGGCTCCAAAAACCCGGTCATGATTCTCGACGAGATCGACAAGCTCGGAAGCGACCAGCGAGGCGACCCTTCGAGCGCTCTTCTCGAGGTGCTCGACCCGGAGCAGAACCACCAGTTCACCGACCACTACATCGACGCACCATTCGACCTCAGCAAGGTCATGTTCATCGCCACGGCCAACCAGCGAAGCACGATCCCAGGGCCGCTCCTCGACCGTATGGAGGTCATCGAGATCCCCGGCTACACGCCGCGCGAGAAGCGTGCGATTGCGCGCGACTTCCTGATCCCGCGGCAGCTCCACGAGCACGGCCTCTCGATCGAGCGCCTCGACTTCTCGGACGAAGCGATCGACGTGATGGTCGACTCGTACACCTACGAAGCCGGTGTACGGAAGCTCGAGCAGCAGGCCGCCGCGGTGTGTCGCGCCGTGGCCGTCCGACTCGCGCACGGCGAGGACGTGTCGATCATGGCCGACCCTCCGTTCATTGCCGAGGTGCTCGGGGCCGCGCAGGAAAAACGGCAGGCGCCGGAACGATCCGCCCGAGCAGGGGTGGCCACCGGGCTCGCTTGGACTCCCTCCGGCGGAGACCTGCTGTTCGTCGAAGCGACGCGCATGCCGGGAAGCGGAAAGCTCCACCTCACGGGCAACATGGGCGACGTGTTGAAAGAGTCGGCCGCGGCCGCGTTCACGTTCATTCGAGCCCGCGCCGGTGCGCTCGGGCTCGCGGAAGACTTCGTGAGTCACACCGACATTCACGTGCACTTGCCGGCTGGGGCCATCCCCAAAGACGGCGCATCGGCAGGGATCCCGCTCTACGTGGCGCTCGCTTCGCTCCTCACCGAGCAGAAGGTCCGGCCGGACGTCGCCATGAGCGGAGAGATCACGCTTCGCGGCAACGTGCTCAAAGTGGGCGGCATCAAGGAGAAATGCCTCGCGGCGCATCGCGCTGGGGTCACGCGAATCCTGCTGCCCAAGCGAAACGAGCCGGATCTCGATGAGATTCCGGAAGAGGTGCGCGAGGGGGTCGAGATCTGCCTGGTGTCCCGCGTCGACGAGATTCTGAGCCTCGTTGCGGAACCAGATCCCACCACCGCACCGGCCGCGGCCGAATAGTCCGTGACCAAGCTGTCTACCTTCTGGCTGTCGGTGGTGGTTGCGATCGCGACCGCCGGGATCCTAGCGTTCAATCCGCTGCTTGGGGTGCATGGCCCAGAAAGCGCACTCGTTCTCGGGATCGTGCTGTCACCCTTCGTGGCCGCGGCCGCGGCCGCCTATCAGCGTCGGCATGGCAAACTCCGTGGTGTGGACGTGATGGCACGCACGATCGGAGCAGGACTGGTGATTTGGGCGATCCCAGTGGTCATCCTCGCGGCGAACGCGCTTCGCGTCCGGCAGTGTGCGCCGGGCGAAGGGTTCGCTTTCATGGTGCTCGGCCCGGCACTCGGATGTTCGCTCGCCGCAGTCGCTGGGGTCTGGGTCGCTGGGCTTCTTCAGGGCTCGCGATGGTCGCCCGCGGCTGCGGCACTCGTTCCACTCATGGCGCACGGACTCGGGGTTTGGGCGTTTTACTCAACCCCGACGGTGCACGTGTTCGGGGTTTTCGGAGGCTACTTCCCCGGCGCGATCTATGACGACCTGGTGGTGATCCCCGAGCGGTACCTCACGTACCGGGCGGTCACACTGGTCCTGATCCTCGGACTCGTCGTGCTTTTTGATGCCGCTTGGGATCGTGCATCGGAGCTTCTCAACTTTCGCCGCGCGCTCCAGCTTCGATTCGGGACGATCCTGCTCGGTGGTGGAATGCTCGGCGGCGTATTCGCGGCGTACGCTGCCGCGGACGTGCTCGGACACGCAATCAGCACGGAGCACCTCGTCGAAGCGCTCGGGAAGCAAGAGCATGGCAAGTACTGCGTAGTGACGATGCCGCGCGAGGTGCCTCCCGAGGAAGCGGCTCGGCTTGTAGAGGACTGCGACTTTCAGGTCGCAAGAACTCGGTCGCTGCTCGGGCTCGAGTCGCCCGACCGAGTACACGCGTACTTCTTTCGAAACGCCAATGAGAAGAAGCAACTCATCGGCGTCGGGCGGACACTCATCGCCAAACCGTGGCGGAACGAGGTGTACCTGCAGGCCAGCGGATGGCCGCATCGCGTCCTCGGTCATGAGGTGGCGCACGCGGTTCTCCGGGACGCTGGGCGGGGGCCGTTCGGGGTCGCTGGCAGCTTCGGCGGCGTGGTGCCAAACCCCGGAATCGTCGAGGGCGCGGCCGTGGCGCTCGCAGGCGACGTCCGCGACGACCTGACCCCGGATCAGTGGGCTCGCATCCTGCTCGACCGTGACGAGCTGCCGAAGGCAAGTGACCTGCTGAGCCTGCGGTTCAGTACACTGCCCGCCACGCGAGCGTACATGTCGGCAGGCTCGGCGATGCGCTTCCTCATCGAGACGCGCGGAATCGATTCGTTCCTTCAGGCCTACCGCGAAGGCGAAGTCGTCGAGCTCGACGAGCTCGACGCGGCATGGCGCGAGCATCTCGGCACCGTGTCGGTGACCGACAACGAGCGCGGTGTGGCTGAAGTTGCACTCGCCCGGCCGAGCATCTTCACGGCCGTGTGTCCCCACCGCCTGGCCAAGCTTCGCGCCGACCTCGGCGGCGACATCGCGTCGCGAGACGACGAGCGCACGATCGAGACCTGCCGATCGATCCTCGAGATCGACGAGAATGAAGCGCACGCCCACGCTACGCTGGTGGGCGCTCTCGCACGTACCGGAGAGGACGCCGACGCCAGGGCCGAGCTCGACGCCCTTCGCGCAGCGATGAACGCACCGAAGCCCATCGTCGCGGCTGCGCTCGAACAGTACGCGGACGCGAGCTGGACAGTGGGCGAGCTCGAACGCGCCGGCGCCCTTTATGGCGAGCTGCTCGAAATCCCACGCACCGACGGCGCAGCGCGGCAGAGCGAGGTGAAGCAACTAGGTCTCGAAGGCAGCCCCGAAGAGCAGGCGCTGGTCTACGAGATGCTCATCGAGCCTTCCTCTGCCCCGGTGGCTGTCCACGTCGCTCAGGCGTTGACCGACCTTCGCGAAGACGGGCTCGGGCCCTACCTCGAAGCACGGCAGCTCTTGTTCCAAGGGCGGTTTGCGCTCGCGCTTCCGCTGATCGAGGAGGCCGAAACGCGCGGCCTCCCCACGGCGCGCCTCGCCCGCGAGCTGAACCGAATGAAGGGAATCGCCACATTTGCGCTGGGCCGGTACGACGATTCTCGAGCCGCCTGGGAGGCCCACGCCGAAGAGAATGCCGCCAGCGCCATCGACTCCGAGCGATGGCTCGAGCGCATCGAGTACGCCGAGACCGGCGCGGTCACGCCGACCTGGCCGAACGCGACGCTTGACCGGCGCGCCGGACCGTGAGGTTCGGTGACGTGAAGGGCTCACGCGGGCGAGAGTCTCCCCGTCGACTGCCCAAGGTCGCGCAGCCAGCGCGGCACGCGTTCATCGAGCTGGCCTGCCCTCATGCGCCAACACCAGTTACCTGAAGTCGTTCCCGGTTCGTTCATGCGATGGCTTCCGTCGAGGTTGAGCACATCTTGAATGGGGAACACCACGGTGTCGGCGGCCGACCTCGAGAGTTTGTCGATGCATCTTGGAACGATCGCGCCTTCGTCGCTGGTGCCCAACCATGCGTGAAGTGCGGCCAACTGTTCGGACGCATGGTGATGACCCTCGTTCGAGAGACGCTGCAGCGACTGGTACCAGCCGAGCGTCGTGTCGCTGTCGTGCGTACCGGTGAAGCCGACGCTGGCTACGGGGTAGTTGTCAGGAAGGTGAATGGAGCGGCTCGCATCATCGGAGAACGCAAACTGGAGCACCTTCATGCCGGGGAGCTGATAGCGGTCGCGGAGGTCCCAGACCTCTTGCGTGACCGCGCCCAGGTCCTCGGCGATGAACGGCATGGCGCCGCGACTCTGTTGAAGCCGGTCAAGCAGAGCCTGACCGGGAGCGGGAATCCACTGCCCGTCGCGCGCGCTCTCAGCGTCGACCGGGATCTGCCAGTAGCGGCTGAAGCCAATGAAGTGGTCGAGCCGGAGCCGGTTGAAGAGCGAAAGCTGCCGCTCGAGGCGGCGTATCCACCAGTCGAAGCCGGTTTGCTGATGGTAGTCCCAGTCGTAGAGCGGGTTGTTCCATCGCTGGCCATCGGCGCTGAACGCGTCCGGGGGCGCGCCTGACACGAACTCGGGACGGCCGCTTTCGTCGAGCAGAAACGCTTCGCGATTTGCCCAAACATCGCAGCTGTCGAGCGCCACGAACATCGGGAGATCGCCGATGAAGCCCACACCGCGGTCTGAACAGTAGTCGCGGAGCGCGCGCCACTGCCGATCGAAAAGAAACTGCAAGAAGGCGAGGTAGTCGATGCGCTCGCGGAGTTCGACGCGGGCTTCTCGAAGCGCATCGTCATGCCTGTCCGCAAACTGGCGGGGCCACCGATCCCAGGCTCGGGTCTTGAAGCGTCTGGCTAGCGCTCCGAACAAACAGTAGTCGTCGAGCCAGGCGCTCTCGCGCTCACAAAAACTCGCGAACTCATCGCGTTGAGCTCTGCTGTCGCTAAACTTGTGATACGCCGCCTCGAGCAGCGGGCTCCTCACCGACCGAGCGTGGGAGAAGCTCGCGCGCCACGAAATCGCCGAGGAGGGCACCCCGTCGAGCGCGCGCGCCTCGAGCAGCCCGTCTTCGACGAGATGCTCAGGCGATATCAACAGGGGCTCGCCCGCGAACGACGACGCGCTCGAGTAAGGCGACCCGGCGTTCCCCATGGGGTTGAAAGGCAGCGTCTGCCACCATCGCTGGCCCGCATTGGTGAGGAAGTCGGCGAACGCGTAGGCCGCGGGACCGAGGTCGCCGCTGTGGGGGCCGCCGGGTAAGGACGTGATGTGGAGGAGCACCCCGCTGCCCCGACCAGGCCCGTCGGTCATGAGCGCGCCTGCTGTGAAATCAAGACCACTGCGGAGTGGGCCCGCGCGGCATATGCGGCGCTTTCTACCTTCGGGGCCTCGGCTGGTTCACAAAAATCGAACGGAGGCTCTCGGTAGGTGTCGACCAGTTGTCGCCAGTGGGGCGCGTGCGTTTCGGGTAGCGGGGGAAGCTCGAAGTCGAGCGTTTCGGTGTACGCGTTGACAATGAAATGCCACCAGTACCCGAGCCCCTTCACGGTGAACGCCATGCTGTGCGAGTTTGGCGCGGTGTCGGGCTCGTGTAGCCGGACCCCGTGCCACTCGATAGGCATGAGTTTGAGCACCTCGGCGAGGCTGAAACCATCGTCGATGGGCAAGCTGAGTCGAAAGTTCACGAGCTTTTTCACGAACCGATGAATCTCTCGGTGCTTCTCGAGAAACGTCCAGTTGAACCAGGTGAGCTCGCTGTCGTGGCAGTAGGCGTTGTTGTTTCCGAGCTGCGTGCGACGCGCCTCGTCCCCCATGCTCAGCATCGGAACGCCGAGCGAAAGCAGGTTGATTGTGAGGAAGTTCTTGATCTGCTGAACGCGGAGCCTCTCGATGGCAGGGTCGTCGGTAGGGCCTTCGACGCCGCAGTTCCAGCTGAGGTTGTCGTCGCGACCGTCGCGGCTGCCTTCCTTGTTCGCTTCGTTGTACTTGCGGTTGTAGGAAACGAGGTCGTTGAGCGTGAACCCGTCGTGGCAGGTCACGAAATTCACGCTCATCTCGGGCTCACGGTTTTGGTCACCGTAGATGTCGGGGCTCGCAAGCATACGCGCACCGAGGGACTCCACGCAGCCCTCGTCGCCCCGCAGGAAGGCGCGCACATCGTCTCGAAAGCGGCCGTTCCACTCTTTCCAGTGGTCACCAAAGAAACTACCCACCTGGTACAGCCCCGTCGCGTCCCAGGCCTCGGCGATGAGCTTGGTTCCGCTCAACACCGGGTCCGTCTCGATGTCCCAAAGAACGGGCGGGTCAGCAACCGGTTTACCGGCGGTGTCACGGGACAGGATCGCTGCGAGGTCGAAGCGAAAGCCATCGACGTGCATCTCCTCTACCCAGTAGCGCAGGCTGTCGAGAATCAGTCGGCGGACCACCGCGTGGTTTGCGTTCACCGTGTTGCCCGTGCCGCTGTAGTTGGCGTAGAGCGCCTTGTCGTCCGGATCGAGGATGTAGTACTCGCGGTTGTCGAGGCCGCGGTAGCAAAGCGTCGGCCCCCGCTCGTGGCTCTCGGCCGTGTGGTTGTAGACGACGTCCAAAATCACCTCGAGGCCCGCTCGATGGAGCGCCTTCACCATGTCGCGAAACTCGTCGAGAACCTGAAGCGGATCGGTCGTGGTTCCGTAGCCGACGTGCGGCGCGAAGAACGAGATCGGGTTGTAGCCCCAGTAGTTGGTGAGCCCGGGGGGCGCCTCTTGCGGGTCGAACTGGAACACCGGAAGCAGCTCGACCGCGGTTACGCCGAGATCGACGAGATGAGGGATCTTCTCGATGAGCCCGAGGAACGTGCCACGCCTCTCGGGTGCCACGCCGGAACTAGCATGCTGGGTGAACCCACCCACGTGCATCTCGTAGATGACTGTGCGCACATACTGATGGTTGGGGTGCGTATCGCCCTCCCAGTCGTAGAGCGACAGGTCGGCGACGACGCTCTTGAGCGAGGTTGCGTGGTTCACACCCGGGCGGGCGGCGGCCTCACGATCGTATTGCTCGGGAACCGCGACGGCCCTGCCATAGGGGTCGAGCAGAACCTTGTGTGAGTCGTACCGCAGGCCATGGCTTGGTTCGTAGGGCCCGTGGGCACGGTATGCGTACACCTGACCGGCGCCGAGCCCTGGAACGAGCGCATGCCAATAGTGAAACGTCTTGTGACCTCGCTCTGGGTCGAGTGCGATCACCCGCGAGGGTTTCGTGTCGGCCGCGTGATCGAAGAGGAGGAGTTCGAGGGCGTGAGCGTACTTGGAGTAGACGCTGAAGTTGACGCCGCTCGGCTGGATGCACGCGCCAAGCGGGTACGCTTGGCCTGGCTCGACTTCGCTCACAGTGGAGATCTACGAGCTGTGTCGTCCAAACGCCACCGGCGCGACTTCTCCCGTGCCGCTCGAAAACGTCTTCATCCGGTGGGTTTCACCGCCGCCTACTTCCCGCGGGGCCGGTTCCGAATCATGTTCACCAGGCCTGCCGCTCGGTTTGCAGGCTTCGAGCCGTAGAAGAGCCTGGTCAGCCCTTTGAAGAAGCCTGGGGTGGTGGCTTCGTAGGGCATCCAAAGCGACTCGGTGCCTTTCGGTGAGACCATGAAACTCTTCGTGGCAGCGTAGTGAAAGTAGGCTTGTTCGCCCTGGGCACGCCCGACGCCCGAGTCGCCGTCGCCCCCAAAGGGCAAGGTCACACAGCCGCCCGACTGGATGGCGTTGTTGACCATGACCGAACCGGTGCGGAGACGACGCGCGATGGCTTCACCGGCGGCGGCGTCGCGCGTCCAGACGCTACCGGCGAGGCCGTATTGAGAATCGTTGGCAAGACGGACGGCCTCATCGTCATCGTCGACGCCCATGATCGGGAGGAACGGACCGAAAGTCTCTTCGCGCATCATCGTCATGTCGTGGTTCATCCCCGTGAGGACCGTCGGAGGCCAGTAGATGCCGCCCCCCTCGCGTCGAACCGAGCCGCCCGAGCGAAGTGTCGCGCCTTTTTCGAGCGCATCGGCTATGTGCGCCTCGTAGATCTGAAGCTGAGGCTCCCAGATGATCGGCCCGAGATCGTAGTCGTCGCCGCGGGTTTCCCACCCGGCTCGCAAGGTGCCTACGACCTTCAGCAGCTTGTCGACCAGGGGTTCGACCAAGCCATGCGGAACGTAGATTCGCTCTACGCCATTGCAAACCTGACCGGCGTTGTAGCAGGTGCCGTTCACGAGGCCACGCGCAGTGATGTCGAGGTCGGCGTCGGCACGTACGATGGCCGCGTCGTTGCCACCGAGCTCGAGCACCACAGGTGTGAGCGTTTCAGCGGCTCGGCTCATCACCTTCTTGCCGGTCGCGGTAGAGCCGACGAAGCAAATCGCATCGACTTCGTCGATCAGTGCTTGGCCCGTGTCGGCGTAGCCGTGCACCATCTGAACCGCGTCGTAAGGCAAGCCGGCGTCGCGGAACAAGCTGGCGATCATCTCGCCCACGAGCGGGTTCGCTTCGGACGGCTTTTGGACCACGGCGTTCCCGGCAGCCAGCGCCGGGATCATGTGCTTCATGCCGAGCTCGAACGGGAAGTTCCACGGGAGGATGAACCCGGCGACCCCGAGCGGTTCGTAGAAGATGCGCGCCCGCGCTCCCACGAAAAACGTCGGACTGACCTTCTCCCCAGGCTCGAGCCTCTCAGCGAGCTCGGTATGCAGCTTGATGGTCGCGCACACGGGCGCGACGAGGCCGGTGGGCTCGACCGGCGGCTTCCCGTTCTCGGACGATACCGTTCTCGCGATTTCGTCGGCCCGATCGAGCAGCGCCTCTCGCAGGCGGTTGAGCACCGCGTTTCGGCGGGCGACGCCCATGGCCGCCCAACCGGCCTGCGCTCGGCGCGCGCGAGCCACGGCCGCCCGAACGTCGGCCGGCGAAGCGACGGCGACCTCCCCGAGCTTCTCACCCGTGCGAGGGTTGAAGGATTCGAGCCGCTCGAGCTCGGGTGATGACTGGTGCAGGGGTTGGAGCAAGGGACACCTCGTGAGTTGAGGGGCTCATAGTAGGCGAAGTCCGCGCCGAGTTGAAGACGGTCAGCAAGCCCCCCGAGAGGCTAGTTCGACTTCGCGAGGTCCATCGTGGGCTCGCCGAGCTGCGCTTTGATGTGCGCGGCGATGGAACAGTCGGCGGTGACGATGGGGTCGCCCTTGGCACGAGCGCTGTCGGTCTTGGGACCGATCTTGCTGAGCACGGTGATGAGCTTGCCGTGGTTCTCGGTTCGTGAACGGAGCACGAGACGGTCGTCGGCGAGATCCCACAAAAACACGTCGACCGGATCGCGGAGCCGACTCTGCCCCTGCACCACCAGCAGCAGAAAGTAGTCGGCCGGGACCCTGGCCGCGATCGCGGGAAGCTCTCGTTCGATGGCGCGCGTGAGCTGCTCTTCGCGCACGCTGAGCCGCGTCATGTCGTTGGTGTCGTCCGTGGCCGCGAGCCACTTGGCCGTCAGCACCTCGGGCACGTCCGAAAGCGAAGCGACGGGGATCAGCTCGAGACCGAGGCAGGCACCGATCGCGTCTTCCTCCTCGGCGTCGATCGCAACTTGGAGCGACTCCTCCGAGCCGAGATCGGTCGAGCGGACGCGAAGGTACACGACCTTCTCGTCGTGGAGGCTCGACACGGGCACGGGAGCTTCGACCTGCCGGTTGGCTGCACCGCCCTCCGCGGAGAGCGATTTCTCGATCACGTCAGCACGGGTGTCCGTCAGCGCCTCGAGCGTAGGCGCGACCTCGGCGGCGTGCTGGGCGTGCATGCGTTCCCGAAGGTCGTCTGCACGGACTTTTTGCCGCCAGAAATACCCGCCTACGATCAGCCCGACGACCAGAAGCAAAAAACCGATACGCTTCCAGGGTAGCCCCGGTCGGTATCGGTTTTTCGCGACGCCTTCGAACTCGGCTGGAGTGAGCTCGGGCTCCATGTGGCTAGGATACTACTTCTCGGCCTGGTTCACCGCGAAGCTGACGTTTCCGTAGCCGGCAGCGGCCGCCGAGAACATCACCTTCTTCACGACGCGGAAGTCGATGTTGCGGTCGGCCTGAACGATGACCTGGCCCGCAAACGGCTCCGACGGGTGAATGGTTTCCCACTTGCGCTTCTCAGCTTCGAGGCCCGTGATGAGCGGCTCGATGCGGTCGACCTGAGCGGTCGCGCCAAGCGTCTGCGTGTCGGCCACGCGCGTACCGTCGAGCGTGATGACGCGGTCGTCGACCGCCACGATCGGCGAAATCTCGATCTGCGCGGTGTTGGCCGCGGCAGGCATCGTGATGGTGGGCTGCTGCGCCACCAACTCACCCGATGCGGAGAACGACATCAGAAGGAAGATGACGAGCACGATCAGGAAGTCGATGAACGGAATGAGCGGGATCTGGTGATCGACCGACTTCCGACCATGGCCCGCTACTCGGTTGCGCACGAAGCGCAGCGGGATGTGGTGCAGAAGTTCCGGCTGTGGACGTTTGATCGCCATGCTCTAACCCCCGAACGCAGCCCCGTCGGCCATCGACAGAGCGGTAAAGCCAGCCGCTGACGCGACATCCATGGCCACGATGACGTCTTCGTAGCGAACGCCATCCTCCGGCGCGACGATGAGATCCTCGCGCTTGTCCCAAGCCTGCTTCCACTGAGCCAGCTTGGCTTTGAGCTCGTCGACATCGAACTCACGCTCGTTCGAGACGACGCGCTTCTTGATGTCGATGCTCTCCCCGGCCGAGGACCCGAGCACGTAGCCCGCGTTTCGAACCTGAAGGATGAGCTTCACTTTTTCGTCTTCCGGCGGGGCATCCTCGGTGGACGCCTGCCCTGGAACTTGCTGATTGGCGTTCATCGCGGCGAGCTGGTTCCACACCGCGGTCGCCAACAAGAACATCACGCAGCAAAGCAGGAGGTCGATGAACGGGATCAGGGGGATCTCCTGATTGACCGCTTTCTTCCCAGAGCCGCCTCCGCCTGTTTCGATCGATGCCACTTGGTCGCTCCCTTACCTTACTCGGCAGGCATGTTCTGGAGGTCGACCTTGGAGCGGTTGCCCACGACCAGGTTGAGCACCTGGACCGTCGCCGCATTGATGTCGTCGATGATCTTCTGCGTCTTGCCGTTCAAGATGCCGAGCATCAGAAGGGCAAACACGGCGGTCATGAGACCGAACGCGGTGCAGTTCATCGCTTCCTCAATACCCTTGGCGAGGCCGGTCGCCTTGCTGGCCGCATCGGCCTTGGCCACCTCACCGAACGCGGTGATGAGACCGACGACCGTTCCGAAGAGACCGCAAAGCATGCCGACGTTGGCCAGCAGGCCGAGGTACGGCGTGCGTCGCTCGATAGCGGGCAGCTCTTTGAGTGCCGCTTCGTCCATGGCCGCCTGAACTTCGGCGTCCGGTCGGTTCACCTTGAGCAGGCCCTGCTTGACGATGCGGGCGAGCGGGTTGTGCTCGGCTGAGCAAACCTTGATCGCGCCGGCGACGTCGCCTGCGGTGATGCACTTCTGCATTTTCGCGATGAACTCGTCCTTGTCGATCGACGACTTGTAGAGGTACATCGCGCGCTCGACGGTGAAGCCGATCGCAATGACAAGGCAAACGAGGATCAGCCACATCGCCCATCCGCCTGCTTCAAAGTGGTATGCCAGTTTGGCCATTTTTCTACTGCCTCCTGCGAACTTTACTCTGACAGTGTTATCCGGACCCCGAGTGAGTACGGTGCAATCCCCACCACTGTCTTCCCTAAAAAACTCGCTGTTCCCCCCAGAACAGTAAGCATTCCCACGGTTTGCTTACTACACAAGGATGATAACGGTTGGATCCAGCAAGTCAATATCGTGCCTATTTCACCTCCTTAGAAACCCCCGGGGCCGGGAGCTTGGGTCCGAGGCTCGGAAAAACCTGCCGTCGCGTTGACAACCTCGCGGGCCGTGGGGTAGCGTGCCCCTCGACTAGGGGTTTGTCCCCACAGTCGTAATGATTTCAATGGATTCCAGGCGCTGGTCCAGGGGTTCAGTGGGGCTGTAGGGGACCAAAAATAGGGGCAGCTCGCCGCAATTGAGGTGGGCCGGAGGGAGCCGCAAGCATGCATGAAATCTGGGAGGCACTGGTCGAGGGTGCTCCGTTTTCGTTCATCAACCTGGCCGTGTTGGCTTTTGGCGTGGGCGTCATCATCGACCGCGCCTGGTACATCCGGATGAACTACAGCGTCGACGCGCCCGAGTTCATGAACCGAATTCGGAAGCTGGTGCAGGCTGGGAACATCGACCGCGCGATTCGACAGTGCGAGGCCAAAGCGGTCCCGCTGCTCGAGGTGGTGAAGTCCGGGCTCACGCAGGTGAACCGCGGCGAGGAAGCCGTCATCGCGTCGATGGAAGAGAAGATGAGCGAAGTGATCCCCGCGCTCGAAAAACGCACCGGGTCGCTTTGGACGCTCGCCAACATCGCGACGCTCATCGGGCTGCTCGGGACCATCAGCGGTCTGATTCGCGCGTTCAAGGCGGTCGGCACCATCGACGATCCATCGCAGAAGACCGCGCTGCTCTCCGCCGGTATCGCGGAGGCCATGTGGAACACCTTCCTCGGCCTCTTGATCGCGGTGATCTTCATGATCGCTCACCTCGTGCTTCACGGCCTCACCAAACGCCACAAGCACGAGATGGAGAAGGTCACGATGCAGCTCGAAAACCTGCTCACCCTTCGACGGCAAGGCGGCTAGTCGGGGCCACCGATGCCGGCTCGCCTCACGCCGCGCCAACGAGCCTACGTTCGAAAGCGCATTCGAGTTCCGGACCCGGACCCCTCCGAGGTCGATGAGGAGCTCAACATCGTGCCGTTCCTCGACATCGTCGTGAACATCGTGATGTTCCTTCTGATGACGCTGACGACGATCGCGTTCTTTTCCCAAGTGGAGGCGGCGCTGCCTCAGTATCGTGCCGGCGGCGTCGGGAGCCGTGCCAATCAGAACGAGGCCCTCAACCTCAACGTCACGGTCACGCGGAACGGCGTCATCGTCTCCGGCTCGGGCGGCAAGCTCGCGCGAGGCTGCGCCACCACGACCGCAGGGAAAGTCATGACGGTGCCCGCCGGCATGAACGGCGAACACGACTGGCCGGGGCTCACTAGCTGCGTGGCTCTGGTGAAAAAGCAGTTCGAAGACGAAACGCGCGTCACCCTGAGCGCCGACCCGGAGGTGCCCTACGAGCACCTGGTCGCTGCGATGGACGCGGTGCGCGGTAACGACGATAACCCCCTCTTCCCAGAGGTATTGCTCTCCGCGGGGATCCGATGAGCCAGGACTCACAGCGCCCGCCGAGCGAGGGGCCCTCGAAACCGTCGCTCGCGCCGCCGGTGGAAGAAAAGCCCGTCTCGATGGCGTACGTGAACCGGGTCATCCGGGCGAAGCTCCGTCGTCGAGGCGAGCAGGAGCACTTCGGCCTCAACATCTACCCCATGATGGACATGCTCACGATCCTGCTCGTGTACATGATGGCGATCTTCGCCACCTCGTCGGCTGCGGCGGTTCAAGAGAGCGCCGAGCTTCGCATTCCTTACTCCACGTCGAAGGTCGAGCTCGACGACGCGCTCGCCATCCAAATCTCGCGCGGCGAAGTCGTCGTCGACGGGCAGCCGGTCCTCGAGCTCCGCAACGGCGTCGTCGACCCAAGCCTCAAGCAGGGCGGCTCGAGCGGCTTTCTGATCACCCCACTCTATCGGTCACTGAGCGACATCCGCGACCGAAAGAAGCGCACCGCCGCTCGCTTTGCCAACCAGCCTTTCGTCGGCAACGTGCAGATCATCGCCGACAGGCGCACGCCGTACCGCACCCTGAGCGAGGTCATCTATACCCTCGGCCAAACCGAGTTCAACAACCTCCGCTTCGTGGTCAACAAGAAGGCGGAGTAGCGCTGGGCGGCCTCGGCGCCGACTCATGGGCGTCGCCCCAACGTCGGACAATGACGTGCACACGTCAGTTGTTGCGTGATCGGCGTGAGAACCCGACGCGAAGGGCCTGAAATATCGGTGATTGTGTTCTCCGGGCCGGCTGGCACGGCCCGTGCATTTTGCGACGGCCATGCAACACGCCCGCCGTCTCAACCCCGTCTTCCTCTTCTCTCTCAGTCTTCTCCCTGCGCTGTTCACCGGCTGCGCGGATCTAAGCGAGGTCGACGAACTCGATTCCGTCGCGACTCCCGAGGAGCTCGACCACCTCGAGACCGCTTCACTCTCCGGAATGACCGCCGTACTCTATCGCCGGTCGTCGAGCTGCGTCCCGAGGTCGCGCGTCGGAATCCCCGCGGTCGTGGGCGACGACATCGAGTTCCCGTCAGAAGACGTTGCCGCGCTGGAGGTGCCGTGCCTGGAGTCGCCGGCACCTGCCAACGAGGTGTACTTCGTCGACGGCAGCGTGATCGTCGAGTTCCACGACCTCGACGAGCCCGTGACGTTCCCGGAGAGCGAGCTCGAAGGCTACGAGGTGGTCCTCGAGCGTGACTGCGGGGATCCCGTCGTTTCGGAAATCGAAGTCGACCGCGCCGTGTCGAACATGCGCTTGGACATGAGCCGGGTCGGAACCCATTTCGATCGTTTCTACATCAACTTCGCGGGCATGACCGTGAGCCCCGAATCCTTCCTCAAGGTGGACCTGAAAGTCGTCGACATCGCCTGCGACACGACGATCTGACCATCCGCCGGACAACAAGGACCGACCCATGCCCAACCTGCACACCAACGGCACCACGCTTCACTACGTCGAACGCGGCGTCGGCGACGAAACCCTGGTCTTCTCGCACGGCTTCCTCCTCGACTCGACGCACTTCGCCCCGCAGATCGAGGAGCTCTCCGAACAGCACCGGTGCATCGCCTACGACCACCGAGGCCACGGGAAGAGCGAGCGCCCAACGGGCGGCTACCACCTCGAAAACCTCTACGCGGACGCCGTCGGCCTGATCGAGTCCCTCGGCAACGGCCCCGTGCACTTCGTCGGCCTCTCGACCGGGAGCTTCATCGGACTCCGCCTCGGCATCCGCCGCCCGGATCTCTTGAAGAGCCTCACCTTGATTGGCACCTCCGCAGCCGAAGAGCCGATCCGAAAGCGCATCCAGTACGAGCTCATGCTCCAGTTCGTCCGCGCGACGGGCTTCGCCATCCTGGGCGACTACCTCATGTCTCTGGCGTTCGCCTCACAGAGCCTCGGCGACCCCGCGCGACAGGAAGACATCATCCGAATGCGCACCGTGCTTCACAGCAACGACCCGGAAGTCGCCCTCGCCTTCGGCCACGCCGTCGTCCATCGCCGAGGCGTCCTCGAGCAGCTTCACCGCATCCAAGTCCCGACGTCGGTCGTCGTTGGGCTCGAAGACGCGCTCCAGCCGGTGGCTTGCGCACGCAAAGTCGCAGAGGCCATCCGAGACGCGACCCTCGTCTTGATTCCGAATGCGGGCCACGTCGCCACGATCGATCAGCCGTACTTCGTAACGGAAGCGATTCTCGACCAGCTGGCTAGAAGCTCCCCGGCGCTGCGAGACACGCTGCCGCAGGTTCGAGTTTAGTTGCCGGCGGCTCTCTCACACGTCAGGCCAGTCTCTCGAACGCACTCGATGTCGGCCTTCAGCTGCAGTTCTCGAAGCCGGCGCTCGAGTCGCTCGACGCGAGCCTCCGCCTCCTTCTGTTCTTCGTCCTTCTCGTCTTCGTCATCCTCCTCGTCGCCGCCAGGCTTCAGGCCAAGAGCGGCGGCGGTGCCAGAGAGATCTGCGTCTGCGAGCGCGGCCAAAACGGGATCGGGGTCCATTGACTGGCCCTCGAACGAAACGGATTGCAGCATTCCGGTGTCGGATGAAATCGTCGCTTTCAGGACAGACTTCTTGGTGTTGAAGCGGTTGGGTAGCTGTATGTACGAGCCAAACTGAGGCATGGACACGCGCTCCCGAGCGAGCCACTGGTTTGGATCAGTGAAGTCGTCGGACCGCGAAACCGTCACAGTCGTCGGCCATGGAAACCGATAGATCAAGCCGCCGGGCTGCTTCACGTCAACCTTCTCAATGCTGGAGGGAATGCGTGAAGCGACCTCAACTCTCAAGAACGCCTTGAGCCCTTGACATTCCTCGTCGCCGTCCGGCGCTGCTTGCTCAGGATGCTTAGAGAAACAGAAGGTCTTGTTGATCAGGTTTGCAGAGCCATCCATCTCTGCCGGATCAACGATACGACGATACGTTGTTGTCACCATCATTGGCTCCGAGGAGAACATGACCTCCAGCCGAGCAATCTCGGCGTTTACCAGCGCGATTGCCCCTGCTGCCAGATCTGCGTCGACCACATTCTCCCGATTCTGCGTCAGGCTGCGAACAATAGTGGTGTAGACCGATGGCGTACCTCCAGTTGCGCCGCTCCCGCCTGATCCTCCACTTCCGCCTGATCCGCCGGTCCCAGAAGGTGCCTGTCCGAGGATCCCGTCAAGCAACTTGATCCTCGCGTCGAGGAGGTAGTCGAGCTGTCTCCAGGCCTGGCATGCCGCTCGCTTATCCGGAGGCTCCGCAACCTCGCAGGACGTGATGTCCCTGCCCCACTGCTGGCACTCCGGCTTTCCAGAGTTGCATTCCCTTGGCTCAGGGTATTGCTCGCTACACGGTTCACAAAACGAATCTGGCGTCTTGGGCGGTGGAGCGGAAGCCATCACCGACGGAGCGGGCGAAAACGCAGTGGCGGCCGCCTTTAGCCCCGTCGCTACCGTCTTCAGCGCTATCTCCGTGCGCTTGTCATCGTAGCTTGCTTCGGACTGAATGATCCGTCCGTCGTCCGCTAGCGCAAACTTCACGGCACGATCGATGCCCTTACCTTTAGCGAAGTTGTAGACGAGGAAGCGAGACTCGAGATCCGGAATCGCCTCGGCGAGAATACGTGCTTCAGAAAGAGACGCATCGCAGTACGTATTTCCATCAGCGCCGTCCCGACCCTCATGGTCCGGGACTGGGCAGTAAGCGCGGGGAACCACCAGCTCTAGCGCATCGGCGAACTTCGCATATGGCCCGTTGATAAACACAACTTGATTGAGATCCACTTCAACTACCAACTCGGTCTTCGGAAGTAGATAGACGATTCCCTCGTCCTCAGCTTCCGGCGGCGAGGTCGGCATAGCCGGGTTCGTGGACATCGATTTCACCTCGTAAAGCGCGACGCAGCCCCAGACGAAAAAGAGGGCGAGTGCGAACAGCGACAGTCCAGGGCTTCGTTTCATCGTCCCTCCCAAGGCAATGCGCGGCTAGTTGGCGCACGCCGTCGAAGTGGTTAACTCGAAGTCGTCGAACAACAGCTCCCGTGTCGGCTCGACGAGATCGAATGTGCCTACCTCCCGGTTCTCGAGAACGATCTGGAAGGGAAGCCAGCGGCCTGACCATCCGCTTGGTAGGCAGTAGGTGTTTCGGCTCCAGCCGACGCCCACAGGGAGGTTCTCACCGATCGCAGTTCGGTTGATCGCTACGTCGGTCCGGATTCCCGTCCCTTCGGGCGCCGGCAAAACGACGTTCGAGTAGAAGACCAACTGCGGGCCTCGCTCCCCGCTTCCCTCGGGGACCCAGACCATGCTTCGGAAGAGCAGGCGTGGATTTCCCGAGTCATATCGGAATAGCAAAGCTCCCCCTGGCGGCTCACCGCGACCGCGCCCTGTGACGATCTCGACGCCGGGGTCGACCTCCAGAAGGCCCTGCCAGTGCGAGCCCGGCCAGAGGTTGGGCGCCGAGTCGAGCCCGGGGTCGAGCAAGTCGGCCGAGTCGCCGCAGCGCGGGTCGAGCGTGATTTCGACCTCATCCACGACGAGCTCACCCTCAAAACCGTCGGTCGCGGGTTGAAACCAAAGCGGGACCACGGCGCCATGGGTCCAAGGAGGCAGGCAGTACGACGCGACACCCTCGCGCGACTCGTCGAATCTACCGAGTGTGCTCAGCGCTGCTGAGACCTCGATGGCGAGGGGCGCGGTCCACCCGAGATTCGCGAACGCGGTAAACCCAGTTTGTCGCCACCAGAACCGAAGCGCCGGCCCTGCCCCCGCGGCGTTGGGCAGCGGTACCGAAATCCGCGTTCCCATTTTCGCGAAGCCTGGAGTTTGCGGCTGATCTTTGTAAATCCGCGCGCCACCGGTGCCGTCACGCCCGATCTCGTCGGCCAGCTCGGCGCCCGCACCACCGTCGGCCGCATCTAGCAAGAACTGCCAGCCTCCTCCCTCAGGTTCCGCGTTGCCATTGGCTACCGTCCCCACCGTCGGACACTCCCCGGGCTCGGCGACAAGGATCTGAAATCGATCGATTTCGACGCTGCGCGCTGACTCAGGGTCGCAGTCCGGTGGAACCCGCGAAACCCCGATCCGGAACTCGACAGGCCCGCCGCGAGTCCGTCCCGCGCTTCCGAATGCTGCGGTACCAAGACAAACCCGCTCGGTGAGCCACGAAGCCGTGCCCACCGATTGCACCGGGTGTCGGGCTCGACCGGCGTAGATGACCATTCCGCCAGTCACGATGCTGCGGAAGCGGATCTCGGCGACGAACTGGTCGCCCGTGTCCGCACCGGGCATGTCGACCGTCGTACCGATCATGGCGCCATTGCAAAGCCCGAAGCCGTCGATCTGCGCGACCCCAGAGTCGACGCCTTCGGCCGCGGGCAGCACGGTCACTCCCGCTTCGGCGGTCCAGGCCTCGGTCGCGTTGAAGCTGGGGTCGGCCGGCACCGTGCCCCATTCACATGGCTCTCCGGAGTAGCCGGCGGCGCAGACGCACGCCTCGTCGTCCTCGACACGTTCGCAAACCTCACGGGCGCCGTCACAGGCGCGCTCGCAAGGCGCCTCGCTGCCAACACCCTCGACCTGGCCGCCACCGTCATCGGAACCGCATGCGATGATAGTCAAGAGGGCGAAGCGCAGCAGGCGAAGCGCCGCGGAAACTTGCGGTGCGAGACCGGTGCATCGGCCCACCCTGCTTGGCCTCGAGCGTGCTCCACGCTGATGCGGCCCCAAGCTGGACACACAGTGCGTTGAGGGTTTCCTCGATGAATCGGCCGTCTTGAAGCCCCGCCATCGCGGCCGCCACGACCTCTCGAAGGCGCGGCCACGGGTCGTCGATCACACTCTTGGCCATCCGCGCGCCACTCTACCACAGGGCGCTATCCGTTCCTCGCTCCGTCTATCGCATTCGGGGCCGATGATGGCAGGAGCCGCTCCGGCTAGTCGAACCAGCCTCGCCAGTAGAAGAACCCGAGCATGATGAGCGCGATCGCGGCCATGCCGCCTAGAGCCATCGGATAGGCGTACGGTTCGTCGAGTTCCGGCATGTTCTCGAAGTTCATTCCCCAGACACCTACGAGTAGCGTGAGCGGCAGAAAGATCGCCGAGAGGATCGTCAGCACGCCGAGCCGTCGATTCAAAAGATCTTGCCGCGCCCCCTCGAGCCGCCGGGCCAAGCTCTCCGTGCGACGGTAGGTCCGGTCCACCAACCGAGCCGTCGCACCCGCGCTCGTGGTCACGAGCCCCATCGTGCTTGAGACGGTTGTCGCATCGAACCCACGACTCTCGATGCCGGCGAGGAGTAGGAAAGCTTCGGCCTGCTCCTCGGCGACCGCGTCGCACAGCAAGACGGCGCGCTTCAAGTCGTCCAGCTCCTCGGTGTCGACGTCCTGAGGATCCGAGTCCATCCGCTCGGTGAGTCCGAGCACCCCGTCTCGGAGACTCCGTGCAGCGCGACTGGTGACGACGGTCTCTTGAAGAAGAAGCGAGGCCACGAGGCTAGTCGGCGTTCGCTTCTCGACGACGAGGTCCACGATCGTGGCGCGCATCTCGTCAGCGATTTCGAGGCCCTCTGGGTACATCGTGAGCACGAGGTTCTCGAGAACCAGGCATGCCGCCTGCGCTCGCCGGGTGCAGGCACGGTCCGCGTACACCGGCCACTCCCCGAACGCACCCCTCGGTAGCGCGATGACGGTGTTATCTCGTCCGGCCTCGAGACAACGCTGCCGGGCGAACGGGTCGACCTCGAGCTGATCGAGCAAGACTGCCAGCTCCGGATGCGTAAAGTCGTGGACATCCAGCCAATAGGTCCGGCCGCTGGACTTCCAGCCTTCAACGGCCTCGTCTCTCGAGCACCCGACGAGTCGTCCGTCGCCGCACAGTTCCATGCACGCCAGCCGCATTCCTACTTGGGGGGCAGCCTATCACAGCCCTTGCTCCGAGGGCTGGGCCGCACACCCCATGCGCGTGGAAGATGGCGAGCTGGCTAGGCGTAGACGAGGTTCGTCGAGGCCTCTTGGAGCATCGCGAGACGGTAGGCGATGTCGCCGGTGACCTTGCCCGGAGTACTGGTGAGCGCGTTGATCCGCTCGAGCGTTCGGCCAAGGCGACGTTCGAGCTGCGCGCGGTCGAGGTCTCGCTTGCTGCGGGTCGGCGCAAGCTTCTCCCGGCGAGGATCGAGGTAGCTCGCGGAACCGGCGCGACGCTGAGCCCGCTCGTGGCGACTCAGGAGCGTGGCTGAATGCACCTCGAGAAGCGGAGAGGTGCTCGGCACGATCACCGGAAAGGGCGTGGGACTGTTGATGTCGACGACGCGCGTGAAGTGTCGCGCCCAGCAGTGGTCCTCACCTCGGCTGGTGTCGCTAATGCCGACGATCTCGACCTCCGGGTCGCCGACGCCGGCGCAGAGCTTCTTCAAACGCTGAATCTTGGCCTCGCCGCTATTGATGAACTCGAGCGTCGAGTAGTGGACGTGGTCGACACCGAGGGCGTCGCCGGCCACCTCGACCGTCGGCTTTGGGGACGCGCTGCTCAGCACGACCTGCACCTGGGGCCAGCGCTCTCGAACCCAGGCGAGGTCCTCGCGGTCGATGACCTGGTCGGGCTGATGCCGATCCCAGATATGTTGCGCCAACTCGCGCAGGACGTCGTCCGCAGTGGTTTGGAGGTGCTTGAGAAGCGTCTCTTGCGGAACGCGCTGCGCCGCCCGGACGGGATCGGCTTCGAAACGGCGAAAGCCGCGACGCCGGAGCCAGCTGAGGCGAGCCGAGGCCTTGCCCCAAAGCCCGTAGTAGACCCCGGGGTACGCCCAGATCCGAAGGCTCTTGGCCAGGTATCGCGCCGTTTTCCGGGGATGATCCCAGTCGAGGAGGAACCGCTTGCTCTCCTGACGGTCCTCGATGCGCTTGTGGTGCTCGCGTCCGTACCCCTCGTAGGCGCACAGGTCCCATCCGAGCTCCTCGCCGAGGTCTCGGCCGAGGTGAATCGTTCGGTCGAGGTCGAGCACGAGGTAGCGGGTGTTGCTCGTGATGACGCGCGCGCAGAGCGCGCGGAACGACGTCACCTCGCCGTGATGAACCAGACGGTCCACCAGGCGGTTCGGTTGGGTCGTCGATCGTGCTTCGTCGATCACACTTCGAACGTAGGCCCGAACCGAATCACCGTCTGTAATACTTAGGTCACAGTAAAGTCACGGGGAAAAGTGACTGACACAGAATGCGGATCGACTACTGCTGCGGCGGTTGAGACGGGGCCGCCTCTTCGAGCGTGCCCCCGCCGTCTTCCAAGTCTTCGAGCGTCCCGTCGAGGTCGTCGAGATCGAGACCGCCGTCGGCATCGTCGAGCGTGCCGCCGCCGTCTTCCAGGTCGTCGAGCGTGCTGTCGAGGTCGTCGAGGTCGAGGCCGCCGTCGAGGTCATCGAGCGTGCCGCCCCCTCCTTCGAGCGCGTCGAGGTCGAAGTCGTCACCGTCCTCGAGGGCGTCGAGGTCGAAGCCGCCGTTGAAGTCTTCATCGTCGAGAGGCTGGCCGAGGTCGACCGTCTCGTCGTCGATGAGGCCCGGAAGCCAGGTGGAAAACGCTGGAATGTAGGTGACGATGATGAGCGCGATCCCGAGCAGGCCGATGAATGGCAGCACGGATCGGTAGAGCTGAGTAATCGGTTTGTTGAACCGGAAACTCGAGATGAAGAGGTTGAGTCCCACAGGTGGGGTCATGTACCCAATCTCGAGGTTCAGCAGGAACACGATGCCGAGGTGGTACGGGTCGACCCCGAACCGTTCTGCGATCGGCACGATCAGCGGCACGACGACGACGATCGCCGAGAAGATGTCCATCAGCATGCCGACGCCGATGAGGAACACGTTGAGGGCGATGAGGAACAGCACCTGTGAGGTGATGAAGCCCTCCATACTCTCGAGGATCAGCATGGGGACGCGGGCCTGAATCAGGAACGCCGTGAACCCGATGGCCGTGGCCAAAATGATCAGAATAGCGCCCACGAGCGTCATGGCTTCGCGGATGATCCGAGGCAGGTCGCGCCGGAAGCTCACGTCGCGGTAGACGAAGACCTCGATGATGAGGGTGTAGATGGCCGTGAAGGCGGCCGCCTCGTGGATGCGCAGGAACCCCGTGTACATGCCGCCGAGGAGCCCGATGGGCAGGATGGCCTCCCACTTCGCCTCCCAGAGCGACGAGAACGCCTCTTTTCGATTGAACGATGTGCGCGGCATCTTCTGGCGAATGCCGGTGATCGAGCTGTATACGCCGAGAGCAGCCACCGTGATGATCCCGGGGATCATGCCCGCGAGGAAGATCTTCTCGATCATGACGCCGGCGACGACGCCGTAGAGGATCATCGGAACGCTCGGCGGGAACAGGAGCCCGAGCGAGCCACCCGTGGTGACCAGGCCGAGCGAGAAGTCCTCGTCGTAGTTGTCGGCCAAGAGCGCCGGGAAAAGCAGGCCGCCAATGGCCACGATGGTGATGCCGCTGCCGCCCGTGAAGGTGGTGAAGAAGGCGGAGGCGACGAGGCACACCATGGCCAGGCCGCCGGGCATCCACCCGAGCCAGGCACGCGACACCTTCACGAGACGCTGCGGCGTGCCGCTCTCTGCCATCAGGTAGCCGGCAAACGTGAAGAGCGGGATGGTCACGAGCAGCGGCGAATCGGCGAACTTCTCGCTGAAAACGTCGTTCGCGGTGCCGGTGATGCTCGTGTCGGGCAACGCGTGGAAGAGCAGCATCGACGCCGCGCCGAAGATCGCGAACAGCGGGGCGCCGAGAACCGCGAGCAGGATTAGAAGGACGATCCAGATGGTATCCATCTCAGGCCTCCCCCTCTGGGACGCCCGGGACGCCTTCGTCGGTGTCTTCGGGGATCTTGTTGGTCACGAACGCGGCGGTGGCGGCGATCGCCCGCGACAGGAACCGAACCGCCATGAAGATGAACATGGCCGGCACGATTAGCTGAAGGGCAACGTCCGGTGTCGACATCGTGATGTCGAAGACTTCGAGGAGACCTCGAATCGCGCAGAAAACGTCGGGTCGCGAAAGCCCGGAGTCGGCGAGCACCTGAGCCGAGGCCTGGCAGATGTGGACCATCTCGTCGTTGTCGCCGAGCATCGAGTACTCGAGCGGGACCTCCATCGCGTTGTTCAGGACGGAAAGCCAGAATACCCGACCGAGATAGAAACAGGTGACGGCGGCGAAGACGCACACGATCGCCCGGAGCACCTGCTTGACTCGTGGGGGCGAGAGCCGCGGGATCACGTCGATCGCGATGTGTTTCTCGTCGTAGGTGGAGAGCGACGCGCCGAAGAACGCGAGCCAGAGCGTACCCTTTTGGAGGAACGAGTCGGCCCAAGCCATCCGCTCGAGCGCCACGTTCGCGAAATCCAGGTCGAGGTTGGTGAGGTTTCGGAGAACCGCCTGGGCCGCAGCCACGACGATCATGATGAGCAGCACGGTGGCGGCGATCGCCGCCTCTCCACGCGCCAGGTGTCGGTCTAGGCGCCGTATGAACTTCACGTGGTCAGTTCCTTGCGGCCGCCTCGACCTGGTCGAGCAAGCTCTTCGGGTAAACGCGGCCCGTCAGGTTTTTGCCGGTTTTGGCCTGAACTTCGTCCCACTCAGCCTGGTACGGCGTGGTGTCCACGGTGCTGATGCCGCGCTTCAGGATGGTTGCGTAGGCCTTGTCGTCGTCGCGGCGAATCGACTTGTTGAGGGCCTTGTGCGCGCGAAGGCCGGTCTCGGTAAGCGCCGTTTTCTGCTCCTCGTTGAGCGCGTCGAACTTGTCCTTCTTGACGAGGGTTGCGCCCACGATGATGCCGCTGCTGCTGGCGGTGACGTACTTGAGCTGCGTGTACCACTGGAGCGAGACGGCAGCGAGCGCGGATGCCGGTACCGTATCGATGATTTTGGTTTGGAGGGACGGGTAGACTTCCGGAACGCCGAGCGAGACGGGGTTCGCGCCGACCACCTTGAGGAACTCGCTGAAGATGAGGTCGTCTTTCCAGGCCCAGGGGCGAAGCCGCTTGAAGTCGGACGGCTTGTCGAACTTCTCTTTCGAGAAGATGCGTGTCTTGCCGACGTCGCCCCAGCCGAGCAGCTTGTAGCCGGCCTTCTCGAACATGGCGTCGAACTCGGGGTTGAGCTCCGTACGAACCTTGTCGAGCTGAGCATACTCGGTGATGACCCCTGGAACGGCGAGCACGAGGACGGAACGAACCAAGATGCCGAGGCCGGTCGTGGTGATCGCCGCACCGTCCATCTGGCCGGCCCGCATCTTCCGAACGAAGTCGCGCTCGTCACCCTGGCTGCCGCCGGCGTAGAAGCTGAACTTCAGCGTGCCGTCGGTGACCTTCTGAAGCGACTGGTTCCAAGCGTTGAACACCTTCATCCACGAGGAGCCGCTCGGCGCGAGCGTCGCCATCCGAAGGACGGTGGGGCCGTCCGCATTGGCAGACGGAGGGCTCCCGCCCGGGAGCGCAAACGCGAAAACTGCCAGCGTTAGAACTAGTGCAAATCTTTGTTTCATCACTGCCTCGCTCGGTCCCGGATGGTGCGCGCATGGCGTGCGCGCGTCCCAACGATCAATACGGCCCGAGAGGCCGAAGATTCACTGTGATCGGCGGCACAGTCAATGAAAACCTTGGGTTTTTAGGGGCGGCGAGCGCTTTTTTTGTCCGAAGACACGGCTAGAAAAGCTGGTCGGCGTACTCCGTGTAAAGCTCGGCCCGCTCCCTCGCGGTGCGGTTTGCCAACCGAGCCTCAGGGAGCACGTCGCCGGCGTCCAAAACCTCGGCAATCAGCTCGTCGAAGAGCGCTCGATCCCCGGTTTGAACCGCGTAGAAGCGGGCCATGCTCACCTGCGTGGTGAGAGAGCGCCGGTCCGTCTGCTGAAGCGCCTTGTCGAAGTAGAGCTTGGCGAGATCCATGTCGG
This sequence comes from Myxococcota bacterium, assembly GCA_039177115.1. Classification (GTDB taxonomy): domain Bacteria; phylum Myxococcota_A; class Polyangia; order Polyangiales; family Houyiibacteriaceae; genus SG8-38. The sequence continues at coordinate 71,759 of JBCDFZ010000020.1, forward strand.
CAGCGAGCTCGGACGCGGTCACGACACCCATGAACGTCAGTCCAGCCGCGTAGTAGTAGTCGGGGTCGAGTTCGACCGACTTAGCCACGAGCGCTTTGGCATACGGCACGTCGGCGACGACACCCATGTCGTCTTTGGCGGTGTTGATGTACGCGCCCCAGGCCTGTCCTGCCCAGAGGAGCTTCGGCGCATCCTCCTTCTCGGTAAAGTTCGCGTCGAGCCAGGTCTCGAGCTCTTCGATGGTCCCGCGGGTGGCATCGTACACGTCGGGGTGCGTCAACGCGATGCGGTGCATCGAGAGGTCTTTTGAACGAAGGTACATGATGCCGGCTCGCCGCCGGAGGGCGTTGGCATCGTCGTACTCACCTTCGAACTCGAGCGCCTCCACGTCCACTTCGAGCCAACCGAACGCGTAGCCGAAGTACGCCTGTGCGAGCTGGTCGAGGAGCGGGTCGCTGTCGGGGGCGACGCGAAGGATGCCCTCGAACTGAACGATCGTCGCGGGAAGCGCCTCGCCGGCCAGGTCGTAGTCCCAGTACTCTTGGAACGCGGGAGCGGCGCGGGAGAAGAGCCCCGCGGTCGATTCGGCTGTGAGCTTCGTCACATCGCAGCCGGTATCGATTAACAGCACACAGGCCAACACGGGCACCCACCCGAGGCGGCCAACCGATCGCAGTTGGATCATGGAATGGGGTGTACGAAAATTCGGTCGAAACTGTCAATCGAGAAGTCGGTGCGGGGGAACGCTTGACGACCCCGTCGAGGGACACCACCCTACAAAAATGCTTAGTTTCAGAGCCCCGAGCGCGATGGGCGTGGTACTGGTGACGGCGCTCCTCGCGGCCTTCACACTCGGCAGCCCTGCCCAGGCCTCCGTCGTCGAAGCGATGAACCTCGAGGAACTGGTGGCCGACTCGGACCGTGTCGTCATCGGGCGCGTCGTATTCGCCGAATCTTTTCTGCGTCGCAACGGCACCATCGTCACGGTCTATCGGTTCCAGGTCGAGCGAGAGCTTCTCGACGGCGTGCCCACCGCTGTCGAAGAGCCGGAGATCCAGGTCGGCGTCCTGGGCGGTCGAGTTGGGGACGTGGGCATGCGCGTCGAAGGCGAGCCGCGCTTCTCTGAGGGAGAGCGGGCACTGCTCTTCATTCGAGACGGTGGCAACTTGATGTTCCGCCCGGTGGGTATGGCGCAGGGCGTGATGCGTATTCGGTTCCGGCAGGGTCGCGAGATGGTTTCCCAAGCCCACGAGCACATGATGCTCGTTCGCCGGGGCGCAAGCGGTCAACTCGAGAAAGCCCGTGGGGCTCTCGTGGGCCAAGAGCGTCTCGACACCATGGTCGAGCGAGTGCGACGCATCGTGCGGGCGCGGGCCAGGGTCACCCCATGACACGCGCGTCACTCACTGTGCTGATCTCGGTCGCGATGCTCGCCGCAAACATCGCAACCCCGAACGACGCTTCGGCCTTTTGCCGAATGACCACCGACGACGATACGCAGGTCGGCGACGCGGTCTGCTCCGGCACCGGTACGCCGCTTGCCTGGGACGAAGCCTGCATCCCGTACTCGATCGATGAGCGAGGCAGCATTTGGCTCAGCCAGGGAGACGTCGAGGACGCCATCACGGCCTCCTTCGATGCTTGGCAGAGCACGTCCTGCTCGGGCGAGGAGCCCAACGTCATCTTCCAGATGGGCGAGCCGTCTACGTGCCAGGAGTCACAGTTCAACGACGATGGTCGTCCCAATGTGAACACGGTCGCGTTTCTCGACCCCTGGGAGCGACCCAACGGCGATCCACTGGACCCGCGAGCGTTTGCCGTGACCATCGTCTGGTTCCGAAACGACGGCCAGATCCTCGACGCAGACATCCTCATCAACGAAGAGCTGGGCCCCTACGACCTCTGCCCCGACACCGGGTGCCCCGAGGGAACTTTCGCCAACCCAGGCCCGGCCGACCTCCAGAGCATCGTGACCCACGAGGTAGGCCACATCATCGGAATCGGACACTCCACGGATCCCACTGCCACGATGTTTGCCCAGGCTCCGCGAACGGAAGTTCAGAAACGAACTCTGGGCCAGGACGATATCGAGGCCGTGTGCACGATCTACCCCCCAGGGAACCTGAACGCGTCCTGCGACGCGACACCCTTCAACGGGCTCGATCTCAACTGCGAGGATGCGTTGCCGCCCGTGCCGCAGAGCAGCGGCGGCTGCTCCGCGTCGTCGTTCGACGCGGCGGGAGCGGCGCCCATCGGCGGCGCGCTTCTCTTGCTGCTCGCTGCTACGGCGATGCGGCGACGCTCGCGCCGCCTCGACGCACGATCCTGAACTGAACGCGTCGGTTGCGCGCTTGGTTGTGCGCTGTGATGTTCGGCACCAGCGGACGGCTCGGGCCGTAGCCCTGCGCCGTGAGACGAGACGCGTCGACGCCGTGCTGCACCAACCAGTCCTTCACCGCCTCGGCGCGGCTCTGGGAGAGCTTCATGTTGAGGTCGGCGTTGCCGCGGTTGTCGGTGTGACCCTGGATTTCTACTAGTTCAAGCGTGGGGTCGCGCAGAAGCGCGTCGGCCACTTCGACGAGCAGCGGCTCGCTGTTCGGCAGGATCTCGTTGCTGCCCGTCGCGAAGCTCACCTGGCTGCGCAGCACGATCTGACGCTCTCGCACGACGACCCGCGGCCGCGCGGGTTTCCGAATCGCCAGAAGGGTGGCCTCGGTCTCCTCGCGAGGGGCCACGTCGACTTCTTGGAGAGTCACGAGATACGCCGGGTCTTCGACGTAGACGACGTACTCGCCCGCGTCGACTTCGAGCGCCGCGTTCCCCTCTTCGTCCGACACGGCGCGATACTCGCCCGCTCCGCGGGCCACGAGCGTGAGCCCGGAAAGCGCGCGACCCTTCTTGCCCTCCACGTGCAGGCGAAGCGTCCCAGCGAGCGTCGAGGGTTCGAGAATGCAGGCCACCTCGGTGAGCGCTTCTGCCGAGGAGTCCGCGTGCGCCTCGAACGTCGCCACGCATCGTCCCGGTTGGTAGTCCGAGTGCCGTACGTCGAGCTGCACCTCCGTGACGGGAAGCGAGAACGAGACGAACCGGCCGTCGGCATCGGTGACCTGCGCCGAGGCCTCGTCGCCCACCACCGAGACTTCCGCGCCCTCGATGGGTCGCTCGTCGTACGAGTCGACGACGATCCCGTAGATCCGTCCGCGCGGCTCGGCGCCCGGAGCGAGTGACGTCGATTTCGAGGCAGCGGTGCGGCGGGCGTCGATCGCGTACGCCACGCCGAGGATCACGTTGTACGGCGAGTTTGGCGCCAGCTCGCGGACGAACACGCTGGTGCCCGTGAGCCCGACGTCGGCGGCCACGGTAAAGGCGAGGCCGGTCGGCGGCGTGAGAATCCTGACCCCGAGCGTCAGCGTCATCGGGTAGGCGGTAACGCCCTCGTCCGAAAGACAGCTGTCGCCGACCGGAAGGTCCGCGGTCGAGCAGCGGAAGCCCTGACGATTCACGGGAATGTCCCAGCGCCACTCGAGCAGCGGGTGCACGCCCACGTTGCCCGCAGGAAGCGGGAGCTCGACACCCGCCCCGAGCCGCACCGTGTCGACCTCGTTGATCGCGTAGGCGAATCGTTGAAACGGGACGAGCGGGGCGTCCGACACGATGCTGCTCCCGAGTTTGCCCGTGTTGTCGAACCAGTACTGCGCGTTGAAGCGCGTGACAATCGGCAGCGATCGTTTGGGCCTCGCCCTGAAGTCGAGCGTTGCGTTCGCGCGAAAGCCGAAGCTCGTCGCGCGGAAGGTGTCCCGCATGTCGCCCACACCGCCCGGGAACAAGACGCTCGCATCGGCGCCGAGCGCGACCCATGGACTGATCCAGTGATAGCCCTTCACCCCGAATCGCGCGTCGGCGACTCGCTGCACCAATCGCGGATCGGTGGCGTTGTCCCAGGCCGAGGTCACCTCCGCGGACGCAAAGACTTCGAGAAAACGCGCGGCCGCAACGCTGAGCGACAGGTTCCCCGCGAAGTGCTGCGCCCGGTCCCCGGGCACGAAGTAGTCTTCGGTGATGAAGAACTCGGTGTTCAGCGCGAGCCTGAACGTACCTTTCGGGCCCGACGAGGCGTCGATGACCCGGATGCCGCCGGTCGGTCCGTTGAAGCTGTTCTGGGCGAGCCGAAGCTGCAGGTCTCGCTGACCGTCGTCGGTCGCGCCCTCGGCGGTGGCGCTCTCCTCCGCGTGAACGGGGGCCTGCCACGCCGCCAAGGCAATCCATCCGAGGCCGATCAGCATCGGCAGCATTCGCTTCCCCGCGCGCACGTTCCCCCTCGAAAATGATTACATTTTCGGGGCGCTGCGGTCCAACTCCAGGGCTATTTGGCCGCGATGTGGAGGTCGGTGTTGCCGCTCGGCGGGATCACGACCTTGCGGGGAGCCGTCGGACTCCCGGCTTTAGGACGAAAAGTGACGATGTAGCGGCCCCCGGGAACGCCGCGCATGGTGCAGGCGCCCTTGCTCGTGGTGCAGCGGAACCGCTTACCCTCCCCCGTGGGGCTGAGGCTGACCTCGCCGTCGACCGGCTGCTTGGCGGCGTTGCGTACGATGGCGTTGACCACCGCGTCAGCGCTTGCAGGCGCGGCAACCAGAAGCGCGACCGCACACATCAGCACCGCCAAGCCGGACCGCATGGTGCCGCTATCCTTCTTCGGCGCTCTCGGCGAGCTCGCTGAGTCGAATCTCTTCATAGTCGTCGTGAGCCTCCGGTGGCTCCGAGTCTTCGACGTCGTCGATGTCGTTTGCTTCAACCACCGCCACGCGACGCGCGGGGTTGAGATCCGGGAGGGGCGGCCGCGACGGAATCGGGAGCCCGTTCTCGTATCGAAAAAGCCCGGACTCTTCGTCAGTGCCCGCCTCTTCGTAGGAATCGAGTAGCGCTTCCTCCGCCGCGGTGCGCGACGGGCGCGTGAGGCCCTCGGGCGGCGGAACCAGGTTGAGACCGGTTGGCGCCGGTGGCGCCTCGGGCGGCGCGGCGATGGAGGGCTTCGGAACGGGCCCACCCACGTTGGGTTCGGCGGCCACGAGCGGCTGGCCGTCCTCGTCGACCTCGCCGATGAACGCCTCTTCGAAGCTCGCGTCCGACTCGTCGGACTCGGCAACGACGTCTTCGTAGGCCTGCTCGGCCGGCGCGGGGCCTTCATGCGCGTTGGCATATTTTTCGAGCGTCGCCTGCGCGTCCATCGAAAGCTCGACCGGCGCTTCCTCATCGTCCTCGAAGCTCACGTCGTCAGACGAGGCTTCTTCGACCGCCATCTCGACGTCGACGTCGGCTTCCTCTTCGGTCGCTTCGACTGCGACATCCGAATCGTCGGCGACCTCCGATTCGGCCGAAGCGTACGCTTCGGGCGCGTCCTCCTCGTCGACGTCGGCTTGGTCTTCGTCGCTCGTCAAGTCGTCGGCGGCACGCGCCTCCGGTGCGACCGACATGACGTCGTCGGGCGGAACGGAGAACACTTCGTCGCCCGAGATCTCGAGCTCGGGCGCGTCGCTTTCCATTCCGTCCACCTCCGCGGTGGGTTCGTCCGCTTCGGCCGAGGCCTCTTCGGCAACACCGTCTTCCGCAGCGACCGCGTCATCGATTGAATCCGCGGTGTCTTGCTCTGGCGCGGGAGGCGGCTCGGAGACGGCCTGCCGGGCCATGACCAGGCTTTCGAACACGACCTCGAAGCGACCTTCGAGTGCAAGCGCCTCGACGACTACGTCGTAGCGCGTTTCCGGAACGCGCTCGGCGCCGCCGTCCACGGCTGCGCGCACGCGGCCTTTCCCCTCGAGCGCCGAAGTTCCGTCGGCGAGAAGCACGACGAACTCGATGTCGGAGCCGTCTTCATAGGGTACCGGCCCGTAGAGAATGATCGTGTCTTGTTCGACGCGATCGAGGAATCCCTCGGAGAGTTCCCCAATGTCGTTGAAATGCGTTGGTACTGTGAGGACCTGGGTCATGCTTCCCCCGCTTCACCTTGTTCGAGTGGACTCGGGACCAACTCGTCCCCAGCCGCGAGGAGCTCTTCGACTTTACGCTCGGCTTCATCGAGCCGCTTGGCACCTACGCGAGACAACCGAACCCCCTCCTCAAAGATCGCCAAAGACTGCTCGAGTGGCAAATCTCCTTCTTCGAGTTGCTCTACGACCGTCTGCAAACGGTCCATGACCTCCTCGAAAGGCGCTTCCTCTTCGGGATTCGACCTCCCCTTCGAATTCCTCATGTTTTCAACCATACCGCACCGAAAGGCCAACGTCACCACTGTGGGTATCGACCGCGTTCTAGTTGAAGTGCTTCCGATGGCACTGTAGTGGGTTCTAGGAGAGGCGCGTCCGTGGTGACACGCCGCGGCTACCGATGCGCGAAGCACCTTCTGTCGTCACACCTGGCAACCACGATGGCGTGCACCTCGGGCACAGAGCCCTGATCGACGCCGCAAAACACACGGCGAAGGCCCAGGGTTCCGAGACGTTGGCCATGTGCTTCGACCCTCATCCCACCTCGATTCTGGCCCCGGACCGAGCGCCAGTGCTGCTCACGACGATGTCGCGCCGCGTCGAGCTCCTGAAGGGGGCCGGGTGCGATGATGTGGTTGTCCTCCCGTTCGATGCGGAGTTTGCGAAGACCTCGCCCGACGCCTTCGTGGAGCGCGTCTTACTGGACGCATGTCACGCCAAAGGCGTCGTGGTCGGCCCCGACTTTCACTTCGGGCACAAGCGGTCCGGGAACATCGACACGCTGCGCCAGTGGGGCGAGCGCGTCGGGTTTTCGATCGAGGTCGTGGACCCCGTGATGTTTCGCGGTGAAGCGGTTTCGTCGACCCGAATCCGGCGCGTGCTTCAAGAGGACGGCGACGTCGAAGCGGCGGCCGCGATGATGACGCGCGTGCACGACGTCACGGGCACGGTCGTACTCGGCGATCAGCGCGGGCGCACGATCGGGTTCCCAACGGCCAACCTCGACAGTGAATCGCTCCAGCTACCGGCCGACGGGGTCTACGCGGTGGTGGGTCGCGTGCTGGACGACCCTGGCGCTTCAGTTCTTCGAGGCGTCGCCAACCTCGGGGTGCGCCCCACGTTCGAGGCGGGTCGCTCCGTGGAATCACATTTCTTCGATTTCGACGGCGACCTCTACGACAAACGACTTCGCGTAGGGTTCGTCAAACGAATCCGAGGGGAGCAGAAGTTCGGAGGCCTCGACGAACTGAAGGCGCAGATCGCGCGGGACTGCGAAGAGGCCAAGAACGCGCTACAAGAAACTCGAGACGAGCTTCTTCGATGGATCTGACCAAGCTCTACAACCTGACCACCGGCGAGCTCCGCGACGAGGCCAACCGTCTCGGCGTCACCGATACCTACGCCCTGAGTCGCGCCCAGCTGATCCACGCGATCCGGACCCGCGTGAGCGGCGATGCGCCAGAGGGTCTCTTCGGACGAGTGATCGGCTTCGCCAAGCGCGCGATCCAAACGAGCGCCCAGCATGCGATCGACGCGGAGGCCGAACGGCAGCGTCTCGCGCGCGAGGCGGAGGCTCGGGTCCAGGCCGAAGCCGAAGCCGAGGCCGAGGCGCCAATCTCCGAAGAGGGCCGCGTGTCGGAACCCCCGCGCCGCGAATCGACTCCGGCGCCTGTCCCTTCCCTCTTCCGGACGCCGACGCCCCCCGTGCCCGCGCCCCGCGCGTCCGTGTCTCGCGCTCCCGTCGGCGTGTTCTCGAAGAGCGCGTCGAAATTCGAAGAGCCCTTTCCGACGCGAACCATGGCGAGGATTCTGGCGGACCAGGGCCACTACAAGCGGTCACTGGCCATCTACGCCGACCTCGTGAGACGCATGCCGGACGACCGGGACCTCCAAGGAGAGGCCGAAAAGGTGCGCTCCCAGAGTCGTCAGCGCCGTCCGCACGCCTAGGTCGCGCTAGCGCTGCACGCAATTTCACGTCCGGCGCGTTCTTCCACCATGATGTGGGGGTGAACGAGGCCCGAGCGCATCGAGAGCGAGCCCCACGCTACCCGATCCGAGTCTCGTGCGAGTTAACCTGCGGCGGCGACACGTTCCATGCAGAGACGCGAAACCTGAGCACCGGCGGTGCCGCGATCCGGTTCGAAAAAGAGCTCCAGGTCGGCGAAGTCGTGACGGTGAGTTTCTTCCTCACTCAGGACGGGATCGAAGATCCGGACCGAGAACCCTTCGAGTGCGCCGCCTCGGTCCGGTGGACGAAGCCCGCGGGGACCGGCGCATTCGCCTCGGGACTTCAGTTTCTGTCGCCGTCCAACGCGCAGCGCGATCTCCTTCGAGACTTCATCGCTCAAACGGAGAGATCGTAAGGCTGGCTTCGGGGCGACGTGCTCGCGTCAAGCCATGTGCTCGTCGAAGAACGCGATCATCTTCTCCGGGTGCTTACCAAAATGGTTGTAGCCATCGAAGCGACGCGTCGTGCCCTCGACCCAAATCATTTCCTTTTCGGACGACCCGAGAAGCTCGAAGGTCTTGAGACCATCCTCGTTGGTCGTCCACGCGTCGTCGCGAACCTGCATCGTGAGCACGGGCAGCGTGACCGACGGCGCGAACAGATGCGGCGTCATCTCGGCGTTTCGAAAGCCGCCGAGCTTGATCTGCTCCAAGTCCATGAGGTGCATGTACCGGTCGACGCCCTGTAGCTTGGCGAAGGAGCCCATCAGGGCCTCCATCGAAACGACGAGCGGACACAGCAGGCACCTCACGTTGGTGAATAGGTCAGGGTGACGATGGATGGCCTCGAACTGTGCGTTACCGCCGGTGCAACGGCTGTAGAGGCCCAAGGTCATCTTGCTGAGCTCAGGATCGGCATCGACGAAGCGCTTCGCGCCGACGCAGTCGCGCCACTCGTAGCGGCCGATCCCGCAGATCCCGCCATTTGCCGCACCGCTGGATCCATGGTTCCGAAGGTCGTAGGCGAGAACGTTGTATCCGGCGCCGACCAAAGCAGCCATGTGTGCCACGAAGTCGATCTCGATGTCATCGACTCCGCTCCACGGCTCTCCCCAGTGCCCCGTGAAACCGCTTCGGCTCATTGGCATGGGGTGGTTGACGATGATGAGCCTGTCGGAGCCCTTCGCGCGGAGCAGCCAGCCCTCGAGCGGGACACCGTCGGCGGACTGAAAGAACACGTCCTCGTAGTCGGACAGTCCGTGGTCCGACGGCAGCTTGTGGACTGGGGTGCGGAACATGGGGCGGACGGCAAACTCGGCCAAGTACTTCACCTTGCCCAGGTCTTCCGGCGAGATGTCGGCGGGGACGGTACTCTCGTTGTGCATGCGACGAACCTAGCGATCCGGAGTTCGGCGCCGAAGGCACGATCCTACGAATGTCTTGCTCAATTCTCGATTTCCAGCACCAAACTAGCCGACGGCGACGGAGCGCTGGGCGCTGCGGGTCGGGCGGTCCTCGGCGGGCGACTTGCCGAAGTAGCGCTTGTACTCACGGCTGAACTGCGACGCGCTCTGGTAGCCCACGCGAATCGCCGTCTGCTCTGCGGTGACGTGCCCCGTGCGGAGCAGCTGACGAGCGCGACCGAGGCGTATGCCCTTCAGATATCTGAGCGGCGGATGACCCGTGATGCGCTTGAAGTGTTCGTGAAAGGACGAGACGCTCATGCCGACGCTGCGCGCCAGGTCCTCGACGGACACCTCTTGGTCGTACGATTCACGAAGCGAACGAACCGCTTTCAAAACCGGAGCCGCGCTCCGACTGCCGGCGAGCTCGAGGAGTTCGTTGCGCGGTCCGTTCTGGACGGTCCGGTAGATCAGCTCTCGAATCGTGGGTTCACCGAGAGCACTCGCGTCGACAGGGTCGTGCAGCAAGTCGAGCAGGCGCCGGCAAACGTCGAACAAACGCTCATCCATCGGCGACACATCCATGAGCCGCGGGGGACGCTCGTCTTCGCCTTTTCGAGCCCCGGCCAGGGTGGCGGCCTCGAGCAGTTCCTCCGTCCGTACCTCGAGGAAGAGCGAAACCAGGGGCTCCCCGGATCGAACCCGCATCTCGCAATCCACGGGCGCGCCGGGTGTGATGGTAAGGACGCTGCCCGCGCCGAAGACGAACTCGCGTCCAGCGTGATGGAGCAGCTTGCTTCCTCGCAGCTGGACGACGACCCAAGACTCGTAGAGCACGGGTTCGCGGGGCACCGGGTGCTTCGCCGAAAACAGGCCAACGCGGGGTAGAGCCGTCGTGGTGAGGCCCTCATCGCCGATCAGCGCCTCAGCTCGTGAGGCTAGGAGCTCGATGTCCATGCGTTTGAACCTGGGTAGTCGCGTGCAGCACGACAACGTTGGGAGGATGTCCGAGTCCGCGAGAACGCGCAACGCCGGTAGCTAGGCGATCGTTGGAGTCGCGGGTCGATGAAACGGGGGCGCTGCCGCCCGTACGAGCAGCGCGATCGTGGTCCCGAGAGAAGCGGGAGCCCAGAACGGAGCAAGGCCCGCGAAGCCGATGCTGCCTTGAACGAACGCAATGAACAGGCCCGCGCAGGCCATGGTAACGGCGGTGCGCCGGTCGAGCGCAAACCAGCGCGAGCCCAGGAGGAGGACGACGGCTTTGGCGAACAGGACGGGAATGGCCTCTTCGGGGGCACCGGCCCCACGGCCACCGAGAAACAGCGCTGCGCCCAAGAGGGCTCCGGCGGATGCATAGAGTGTCGAAGAGAGCCTTTCGAGGTCTGCGGCCCTACCGAGCGCGGCAATGAACGCGGCGAATGCCAGAGTCGAAGCGGGGGACCGAAACGCGTACCAGTCGAGCACGCTTCCCGCTTGTTCCATCGCGATCGACGAGAGGCTCGCCGTCTGCGCCAACAGCATGATCGTGAGGGTCGAAACGATGGCTAACGCGTAGTCGACGGCCACGGTTCGGGTCCGGGAGGCGAAGGCCTGGAGCGCTGCGAAAAGACCCAGTCCGACGATCCACGCGGTCGTCGTCTCGAGGGCGCCGACACAAACGAGTGCCGCCGAGAGTACGAGGAGGCAGCTGGCACGGGTGAGCCAGCCGGCCACCGATCCCGCGGACGCGGCGCGAATGCACAGCACCGCCGGGGAGCGCCAGCCGAGCGCGAGGCCGAGCAGGAGCATCACCGCGAGAGCGACGAGGCTCGCCTGAGGCATCGTCGCGTCGTGGGGCCATCGAAGGGCGTGCACTCCCGCGAGCCCCTCGCGTACCACCGAGACTCGTGACTCAGTTCGCGACGGATCGGGCAGAAAGTCGCGCCAACTGTAGACGCGGAGACCGTCGAGTCCGACGATCACATCCCCCACGCGCACACCCTGGGCGTCAGCTGGGGCGCCCGGCGTCACGGCCTCGACGCGTACACCGACGGCGCCCGTCTCCTCGCGCGAAAGGACCATCCCAAAGTGTTCGGCGTCGACCGAAGGAAGCGCCGACCCATCCGCGTCGCCGCGGAGCATCAGCGTCGTGTCGGGAAGGAAGTCGACCACCACGTTGCGATCGGCGTACACGTCGCGGCGGCCGTTCGCGGTGCGAAACGCGAGCCGTAGGACGCCGTCGAACGTCCCGCGGCCATCGAAGGATTCGACCACCTCGTCGGGAACGGGCGCGACGATGCGGGATTCGGTCTGGACCTTGGCCGGAAAAACGGTTTGAAACGGCTCGGGCGAGGACCCCGGGCGAAACAGCGTTCCGTCGAGTGAGACGGTGGGGTCCAAACCGAGCGGAAACCCGGATCCCTCGATGCGAAGCACGCCCCCCGGCTCGATCTGCGGCGGTTCGACCGCCGTCACGTCGAGAAGGCGAAGGTCGTCGTAGGGGTTGCACCCAGCGAGAGCGAGAAGCAGCCATGCCGCGAGCGCGCGCATCCGCTCTCATTTCGCCAAACGACGCGGTTCCGTCAAAAAAGGGGGGTAAACGACGGTGGCCCCCCCAATCGACGCACTTGCGGCGGGCCGGGCAGATGCTAAGCCGGGCGTCCCTTGGGGCGGTAGCTCAGCTGGGAGAGCGTCGCACTGGCAGTGCGAAGGTCCGGGGTTCGATCCCCCGTCGCTCCACCGAGAACACGCGTCCCGCAGCGCCGGCTGCGGGGCCATCCAAAGTCCGCTACTTCTTGTTCCGCGCGCGCTTCTTCGAGCCTCGCTGCTGGAGCTTCTTGGTGGCAGCCTCGAGCTTCTTCTTGAGCGCGGCGGTCTCCTTGCGCGCGTCTTTGCGAACCTTCTCGAGCTTCTTCTTGAGCGCGGCGATCTCATCGGCGGCTCGTTTCCTGAGGAGCGCGGCCTCGGCTCTGGCTCGCTCAGCGGCGGAGGGTGCGGCCTTCTTCGCGGGGGCTTTCTTCGCGGGAGCCTTCTTCGCCGTCGTCTTCACGGCCTTCTTTGAAGCCGCTCGTTTGGCGGTCGACTTCTTGGTGGTGCGCTTCTTGACCGTCGTCTTCTTGGTGGCGCGCTTCTTGGTGGCTTTCTTGGCGGCCTTCTTCGGAGCGGCTCGTTTCTTGGTCGTCTTGGTCGTGCGCTTCTTCGTCGTCCGCTTTTTGGTTGCTGATGTCGCCATGGCGCGCCCCTTTCCCTTGGAACGCAAGTATAGGCCTGCCGGGGTGCCCAAAAACAGAAAAAGGCGCGCTCAGCTGCTCGGACCGCTGCCGAGTTCGTGCGCCATGCGGTGCCTGGGGCTCTGGAAGTAGTGCATCGGCGAGTACTGAACGAGGTTGCTCGCTCGCGACGTGTAGAGGCATGCGTACTGCTCCACCTGGTTGCCGAAGCTCGATACCTCCGCACCCGACTTGAACGTTGATCCCCAAAACGGGTGGAACGCCTGGTCGAGGCTGTCGTTGAGCGTGGAGAGCTCGGTATCGAGCCCTCGGAGCTGCGCGCGGAGTCGATCGATGGCGCGGCGATGCCGGACGCGTTCAGCCTCGTAGCTCGGACGCTCCCCGTCCAGCTCGGCGTCTTGAAGCGCGCGTTCGGTCCTCTTGAGTCGCGCCTGCCGCTCGCGAAGCTCGTCCTGAACTGCGGTCCGAGTCTGCTCGAGGCCGGCGACGCGCTCGAAGCCGTGTGCGTGTTCGCGAAGCGTACGGAGCTCGTCGTCCATCTCCTGAATGATCATCGCCGTACGCCACGCCGACTCTTTCTTGGCGCGCAGGACGTCACCGTAGATGTGGTCCCCCACGTAAAGCACCTCGTCGCCGGGAACGCCGAGGGTCTGCCTGAGATCGCCGATGTTGCCCCCGGTATACACGCGTCCGCGACTCGGCTGGCGCGTGGTCTCCCCGGTAGCAAGGTCGGTGAACGGTTCCTTCGCGGTGAAGAACGAGGGTTTCTTCGAGGCCGTGAACACGTAGTCGAAGTAGTTCTTCCAGCTCGGGTACTCCTCGAGGGCGTCGTCGAGCAGGAAAGACATCATCGCGTCGGTATACTCGGGTCCGGAGTTCGTGAGGACGAAGAGCCTCTTGCCAGCGCTCCTCAACTTGTGAAACAGCGTGCCGAGGCCCTCGTCGCGCTCGACGAAATTCGGGAGGTCGGCGAGCACGACGTCGAGGATCGACCCGTCCTGATGGGAAAGGTCGGCGCAGTCTCGGACGTCGGCGAACAGCTTCGCGTAGTCGACCGTTTGTCCGGTGGACTCCATGTGCGCGATGACCGCGGCGTACACGGCCACCTCAGAAAGCGCGTAGAGCGTGTCCACCCAGTGGTAGCGTTCGGTTCCGGGCCGAAGGCGACGGGTGTGGTACGCGCGGCGGCGCTCCTCGCGCGAGAGCCGCTGAAACCCATGGTAGGCGGTCTTCACGTATCGGTGGCGGTCCATCTTGAGGACGTTGCCGAGCTTGCGGTCGATCAGAAGACCCCGCACCGGGAAATCAGTGCGATAGC
>JBCDFZ010000021.1:0-85448 GCA_039177115.1 Myxococcota bacterium
CGTCGAGGCGGTTTCCGATGTGATGGTGCTGCGAATGCCCGCCACTCGGTTCAACCAGCTCGTCGCGAAGCATCCCAAGATGATCGCCCACCTCGAGGCGCTTGCGCGAAGGCCCAGCGCGCCAACGTATTCGCTGGTTCCTGGGCCCCAGAAAAAGGAAGCGTGAGCGCTCCGCGAGCCGCCGGGCTTGGGGCGCCGTCACAGGGTGCACCCCCCCACAATCGCCTTATACTCGGGCTCCCATGAGCTACACCGCCCTGTTTCGATGCGCGAGCTGCCAGGCCACCTATCCGCTAGGGAAGGCGATCTACAACTGCCAGGAATGCGGCGACCTGCTCGAAGTGCACCACGACATCGATGCCCTCCGGAACCGGAGCGGTTCGGCGTGGATCAAGCTCTTCGATCAGCGCTGGATGACGCGCGAATGGCCCTACGGTAGCGGCGTCTGGGGCAAGAAGGAGTGGGTGCAGCCCATGCTGCGCGACGAGAACATCGTGTCGACGGCCGAAGGCGGGACGAACCTGTTCTGGGCCGAGCGGTACGGCAGATCGCTCGGACTCGACGACGTGTGGATCAAGAACTGCGGGAACAGCCATACCGGGTCCTTCAAAGATCTTGGCATGACCGTGCTGGTCAGCACCGTGAAACAGATGATCCAGGACGGAACGCCCATTCGCGCGATCGTCTGCGCCTCAACCGGGGATACGTCAGCCGCTCTCGCGGCGTACTGCGCGAGCGCTGGCATCCCGTCGGTGGTGCTTCTGCCCAAGGGCAAAGTCACCACCGCACAGCTGGTGCAGCCGTTGGCGAACGGCGCGCTGGTGTGTGCGCTCGACACCGACTTCGACGGGTGCATGGACATCGTTCAGCGCCTTTCTCATGAAGAGGGCATCTACCTTGCGAACTCGAAGAACTCGCTGCGCCTCGAAGGTCAGAAGACCGTTGCGATCGAAGTCGTCCAGCAGTTTGACTGGCAAGTCCCGGACTGGGTAATCATCCCTGGCGGAAACCTCGGCAACGTGGCCGCGCTCGGCGCCGGCTTCGACATGATGTACGAGCTTGGCCTCACCTCGAAGCGCCCGCGGATCTGCCTAGCGCAGGCGGAGAAAGCCAACCCTCTCTACCTCGCCTACCAGCAGGGATGGGACAGCTTCGAGCCGGTCACGGCGGGCCAGACCGAGGCGAGCGCGATTCGTATCGGTAACCCCGTGAGCGTGCATCGCGCGATTCGCGCGTTGAAGAAGTTCGATGGTGTCGTGGAACAAGCGAGCGAGACGGAGCTCGCTGAAGCTTCCGCCGCGGCCGACCGAGCGGGAAGCTACACCTGTCCGCACACCGGAGTCGCACTGGCGGCGCTCGAAAAACTCCGCGCTCGAGGCGAGATCGAGCCCGGGCAGCGCGTGGTCGTGATTTCGACCGCAAACGGGCTGAAGTTCACCCAGTTCAAGATTCGATACCACGACAACGAGATCCCGGGAGTGGAGAGCCGGCACCCGAATCAACCTGTCGAGCTTCCGCGTGAGTTCGAGGCAGTGAAGAAGTCGGTCTTCGAAACGCTCGATCGCCTCAAGTAGCGAGAGCCGCCGTCAGCGCGATGCGGTTTCCCCGCGTGAGGTTGACGAGGCGTACTCTCACCTCGAAACCGGCGTCGTTGCGGCGCCTCGACCCGAGACTGCGTCCTTCGAAGCGCCGGTCGACGCCTTCAAGCACGGCGGCGAAGCGAACCGGAGCGCCCGGCGCGAACGCCCGCGGGCTCGCGAGCACGAGGAGTCCACCATCAAAGCTCGATGCGCGCGCGGCTTCCCCGGTTTCGAGCGAGACGTCCATCTCTACCCTTTATGCCTCTTCATGGCGGCGCGGGCCTCCTTGAGATCCTCCTGACGGCGGATCTCCTCGCGCTCATCGCCCTTCTTCTTGCCTCGGCCGAGCCCCAGTTGAACTTTTGCCACACCGTTCTTGAAGTAAACCTGAAGCGGAACGAGCGCGTACCCCTTGGTGGTGAGCCTCCCGCGAAGCTTCTCGATTTCGTGCCGGTGGACGAGGAGCTTTCGGCGACGAAGCGGAATATGCCCGGCGTGACCTGCTTGGTCGTAAGGAGCGATGTGCATTGCGTGGAGAAAGAGCTCGTCGGCCTCGATGCGAGCGTACGCGCCCTCGAGATTTGCGCGTCGCGCACGAAGGCTCTTCACCTCCGAGCCGTGTAGGACCAATCCCGCTTCGTATCGTTCCTCGATGTCGTAGCGCTTGGCCGCCTTCGGGTTGCGGCACACGAGGAGCTCCATGCCGGGCACCCCTTTGTCAACGCGCTTCTTGGCCATCGTCCGCCGCCTCTAGCACGCCGTCCGAGCTTGGAACAACTCCGGTCGAGGCATTCGGAGAGTCCGGTTCCCGGTGCAGGTGGTCGATCCAGGCTAGCTCGGCGTCGAGACGCCCGACCAACGCCTGTTCACCGGAAGCGACGGCTGCGTCGCGAAGCGTTCGGCGACGTTCCACTTCCCGCGTCCAGTGGGCCTGCGCGGACTCCCCGTCGTCGAGGTTCCATCCGTTCGCATCGAGTCGGACAGGCGCGATAACCCTCGCCGTCGCTGACGCGCTGGCAGGCACGGTGACCTCGAGCAAGACCCTGCGCGCGACCGGATCGAGGTCGACGACGCAGGGGAGATCGCCCCACGCGGGGTCGGGCTGAAATACCGGGGTAACGAAGCCATCGTCGGGCACCTGTAACCAAACGAGGCACGTTCGCTCGACCTCACGTGATGCGATCACAATGTCCGGCACCCCGTCTCCGTTGAAGTCGGGGCGCGGCTCGGGGGCGAGGCTCAATCGAACGCGTCGAGGCGCTCGGACGTCCGGGGTTTGCGCCGCGAATGATGGGCCTCGCGCCGTGACCACCCGAACCGTCGAGTCGGGGCCTCGGGTCGCTCCGAAAGCCGCATAGCGGTCTTCGACGACCTTGCGCCCGAGTACGTAGCCATGGCGTTCGAGGTCGGCGATGATCGCGTCGACTTCGGCCTCTGGGTTGACGCCCACACGAAGGTAGTCGAGCGGATCTTGAACGGGCGCTTCCGGAGCGGCACAAGCCGCCAAGAACATCACGCTACACAACCCGAGACGCACGCGCGCACTGTACGCGGCTCAGCGAAGAAGGCGAACCGCCAGGACGAGCGGGACGACCTCGACGGCTCCCGCCTGCCGAAGCGCCTGGGTGGCGGCGGCGAGAGTTGCGCCGGTAGTCGCCACGTCGTCGACGAGCAGAACCGAGGGCGAGCCGCGCAGTGGGACGCAGGAGAAGGCCCCCCGAAGATTGCGAAGACGCGCCGCACGCGGAAGCCCCACCTGCCGGGGAGTCGATCGAACGCGGCGCAGCCGGCGCAACCACAAAGGGACGCCGAGCGCGCGAGCCACGGGCCTAGCGAGAAGCGCGGCCTGGTCGTAGCCGCGGGAACGGCGGCGGCGCCAATGAAGCGGAACCGGAACGACGGCGTCGACCCCCTGGGCTACGCGTGTTGCCTCCTCGGCGAGCCGTCGCCCAAGCGGACGGGCGAGCTCGGTGCGGTCTTCGAACTTAAAGCGCTGAATCGCGTCGGCCAAGGGACCCTCGTACTCGAAGACCGCGCGAGCATCGGACGCGCGCTCGACCAGCGCCGCGCAAGAAGCGCAGAAGCCCGCTTGCTCGACCGAGTGGTCGCAGGCGGCGCATCGTTCGGGCGCCAACAACTCGATCATCGCTTCTGCCCACCGACGCACGACTCTACATCGACCGCTCCCTGCGAGCGGTTCGCGGAATCGCAGGCCCTAGTGATCGTAGGGTTCGCCGCGCTGAATGGAGAACGCGCGGTAGATCTGCTCCGCGAGGACGAGACGGGCGAGCCGATGTGGAAACGTCATCGCTGAGAGTGACAGGCGGAGATCCGCGGCCTTGGAGATGTCCGCTGGCAGGCCGTATGCACCCCCGATCACGAACACGACCGTTTGGACGGCATCGTTCTCGGCCCGAGTGAACCAGCTCGCAAGCTCCCGGCTCGAGAGGGCGCGCCCGTCGATCTCGAGCGCCACTACACGGGACCGGTCGGGGATGGCTTTGGCGATCCTTTGGGCGACGTCGGCCGTATCGCCGTCTTTGACCTCGACCTCGTCGAACTTCGCGTAGCGGGCAATCCGAGCGTAGTAGTCGCCCAGGAGCTCTCGGAGACTCCGGTCCTTCGCTTTCCCGACAGCGATGATGCGGACGCGCACGACCCGATCGCTCTTACGGGAACACGAACCCTTCTTCGGCGGGCGCACCCTCGAACTCGACGCGCTCTGCATCGAGCCAAAGCGCATCGAGGTCGTAGTAGCCGCGCGTATCCTGATGGAAGATATGCACGACCACGTCCCCGAAATCGAGAAGCACCCAATTTCCTTGCGGCAACCCCTCGGCGCCCGCACAGCGAACACCGTATTGCAACTTGAGTACCTCTTCGATGCCTCGCGCGATGGCAGCTACTTGGCGGTCGCTTCGACCGCTCATGATCACGACGTAGTCGGTGTAGTCGACCTTGCCTCGTACATCGATGATCTCGATTCGTGCTGCCTTCTTGTCGAGCGCTGCCTCGGCGATCTTGAGGGCTAGCTCTCGGCCAGCCGGACCTTGGCTCGTAGGGGAACTCGATTGTGTTTGGAGTTGCGCGCCTTCTGCTTGGTTTGCCAACTACGTTTCCTCCTTGTTCAGTTCCTGACCTGACCCTCTCCCTGACCCACCCATTTGAGCGTGCAGAGTTCGGCGAGACCCATGGGGCCGTACGCGTGAAGCTTCGTGGTCGATATTCCGATCTCCGCGCCGAGACCGAGTGCAAAGCCGTCGTTGAAACGAGTCGACGCATTGACGAGGACGAGGCTCGCGTCGACTTCGCGCACCCAGCGCTCGGCGTGGGCGTCGTTCTCGGTGACGATCGCCTCGGTATGGTTAGATCCGTGCTTCGCCACGTGCTCAATCGCGCCGTCGATTCCGTCGACCACGCCGACGTTCAGAACGAGGTCGAGATACTCGGTGTCCCAGTCCGCGTCGGTCGCCGGCTGCGACTCCTTCAGGAGCTCGTGGGCACGGGCGTCGGTATGGAGCGCGACGCCCTCTTTCTTCATGGCGGCTCCGAGCTTCGGAAGGAACTCGCCGGCGACGCCCCGATCAACCAGCAGCGTTTCCATGGCATTGCAGACGCCCGGGCGCTGGACCTTCGCGTTGAGCGCGATGTCGAGCGCCATGTCTTGGTTGGCGCTCGAGTCGACGAAGACGTGACACACACCTTTGTAGTGCTGAATGACCGGTACTCTTGCGTGCTCAGCGACGAACCGAATCAATCCTTCTCCACCTCTCGGAATGACCATGTCGAGGATACCATCAAGACCGATCATCACCAAAGTCGCTTGTCGATCCGTCGTGGGCAAAAGTGTGACAGCTTCGCGAGGAAGCCCCTCCGCCGTGAGCGCGTCGACGAAGATCTCGGCGATCGCCTGGTTGCTGTGAAACGCTTCCTTGCCACCGCGCAGCAATACGGAATTACCGCTTTTCAGACATAGCGACGCTGCGTCGGCGGTGACGTTCGGTCGTGATTCGTAGATGATCCCGATCAAACCGAGAGGTGCCCTCATCTTTGAGACGCGCAGCCCGTTCGCAAGGACGCGCTCTTCGACGCGCGAGCCGACCGGATCCAGCAATGCGGCCACCTGCTCGACGCCTTCGGCCACGCCCTCGATGCGCTTGCGATCGAGACCGAGTCGGTCGAGCATGGCGCTCGAGAGGCCCGTGGACTCGGCCGCAGCCAGGTCCCGCTTGTTGGCTTCGATGACGCGATCCCCGGCCGGCCCCCGAAGCGCTTCGGCGACCCGGCGCAGCACCGCGTTCTTCGTGTCTGTGCTCGCGGTTGCGAGCGCACGGGACGCTTCCTTCGCCCGAACGGCGAGGTCGGTGACCAGGGTCGTGAGTTCTTCACTCATAGCCCGTGAATCTAGCACCATTTTCGAGGATGGGGAGTGCGGGCGCTATCCACGATTCGACGTCAATACCATGTCGTCTCGGTGGACAATCTCATCCCCCGAATGGTTGCCGATTCGCTCCGCGATCTGTCCGCTCTGCCCTCCAGCCAGCTGCGTGATTTCGGCGGCATTGTAGCGAGCCAGCCCGCGCGCGAACTCATGTCCGTTCTCGGCTACAATCGACACGGAGTCCCCGACGGCAAAGGAGCCGCTTACCGACACGATACCCGCTGGCAGAAGGCTCGAGTTACGCGTCTCGAGCGCCTTGCGAGCGCCGTCGTCGACCACGATGCGACCCTGCGGCTTGAGCGTGAACGCAATCCAGTGCTTGCGGCTCGGGAGCGGAGATCCGTGCGGCAGAAGAAGCGTACCCACGTCTTCGCCGTCGATCAGCGACGTGAGAAAATCGTGCGATGCGGCAGGCCCAACCACAACTGGCAGCCCGCGGTGGGTCGCACGGCGCGCGGCCTCTACCTTCGACTGCATCCCTCCGAGCCCGAGATCGTCCTCGGGCGGCTTGATGAACGACTCGATCTCGGAGACGTCGTTTACGAGGGAGATGCGCCGACTGCGGTCGTCCAGAATGCCTTCCACGTCGCTCAGCAAAACCAGGAGGTCGGCGCCCACCAACGTACAGACCATGGCTGCGAGCTGGTCGTTGTCGCCGAAGCGGAGCTCTTCGATGGACACCGTATCGTTCTCATTGATGATCGGAACGACCCCCATCCGTAGGAGCTCGTCGATCGCGCGACGCGCGTGTAGGTAGCGGTCGCGGTCGCTGACCGCGTCGTGCGTCAGAAGCACCTGCGCCACATTGAGCTCGTGCGCGGCGAAAGCGTCTTCGTAAGCCCTCATCAAACGCGACTGGCCGGCAGCGGCTGCCGCCTGAAGGCGCGCGACCTTCTTCGGGCGTTCGGTAAGGCCAAGACGTTCACGACCCACCGCGACCGCGCCAGAGGACACGAGGACGACCCGGCGCCCTGCCTTCACTTGGTCGGCCACCTGTTCTGCAACGAGCGCGTACCGGCCCCCCTCCGCGCAGAGCGCGCGGCTGCCGATCTTCACCACGATTCGCTTGCAATCGCGAAGCGCTGCGCGTGTTTCGCTACCGGTCATGAGAGCCCCTGAATCGCATCCTCCGTATCATCCTGCAACCGGGGGAAGCGTTCGTGCAAAGAAGCCGACTCCGTGGGTCGGCACTGCTAGCATGCCGAGATGCTCGCGTCGGAGATCCCGCGCTGGTTCCTGTGGATGACGGCGTTCCTCTGGGGCGCTACGTGGGGAAGTTTCTTCAACGTCGCCATTTACCGATGGCCGCGCGGCATGTCAGTGGTGCGACCCGCAAGCCGTTGCCCCGAGTGCGGCAGCCCCATTCGGGCCTGGCAGAACATCCCGATCGTAGGTTGGTTGGCGCTCCGAGGAAAAGCAGCATGCTGCGGGGCGCGCATTTCGGTTCGCTACCCACTCATCGAGTTCCTCGGTGCGGTCCTGGGCGTGGCCGTGGCCGAAGTCTGGATCGGTCGTGCTCCGCTCGGCGTCTCGCTTCTCGATGCCTCGATCGAGGCCCTACTCTACTTCTTCTTCGTGGGCGGACTGCTGATCGCCACGTTCGTCGACCTCGAGTGGATGGAGATCCCGGACGAGGTAAGCCTTCCATGCACTGCGCTCGGATTGGTCAGTGCACCGTTTCGCGCAGAGCCAGGCGTGTGGTCGGCAGCCGTCGGTGCAGGGGCAAGCTACCTCCTCGTCCAGGTGGTCTTCGTTTGGGGGTACGAGCACCTCGCCGGGCGACGCGGCATGGGAGAGGGAGACTCCAAGCTCCTCATGATGATCGGCGCGTTCCTCGGATGGAAGGGTGCCCTGTTCAGCGTGGTGGCCGGATCGCTGCAGGGGCTGGTCTACGCCGCGCTGGCATTGGTCACTGGACGCAAGCTGACACCAACCATCGCGGAGCGAGTCATCGATGGCGAGGTGATCGAGACGGACGACGAGACGGATCCCTCCCGAGTCGGCCAGCTCAAGCTGCCGTTCGGCCCGTTTTTGGCAATCGGGGCGCTCGAATACCTGTTCGCGGGGGATCGAATCCTCGCGTGGTACTTCGAGCTACTGCGCTAGCGGGTTACCGGCGGTACCCGCCGCCGCCGCCGCCGCCCTGACGCTCACGCGCGAGATCGACGCGGATGGTTCGACCGCCGAGCGTCGCTCCGTCCATCGATTCGCGGGCCGCCGTCGCGGACTCCTCCGTGGAAAAAGTCACGAACCCGAAGCCCCGCGAACGCCCGGTCTCGCGATCGGTCACGACCTTGGCATCCACAACCTCGCCGAACGGCGTGAAGGCCTCTTGGAGGTCCTCGGTCGTCGTGGCCCACGCGAGCCCCCCGCAGAACAGTCTCTTACTCATGGTCAACTACTTTCACCTGCGCAGACCCGCCGGGAGGCGAGCCTGCTTCTCCTCAATCCGCTGCCGGCTCTCCGGCAACGCGTGATTGTACCGCTTGCGCTGTATCCCACAAGGTGCGCATCGAAAAACACGATCTTCGGGTCGGTCTGAGGCGCTCTCGCCGAGCCCCCGCGGAGCGCGAAGAATTGCGGAAAATCCCGTGGTTTATTGGCCAAAGACAACGCAGACTAGCGTTCAGTAGGCGGAGGAGCACCTTGGGGAACGCGCGCTTCTCAACCCTCGCCGGCACGCCCATGACCACCGAGTTCGTACATCTCCACGTTCACAGCGAGTTCTCGATGCTCGCCGGGGCAATCCGGATCCCGAGTCTGGTAGAGCACGTGAGCCGAATGGGAATGCCCGCAGTCGCCGTCACCGACAGCGGAAACATGTTCGGCGCGGTACAGCTCGTACAGTCGTGCGACACCCACGACGTGAAGCCGATCCTCGGGTGCGAGGTCAACTTCACGGCGGGCGATCGGACCGACCCTCAAAACAAGGAACACACGCACCTGTTGCTTTTGGCGAGCTCCCAGGAGGGGTACCAGAACCTCGTGCGGCTCGTGAGCGTCGGCTGGGTCGACGGCATGACGACCGACGACCACCCGCGCATCGACTTCGACGTCCTTCGAAAGCACCGGAGCGGCATCGTCGGCTTGAGCGCGTGCATGGGCGGGTTCCTGGCACAGGAGATCCTCAACAAGGGGCCCGACGTGGGTCGTGAGGCGATGGCGGCTCTTCGGGATTCGTTCGAGCCGGGCCATTTCTTCGTCGAGCTCCAAGATCACGGCTTCCCGGAGAACCGACCGCTCAACGGCGTGCTGATGAATCTCGCCGAGGAGCTGACGCTTCCTCTCGTTGCGACCAACTGCTGCTACTACCTCGAGCGACAAATGGCGCACGCCCAGCTGGTGCTTCAGTGCATCGGTGCCAGCCGGAGCCTCCGCGAGATGGAAACCCTTCATCACCACTCGTCGGAGCTCTACGTGAAGACGCCTGAGCAGATGCACAATCTGTTTTCGTACGTGCCCGACGCAGTGAAGAACACGCTCGCAATCGCGGAGATGTGTGCCGGTCAGGCCACGCCGCTTGCCGACCCACGACTGCCTCGGTTCGAAGTCCCTGGGGACGGGACCGAGGAAGACTACCTGCGCGCGCTGTCGGTCGCGGGCCTCGCGCGACGCCTACAGGAGATGCGCCGACGCGAGGAATCGTTCGAGGAGAGCACCTATCACGAGCGGCTCGAGCTCGAACTCGACGTGATCCTCAAGATGGGCTTCGCCGGGTACTTCCTCATCGTCCAGGACTTCATCAACTGGGCGAAGGACAACGGGGTCCCGGTGGGTCCCGGTCGGGGGTCTGGCGCCGGGTCGCTCGTGGCGTGGGCGCTTCGAATCACCGACCTCAACCCCATCACCCATGGTCTTCTGTTCGAGCGGTTCTTGAACCCGGAGCGTGTATCGATGCCGGACTTCGACATCGACTTCTGCATGGATCAGCGGGATCGGGTCATCCAGTACGTGCGCGACAAATACGGAGCGCACAGCGTCGGGCAGATCGCAACGTTCCACCAGCTGAAGAGCCGGAGCGTGGTGCGAGACGTGGGCCGAGTGATGGGTATGACGCCGGGCGAAGCAGGGCTGATCGCCACGATGATCCCCGAGCCCGTGCAGGGTAAGAGCGTGCCGATCGGAACGGCGCTCGAGCAGGAGGCGCGCCTCAAAACCGCCTACGAACAAGACGATCAGGCCCACGAGCTGCTCGACACGGCGCAAGCGCTCGAGAACCTGACGCGACACGCCGGAATGCACGCTGCCGGTGTCGTGATTAGTGAGGGTCCCATCTGGGACCACGTCCCCGTGTTTTGCCCCGAGTCCGACGTCTACGTGACGCAGTTCCACAAGGACGACGTCGAAGCCGCCGGGCTGGTGAAGTTCGACTTTCTCGGTCTCCGCACGCTGACCGTCATCGACGTGGCGACGCGCCTCATCGACAAGAGACCGGATCGCCAAGGGTCCCCCTTCAAGATTGAAGAGATCCCCATGGACGACCCCGCAACCTACGCGCTCTTGCAGTCCGGCGAGACCACCAACGTGTTTCAGCTCGAGTCGAGCGGCATGCAGAGCCTGTTCAAACAGCTACGCCCGGATCGATTCGACGACATCGTCGCCGCGGTTGCGCTCTACCGTCCCGGACCCATGGGCGCCGGGATGGACAAAGACTTCGTCCATCGAAAGCACGGGCGCGCCCAGGTATCGTATCCAGACCCTTCACTCGAGAACATTCTCGAGGAGACACGCGGCGTGATTGTGTACCAAGAGCAGGTCATGCAGATCGCGCAAGAGATGGCCGGCTACTCCCTCGGCGGAGCGGATCTGTTGCGGCGGGCCATGGGCAAAAAGAAGGCCTCCGAGATGGACAAGCAAAAGACCGTGTTCATCGACGGCGCGGTCGCGCGCGGACACACCCAGGAAAAAGCCGAAGAAATCTTCGACCTGATGGCGTACTTTGCAGGCTACGGTTTCAACAAGAGCCACTCGGCGGCATATGCGCTGATTACATACCAAACCGCCTACCTGAAGACGCACTACCCCGTTGAGTTCACGTGCGCGACCCTCACTGCCGACAAAGAGAAGATCGACAAGGTGGTCCGGACGGTGGCCGAGGCACGGTCGATGGGAATCACGGTGCTCCCGCCCGACGTCAACGAATCCGAGATCGACTTCACCGTCGTCTACACCCCCGACGACGCCGAAGACGTGGCGCGTCTTCGTCACAAGCCCGTCTGCTACGACGGTCAGGTCCACGACCCGATGGGGCCGAAGATTCGGTTCGGCCTCGGGGCGATCAAGGGCGTGGGGGCTTCGGCGCTCGATGCGATTTTGGAGGCCCGCAAAGCCGACCCCGAAGAAGACGGGGACATCGCTGAGCGCCCCTTCGTCGACATCTTCGATTTCGGAGCGCGCGTGGACCTTCGGCGTGTGAACAAGAGCGTCATCGAGGCGCTGGTGCAGTGCGGTGCGTTCGACACCGTGCACGACGCGATCGACGTGCATCGCGCGCAAGGGTTCGTTGCCATCGAGCAGGCCATCGAGCGCGGCAAGCGCATCCAGGCCGAGCGGTCGAGCGGTCAGGAGAGCCTCTTCGGGCTCATGGAAGAGGAAGAAGAGGCGCAGGCGTACGAGCATCCTGGGGGGAGCTTCCCGGTCATCGACGCATGGGACTCCCGGGACCAGCTGTCGCGGGAGAAGGCGACGCTCGGGTTTTACGTGTCGGGGCATCCGCTCGATCGATACCAAGGCGAACTTCGGCGGTTCGCCGATTCGACGACCGAGGGCATTCAACAGCTGAAGGCGTCTCGAAAAGTCACTGTCGGCGGCACGGTCGAAGGCTATCGGGAGCGTCGCACCAAGATGGGACACACCATGGCCTTCTTTCACCTCGAAGACGCCCTCGGGCGTGTGGAGGTCATCGTCAGACCGAAACCGCTCGAAAAGAACGGAACACGCGAGGCGCTTCAATCCGGGCAACCGGTCCTGTTGAGCGGCCGGGTCAAGCACGAGCAAGACCGAAACGACGACAGCGCGCCGACCGAACCAAAGATCCTGCTCGACGACGTCACGCTGCTGAGCGAAGCCCTCAAAGAGAGGACCAAGTCCGTGACGGTGAAGCTCGCGGTCGACGGGGTCGATCGCGCGAAGCTCGACTCGCTGCGCGAAACGTTGGAGCAGTTCCCTGGGCCGTGCCCCGTGTCGCTCGAGCTTGCCTCGGTGGGTGACTGGCGCGTCGATCTCGGCGAGACTGGGCTGTACGTCGACCCAAGCGACGCCTTCCTGACGGCGCTCGAACGCCTGTTTGGCACCAAGGTGTGCGAGCTTCACGGCTGAGACCGCGGCGATGGACCTGCCTCAGGAGCCGCGGTCGATAGAGGAACTCATCGGTCGGGCGCGCGCTCTCTCGGGGTTCACGGTGGGCGAGGTGGCCTCGACACTCGGGGTCGACGTGCCGAACCACGGGCGCCACGCGAAGGGGCTCGCGGGACAGGTCATTGAACGCGCGCTCGGAGCCACCGCGGGGTCCCGCGCTGAACCCGACTTCCAGAGACTCGGCGTGGAACTCAAGACGATTCCGCTCGACCCGCGTGGGAAACCAAAGGAGTCCACGTTCGTCTGCTCGATCTCGCTGTCGTCCATGGTCGAAACCGACTGGGAAAAGAGCGTGACTTTTCAAAAACTGAAGACCGTACTGTTCGTTCCGGTTGAGGCGGCGTCGAAGACGCCGCTCCGCGATCGGCGGCTTGGACGCGCATACCTTTGGAGGCCGACGGAGAGCGAGACCGCGGCGCTCCGTAACGACTGGGAACACCTCGCCGCACTGATCGCGCGCGGAGACGTCGCGTTGATCACGGGCCACCTCGGCGAGGTGCTGCAAGTTCGTCCGAAAGCCGCGAGTGGGAGGAGCCGCCGCCGCGCCCCCGACGAAGACGGTGCCGTGCAGTGGACGATGCCTCGCGGCTTCTACTTGAGGCCGTCTTTCACGATGCAGGTACTGGCGCGGCTCCGTGCCGAAGACTCGATGTAGGCGCGTTGGCAACATCGCGCGGGACGTCGTACACGCGGCAGATGTCGTCCCAGATGGTCGGGCCGGGGACCAAGGCCCGAAACCCGAGGTACGGCGAAGCAAACCGAAACCCGCCGGCGATGAGTGGACGAAGAGGACGGAGGACCGTCGACTGTCGGCGATGGTTCTCGCGGATCTCGCGCATCATGTCCTCGCGCGTGGTTCGCTGAAACTGGAGAAGCTCTTGGCTCTCGCGCGTGTCCATCCACGATTCGTAGAACCAGCCGTCCGGCACGGAAGGATCGGCAACGGTCCGAAAGGCACGCTCCGAAGGCGTCGGGAGCCCAATGGCGCCGAACACTTCCTGGCGGAGAACACGCGCGGTGGCTTTCCAAGAGTCGTCGCCACCGATGAGCAGCACCTTGCCGTCCGGCTGGTGCGCGACCGCAGATGCGACCGCATGGGCGACGTCGCGCACGTCGACGCCGTGCTCGGTTTGGTCGAGCGACACCATGAAGAGGAACGGTCGGTAGCTCGGGTGGCCCGGCATCAGGTCCAGGGGGGAAAGCACCCCGCCCAATCGGAGCGAGCACTGACGAAGGCCCGACTCCCGGAGCCAACCCTCGGCGACGAGCTTCTGAGAACCATAGTTGTCGCAAGGCGTGCACGGATCGTCGGGGCCGCGAATCGGGTCGGTCGGACACACCGGCCCAAACGCCGCGTAGCTCGAGATGAAGACGACGAACGCGTCCGGGCTGTGCTTCGACGTCGCGTCGATGAGATGCTTGGTGCCGCCCAGATTGACTCGTTCGGCCAGCGCCGGCTCGGCATAAGCGACGGGTGCCACCACGGCGGCACAGTGCACGACGACGTCGGGCCGTACCAAAGACATCATGTGGTCGACTGCCGCGGCATCGGTGAGATCGCAGCGTTGAAATCGCACGCCACCCGGAATCCCATCGACCGAGAGGTCGGTGGCAACCACCTCAAACCCGCGTTCGATGAGCGCCTGCACCGCGTAGGGCCCAACTTTGCCCCCCGCGCCCGTCAGCAGCACTCGGGTCATGGTCGCTGGCCGGGACGGAGCCCCACATGGAGGGCTTCGCCGAGAGTACGGTCGGCAGATGGCGAGAGGTAGCGAAGGAGCCCGTTTCGGTGCGCGTTGAGTACGGACTTCATGACGAAGGACTTGGGTGTGAAGGCCACTTTGGTCCGATGTAGACGCAAAGACTCGATGCGCCAACCCTCCGGCGTTTGAACGTAGACGTCGTCGTAGAAGCCCGCCCCTTCGAGGAGGTACAGGGGCGTTTCAACCCGGTCCTTCATGCGCCAGATGATCCGGACGCGGCCGAGGCCCTCTTCCCGGAGCTCGGGGTCGCGTACCTGATGAAGTGTGCTCGCCTTACGAAGCTGCGATCGGAGCAGCGCCTCGATTTCGTCGCGTCCGTGAACGATGGCCTCCTGCGACGGCCCCATCTGAAGCGTGGCGTCCGGCAGGAAGAGTGCGCTCCAACGCGCCCAGTCTTGAGTATCGAGAAACCGACAGTATCGCGACTTCACGCCGACGACGTCCTCGAGAACTTCGGTGGTGCCGTCCCAGACGGCTGGCGGGTATGATTCGCGTGGCACTTGCTTCGGAGTTGGCGCGGTCTCCCGAACGGGTGAAACGATTGCGCGAAGGTAGAGAATCGCCGCGGGAGACGTCAAGCTTACGACGAACGAGCGAAGCACCAAGGTGCGTTCTCACGTGACGACACCGTTCGGGTTGAATAACCTGGCGCCATGGTGGCACTCATGGTCGTCTGCACCGACTTCTCACCTTGCTCCGAAGAGGCCCTCCCCCGCGCCGCAGAGCTCGCGAAACTCGACGATGCCCGAGTCCTTCTCGTGAACGTCAGTCATCAATCGGTGAAGCACGGCGTTCCCGCGGCCGGTTGGGACGAAGGCGCACGGCGGAAACTGCTCGCAGCGCGAAGGAAGTACTTTGGCGGACTGTCGGACAACGAGGTTCAGTACGATGTGCTCCCGGGAGGCGATTCCGCCGCTGCGATCTGCGACGTCGCCAGGAAGAACGGCGCGTCACTCATCGTCATGGGCTCGCACGGCCGAACCGGCGTCGTGCGGCAGCTCCTCGGGAGCGTCGCAGAAAACGTGGTGCGTCACGCGCCATGCAGCGTGATGGTCGTACGCTCCTCGAGCGACTGATCGATCGACGACAGATACGCACATTTTGCGTACTCGTGCGAGGGCATCGTTCGCGAACTTCGGGCGCGGCTACGGGTCGTCGAGATCCCGAGGTTCAGGAGGCGTCGACTGGCGAAAAGTTGCGCGGCGAAGGTCGACTATCACTACCAACACGAACAGCGCGAATGATAGCGTGCCGACGAGTTGTCCGATCGACATCGCCATCATGACGGGGATCCATCCCTGGTCGAACAACGACCAGCTCATCAGCGCGAGCCCGATGAGCCCGAGGACGCATGCCGCCGTGAGCAGCCGTCGGCGCGACGCGGTGTCGAGCACTTCGTCGATTCGACGTCTCACGGCCCCTCCGAAAGAACGGGGTCGTGCAGCAGGTGGGCCTCTGCGCCGGGTTCGTCCGCCTTGCTGAACGGGTGGGCGTAGCCGTGACAGCCCACACTCGCGCAGCTCGTCTGGCCGGTTCGGAGGTCTTCGAGAAGCCCCCGGTGGTCAGGCACTTCACTCCAGAGCCTGCCGCTCGTGCTGTGACACTGCATGCAGTTCTCGTTCCGGAATGGGCGTGCGATGTGGATGCGGGAGATCGACGCATCGACGTCTTCCCACATGTAGTCGCTGAGGAAATAGTAGACGTGCCCCATGCCGCCGAGCTTGGTGAGCGCGTAGCCGTACATCCCATGGTCTTTGTGGCAGACGTAGCAGCTCCTATCGCCAAACATCTTGGTGCGGGAGTGAATCGCGGCGAGGCCGAGACTGTCGGGGTCGTTGGCATCGGCGATGTGCAGATCCATCGTGTGGCAGCTCCCGCAAAAAGCCTGACTTTCGGTGGCACGGAGACCTTCCACGTTGCCAATCAGCGCGGTCATGATGGGCAGCACCCCGAGACCGAGCGCCAGGACAGCCTTGGTCCGGGCGTCGAGAGGAGGCCGATAGACGAGGTAGAGCACCATGATCAGAGCGGCGATCAAGGCACAGGTGAGCGCGATCCACGACAGCGGCGATACGTGCATGAGGGAAGGCAGCGAAACCATGGGCCATCCGTGGGTTCAGACGCAAGGCCGAAGATCCGTGCCGATGCCGTCCGCCGGTGGAGCATTGCCGCAGTTCTTGCGCTAGCGGCCACCGCCACGGGGGATCACGCGCTCGCACAGCCACACCGGTTCGGTGCAGAGCTCTGGGGCCAGGCGAACCCCAACTACGGCCTCATCATCGTCGAAGGGTCCACGCGAAAGTACCCCTACGTCGATGCCGAGGCGTTGGTGTGGGGCGGCATTGGTGCCTCGCAGCTCGGCTTCGATGACGACCCAACCTTTGAAGCACTCGTCGTCACCGTACGTGTCCGTGATCCGCGGGGCGTGAGCGACACGCGCCTCGGACGCTTCATCCTCGCCACAGGCGCCGTTCGTGCGGTGCACCTCGATGGCGGACACCTGATCCTGAGGGCGCCATCCAAGACCCACTTCGAGGTGTTCGGCGGTGTACCCGTCGACGGCGACATCGACGGCCGAGGCTCCGACTGGTTAGCAGGCGGCCGCATCTCCCAGGGACTCGGAAAGATCGGTGTGATCGGAGGCTCCTACTACAGTCGCTTCAACGCCGGTCAGCGATCCGACGAGGAGGTCGGTGCGGACATCTCCCTGCGCTTCGCGCGGTGGCTCGACATGGCGGCGCGATTCTCCTGGGAGCTCGTGAACCGGGGGCTCGCGGAGGTCCTCGCGACGGTGTCGGCGGAGACGAAGCGTCGGTCGATCCGAGGAGAGCTCTACGCGACGAAGCGGTCGCCTACCCGAATGCTCCAGCAGACCTCGCTATTCACCGTGCTCGGGGATCCAGGGACTCTCGCGGCTGGCGGCAACCTCCTTTGGCGCGCCGCTCCACGGCTCGACCTCTGGGTGGATGCTGCGTTCCGCGATGCGAGAGAGGCGTTCGGCTGGAGCGGGTATCTTCGCGGCGTCCTGCGCACGGACGACGAAGGCAAAGGCAGCATTCTCGGCGAGCTCCGCCGGCAAGCTGTTTCGATCGCTAGGTGGACGGGAATCCGTCTGGCCGCGGTCATTCCGGTGTGGGAGGACCACGACTCCTCGGTGGGGCTCATGCCTGAGTTCGAGGTCATCATCCCCGACGATCCACTTCCGGGTCAGGGCAACGTCTGGCCGTGGGGTCGGCTCGCGGTGCGCTGGGAGCCGAGCGCGAACTGGATCGTCTCGGCCGCGTGCGAGGCGAGTGCCAACCAGGTACAGCGCTACGAGGTCCGCGGTCTAGCTCGCGTCGCGTATCGCGGAGAGTGGCCGAAACGATGAGTCGGGCCCTCCGAATCGCGGCGGCGATCGCGATCCTCGTTCTCTGCGGCAGCTGCGCGAAGATTCTTGGGCTCAACCAAGAGCCTCAAGACTGGGCGTTCGAACATCGGGCGCACGTCCTCGAGGGCATCAACTGCGTGGAATGCCACGCCGGAATCGAGGATGCAGGCCCCGAGGGGCCGCTTCACTTGCCGAGCACTGCAGACTGCGTGTCTTGTCATCGAGATCCTCACGACCCGAGTCCGTGCGGGGACTGCCACGGACGGCACCGCACTCGCCAGGCCGCGGCGACCGCCAAGAAGCACATGCGGTTTTCCCACGCGGTGCACAGCGAGGAAGGCGCGGGCGACTGCGTGCGTTGCCACGTGAACGTCACGACCGACGACGACTACGTGCGAACCAAACATCCGACTTGTTTTGGGTGCCACGCGCACAAGGGTCAATGGGATACTCGCGACTGCGACGGATGCCACGTGGAGCTCCAAGCCGAACTTGGGATGCCGGAAAGCCACGTCGTGCACGACGGAGACTTTCTTCGCGAGCACGGTGTCCAGGCCGCTGCACAGGCCGACCTCTGCACCGCATGCCACACGCAGCGCGAGTGCGCGTCGTGCCACGGGGTGACCGTACCCGCGATTCCGTCGCGACTGGCGTTCGATGAACCACTTCGACCGTCGATGCACCGAGCCAACTTCTTCGCCGTTCACGATCTAGAGGCGGCCGCCGACGCCGGCGCGTGCGTCGTTTGCCACAGCCCGTTGTTCTGCGTCGACTGCCACGAAAGGGTGGGCATCGCCGGGTTCGACGCTCCGCTCGGGAACCCCCACCCCCCCGGTTGGTCCGGCCCGCCCGGCACCTCGAACAGCCATGGGCCTGCCGCACGCCTCGATCCCCTCAACTGCTCGACCTGCCATGGGGGCGCGGGCGAGATGCTCTGCGTCGGGTGTCATCGGGTCGGTGGTCCCGGTGGGAACCCCCACCCTCCTGGCTTCAACAGCCGTCTCGACATCGTCAACGACCTACCCTGCCGACTCTGCCATCTGGGTGGGCTGTGAAGCGATGGGTCGTCGCGAGCGTGCTTCTCGTGGCCATCGTCGTCACGGCGCTGGCCGTTTGGTGGACGATGAAAGACGGCGTTCGCACGGTCGTCGAGACTCGGCGCGCCCCAGCCCCTCGAGTCGTCACGGAGACCTGGCCCTTCGATCGGTTCTCGCCCGGCCACTCCGAGCACGTGCTCAACCGCCATCTCCCGTGCAACGCCTGTCATGACCCCACGCGGAACGACTTCGAAGGGGTCGACATGGGCTCGTGCACGAGCTGCCACGAAGACCAGGCGGCCATCGCGCACATGGGGAGTGAGAAGCATCCAACTCAGTGCTTCGATTGCCACACGTTCAAGGCAAGCGACACGACCGAGGGTCCATGGGAGTGCGTGCGCTGTCACGGGCCGTTCGACGCAACCACTCACGAAGGGCTCGCCATGCACAACACGATCGCATGCGCGAACTGCCACAACCCGCATCGGCTGACCGAAGAGACCGTGGCTGAGTGCACCGACTGCCATAGTGACATCGACCTTCGGCACGGCCAGGTCGATTCACGAAGTGCCTGCACCGACTGCCATGGGGGGCACGACTTAGCGACCGATGCAACGGCCTGCCTGCAGTGCCACAATAGCCGACAGCACGCCGTGGCAGCCGTGCCCGCGACGGCGACCTTCGGCGGCGGGCACGACTCTTGCGCGAGCTGCCATGAGGCCCATCAGTTTTCCGCAGCGGATGCGGTTCGATGCGAGTCGTGTCACGCCGACACACATGCCCTCGCTGCGCAGTCATCTCGAGCGCATGCCGACTGTCGGAGCTGCCATGAGCCGCATGCCGTCCAGAGGGCAGGCGATAGATCGTGCCGGGGTTGCCACGGCGACGTCGCGGCCTCCCATCCGGAAACAGACGGCCAGCGCTGCACCTCGTGCCATGCGCCTCACCCCGAGAAGAAGGGCGAGCTGGCGATGGCCTGTTCGGACTGCCATGCAGAGGCGACGTCGGAAGCGGCGTTCCACGCGGGGAACACTCGCTGCACCGACTGTCATGCTCCCCACGGGTTTGATCTCGGGTCAGTGACCGAGGGCGACCTCTGCACGCAGTGCCATCGCGACCAGGTCCGCCTGACCTCGAGAAACGCCGGGCACGAAACCTGCGCATCGTGCCACCAAGGAAACGCTCACCATGTCGGCGAAACGACGGGGTGTGAAACCTGCCATCAAGCGGTGCTGGCTGTGAGCCCCCTTGGGCACCAGGAATGTGCGTCCTGCCACGAACCCCACGGCGGCGGCATCTCGTCGGGGCAGCAGTGCACGACCTGCCACGCGGTCACGGAGCTTCCGGGGCTCCACCGAATCCCCATCGGGCCCGATGATCTTGGACACTCGGAGTGCACGGCCTGCCACTCGACTCACGCCATGCGGGCACGCGCGGACCGTTCCGCATGCGCGACCTGCCACCAAGGGATCGAATCCCACGAGCCAGACGCCAAGCGATGTACGGGATGCCATACGTTCATCAGAAGCGGCCGCTGAGGCGTGCGCTTTAGCCTAGAACGCATCGATTCGGCCGTTCATGTGTGGAGCTTCCGGGTTGAGCGCGTCGCCCTCCGGCGTGATGCCTCGGTGGCACCCGGTGCAGGCGATCTGCGAATGCCCCGCGGGCAGTGCCTGGTGACACGAGCCGCAGTCGAACGTTCGCTCGTCGTCCCATGCGATATTCGTGGTCGACCCTCCGCGCGTGTGGCAGGTTGTGGCGCACGCAAGTGACTCGAAGTCGTAGCGAGCATCGGGCCCCCACGCAGGCTGGAACACCACATGAAGATCGCCGTCCCCGTGGAAATCGTCGAGGGAGGCATAGCGCTGTCCGAAGTGGCACGTCTGACAGCCGAACGCGGTAGGTAGCGTCGCGGAGGGAACCGCGTGCGCCATGTGCGCGCCGCCGCTTGGGGGCCCTGGGAAGTAGCACTGGTCGCGCGGCGGATATGGGACGAACCCGTTTCCGTGACAGGTCCCGCACGACATCACGCCCCCAGGCAAGTCGTGGCAGCTCGTACAGTCGTCCGCGCCGGGCGCCGGGCCGTCGACGCCTGACACCGGGACCGGCGCGCCCTCGTGGCAGAGTCCACACGCGTCCCCGCGAGTCGGATCGAGCAGCGGCGCCCAGTCGTTCTCGCGAAGATAGGTTCCGTGCCATTCCGGCGTGCGCGGATCGAGCCACTGTCCAGGGTGTGTCCCGTTTCGCGCGGGCCAAGCGCCTTCAGTGACCCAGTTGGTGAGCGTCTCGCGGTCGTCTGGTTCGAGCAACGATGCGTGGTCTGCGCGGTCGAGTACCGACAGAATTGGTGCGCTCAGATCGGCAGGCAGCGTGGCAGGCTGACCGTCGGGAACGCATCGGATGGTCTCGAGGTAGTCGGCCACGGAGTACCCCGCCGCAGGCTCGCCGCCGCTATGGCATTCGAGGCACGCTGCATCGAGAATCGGGCTCACCTCGGCGAAAGCTGTGGCGGGCTCCGGTCGGTCACGCTTCTGGTCGCACGCCTGAAACAAGACGAGAGCGACTAACGAGAAGTGGACGCGCCTTATCATCGGTTCGGAAAGAAGCCGCCGTGGCACGGCGCGCAAGCGTTGGTGGCAGCAACGGGTTGTTCTTGGTACGCCTCGCGACCGGTCATGGACATGCGATGGGCGGCAATGTCGTTCCAGTAGTACTGAACCGGCGGGTCCATGCTCGGGATCATGTCGAGGAGCGCCTTGACCGCGGCCCCGGACTTCGCGGTGGGCACCATGTGGCATTCGGTGCAGCGAAACTCCCTCGTGATGGTGTCGTGGCTGAAGCCCGTGACGGTGGCGACGTGCTCGAGGACCGTCAGGAACTCCGGCTCCGAGTGGCACACGACGCACACCGCGTTGAGGTTCTCCTCGACCGCGGAGCCATACACGTCGTCGAAGTTGGCGTGAGGGTTGTGACAGCCCGTGCAGTCACTCATCCGCGTGGGGTTCCGGTAGTGCTGCGCCTGAAGGTGGCCCGAGTACTGCTGATAGTGAGAGAACGCGTCACCCGAAGCGAAGAAGTCGGAGGGGGCGCCCCCTACCCTGGTGGTGTTGTCCACTGCGAAGTGCGCGCGTCGGAGTCCCGGACTCGGCATCTCGTCGCTCGCCGACAGCGGAAGCCCCGTCATCCCGCCTCCGATCCCAACCGGTCGCGAATGGCAGCTTCCGCACAGCATTGTGGCGCGGCCCGGAGTGAGCGAGCCTGGTGACACGATGGCGCCGCCTCTCGGCGCGAGTTCGAGGTGCTCCGAGCCTGGCCCGTGACAGCTTTCGCATCCGACGTTGATGAGCTCTGGACGCCCGTCGCCGTCGTAGTCGAACGCTCCACTCAGGTCGACGACCGCACGTGCGGCCCACCCCTCCGTGTCGTCTCCGTCGAGCGAGTAGCCCGTGAAGTGACAGCCCGCGCAGTTGTTGTCGAACGACTCGCCGTTCGCCGGCTCTCGGATCGCACCTGCCTCGAAGTCGAACCATTGATCGGATCGATAGTCGCGCCACGGCCAGTCGTCGGGGTCCGGGTTCTCGAAATCGCCCTGGTAGTTGAACTGGAGGGGCAGGAGAAAGTAGCTAAACGACCCGCCGGAGTTGGTTCGTCGCATCAGGTACTGCTGGCGGAACAGCGCCCCTCCGTAAGTGAGCACGACATCGTAGCGAATCGTCGGTTCGGTGTTGGTGCGGTTGACCAGTTCCACGTAGTACGCGCCGACGGACCCGAGCGGGACCGACGGATCGCGCCGAAGCCCAATCTCGAAGCTCACGGGGCCCGGCGGGGGATCCTCGGTGACTTCACACTTGGACGCATCCGACGCATCCGGGTTGCAGCTCGCGTAGAAAAGCGTGGTGCCGGCGTCGAACGCCTCGAGTCCGAGGTCGAAATCGGGCCAGGGTTCGATGTCCTGCAGGATGGAACGCACACCAGGAACCTGGAGCCCGACATTGTGCGCGGTGCGCGTGGTGCTCTGAAGACCGTGACACACCATGCAAACCGAGGAACCCACGTACGTGGCAGTGGCGCCGGGGGTTGCGCTCACTCGGAGGTCCATCCGCATTCCGACGAGCGACGCCATCGAGAAGGAGACCCTCGCGTAGTCGCCACCAGGGAGGTGACGCGCATCGGTCTCGTCGGGGAACCAAACCACGAAGTGGTCGCCCTCCGGCAACGTCGAGAACCGATAGATCCCGTCGAGGTCGACCGTCGCGCGCTCGTACGTATCCCCGCGAAGATCGACGAGATCTTCGATCGGTTCGTCGTTCGTCGCCGCCGCCGTCTCCTCGGGGCTCAGAAAGAGATCGATCGGGGTATCCGCCAAGCCGGCCACGTCGGCGGCAGGAACGAGGAAGACCGTGCCGCTCGATACGAAGGAGCCGTTGGGCTCGCGTACCTGACCGACGAGACCGAAGATCTCGGGCGCGATCTCTACCGCGTCGAGCACCCCAGGCGGTTCGGCGGAGTCGAGCACGACGAGCTCTTCACAGGCACCGAGACAACAGCTCAGCGCCCAGCACAGTCCGAGAAGTGTCGCCCTTACGCGCACGATGCGAGAATCGGCGAATCGGCGCGCGGCTTCAAGCGCCACGGCCTGAGTGGCGACCGTGTGTCACGGAAGCGGAAACCACGGGAGGTGTCCGACGCGCGTATCGCAAGTATCGCAGACGGTGCTCCCTGCACCGTGACAGAGCGTGCAGGTCTCGACGGCACCCGGGTTCGGATCGCCTGGGGTAGGCAGCAGCGTCCCGTCGTTCGCCTGCTTCACGGAGAGCTTCGCACCGCCGGGGATCACCGTATGGGACTCGGCAGTCGCCGTGGTGTGGCACTGGAGGCAAGCGGACGCGTTCGCCGTGCGATTGAGGTCGTCCACCTGGTTCGCGAGCGTTTCTTCCCGCTCCGGGGTCCTCGGTTCGGTTGACACGACCTCGTCGGGGAAGTCGGCGTTGTCGAAGTTGTCGCTGATGAAGGTCGTGGCGAAGCGAGGCTGCGTATCGGGGTTCGTCGGGTAGTAGCTGTCGCCGACGTGACATGCAGCGCAGTTGTTGATGGCGCCCGGATAGGTGACTTCGCTGTAGTCGTGCTCCGTTCCCCCAAATCCGTAAATCACGACGTTCGCTGCGTGGATGCCGTGAATCATGGTCTTGAAGTCGATCGACTGTTCGCCGGGGATGATCGGCGAGCCGAAGTCGCCGGATCGCGCCCGAATGTCGGTGGCGTTGGCGTTGTGACAGGTGACGCAGAGCTCGAGGTTGTTGGTGCGGTTGTTGCCATGCAGACTCAGCAGGCTGCCGTGACAGTCGGCGCACTTCTCGATGGATGCGCCGACGATCCGGGGCTCGCCAGGCCCACCGGCTTCGCTGATCTCGAAGTAGGACACGGCGCCAGTGACGGGAATCTGGGCTCGCGCATCGGTGTTCGCGTTCACGACTGCAAAGGGATGCCCCTCCATGGCGACCGCGAGGCTCGAACCCGCAAGCGACTCGGGCACCGCGACTGGCGATGTGATCGTGTAAGTGCCGTCCCCGTTGTCAGTGCAGCTCCCGGACGGGGGCACGCACGCGGACAGCGGATCCATGCTCACGTTCTGCGCGGGAGATCCCGGACGGAAGCCCGCAACGGCGCTTCCGGTGTCGATGTTGGTGTAGTCGCTCGTCGGCCAGGCAAGCATCACGGCGAGGCGCGCGTCACC
This sequence comes from Myxococcota bacterium, assembly GCA_039177115.1. Taxonomy (GTDB): domain Bacteria; phylum Myxococcota_A; class Polyangia; order Polyangiales; family Houyiibacteriaceae; genus SG8-38. The sequence continues at coordinate 24,283 of JBCDFZ010000021.1, forward strand.
CCCCCATTCAGAGGTGTCGAAGGGGCCGTCAGGTTCTGCGAGATCGTATGGCGCGTCGTCGTCGTTCGGGTTGGTCACGCTGAACGTGACGGCGGGAAACTCACCGGCATCAGTGTCGGTCGCGTCGATGATGTTGTACTGGAAGTCGGTCGCGACGACGATCTCCGAGATCACGTGGCGCAGAGCCGTGTCGATCGGGGGATTGAACGTGTCGTTGTTGTGGCAGTTGCGACACGCCCCGTCGTTGAAGGTTTGCCCGATCAGCTTGTGCTCCATGCGGTAGGTCGATAGGCCGGTCGTTTCATTAGGCGGGTCCACCACCAGCGCGACCACCTCGTTGTCGACGTGACAGCCGCCGCAGGCGAGGGAGTTGACGGTTTGCGCCCAATCGTCGCCCTCCGGTGTCTCGGCGGAGCCCTGGTGGCAGTTGGTGCACTCGCGTACGTCTTGGGGATACGTCACCTCCGAGTAGTCGTGGATGGTTCCGCGGAACCCAACCACCACGTAGGGCGCGCCCTGAGCGTCACGCGCCGCGGAAGCATGGATGGAGTGCGCCATGTACGCCATCGAAACGGACTCACCTCCGTCGGGATCACGCGTGCCGTCGTTGTGGCAGGTGACGCAGTAGTCCTCGGTGAAACGGCCACCCCCGTGAAGCGAAAGGCGCTGATGACAGTCGTTGCAGGTGGCCGTGGCAGCGATGTTCTTTTCGACCGACACGGGAGATCCGTCCGGCACGAAGTCGTAGCTAGGGTTGTCGGGGTTGAGCGCGCCTGCGCCCGAGAGTCGAATCTCGATCCCCGCGCGCGCGGTGTACGTGGGCTCCCACGAGATGGGTACAGGGGTGGTTACGTCCGTCACGTCCGTCGTGTAATTGAAGACGTACGTACCGTCTCCATTGTCGGTCACGTTGCTGGTTTCTTCCCCGTCTTCATTTTCGACCGCTCCGGGATCGCGTGAAGCCTGAAGCGCCTGCGGAAGCGCGGGCATTTCGGTGCCGCCCGGCTGCGCGAGCACGTTGATGTAGCTCTGCCAGCGAGAGGTCTCTTGGACACGCTCTTCTGGCGTGCCCTGGTTTACGATTACCGGGGGCTCGAGCTTGGAAAACGTCGCGGTGACCGAAGATGCCGGAACGCCGCGAACCGCGGTCCCGGACTGGGTGGCAACGCGAAACTCCATCACCGGCGGGCTCGACACGGTGACGTCAGTAATCTCCGCAACGAGCGGCAGGCCTGCGTCCACGAGCGCGGTGAGCATTTCCGGGTCGCTGAGGTCGAGGACGCCTCCTTGGCCGCCCGTTCCGCCGCCACCCATGCCACCCGAGCCCCCGCTTCCCCCGGGGCCCATGCCGCCGGATCCACCGCCGCCCGAGCCGCCATCGCCGCCGCTCCCACCGCTGCCATCTCCGTCACCACAGCCGACGAGAACGAGGCCCGCGACCGCGATCATCATGACGAGCAGCCGACCGAACCGAGACCTATGGAACCACCGAGACGAAGCCGCGTTCATACCACCCTCACCGTTTTCTGTATCAGGCTGAGGGCTAGTCTCTACATTCAGTGACGGAACACAAACGCTTGTCGCACGCGATCCAGAACTTTTCGGAATCGCCGCATTTCCTGCAGCGAACGGGCGAGAGAATCGAAGAATCTGCACCTACTCGGAGCAGATGCGCACAATATGCCTATCGTCGGAAGCCCGTTCTGCGCGAAGCGTCGCGCAAAGACGATCTGGGAACGCCGACTTAGGGAGCCACCGTGCAGGGATACGGTTGAACGCCGTCGAAGATGTTGACCCAGTCACCCTCTTCCGTACGGCTCTCGACGGTGTCCGGCTCTTCGATGGCGCGCTCGAACCAGTCGCGCATCACCTCACCGGCGACGCTGCCTTCCCAGAGCTCGGGACGAAGCGTGACGACGTGGGTGCTCTCTGCGGTCACCCCGGTGTAGTAGTAGTGAATGCCCGGAAGGTCGCGGGTGTCGCAGAAGTCGCGACGCATGGTGTTAAACCACTCCGCCTGCCAGAACTCGGTGGTTTCTCCGAAGCCGTTGAAAAACGCATCCCGCCGCTGGGTGTCGTCCCACTGGTTGCTGAGGATGAGCATCTGCTGCTGGGGCACCTGTAGGAGTCGTGGCGAGATCGCCTCGTAGAGCACGGGCCCAAGCGCACACGCGCCGGCGAAGCAGTACGGGGGAAGATTCGGCAGCATGCCCCAGGCGGGGATCTTCAAGATGCCGAGCCCGCGAACGCCGAGCGCCATCTCGTTGTCGAGCGCGCCCGACGCGTCCGGGAAGGCAGTCGTCCGAGGCCACTGAAGGTCGTCGAGGAACCAGTGGTAGTTGTAGAGCGCCCCGTACCCTCCGGCCGACCACCCGCCGAACAGAGCCACGACCTCGTCGGGACGGAAGCCTTCGCCGCCCTCGGCGTCGATCGCCTTCCAGATCACGTCACGCACCATCTGAACGGCAGCGCGCATGTTGCTGGAGCCGTAGCGCGGGAGGTCGAGCGAGTCCTCTCCATCGACGAGCTCTTCGACCACGCCGCCGCCGGCAAACACATCCTGATTGCAGTAGGGAACGTAGACCTTCGTCCAGTTGGCGAACGGGCTCACCTCCGGGTCGTTCGAGGCGATGCCGGTCGAGGTCGGCTGGTCGTCCATCGCGTTGAAGAGGCCGGGGTTACTCTCGAAGCGCGCAGCGCAGTCCTCGTAGAAGGCGCAGACGCCACCGCCCTGAAGCCCGACGATGATGCGATCGAGCGGCTGACCTTCGGGCGCGAGGCGAACCTGGAACGCGAACTCGGTCCCGTCGCCGCACATCGTGCCCCACTTCTCGCCGTCGACGACGATCTGGACGTACTCGCCACGCGTCGGCTCGAAGTCGGTGTTGGTGGGGCCGCAGCCGAGGGTCAGGGTACCCGTGTCGGCATGGCCGGTGGCCGTCATGCAGTCGACCTGATGAGCGGCACGTGAAACGTACTCCGCTGGACCTACGGCGATGATGGCCGCGAGGTCCGCGCAAGCACCCTCTACGGAAGTGCGCGCGGTGTCGGCCAAGGACTCCCGCTCGACGTCGATTCCGTCACAGTCGCCGGCCGCGAGGCACGTGTTGATAGCAGCGAGGGAGGCGTCGACCATCGTGGACACCGCCCCGTGCGACGCCAGGAGACAGGCCTGATCAGCCTCGGGTACGTCGGGATACACGGCACCCTGGGGCCCGCCAAACGTCCTCCAGGCAAGCGAGTTGGCCTCGGACGCACATGCGTTTCGAAGTCGACCAACGACGCCTTCTGCGGTGAGACTCCCGAACTCGTCGTCCGCGCAGGAAGCGCTCACCGTCGTTTCGAGCGCGCTGAGGGCGCTCGCGACGTTCTCGTCATCCGCGGTACACGGTGCGCCAGTGCTTTCGTAACAGGACTCCCAGGCGTCGTTGACGGCGAGCACGCACGTGCGGAGCGCCTCCGGTGCCTCCACCGAACATTCACCTCCCGGGGTTCCCCCCGAGCCGCCGTCACCGCCCGAGCCCCCGCCGCTGTCGGAGTCGTCGCCACACCCGGAGAGAGCGAGCGCGAGGCTGATCAAGAGCGTCGAGGTCCACACGGTAAGGTTTCCTGGTCGATGTCGCATAAGCTGTCCTTGTCATGCGCGTGACGGGCACGCGTCGGTCATCGCGGGGTTCCAACGGTTCGGGTTGACGGGTGCCCACCAGACCTACCCGGCACGCTATCCTGATGGTGATATCGGCGGCTGGCAAGTGCCTTCTCCCAGGTGCGCGAATGCGGGCATCCCTTGAATTGTTGTCACGAAGCACCCCAAGTCGCCCTAAGGTGCAGCGCGAAAGGTCGGAACGATGAGCCAAGACACGTCTTTGGAAGCCCGGCGTCAGTTTCTGCGAACGATGGTGATCACGGGGAGCGCCGCGCTCGTCCCCGCGTGCAGGCGAGAGGAGCGGCCCCCGCCCGAGAACGCCGATTTGTCCGCAGCGCCCAAGCCGCCGTCGCTCCCAGACGGGATCGACCCGGAGTTTTTCGTCCAGCACAGCAAATCTCCCCTCGCGCTCGAAGTTCGGCGGTCTGCGATCGGAGCGGGGGTCATCACCCCCGTCTCCAGGTTCTTCGTGCGGAACAACCTCCCCATGCCCTCGGAGTCGATCGTGGCGCACGCGGACTCATGGGTTCTCGAGATCGAGGGGACGAGACGCCCAGACTCGATGTCGCTCGCTCAGCTCAAAGGCCTCGGACTAGAGACGGAGGGCTCGGTGATCCAATGCTCGGGCAACGGAAGAGCGTTTTTCGATCACGCGCCGTCGGGATCGGAATGGGGAACGGGTGCGGCTGGCTGTGCGCTTTGGACGGGCGTTCGCGTGAAGACGCTCCTCGAGCATCTGGGCGGGGTCGCCGCGGGCATGAAGTTCTTCACGTCGACCGGAGGCGAGACGTTGCCCGAAGGAATGGACCGTGACGAGCTGGTGGTGGAGCGATCGATCCCGATCGATAAAGCGCTCAAAGACGCCCTGCTCGCTTGGGAGATGAACGGCGCCCCGATTCCGCTGACGCACGGCGGCCCCCTTCGACTGATCGTTCCTGGGTATTACGGCTGCAACAACATCAAGTACGTGAAGCGCATCGCGTGCACCGAGAGCGAGTCGCAGGCCAAGATCCATCAAACAGGCTATCGGTATCGTCCGATCGGAAAGCCCGGCGGGCCCGAGTACCCCTCGATGTGGCGGATGCCCGTGAAGTCTTGGGTCAACGGCCCCGGTGCGGACGACCAACCGACGCTTGCCGGCGAGGTCACGTTCTACGGCGTCGCCCTTTCCGGCGAGCGAGGAGTGCGAAGAGTCGAAGTATCGCTCGATTCGGGCAAGACGTGGAGCCGCGCGACCCTCGAGGGCCCAGACCTCGGCCCAAACGCCTGGCGCGTGTTCTCGTACACCACAGCGTTGCCGGCTGGCGCACACACGATCGTTTCGCGGGCGACCGACACGCGAGGCGATACGCAGCCGCGCGAACGTGACGAGAACGAGCGAGGCTACGGCCACAACGGCTGGCTCGACGCCGCACTCACCGTGAACCTCGTCGACGTGCTTCCCGACCAAGCGCCCATCGTGGCGCAGAAACAAGGCGACGCTGGCCAAAGCGAGCCGCGCAAAGAGGTCGTTCTGTCCGAGGGCGGCGAGGCCGGCAAGGAGGTCTTTGCGCAGGCCGCCCAGCCCCCGTGCGGTGTGTGCCACACGCTGTCCGAAGCGGGCACCGAGGGCGTCGTGGGGCCGAACCTCGACGACTTGAAGCCGGACGCTCAGACGGTCGAGGCCGCGGTCACGACGGGGGTTGGGGCCATGCCAGCGTACGGAACGACCCTCACTCCCACGCAGATCAAGGACATCGCTGCCTACGTTGTCGAATCGACGAAGTAAACGCCGGTTCGCTCAACGCCGGTCCTCGGAGGCTTCGCACGCTTGATGACCTTCACAGAGGGAGTGGGTATGCTCCGTCGCCGTGGCAGCGAGAACCTGCGGCAAGATCTTGCTGGTAGCGGCGTCCGTCGTGCTCGGCCCGGGGGTGACCGCGGCCCAGCTCGGGCCGGACGGCACGCCCATCCAGAACTCCGACTACACGGTCGACCTCACGCGTGGCGCGGTCATCGGAACCTCACGTGTGACCGGCCTCGCCGGTGCCGCGACCTCGATTGCGGAGGGAGTCGAAGGCGGTCTCCAAAACCCGGCGGCTGTCGCGTGGCGCGGCCCCCAGTGGCCGGAATGGTACGACTACTGGCTTGCACTCGGGTTCATCTATCCTTTCGATTCCGGCGACTTCTACAACAGCGGTCAGGTGTTCGAGGAGACGGCGGCGTTCGGCGACCAGGACTTCTTCTTCCTGATACCCGGTGCGTACTGGCAGATGTGGAACTTCGGCATCGGCCTGACGATCGACGCTCAGTTCGTCACCATCAACGACATCGAGAACCCGACCTCTGGGGACATCGACAGGCTTCGACTGCGCTTCACGACGTTTCACATCCAGGTCGGATACGGGTTTCTCGACGGGCAGCTAATCATCGGTGGTGGCCTTCGAATCCTGCGCCAGCGTGCGTTCTTGTCGAACAGCCTGGTCGCCAGCGGGGATTCCTTCAGCACGATCGGCCTCGGCGGCGAAGTGGGCGTGATCGCCCAGCCCCACAACAAGCGGTGGCGCCTAGGAGCGTCGATCTACCCGAAGCTGAGTACCGGCCGACGAACACGTGGAGGGTCGAGCGGCGACCCTAACCAGGATCCGCAGACATTCTTTCTGCCGGATGCCACGACGCTACCCACGAACGGCAACATCGGGTTTTCCTATCAGTTCGGTCCACGCCCCCCGAACCCGCCCTGGGTCAGCATCGAAGCGTTCGCCGCCGACGACCTGGCTCGACTCAACCGCCGGAAGCAGCAGCTTGCGGCAGCCGAGGCCGATCGAATCGCCGCGGTTCGGGCGAGCGGGCGGGAAGACGTGGAACTGCAGGTCCGTACGATCGAGGCCAGGTACGACGCTAAGAACGCCGAGCTCGAGGAAGAGCGCAAAGCGATCAAGAAGCAAGCCTACAAGGTGCTGCGCAACCGTTTCCGCAACGAGTGGCCCCGACGCTATCACCTGCTGACGATCGATCTCGAAATCACTGGCAAGCTCGACAACGCCGTGGGCGTCGAATCGTTCGCCTATCAGATCGTCCAGCGCTCTGGGCAGAACGTGAGCGTGTCCCCGCGGGTCGGGTACGAAACGGAGTTCTGGCCGCGACGGATGAAGGGGCGCTTCGGAACCTACGTCGAACCATCGCGCTTCGAGGCCACGGCGGCGCGCGTACACTTCACGTTCGGGCTCGACATCAACGTGCTTCGTTGGAACGTGTTCGGGCTCTGGCCTGACGACTATCGCTGGCAGATTTCCGCGTCCTTCGACGTTGCCGCAGAGTATTCAGCTGTTTCGCTCGGAATCGGCGGCTGGTACTAGCGCTCACAATCTTTCGCCGGGGTCCGCCTGTGATATCGTGGCGCTGCGGACCGCGGAGCGGGTCGCAGTCGGGGAGGAAGTCGATGAAGTACGCACTGGTGTTCTCGATCGCTGTGGCGATTTTTCCAGCTTGGGCAGCTGCCCAGGGGGAGTCGGCCGTCGGAACTGTGGAACCCGCCGAGTCGGCTGCAACTGAACCAGCCGCACCCGACACGGCTGCCCCCGAGGAAGCGGAAGCCAAGAAAGACTCCGACGAAGACGAGCGCGGCCCTTACTACAAGAAGGTGCAGGGACTCCTTTGGCTGGAGTTTTTGGCCGGGCCGACCTCGTTCGATCCGACGAAGTACGGAACGCTATCGCTCGGCGGCCAGACGATTCAGGCCACGAAGGACAACGGTGCCGAGTGGGGCTTCGCGATTGGCGTCGGGCTCGGCGGCTTTCATCTTGGCGCGTTCTATCGACAGGCACAGTACGACGGCTACAAGCTCTTGCGCGTGGGGCTCGACATGAAGGGGATCTTTCGATTCATCCCCTACGTTCATCCGATGATCCGCATCGACCTCTACTATGCTGGGATCGTCGATGGGGATGCGTTCTCCACCTCGCAGCTCACGAACTTCGACGCCGACGGCGGCGGATTCACGCTCGGCGCAGGCGTGATGATCCCCATCGTTCGGTGGATCTCATTCACCGCCACGTTCGATTGGTCGGTGATGGGCCTCGCAGTGCGCGCGGACCAGCCGGGCGGCGAGCGGGTGAGTGGGGGCATCGCGGGACAGCAGCTGGGCGCAACCTTCGCACTCACCTTCCACTTCATCGGCGTCCGCCGAAACAACTGAGTGGGCGCGGGCGGCGGGTCGATCCTTGTAAGACGGAGCCGGCCCCGGTAGGGTCGACGCCATGCGAAAGCTGTTGGGATGTCTCGCCCCATTCGCCGTTTTACTCAGCGCGTGCGCTGACGGAGGGTCTTCCGAAAGCACACTGGCCCACGAGTTCGAACCGTTTGAGCTCGCTGCCGGAGAGGAGCAGCTCGAGTTCTGTCAGAGCTGGCGACTCGACAACGACGAACCGATCTACGTGTCGGCGATCGCTCAATCGAACGGGGGTGGCTGGCACCACTCCAACTGGTTCTTCGTACCCGAGGGCACGTACATGCCGAACGCCGAGGTCGAAGGAAGCGAAGCCGCCGAAGAGGGTACGTGGCGATGTGAGGACCGAGGCTTCCGGGAACGGGGAGCTGCCGCGCTCGGCGGTGTCTTCTTCGCGCAGTCGACGCAGTCGTTTGAGGAGGAGCAGCGGTTTCCATCGGGTGCGGCACTCGAGATCCCGCCTCGCTCAGTCATTGTGGGAGACGTTCACCTGCTCAACATCTCCGCTGCAGAGCTGAGCTCTGCCATCCGCTTCGAGCTCACCACCGAAGACGAGGCCGACGTGCAGACGCGACTTCAGCTCGTGAACCTGGACAACGCTTCACTCGAGATCCCGGATGGCACCGAGTCCCGCTTCGGCATGACGTGCGACGTCGGGTCTGTCTACGACGCAGTGCTCGGAACAGTCCCCGACTTCAACGTGTACTACGTGCTTCCGCACTACCACGAGTGGGGCAACTACTTCCGTCTGAGCTTCGTAGACGACGATGGGGGCGAGCGAACGATCTACCAAACCGGCAGAGGAATCGGTGAGCCGCTCGGAAGCACCATCGATCCTCCGATCTCGTCACGAGGCGCACGACACCTACGGATGGAGTGCGGCTACTTCAACGACACCGGGGACACGCTGACCTGGGGGTTCGGCGGGAAAGAGATGTGCGTGACGCTGACCTACATCGACGGGGGTCTCAAGATCGCTGGGGGTTCCCAGGGAGCCTCCGTAGAAGGCGAGGCGGTCGAAGGCCGTGCCATGTTCGAAACACCGTGCGGGCCCCTGAGCGGCGTCAGCGACCTCGGCGGAGGTGGCGAAGGGTTGCCGGTGTGCGGCGCAGGCAATCCATTCCTCGACGGAGCGTACAGCGTGATGCAGCGAGTCGAATGCGACGTGGCGGGAGCCGTCGTGCTCGGCCTCGACGTGGAACTGACGGCGATTCCGCTCGACGATCCCGTGGCAGGGCAGCCGCTCGACCTCGAGCTGTCTTCCCGCGTGGAGATCGACGAGGCCTCGGCAGCCGTCCTCAACACGATTTCACGTGGTGAGCCTGCCATCATCTCCGACTCCTTCTCGAGGCTCGACATCTCCGACGGGCAGAACGTCGAAGGCGTGGAGCTCGGACTCGAGGAGCTTCCGTGCGAGGTCGACTACGCCAACGGAGCCGTTCCGGTCGTGCCCCCCACCGCCACCGCGCGGATCGACGTCGCCGAAAACGCGACAGAGGTCACGGTGTCGCTTCGCGACTTCACGCTCGTGTCGCAGACGCCCTCCCCGTCTTATTTGACCACAGGCGAGCTGCCGGACGACTCCATGGGACGCATCCTCAGTCAGTGCGTTGCGACCGACGCCGTGCTGACCATCCCCGTGGCAAGCCCCTAGGGGAACGCCGGCGGGCGAGCCTCGTCCTGCGACATCGAGGGAATAATCTCGCAGCGGACGGTGTATGAGTAGTGATGGCGCTACTGAAAACGTAGCTCTCCAGATCGTAAGGAGGTGCGCCATGTTCCGCTTCAAGAGCCTTCGTCCTGAAAAGAACCGAGTACCCATCGTCGTCCTTGTGGCGACCGAATGCTGGCGCGAGGTCCCGGAAACCCACACCTGCGGAGCATCCGTGACACCCTCCAGCAACTCGCGACCCTCGTCCGCACGGGCCCGCAAGCCCCGGAAAATCGAGGGCGACCTCACCTCGTTGGAGCCCCTCCCTGCGTGCATGTAAGGGGTGACGGGCCCAAACGCCTCGTCGTAGAGAGGCCCGGTTGATACAAGAGGCCCGAGCGAGGGAGGTCGGTCCGGGTGCACTTGCGGCTTTTAGCGTTGGGGATCGCGATCGTGAGCGGTTGCGCCCACGCCGGCGACCCGATTCGCATCGGGACGAGCGGAGACTACCCGCCCTTCTCTGCCGACGGAGACGGGTTCGACGTGGCCGTGGCTGTGCGTTTGGCGGAGGACCTCGGTCGCCCGATCGAGTGGGTGCCCTTTCGCTGGCCCACACTCGGCGAGTCGGTCGCGGGTGGCGAGTTCGACGTGGCGATGAGCGGAGTCACTTGGCGGCCGGAGCGAGCCGTGAGCGGGTACATGACGAGAGCGGTTGCCGCGAGTGGCCCCTGTGTCGTCGGCGATGCGGCACCGGTGCGCGTCGCCGTCAATCGAGGCGGCATCCTCGAGGCGTGGACCCGCGAGGCGTTCCCCGATGCGCAGGTCGTCACGACGGACGAGAACCTCTCTCTTCCGAACCTGCTGGCGTCCGGAAGCGCAGACGCGTTCGTGACGGACAGCGTCGAGGTCGATCACTTACGGGAGGGCACTACCGCCGTGCGCTGTGAGCCGGCCATCGACAGGAAGGTGTATTGGGTGACCGAAACCGAAGGACCGCTAGGGCTGCGTATCGACGCGTGGCTCGCCGACAACGAGGAAACGCTGGAACACCTCCGGACCGAGTACTTTGGACACCCGCACCCACGAAGCGCATCGGACCATCTCGCTGACCTGCTGGCGAGACGCTTGGCGTTCATGCCCGACGTCGCCGCTTGGAAGCGCCAACGCGGTATCCCAATCGAAGACCGATCGAGGGAGACGAAGGTGCTCGCGGCCGCAAAGGAAGCAGCGGCCGCTGCGGGCCTCGACGCCGTGCGTGCGGAATCGTTCTTCGCGCTCCAGATCGAGCTCGCCAAGCGGATTCAAAGGCGCGCGCTCGATGAGAACGACGAAACAGGTCCGCTCGAGCTCGACCGAATCAGGCCGGTGCTCATCACGATTGGAGACCGCATCGTCGGCGCCCTTGCCGAGCTCCACGACTCGAACCGACCGTTCGATCGGAGCACGCTCTTCGTGCTCGAGCCTTACCTTCGTCGAGACGAAATCGAGGCGCTCGCGGACCGAATCGATGCACTCGTAGCTACCGACCGACCTCGCCCCAGCGGCCCGACTCCGACTGAAACAACATCGGAAGCTCGATAGCCTCATCGAGGGTGTCGGCGTCGTAGGAGAACCGCACACGAATCGTGGTCCCGTCCGCCTCGCCGGGGAAACGTTCGTCGAGCGAGTCTGCGATGTCGTCCGACACGTCGTCCAGGTCGCCCTCGAACGTTTCGTCGAGCGTCTCCTCGAGATTGGGCTCTCCGACCACGAGGCGATCACCCCCGTTGTCGACCACCGGGTTAGCTTCGAAGCTTCCCTCCATGGTGCACATCAGCGCGGCGGCGTTGAGGTAGAGGTTCGCGGCGACGTCGAGGTCGCCTTCGAGGAGAGTCGCTCCGCCCGAGTTGTTGGCGAAGTTGTTTCCCACGTAAAGCCCGCCCTGCTGAACGTAGAGGTACGCATTGGCGTTCACGTTCGCATCCTTGGCCGCTTGAAGCGGCGGAGCCTCGTCCCACGCATCGACATAGACGCGCGCCCCGTTGGAGTTGAGGTTCATGAAGCCGCAGATGCAAGCGTCTTGCGTGAAGAGAACGACGCCGCGGTTGACGCTGATGTTGTTGATCTGACCGTCCACGACGAGCGCTTCGCCGTCGTTGACGTTCACGTCGGGACCAGAATTGTTGCAGCAGACGACGCGATCGTCGTCTTCAGTTTCGCAGCAGGCGTCGAAGCCGCCGAAGCCTCCGGTTCCGGAATTTCCGGCGTTTCCGCCAGTGTTGGACGTGCTCGAATCACCGCAGGCTACGGCGAACACAAGTCCTAGAAACATCAACGAGCGACGCATCTCCATCCGGCTAACACGCGCGCGGTACTCCACGCAAGCCGCAGCGCGGTTGCTCGCTTTGCAACGGCGCATCGGTGTGCTCCACTTCGAAACATGGACTGCAAGCGTCACGAAGGACACTCCCACAAGCACGGCGCCGACTGCGGCCACACCGCGGTCGAGCACGACGGACACGTCGACTACCTGCACGACGGGCATCTCCATCACGTTCATGGAGACCACGTCGACGAGCATACCATCGCAGTGAGCAGCACGAACCCCGACGGATGCACGCCGGACCACGCGTGCGGTGCACACCCGGCTGACCACCAGCACGGACCCGGCTGCGGCCACGAAGCGGTGCCTCACGGCGACCACATCGACTACCTGGTCGACGGCCATCTGCACCACCCGCACGACGGGCACTGCGACGACCACGGACCGCTCAGCCTCGCGTAAGGAGGCTCGCGACTTAGTCGTCAGTTGAGATGTCGATCTCCGAGATCGACTGGGCTTCGACGTCCTCGCGGCAGAACGGCAACTCTGTCCAAGACTTGGTCGAGTACGCCTCCGTCCAGTCCGAGTAGTGCGGAGACGCCAGATCGGCGGACTGCGAGTAGGTGGTCACGCCAAAGGCGACCGGGCACGGGCCGTCATCCCAGGTCACCACCTGAATGTAGGTGTTGCCCGTGCGGATGTCGCTGTAGCCCTCTCCTTCGACGAAGTTCGCGTTGATGTTGCTCCACATGAAGCGGCCTGGGCCGCCGTGGATGGCAATCCGTTCGCTTCGGTCGCCGTTGAAACGGAACTGAACTTCGCCCCAAGGTCGGTCGAGCGGGATGCCGCCCTCTACGAGGAAGTCGACGCCGGCTCCCAGCGCGCAGCGCGTCACTTCGAGAACGTCCGGGTTCGCGACGTTGAGGGTGTTCGGGGTGGAGACCGGGTCGTCCGGGTCGAACGGCACGAGCCATAGGTCTTCGGTCCGATCCATACGCGTCCACGTATTGAGCCAGAGCGCGGAACCGACGCTGTCGACGTCGAAGAGACCGTCCCAGTCCGCGAGCACCTCACACGCTTGTGCCGCTTGCAGCGGGTTCGCGGTGTACGGGTTGCTTTCTTCGCCGCAGCTCCCGCCGCTCCAGTCGTCGACGCCGTCGCAGACCGCAAGCACCTCGCTGCGAGCGAGCTCGCCCGAGATGTTCCGGCTCTGGAACATGATCTCACGAAGCACGTTGGCGTTGAAGCCAGGCTCCCCGAGGCCGTCTGTCCCCGCGATGCGTTCTTCTGCTTGAACGAAGCCCTGGCGCGTTCGAAGCGACTGCTCGATCCGCTCGGGGGGGTTGAACCCGTTGCGACCGAAGATCGGCGAGTAGCCTTCGAGAAGCGCGTCGGGATGACTCAGCCAGTAGCTGTCGTTCGAGTTGCTCACGTACTCGACGTCGCCCCCCGTTCGCAGTCGGGGCAACCGGTCGAATCCGAGGATTCCGGGCGGGGCGTCGTCGTCGGTGCCCCATTCGCATTCGCTCCGCGAACCGTCTAGCGTGGCAATGCCCTGACTCGTAATGGCGATGGCGAGCAGACTCGTCGCGCACTCGTCGAGGAGCCCCTGAGTGACGTGCGGCGCGGCCGTCAGGTCGCCGTAGATGGCATCCCCGCCCCGATCGGCTGCAAGCGTATTGACCCAAGGCAACCCGAGGTCGCGCAGCGCATCCTCCAGCGCGTCGACCGACCGTGCCTGACCCATCGATTTGAACTGATCGAGGATCCGGGAGTTGTCGATGTTGGCGTCGCGCAACGCGAACACCGAACCCGCTACCGTGGGCCAACCCCCAGCGAGTTCGCTCAGGGGAGCAAGGTTCACGATGGGCCCGAAGTGGGACATGTAAATGTTCTTCGTGCGCTCCTCGACCGTTCCGTCGGGAAGCCTGACCCCGATGGTGACGGGGTTGACTTCGATGTCTCGAATCTCGCCGTCGTAGCGGTACTGAAACGGATTGTCGTCGACGAGGTCGAGCTCGAACAAACCGAATCGCTGCGCCGACGACGCGGTGTGCCCCCAGGCCATGTCGGCGTTGAAACCGATGTTGACGACGGGGACGCCTTGCAGTGAGGAACCGAACACGTCGTACTCGCCCGGGATGGTGAGGTGCTGCACGTACCAGCGTTGACTCCCCTGCCACGGAAAGTGAGAGTTCCCGAGGAGAAGCCCCGCGCCCGTCTGGGAGCCCGACGCCCCGATCGCATAGGCGTTGCTCCCGTACGTCTCGGGCGGTCTCAACCCGAGCGCATCCCAGTTCACCGCCTGGCTTTCCAGCGGCAGGAAAGAGGCTGCTGCGAGGGTCTGCGCGGGAGCGACGTCGGCTGCGGCCATGATCAGGGCGTCGGTGGAATCGATGCCGGCCAGCACCGTCAGCTTCCAGTACACCTTGCCGAGGTCGACGATGCCGATTTCCCTCACCCAGGGGGCCGAGCGGCAGCCTTCCGGACCTTCGGGAAGACCGTCGACACCGGTTTCGCCGAGGTAGCGGTTGAGGCCCGCGGCGTAGCCCCGGATCAGTGCCTGTAGGTCCTCCGAGGCCCCGGGGAGGAACTCGTTCGCGACGAAGTCGTCGTTGTTGAAGAAAGTGAACACATAGTCTTTGCTGATGTTGCCTTCGTCTTCACCGAACCAGCGTGCGCTCTCTCCGTTCGAGACGATGACCTCGCGCATGAGGACACAGAAGTTGTCCTGCGCATACGCGTAGCCGGCCCCATAACCGAGGCCCCCGAAGTCGTCGGCAGTCACGTGCGGAACACCGAACGACGTTCTTACGATGTTCGCACTGAACACCTCCGCGGGGGAGCCGCCTCCACCACCCCCGGTCCCGGAGCCACCCGAGCCCCCGGAACCGCTGTCATCGCCGCACGCGATGGCGCATGACAGCGAAGCAACGGAGATCCACCAAAGCGCCTGCCGCGTCGTCCCAAACATCTTCGCAGCTCGCTTCAGAAGGGTCGTTGGCCCGACAGCGTTTCCCAGAGGAGCTTCATGTCTCCCCGAAACGACCACCAGGGGTGGGTGAACGTCGCGGGCCTGTTTCGCTCGAAGAAGAAGTGGCCCACCCACGCGAAACCGTACCCGACGAGCGGGCCGAGCAAGATGCCCGCAGGCTGCCCGATGGCAATGGCGGTCAGCGCGACGACAAAGCCGAGAAGGGTACCGCACACGTGTAGCCGTCGGCACGTCGCATCTTGGTGTTCGCCTAGGTAGTAAGGATAGAACTCGGTGAAGCTCTGAAACGCATGCGAGGTCGCGGTCGCTTTGCTCATGGCGGTCTTTCTTTCGGAGGGAGGTTCTCGGAGCCGGGCTCGGGGCCACGGGTGGCCTCGCTCTTCCGTTCCTTGGGGTGACCCTAGCCCACTCTAAGAATGTGACAAGTCACTTCCTTAGCTTTCGCTCGCACCTACCAGCCGGGCCACCTCGCAACGGATGAACCGCTCGACGGTGGCGAGGCCGTCGGCGTCCGCTTCTGCGGAAGGTATCACACTCGAAACCATAGCACCGCCCTGGACCATGTTGATCATGCCGACGACGACCGCCCCAAGGTCGGGGTGAGCCTGGATCTCCTCGGGAAAGACCGAAATCGCCTGCTCCGTGACCGCCGCGCGGTGCGCCACCAGCACATGCCGAATGCGCGATGCGAGCTCCTCATCGGTCCGCGCCGCGAGGTAGAGCTCGAAGGCAGCGGGCAGCCGAGGCGAATGACAGAGCTGCCAGAACAGCCGAAGCCCTGCTGCCAAGCGGTCCTCGTGCCGGCGCTCCGCCATCTCTTCGCGGAACTCCTGCCGGAGTCCCGCGAAGAGTCCGGTCAGCGCCGCCGCGAGCAGGTCGTTCTTGCTCGAGAAGTGCTTGAAAAGCGCCCCCTGGCTGACACCCGCGCGAGCAACGATATTCGTCGTGGTCGCGCCGACGTAGCCGTCCTCGATGAGCGCTTCGATGGCCGCCGCCACCAGCTTGTTCTGTGTCGCGATGCCGCGAGGGCGTTTCACCTTGGCCTCGGTTCCCATGGGTTCTGGGTAGCACTTAAAGGCGACAAGTCACTCGCTTTCACGGGTAAACGAGTCCGGTAGGGACGACCGGTAAAGGCGCTCGCCAGGCTTGAGGGCCGGCGGGCGCCTTCCGTCCCTGGATGCTCGCAGCGACCTAGCTTCGATCGAACCGATCGAGGTTCATCACCTTGGTCCACGCGTCCACGAAGTCTTGGACGAAGGCACCGTTCGCGTCCTCGAAAGCGTAGGATTCAGCAACCGCACGTAGCTCGGAGTTCGACCCGAAGACCAGGTCGACTTCAGTGGCCGTCCACCGAGGAGCTCCGGTGGCGCGGTCACGCCCTTCGTACACCCCGTCGCCGGAAGGTGCGGGCTGCCAGCGAGTGCCCATGTCGAGCAGGTTCACGAAGAAGTCGTTGCTGAGCGTGCCGGGCCTCGGGGTGAGCACGCCGTGCTGACTTCCGCCGGCGTTGGCGTCGAGTACACGCATGCCGCCTACCAGCGCGGTCATCTCGGGCACCGTGAGCCCGAGAAGGTCCGCCTTGTCGACCAACAGCTCGGCCGGCGACCGCCCGTCACCGCTGCCGACGTAGTTCCGGAACCCATCGGCGACCGGCTCGAGGACGGAAAACGATACGACGTCGGTCTGTCTCTCAGCGGCATCAGTGCGACCGGGAGCGAACGGAACCGCCACGTCGTGACCGGCGTTCTTGGCAGCCTGCTCGACCGCGGCAGATCCCGCCAAGACGATCATGTCGGCCAGCGAGACCCGCTTCCGACCCGACTGCGCATCGTTGAAGCCGCGCTGGATCTGCTCGAGCGTGGCGAGCGTCTCCGCAAGCTCATCAGGGTCGTTCGCAGCCCAGGCGTTCTGAGGGGCTAGGCGCACACGTGCTCCGTTGGCGCCACCTCGCTTGTCGGTGTCGCGGAACGTCGAGGCGGACGCCCACGCCGCCTTGACCAGTTGCGGAACGGAACGTCCTGACGCGAGGATCTGCGCCTTGAGCTTCCGGACGTCCTTGGCATCGATCAGGGCGTGGTCGACCGAAGGCACCGGGTCCTGCCAGATGAACTCCTCCTCCGGAACCTCAGATCCCAGGTACCGAGCACGCGGGCCCATGTCGCGGTGGGTCAGCTTGAACCAGGCCTTCGCGAATGCCTCCTTCAGCTGGTCAGGGTTTTCGTGGAAGCGTTTGGAGATCTCGCGGTAGCTCGGGTCGAACTTCAGTGCGAGGTCCGTCGTGAACATGATCGGCGGATGTCGCTTCGAGGAGTCGTGAGCATCGGGAACGAACTTCAGGTTCTCGGCGTCCTTGGGCACCCATTGAATCGCACCGGCCGGGCTCTTGGTCTGAACCCATTCGAACGCGAACAGGTTGTCGAGGTACTGATGGCTCCACTTCGTGGGCGTCGCTCCCCAGGCTCCCTCGAGCCCGCTCGTGATCGTGTCGGCGCCCTTCCCCGTGCCGCAGTCGTTCTTCCAGCCGAGCCCCTGTTGTTGAACGCCCGCTCCCGCGGGTTCGGGTCCGAGGCAGTCGTCAGGACGAGCGGCCCCGTGCGCCTTGCCGAAGGTGTGTCCGCCGACGATCAGTGCGACCGTCTCCTCATCGTTCATGGCCATTCGGCCGAACGTTTCGCGGATGTCTCGTGCGGCGGCGAGCGGATCGGGAACACCGTTCGGGCCCTCTGGGTTGACGTAGATGAGCCCCATCTGCGAGGCGCCAAGCGGCTTCTTCAACTTGCGATCGCCGTGGTAGCGCTGGTCTGCGAGAAACTCCGTTTCGGGGCCCCAGTACACGAGGTCGGGCTCCCAGGCATCGACTCGACCCCCGCCAAACCCGTAGGTCTCGAATCCCATCGACTCGAGCGCCACGTTCCCGGTCAGGATCATCAGGTCGGCCCAGGAGATCTTTCGCCCGTACTTCTGCTTGATGGGCCAAAGAAGGCGCTGTGCCTTGTCGAGGTTGGTGTTGTCGGGCCAGCTGTTGAGCGGCTCGAACCGCTGCTGCCCCGCGCCCGCGCCGCCGCGGCCGTCCGCCGTCCGGTATGTGCCGGCACTGTGCCAAGCCATCCGGATGAAGAAGGGCCCGTAGTGGCCGTAGTCGGCGGGCCACCAGTCCTGTGAAGTCGTCATGACCTCCGCGAGGTCGCGCTTCACTTCATCGAGGTCGAGCGTGGCGAACGCCTCGGCGTAGTCGAACGAGTCGCCCGCCGGGTCTTGGAACGCTGCGTTCTGCCGAAGCACGGTGAGGTCGAGCTGCTCGGGCCACCAAAACCGCTTGGTCTTGGCGACGCCGTCTTTCGGTGCCTGGTAGGGCGTTTGCGCGGCGGCGGACGGGGTCTCAACCTCCGCGGGCGCGGGCGTTTCCATGGTCTGACCCGCCGGGCTGCAGCCGATGAGCGAGCAGACGGTCGCGATCGTGAGTCCTCCGACCAGGGCAGCCCGCGGGCTGCAAAGCGGGGTCGGTTCGGATCGTCGACTGGGCAGCGTGTTCATAGTTTCCTCCAAATTCGGGGCGCGGACGCGCGTAGTTCGATGTTGAAGGAACTCTGGAACCCACTTCATCATTCGTGAAATAGATGAGTCTTTATTTATCATAGATATCGCCTATCCACGTGAACGGCGGAAGGTTGGTCCGCCGCGCCCAGGCCGAGGTGCGCTCTCGCGGCTCTTGGGAGTGGACCCCTCGGACGCGCATCTGAGCCGTGGGGCCCTAGAGCGCGTTCAGCGCAAAGCTTCGGGCGTGGCTCTGCTCGGCGCGGGGCCCCGAGCCGTAGGTGGACCCGAAGCGACGCGCGCCCAAACGAAGGAGCGCGGCCCCGAGCGGCAGAGACATGCGCGGGGACAAGAACAGGGACTTGGACTTCACGCCGGTCATTGCGGCTCCGAAGTCGTCCATGAAGGACACGCCTCCGCGCTGCGCGGCGATCGCTGCCGTGTCGAGAAGAGCAGGAAACCGAGTGATCGCACGGCCCGCAGCGGCTGACACCGCGAAGTCTCGACCGAACTCCCGCATCCAAGCGCGGTGATACGCGGACAAGCGCGCCGCCGAGAGATCGCCTTCGGCGAATGCGTCGTCGAGAACGCGTGCAGCGAGCTTCGCGGCCACCATGGCGGTGTGGATTCCCTCACCGGTGAGCGGATCGGTTTGGCCGGCGGCGTCGCCCACCACGAGCAGCCGGTCTCCCGAGGTCCGGGGTTCTCCTCCAAGCCGAAGCGGCGAAATCCCCGGTCGCTCGAGCGGCTCGGCGCGATCCCCCAGCACCTCGCGCACGTAGGGGTCGTGCGCCACCTCCCGGTCGAGCAGCGCCTTCAGGCCCGAGATGGGCACGCGCCCACCAGGCAGCAGGTAGCACCCGACATCGATGTCGCCGTTCGAGTGTTGAAAGAACGCGACGTACCCGGGGAGTACGTACCGTGGGTAGAGAAGCACGCCGTGGCTCGTGAAGTTGTGGGTGCCGCCGCGGAAGTACTGTCGGCTCGCGGCACTGTTGGCTCCGCGCGTCACCAGGCCGAGCGCGCGTGCGACCTTGCTCTTGGCTCCGTCAGCCGCGATCAGCGCACGTGCCCTGAACGTCCGCCCATCCCGACATCGGACACGCCACGCATCTCCCTCGAGCACCGTTTCGGCGACGGCCGCCTCTTCGAACAGGGCCGCGCCGACTTCGACGGCACGCTCCGCAATGGCTGCGTCACACAGCATTCTGCGAATCGCGGCAACCCTAGGCGCCCCTTCGCGCGGCCCGACGTCTTCGCTCACGAAGCTGCGCCCGGAGGGAGAGACGAGGCCGCCAGCGTTCACCCATTGCACGACACCCTCCGCCTCCAGCCGCGGCAGCACCCCCATCTCTTCGAGGATCTCGATGGCAGGTTCACACCAGGCATCGCCGCACCGCTTGTCCCGGGGAAAGCGAGCCTTCTCGAGCAGAGCGACGCGCTTGCCGCGACGGGCAAGATAGTAGGCCGCAGTCGATCCGGCGGGCCCGGCACCGACGATCACCACGTCGTAGGGTTCGGCTCGTTCTACCAAGGTACCCGAAGCCTCTGAGCGACCCTCTCGAACACGTTGCCCTTCAATGCCGCGATGCCGGAGCGCGCGATGCGCGATTGCTGCAACGTCAGCATGCCGGGGGACTGTCGTCGACGTCGGATGCCTTGTCAAACGGCTCGATACGCCGTCGTCCCCCATGGCGTTGCCGCATCGCATGCCGGTGCGACGGAGCCTCGGACTGGGGACTACGTCCGACGCCCTTTCTGCGTAGCTCTCAGCGACAGGTTCGAGGCGACGGCGTTTGCCATGCGCTCGATGAACGTTCTGACTTTCGCTGGCAGATACGGAGTGGGTAGGTACACCGCGCGAAGTGGAAACGCGTCGAGCTCGTAGTCTGGGCAAAGTGCGATGATCGAACCGTCCGCCAACCCATCTTGGAACATCCATGTTGGTCCGAAGTGGAGCCCCCTACCCGCCGAAACCCACTCGTGGATCGCGTGGACGCTGTTGACTGTGAAACTGCCAGACATGGTGACACTCGTCTCGACGCCCTCCTTGCGCATCCGGAACTGAGTGTTGGCCTGCTCGGGCCGATAGAATACGAACGGATGCGACGACAGTTCGTCGGGGGACGTTGGCGCACCGTGCGTGGCGACGTACTCGCTCGACGCGACGACGACCCTTGGCACCACGCCGAGCTGGCGCGCGACCAAGCTCGAATCCGGGAGCTGGCCGATCCGGATCGCGACGTCGATCCCCTGCTCGACCAGATTCCAGAAACCGCTCCCCAACAAGAGTTCCACCCGGAGGTCAGGGGCGGAGTCTTGGAGCGCGCTCAAAACGGGAGCCACGAACCGTGCACCGAACTCCACCGGCGCCGTGACGCGGAGCTTTCCGGTTGGTTTGTCGACCGTGCCCGCCACTCGCGACTCGAGCGCTTCCTGCTGGTCGACGAGCTTGCGCATGCCGTCGTAGTACGCAGTGCCAGCCTCGGTCGGCACGGACCGTTTCGTCGACCGCACGAGCAGTCTGACGCCGAGCCGACTCTCGAGGGCTGCGATCCTCCGACTGACGGCGGACGGGTTCGCTCGGATCTGCTCAGCGGCGGCCTTGAGGCTTCCCGCTTCGACGACGCGGAGGAACAGGGTTTCGTTCGAATCGATCATTAATTGCGATTATTGCATGTAATAGATGCTTTTTATCTATCTACATGATCTGAACTCACGCTGCCATGTTCTCCCTGGAGCCCGAAACCACCCTGGCTCGAAGGAGCGAACCATGGCGAATCAAGCAGCAACGAACCTCAAACCGTACGGCCCTGACCTCGAAGGGAAGGTCGCCCTCATCACCGGGTCGGCCCGCAACATGGGCCGCGCTTTCGCCAAAGCCCTAGCCGCGAGGGGCGCGGACATCGTCGTCCACCACCGTTCGGACGACTCGCGTGCCGACGCGGATGAGACTGCACGGCTCGTTCGCAAAGAAGGCAGCCGAGCCCTCATCACACAGGGTGACCTTTCGCAGCCCTCGACGGTCGCAGAGGTCTTCGCGAGCGCGAAGCAAGCCTTCGGGCGCATCGACATCGTCATCAACAACGCGGGCCTCGTGATCAAGAAGCCCTTCACGAGCATCACCGAAGACGACTTCGACCGCGCGTTTGGCGTCAATGCTAAAGCGGCCTTCTTCACGATGCAGGAAGCCGCGAAACAGATCGAGGACCAGGGTCGCATCATCAACATGGGAACGACCTTGCTGGGTGCCACGACCGGGATGTATAGCGTCTACGCCGGCTCGAAGGCTCCCCTCGAGGACTTCACGCGCGCGCTCGCCAAAGAGATTGGCGGCCGCGGCATCACCGTGAACGTGGTGGCACCCGGCCCCATCGACACGCCGTTCTTCCACGGACAGGAGAACGAACAGTCTACGGCTTTCCTCAAGAACATGAGCGTCGCCGGCCGTCTCGGCGAGGTCAACGACATCGTCCCCATCATCGACTTCCTCGTCTCTGAGCGCGCCCAGTGGGTCACCGCGCAGACGCTCTTCGTCAACGGCGGCTTCCTGTCACGCTGACGATCGAAGGGTCGCGAAGCCAGGTCGACGGTGCCGACAAGTCGTCATAGCCGTACCCCAAAGCCTCGAAGTCGAGCATCGACCCGTTGGTCAGCCCTTCGAGGTTCATCAGCGGATTGTCCGTGTAGAAGTTGTACGGGTAGAGCCTGTCACTGAGGTTCCACCCTTCGTTCTCGCCGGTCAGTGGTTCGTAAGAGGGCCCGTAGAGCGTTTCCCAGATCGCCCAGATCCTGGACAGACTCGAGTCCGACGCTCGAGACGCTTGCCGCGACGGTGGGATCCGTCAGGACTGGGGGTCGGGACCGGTGGCTTGCCACTCCCGACCGCCTCGACGTGTAACTGAATATCCTACAACAACCTACTCCTTCGCAGGACGGAGTTGTTGATAATGTAAAGTTCCTTCTAAACTGCAATTCGGGAGGGGCTATGCAGGGAACACGCAATGGTTTGGGGATGCCAGGCGCGCTGCTCGTCGCATCGTTCGTGATAGCAGGATGCGGGGACGGCAACGGCGCGGCGCGTTCCTCGGGCGACGTGACGGTGAACATCGTGAACGACGACGGAACGTCGACGACGACCGCGGTCGATCTGAGCGGAACCGGGCTCGCACGGTACGTCAGCATCTTCCCGAGCGACTCGGACGATCCGTTAGCGTTCGCGGAGATCGAGGTCCTCGACACCGACGGGAACAGCGTCGCCACAGAAGGCACCGCCTACTTCATCTCGGCGGACGACAACCTGAACTACGGCGAGCACCTCAACGATGGGGACACCGAGACGGGACTTCTACTGGAGAACAACGTGCCGTGGGTCCACCTCGACCTTGGGAGCGACCATGAGATCGGCTCGATCAACCTGCACCCGTACGAGGGCGACGACTCGTGCTGCTCGTTCTCCGGGGACGACCTCAGAGTCGCGATTGCGTCCGAAGACTACAGCTCACCGAACCACGACTACAACATCGTGGACGATGACACCGTCGCCGCGCCTGTGCGCAAGACTTCCATCAAATGCGACGCCGAGGACGGCGAAGACTACATCACCGACGTGACCTTCGACGACGACGACGACGATTTCACCTGCGAGATGGACGGCGAGGTGAAGTTCGACGGATTTAGCTCCAGCACCACCATCTACTACAAGTGCAAGTACGACCCGGACGACTCGTTCGACTACTCGGACTACTACTACACCAGCTATATCGACCAAGACATTTCGAGTCACCTTACGTGCACAAAAGGCGTGTTCGACGCATGCATGGATCTACTCGACAACGGCCACGACGAATGCAGCCTCTGGTGCGATGACCTCACGACCAGCTCCCACAAGGTGAAGGTCTACGAGATCAAATGTAAGTACAGCCTCTAGTCGAGTCTGAGGGGGATCGAAATGGTGCTGAACGGGGGACCCTTGGCGCACAACGCGCCAATCGACGTCGCCAACCTGTTGGCTGCAGGTCTCGCCAACGACCCAGACGCCATGGCCAAGGCGTCCGCAAAAGGCAGCTGGACTTGGAGAGAGCTCGACGAAGCGAGTGCTCGCTACGGGGCGCATCTCTTCGCATTGGGCGTTCGTAAAGGGCGATGACTCGGCGCGCCAGCGCGGAACCTGCAGGGGAGTTCACGCGACGACTCGAGGACCTGGACCGAACGCAGGCCGCGACCGCTGGCGGGAAAGGGGCTTCGCTCGGGGAACTGATTCGCGCGGGCGCGAAAGTGCCGCCCGCGTTCGTCTTGCTACGGGTCGCGTTCGAGGCGTTCATGGCGAAGGCCGACCCAGGCGATCGAGTCGGCCTGTGGCTCGACGCCGTCGACCGGGGCGAACGGAGCCTCGCCGGAACCGCGAGCGCGATCGCTGAACTGCTCGGCGACGCGACGCTGCCTGCCAACGTCGCGTCGGAGGCGATCAGAGCCTTCGACGAGCTCGGGAGCGCCCGCGTTTCGGTGCGGTCGAGCGCAACCTGCGAGGACGGAGCCGGAGCCGCGTGGGCCGGACAACTCGACACGTACCTGAACGTGGGACGAGACGACCTGCTCGCGAAGATTCGCGAGTGCTGGCTTTCGGCATTCCGCGAACCTGCGCTCGCCTATGGAGTCGCACACGGATACGGGGCGGGAGAATTCGGCGTTGCGGTGGTCGTTCAGCAGATGGTCGCGAGCGAGGTTTCTGGGATTGGGTTCTCGGTCCACCCGGTCACGCAGGAACCGCACCTCGCACTCCTCGAGGCGTGCTTCGGGCAGGGGGAGGCGATCGTCTCGGGCGCGGTCACCCCGGACCAATACGTCGTCGAGCGAACCTCGAAACGAATCGTTCTCCATCAGCACGCGGACCAAGACCGGGGCCTCTTTCTGGGCGCGGAGGCCACGGAGCCCGTATGGCGGGACCTCGGTGCGCTAGGAGCCGACCCCAAGCTCGGAGACGAGGCCGTCCGCGAGTATGTGGCCCTGCTCGAGCGACTCGAGTCGCACTACGGCTGCCCCGTCGACACCGAGTGGGCGCGCGTCGGCGACGAGTTTCAGTTGCTTCAGGCGAGGCCGATCACGACGCTGGCCCGCGAGTATCGTGAGACGATTGTCGACGAGACGGAACCGTGGACCCTGATGGTACGCCGGCCCTTCAACCTCTTCGAGGTGTCGCTTGCCGGACACTGGATGGACCCGGACCACATGGGGCGTGACTTCGGCGTCTCCATCAACCGCTTCCTCGCGATCCAGGACGAAGGCGGCATGTTCAACCTGTACGCAACGACCCGTCAGCTCGACGCGGCCGTCGAAGGCGTGAAGCGCCTCGAGCGCGACGATCGCGCCCGACTGATCTCCTTCCTCGAACGAGCTAACGGCATCTACGAGCAGGGGCGACGGCGCGTCGAAAGCGGCATCGGATTCGAGGACCTGGACGAGGCGTGCGAGTACCTCATGGACGTCGGGCGAAACACGACCGGGCTTCCCGTCTGGACGCTCTTCTGCATGGAAGCCCTGCGGGCCGACGACCCCGTGGTCACTGCGCTCGCCGAAGGACTCCGCGCGAAGTCGCTCTATACCGCAGTCGCCCACCGGATGGTCGATCCCGCAGTCGAACGTGCCGCACGAAAGCTCGGGTTCTCGCAGCCGGCGCGAGCGGCGGAACTGACGACCTGGCGCGAGATGACCCGAGGGCCGCTCGACGTCGCCGTCCTCGAGCAGCGCCTCCAGTGCCTCGACGCCGGCGACCGGGCGGTCTTTCAGTTCAGCGAAGACGACGAACAGGTCCGCTTCGTTTCCGAAACGGGCTACCTGATGATGCGACTCGCCGGCGAGCGTCGCCTCGTCCCCCCGGACGACCCGGATCGCGTCTCCGGTCAGGCAGCGTGGCCAGGCGTTCATCGTGGTCGCGCGCGAGTCATCCTCTCATCCGACCCAACGGGCTACACCATCGACGATGGCGACGTTCTCGTCTCGATCCAGTCGAACCCCGGCCTCATGCCGCTACTGCAGCGTGCAGGCGCGATCGTCACGGACGACGGGGGGGTCGCGTGCCATGCGGGGATCATTTGTCGAGAACTCAAGGTCCCCACCCTCATCGGGACGGGCCGCGCCACCTCGACGATTCACGATGGAGACCTCGTGGAGGTCGACGCGACGCGACAGCTAGTCCGAATACTCGAACGGGCAGGCTGAACGGGATGAGTACGCAGCCGCCGTCCGTCGCGAATTCGGTCTCGTATCAAGAGGCGCTCGAGCGGTGCGTGGCGCACTGGGATCTCGTGCCCGAAAGAACGCGGCTGGTCCGTGACGGCGGCAATCACGTGTTCGCGTCGGAGGAAACCGATGGCAGGCCCGTGATCGTTCGCGTCAGCGACGGGACCGCCCACACGCGGAACGAGATCGAAGGAGAGCTGATCTGGCTCGACCATCTGCGATCCAACGGATGTACGGTGTCGACCCCGATTCGTTCGCGGAACGGGGAGCTCGTCGAAACCAGCGAGCTCGATTCGGGCACGTTCCACGCGTCTTGCTTCATCCGGTTTGGCGGCAAGCAAGTCGATCCCAAATCCGATCCCGAGTGGGACACTCCGCTCCTCGAAGCGCTTGGGCGCGAGATCGGACGAGTCCATCGCGTCTCGGACACGCTCGCCCTCCCCCGAGACCATGACCGCAAACCCTGGTACCAGGGCATCGGGTTTCGAGTTCCGACACGCACGTCGCCAGGGCTCGACCCGAAGGTTTGCGATGCAATGGGTTCCTTCCTCGACGACGTGCGGCGACGCCCAACGAAGCCGAGACACTACGGCCTCATCCACGCCGACCTCCACGCGGGTAACTTCCTCTACGAGGACGGCGTCATCGAGTTGATCGATTTCGACCTCGGCAGCTACGGCTGGCGCGTCATGGACTTCGTATCGCTGCTCTTCATTCACTACTACTTTCCGAGCAGACGAATCCCCGACGCATCGCCCGAGCAAGCCCGCAATGCCCTCGCCGCCATGGTCCGAGGCTACCGCCGCACTTACACGCTCGATCGAGAACAGCTCGAGAGCCTCAACGACCTCATCAAGCTCCGGTCGATCCTCAACTACTTGGTGATGGCACCTTCGCCCGAGCACTGGCAGATCGCACTCGGGGATCCCACGCCAAGTGTGCGCGAGAGCACCGAATGGATCGAACGGCACTGGGTGGACGGCCAGAGTTTCGACATCGACGTTCGAGGGATCTAGGCATTTTCCCGACTAGCGAAACGCCAGGCGCGGGAAGGGGCTGCTTAAGGTTTCGTTAGGATTCCCTCCAGAATCTGTTCTCATGTGTCCTTCGAAGAGCGACGGTGCAGTGGAGGTGGAACTGGGTCGACCCTTCCTCTTACGTATTCGAAACGCTCGGTCGTGAGCTCGGCCAGCTCCACCGTGTTTCCGACATGCTCGCGCTTCCTCCGCGACACGACCGCAAACCATGGTTCGAGTCGCACGCCGCGCGGCTTCCCGTGCCGCCGACCATAGGCCTCAACCCGCAGATCTGCGAGATGATGGAGTCGTTCACGGAGCGCATGCGTAGGGGTCGTCGGAGATCGCGTCACTACGGCTTGGTTCACGGCGACCTGCATGCAGGGCGCTTCCTCTACGAGGCAGGCGGGATCGAGCTGACAGACTTCGGCCTAGGGGTTTACGGCTGGCGCGCGATGGACTTCGCGACGCTGCTGTTCGTCCACTACGGCCTTCCGAGCACTCGCGTCGATGATGCATCGCCTGCGCGCGCGCGAGACGTCCTGGCTGCCATGGTTCGAGGTTACCGTCGGGAGTACGGCCTCGGCGAAGAGCAGCTGAGCGCAATCAACGACATGATGAAGCTTCGGTCGATTCTCGACTACCTGACCATGGTGGCTGCACCAGACCGCTGGAAGGCCGCGCACGGCCATTCCCGAACGCCGATCGGCGAGAGCGTCGCCTGGATCGAACAGCTGTGGACGAACGAGCTGCGCTTCGAGATCGACGTCCGCGGCATCTAGGCCAACGCACGCGCCACCGCCAGGATGCCTGCCATGACGAGATCTCCCGAAGCGGCCGCGACCCTGAGCCGTCTGGAAACCGAGGCTCGGAGAACCGGAGTGCTCCCGTGGGCCAGGACATTGGACATCTGGCGGAGTTGGCGTATATCGGCGCCCTCGCACCCCGGAAGGGGAACCACGGAGGGATGAAGGCCAAATTGGGCGCTTTCGGCACACGGCAGCGATTGCCAAGCCGCCAGGAGCCGCTAAACAACGCCAGGATTGCAAACACTTGGGCTGTTAGCTCAGTTGGTAGAGCAGCGGACTTTTAATCCGACGGTCCAGGGTTCGAGTCCCTGACGGCCCACCACGAACGAACCGACACACACAGTTTTTGTCCCCATCGTCTAGTGGCCTAGGACCCTGGCCTTTCACGCCAGTAACCGGGGTTCAAACCCCCGTGGGGACGCCATCGAGCCCGTCACGTCAGTGGCGGGCTTCTCTTTTTGAATGGGAGAAAGCTCGTGCGAAGCGCACCTGCATCGGTCGCCGCCCGCTCATGTTGCGTGACAATCCGACTTTCTGGCCAACGTCGGTCGGATCTCTTCTCCGAAGGCGCATCGTCGAAGCAGGAACCACATGAGGGCCAGCGAACTGATCTTCGAAACTAGTGCCAAAAGGTGCGCTCCGTACCTACTGTTCCACCGCCGACGAACGCCAACCTCGGTCGGGTCTCTCGGGTCTCTCGGGTCTCGGTCGACCGGACTGCCCCTCATTCCGTACAAGACCCAAGCGGCGCGATGTCGCCGAGGGTGACGATGGAGCTGTGCCAACCTGGCTCCTCCAGCTTCGGGTTGGGATCGGGGTGAACGCGGATCTGGGAGGTCACACCGCGGAGGGGGAACGAGCTACGGAGGTGACGCACGAGGTCTGCGTTCAGCACCTCCCAATACTCCTCTGCGGGCTCGCTGTTTCTGACGCGAACGAAGTCCAACACGGCTCGACGAATCGCGCGGTAGTCGGGATACTCGGACGTCGGCAGTGCGTCTTGGTAACGGTACCGGACCAAGATGTCGATCGTGCGCCCATACTGACGGGGCGTCTCCAGATCGAGCACCTGAAACTGAAACTCTTGACGAACGACGGGTGTCGAGGGGTTTGCGCGAGCGCCGCACGCAGAGAGCACCGTCCATGCAAACCAGACGGCAACGGTTTTTCGGCCAGACATGTCACCTCCAAAGGTCGAAGCCCGTTCGGCCGAGACTCTACACCCATCCCGCTGCCAGATCAGCCGCAGGCAAGCCTCCTGCCTGACTGGACTTGTATTGTCGGCGTGCTACCCCCAGCGCGCCTCAAAGGGGGAGTGCCGACTCAGCCCTGGAGATTGCGGTGGACAACGAGACCCGAAAAAAGGTGAAGCTCAAGACGTCGCCGATGCGATTCAGCGATACGCAGAAGCTCGTCTCACGCATCAGTGACCGGCTCGGGGGTGCTTTCATCACGTATTGGAACTCGCCCAACGGACAGGTGTGTCAGGACGACGTGCAAGCGCTCTACGAGGTGCTCGAACGCGTCGGAAAACAAGACTCACTCTACCTGCTCGTCAAGTCTGGCGGCGGCCAAGGTACCGCATCGCTCCGCATCGTGAACACGCTGCACCGCTACGCGAAACGCGTCGTCGTGCTCGTACCACTCGAGTCTGCGTCAGCCGCGACGATGATCGCGCTCGGGGCGCACGAGATCCGCATGGGGCCGCTCGCGTATCTGACCGCTATCGACACCTCCCTCGAGCATCCCCTCTCGCCGGTAAACACCTTCAACGCACGCGTTAGCGTCGCACAAGACGAGCTAAACCGGGTCGTACGGCTCTGGAAAACAGAAACCGAAGCGGGGATTGAAGATGTCAACCCGTACGGCGCACTCTACGAACACGTCCATCCTCTGGTGATCGGAGCCGTGGATCGAGCGAGCTCGCTTTCGGTGAAGCTCTGCGTAGAGATCCTCGGCTACCACCTCGACAGCTTGGATAAGGCACGTGAAATCGCGGAGGCGTTGAACTCCGCCTACCCGGCCCACGACTACCCGATTCTACCAGACGAGGCGAAGCGCCTTGGGCTGAACGTGTCTGAGCTCGATGAAGACTTGAACACGATGCTGCTCGACCTGCATGAGCTGTACTCCGAGATGGGACAAGAGGCGGTCACGGACTACGACGAGACCAACTACCACATCAACGAAACCGCCAACATCACAGAGGCGCCGGGTATCCAGATCCTCTACAAGATCGATAAGGACTGGCACTACCGCACGGAGGAACGCCGGTGGGCACCACTCAACGACGAGTCCTCCTGGCGCCGCCTGGAACGCAAGAACGGCAAGATCCGCCAGAGCGTGTTTCACATCCGCTGACGTCGGCGTTCGATCTAGGTCCCATGACGGGCGAGGAGCTCGCCGGCCCGACCACGCGACGGCACTTCCTCACGAAGGAGCCACTACCGCGACCGCAGCGCAGGCCCTGACCGCAGGGTAGACCCCGAGGCCGAGTCGCCGTGTACGCCTCGTCGCGGTCCGCGAATCGACCCGGGCGCATTGTCGGCGGGCCGTGGGAGGGTCACTCTACGAACTCGCAATGCCGCTCTTTGGTCCCCAGTTGTCTGGCCCGGCCGATCTCACCAACCTGCTGGCGTCAGGCCTTGCTGACAGGCCCGGTCAGCCCGCGCTGATCTCGGGGCGGCGAGTTCGGACATGGGAGCAGCTCGAGCAGGACATCGCGACGCTCGCCGCGGGGCTCACGGCGCTGGGACTCCAGCAGGGTGATCGAGTCGCCTCGTTGGTGCCGAATCGTGGAGAGCTGCTGCTGCACTACCTCGCGTGTCTTCGGGCCGGACTCGTGGTCGCGCCGCTGAACTATCGGTACACGCCGGCGGAGATCGACCACGCCCTCGACGTGAGTCAGTCCTCGGTCTTGGTCGCGCACGCCGAGCGCGCTGACGACGTTCGGGCAAGCGCGCTCGCGAGCCGGCTTACACTCGGGGTCGTGTCTGTGGGTGGCGCCCTGGACGACGCGAGGCGGTTCGAAGACTTGCTCTCAAGCGACGAACCGACGGTCGACCTCCCGACCCCCGACTTCGGTGCTGCGGCGTTCGTTTTCTTCACGTCCGGAAGCACCGGCAAGCCGAAGGGCGTGACTCACAGTCTTTCGTCGTTCGGTTGCATCGCATCCGGCTGGGCTGAGTCGATGGCGTTGACCGTGGACGACGTCGTTCTGCCGGGCTCGTCGATTGCGCACGTCGGTTCGCTCGCCACTTCGCTGGCCGCGCTCTCTGCCGGCGCGACGGTCATCGTTCCACATAGTCTCGACCCGGCCGACCTCCTCCTGCTTCTTCGGGAGCATCGGCCGACTCACCTTCTCACCACCTCGGCGTCGCTGATCTCGCTCGGGCGACTTGATGACGCTGCTCCCGACGACTTCGCGTCTCTTCGCCTCTGCATGAGTGGCGGCGACACCTTTCCGCCGAACCTGGCGAGGGAGTTCGCCGACCGGACGGGCGCCGTCGTGCACCAAACCTACGGGCTGACAGAAGCGACGAGCTGCATGTTCAACGCATCAGCCACGAAGGTCGGGTCTCCCGGGGTTCTGTGTCCAGGCTACGCGGCAAGCCTGCGGGACGAACGCGGTCAGGAAGTGGCGGTCGACGTCGAAGCAAACCTCTGGGTGTCAGGTGACCCCGTGATGGTCGGCTACTGGCGGGACCCGCACGCGACCGCGGCCTCGATCGTCGACGGCTGGTTCGATACCGGCGACGTGATGCGCGTCGACGCGGAGGGCTACTTCTGGTTTTGCGGCCGCAAGAAGCAGATCATCGTGCACGACGGTTCCAACATTGCGCCTCAAGAGGTCGAGGCGGCCGTGATGACCCATCCCGCGGTCGAGCTTGCCGGCGTCGTCGGCGTTCCGGACGAGGTGCATGGCGAGAACGTTTGGGCCTTCGTCACCCTCAAGGAAGGAGTCGAGGCTCCGCCGGCCGAGGACATCATTCAGGCCGCCAAAGGCAAAGTCGGCTACAAGGCACCCGAAGCGGTCTTGGTGCTCGACGCGATGCCGATGAACGCGAGCGGCAAGGTCGACCGGCTGGCGCTGAGCAGACTCGCGGCAGACCGGCTCGGCTGACGCGCGAGTGGCGTACTGACTTACGACCGGTTCGAGTCCTTGGCTCCCGTGGTTCAGGCCGTCCTGCTGTAGCGGGCGAGGAAACGGCCAGGTTCCGTCGCCGCAGTTTCGGTGAGCAAGACCTCGGGAGCCTGGCTCTGGCCGGCCTTCGCGCGTCCGGCGTCGGTGGTTGGCGCTGGGCCGCAGTGGCTGCCTAGATCGCGACTCCATGCCAACGCGGCGCTCCCGTAGGCAAGTCGCTCGCGCTCCCACGCCTCCATTTTGGCTGCGTCGCCGAATGCTCGCGCGAGCGAGGTTGCGTCGAGTGCCGCCTTGGCCACGCCGAGCCCGACGTGGGGGCGAGCGGTGAAGGCGGCGTCTCCGATGAGGATCACACGGTCGTGGATTAGACGCTCGCACCCGACGTCGTAGATCCCCTGAAGGAACGGATGCTCGGTGGAATCGATGACCGACTGAATGACCGGCGCGAGCTGCGCATGGGCCTGTTCGTGCAGAACGTCGATGAGCTTCGTGCGAACCAGGTGATGCGGAATTCCATGCGCGAAGAAGCGACCGGTCTCGTCGGTCAGATGCTCGCGATACAGGTTCTCATCGGCAGTTCGGTACCAGGCCCAGTTGTAGTGCCGGCTGCCTCGGCTGGTTTCATCGTCCGGGCCCGCCACGAGGTAGCCTAGCCAGTGCCCGCCGGGCGCCATGTTGAGCGCCATGCGTTCCCCGAAAGCGGGTAGAACCTCGGGCTCGAGCAGGTTCTCGCGCAAGAGCCCGCGCCACGCGAAGTACCCGCAGTAGTCGAGCGTCGCTTGCGGCGCGACTAGCTGTCGGACGGTCGAGCGAGCGCCGTCCGCCCCGATGAGATAGTCGCACTCGACCTCTTCGCCGTTGGCGAACCGAGCCCGCAGCGTTTCACCGCGGCGTGCGACGTCGCGCAGCTCGAACCCCCCGTGGTACGTGCCCTCGTCGCACTGATGGCGCAGCAGTCGGTAGATCAGGCCCCAGGACGTCATCAGCTGAGGCGCGTCGAGCTCGCCGGCGACCGCCCCGCTTGCCTCGAACAGAACGCGGCCGGTCGATGCCACGCCCATGTCGGCCCGAACCTCGATGCCTGCGTCACTCAGCGCCGAGTGCAGCCCGTGGTGGGTGGCGATCCCGGCGCCGCGATTGGCGAGTTCCTCCTTGGCGCGCTCGTACACCCGAACCGAGTAGCCCCGCGCGCGCAGCGAGATCGCGGCGAACAAACCCGCCATGGACCCGCCGATGATAGCGACCCGGGGGCCTTCCCCCCGCGAAAGGTGTGGGAGCGTCATGGCGAGCGTGTCCGCGTGAACCACGCAGCAAAGCTTGCAAGGATCGCCGCGGAAGAGAAGATCGTCATCAGCGTGCCCGGAACGAAGTGGACGAAACCGCCGAGGTCCATGAAGACGAAGTAGCCCACGTCCGCAAGGCCGCCAACGAGGGCGGCCAGGAAGATGCCACCGCCGACACCGCGCCACACGAACGGCGCGCAAATCACCGTGACGAGTCCAATCCATAGGAGATTGAACCCGTGCTGGTTGATGACGGCCCCAGCGGCGTCGGGGTACGCAACCCGAAGAACGGCCGGGTCGACCGCATCGGCGATCCCAGCGACGGCGGCGGCCGTGTCCTGCGAAATCGTCATGACGCCGGCAAGCATATGCACGAGCCCCCAAACGATCCAGAGGACAGCCGCGACTCGAAGGAGCCAAGTTTGGGGATTTCCGTAGTGGTCGTCTGCCATGGTCGCCCTGGGGCCTCCTCGCGCGCAGAGGCATTCCTCGACGGTTGATCTCTTAGAGCCAAGGGGGTCGCTCCACACCACCCTTTTCGCCGAACTCGGTCGCTCAACACGCTTGTTACGCAGAGGAAAAGAGACGAGGAACCGAGACGGTCGATAGGCGTGTAAGATTCGACTTCGATTCGCCATGAACCAAACCATCGCTCTAGGGCCGGGCACTTACTCGGTGAGGCAGCAGCTCTTCGCTCGCTTCTTTGCTGCGGTGCTCATCGACCTGACTGTGATCAACCTCTTCGCCGAGTACTGGGCGTACGTGATCGTGAAGTCGTTCACCACTTCCCTTCTGACCGCGCTACTGCTGCAGGCGCTCTTCGGCGTGACGATTCAGATCGAGCGAAAGGTGGCCTCGTTCTTTTTGAGACGCGGCGGCCGAGGGGCGTTCACCAAGGCCATGGTGTCGGTATGGATGGTGGCGTTCGGGGTCAAAGTCGCGGCGCTTCACATCCTCGACCTCGTGTTCGGTGAACGCCTTCTCTTCGTCGGCCCGTACTCCGGCACGTTTGCCTTCTTGGTCGTCGTCGTCGCGATGCTCCTCGCGGAGCGGCTCGTGCGCCGGATTTTCCTTTCCCTCGGCTGAGCGATCGGCGAAAAAGTCCCCACGTGGGCCCCGAAACTGCCATCCTCCCGGTGATGCGGCAGCTGGGATGGTGCACGGTCGCGCTCTTGGTGGTGGCCTGTGCAGGGTTGTCGCCCGTGCGAGCGCAGGAGCCAGCCGAAGATCAGGCAGAGAACGAGGCTGCACCGGAGTCGGAGACCCAGCAAGAAGCCGAACCTGAGACCTCGAGGAAGCGCGGACTCCGACGGGAAGGCTTACCCGACAACGAACAGGTCGGCGGCGAGCCTTCGCTCTCCGAAGGCTCTGCAGGCGAGAATGACGACACCGCGGCGGAGGGCGCCGAGGACGAGCCGTGCGACCTCGACTGCATCGAGGAGGAGCTCCGGCGCGCCGAAGAGAAGGAGCAGCAGAAGAAGGGCGTCCTTCAGGTTGCGGAGGAAACTGGCTCCCTGACGTCTGCCGTCGAAGAAGACGATGGGGGCACGCTGGCCGCCGAGCCGAGCACGACCTCGTTGGCCGAAGTCGCAGCAATCGAGGACGAAGACCGTCGACTTCCCACACGCCTTGGGCCCGTGCGACTCCCGATCGGTGAGACGGAGGACTGGATTGGCTTCGGCTTCGCTTCTCAGCTGGAGTTCGACTTTGAGAAGCAGCTGGAGAGCCCCGGCTTTGCGGAATCGAGCTCGGAGACGCTCCAGTTCCGGCGCATCCGGCTCACGCTTTCGAGCAAGTTCATCGACGGCCGAATCCGAAGCCGCTTTCAGATCAACGCCACGCCTTCGGCCTTCGAGCTCATCGACCTCTGGCTGGCCTTCACGCGGTTCAAGTTTGCATCGCTTCGAATCGGACAGTTCAAGATCCCGTTCGACCGTTACCGCGCACAATCGTTCGCCGTCCTTTCATTCGTGGACTGGGCGCCCACCACGCGGGTGTTCGGGTCGGAACGGCAGATCGGCTTCGAAGCGTTGGCGCGTGGCGGCTTCTTCGACCTCGAGTATGCGCTCGGCCTATTCACGGGTGTGAACGCACGCGCGTCCCACGGCATCGGCGCGATCGAGTTCTATGGCGAGGTGCCAGCCAACCCCTCGGAGTTGGGCGATGGGCAGATCGTGCGCGAGTTTCATCCGGAGCTTGCCGGTCGCGTCGCCAAGAACTTCGGCGACATCAACACCGACACCAACAGCGACGTGCTCGGCACGAAGGATCTCCGCCAAAGCGTCGGCTTCGGGTTCGCCTACGACGCACGTTCGGATCCCATCGAAGACCTCACGCTCCGGTTCTCCCTCGAATGGCTCGCGAAGATCAGCGGCTTCGACTTCAACGTGGTCACGTACCTCGCATGGTTCCCGCCGTTCGAGGGGGGCCGCATCGACTTTGGGCCGTTCGGGCTGATGGGCGAAGTCGGCTACCGCTTCGATCTCCTTTGGGAGCTCGCCGTTCGCTACAGCTTCACCTACGTGACCCCGAAACTCCGCGCCGATGCGCGCGCGTACGGCGAGTTCCAGATCGAGAACGCAGAGGACCCGATCGCGGCGTTCCTGCAGTACGGCCGAAACGGGGAGCAGAAAACCAACGGCGAGCTCGCCATTGCCGGAACCGCGCACATCATCGGCAACAGCCTCAAAACCGTGCTGCAGTTCACGTGGGAAAACCAGCGGTGGGTGGAGGCCGCGCGGAACGGCCTCCGCGTCGAGCTCCAGCTTCAATTCCTGTTCTAGTCCGCAGCAGAGCGGCCCATTCGAGCGCGATCGCCCGTGGCCGCAGGCAGACTGGAATAGAGAGCCCCCGGCCCAGGTTGGGGTCGCATGGGAAACCACAAGCTGCCCGGCAGTCGCGCCGCTGCTCTCCTCTGTATCGTTTGGATCGCTGCGAGCTGCGGCGCCGCGGACGCGACGCACGGCCGGTCCACGGTCGCGACGGCAGCGCTGGATCCGCAGCCGTGGCTCTCGGTCGACGTATCGCCGCGGTTCGACGCCCTTGCCGAATACGACTTCGTGGCGGACCCGCGGTTCGCCACCGAGGTGGTTCCCTACCTCGAAGAACGCGGCGTTGCCGACCCCGACGACCAAATCGCCCGGGTCCGCGCCGACTTTCACAATCTGGCCCATGCGCTCACGGTGATCTTCGAGACCGACGCTGAGGTCGTGGCCGAGATGACGATGCCCCCCGCGTTTGCGGAGCTCTTCGACGGCGATGACCTTCAGGTCGACCACGTCGGCCGAGAGCTCTTCGGGCCCCTTCCCTTCTACCTCGGCGCGATGCGCGCCAGTGCGCCTGATCTTCGTCTCGAGCACGTCCCGCTCGAAGCGGGCGACTACGTGACCCGCGACGGTGACCTCCTGTTTCCGTCCACGGGTGTCGTCCTCGATCTCAGAGCAGTGGACCCATCTCTGTCGGGAGTGACCGTCGGCAGGATCTACTTCCGCGACGCGGGGAGTCAGAGCGCGGGCCGCTGCATCGAGCTCTTTCAAAGCGCTCGCCTCGACGGCACCGACCCTCAAGACGACGCCTTCACGCTGGCCCGGATCGCCGTCCTCTACGCCGACGTCGATACACGCCTCGGCGACCGCATCGACTTCGACCGGGTGGATGGCTTCGTGAGCCAAGACGGCGCGATTCCGCCGGTCGTTCCCATCTCTCACGTGGCGCTGCGCGCTGACGACGTGGAGACGGTATACGAGGTACAGCGTAGGTCGGAGCGCGACGAGACGGGGAACGTTCGCCCCTACGTCGACGAAGTGACTTACAACGAAGCCGACCGAAGCACGAACGCGAAGATCGTCGTTCGCGCCCCGGGCCCAGTGCCCGTCTTCAACCGAATCGTGGAAGTGGTGCACTACGGCGAACCGTGAGCTGCGCGTGGGCGCGTGACTCCTAGCGCCCCATGATTCGGTACCGGACGACGAGGGGAACGATTGCCGCGGTGACGGCGACCAAGCTAATGGGAGGAATCATCCCAGGCCAATGCGCGGGCGTGAGCCATCCTTTGAGCCCGAGCACGACCAGATGCGCGACGACCAAAACGAGCGACACGTAGCCCATGCGCTGGGCCCGCCTCCATCGCTTTCCACCGATGGCTTTCGGCATCATCGGGAGGGTCGTAATCGCCGGCGAGCTCAGGAAGAACAGAGCCACCGCGCCCGTGGTCATACCGAGCTCCCCCTGCAGGTTGAGCTGACCGAGGTTATCGAAGTACTTCGCGAAGTAAGCGGGCGTGAGGATGCAGAGCGAAAGCACGGCGTGGATACAGGCGAGCGAAAAACCCATGAGCCCGCAGAACTTGGTCACCACGAGCCGGAGGCGCTTGTCGTGGTCGAGCCACCGGATCACCTTGCCGATCAGATATGAGCACGCGACGAACACCACCGCAGCCATGGCGGTAGCCTTGTTCAAGATGAACAGCGGGAAGTGGCGCCACTCGACGTCGCCCGCGAGGTGGTAGCGGACAATCGCGTAGGCGACCGAACCCCCAAAGATCGTCGCGAACCATCGCGCAGTGGTAGGTTGCCAAAGACGGTTCTCAGGCAGGCTGCCAGGGTCGGTCGGGGTCATAGTGCCCTCTTCGAAAGCGCCGGCATGGGCCTCCCTCGAGGGGAGACCCACACCGAGCTGTCCGGGGTCGCGACAGGCTAGTTGGACGGGGGCTGAGAGAGCTGGTCAACCACCTGATCGATGGTGAAGCTCGACGGCTTTTGCCGCGGCGGATAGTCTCGGAACGTCGACAAGAACTGCGCTACGATGGCCTGGGCCGGAACGAATACGAACGCGCGATCGAGAAGCCAGCGGTCGTAGCCAATCGCCTCCTTGTCGGCCCGTTCAAACGGGTCTTGTCGAAGGTTGAACAGCCTCGGAAGACGAAGGTTCGTGAACGGTCGCACCCAAACGTCGAAGCCGTGGGCCTCCTGTATGCTGAACATGACCTTCCAATCGTTGTAACGCATCGCCGAAAGCGCCCCATCGTCGGTGAAATAGAACATCTCCTTGCGCGCGCTCGGGCCGTTGCCGAGCAGCATGTCGAGCTGGTTGTACCCGTCGAGGTGAACCTTGAAGTTCTTGCCGTTGGCGCGGTGCCCCTTGAGAAGCTTCTCCTTGATGTCGGGCTCGCCCGCCGCCGCAAGGAACGTAGGCAGCCAGTCCTGATGGGAAAGAATACCGTTTGAGATCACGCCCGCAGGGACCTTTCCGGGCCACCGAACCATCGCCGGCACGCGGAACCCGCCCTCCCAGGTGGTGTTCTTCTCCTCCCGGAAGGGGATCATCCCGCCGTCCGGCCAGGACATCACCTCGGCGCCATTGTCGGTCGAATAGAAGACGATGGTGTTGTCGGCAATGCCGAGCTCGTCGAGCTTGTCGAGAAGCTGGCCCACGTGACCGTCGTGCTCGACCATGCCGTCCGCGTAGACGCCCTGCCCGGTCACGCCCACCGACTCCGGCTTGAGGCGGGTCCAGATGTGCATCCGCGTAGTGTTGAACCACAGGAAGAACGGCTTGTCGGCCGCCACCTGGCGGTCGATGAAGTCGAGCGCGCCCGAGAGGATTTCCTCGTCCACCGTTTCCATGCGCTTCTTGTTGAGCGGTCCGGTGTCTTCGATTTTTCCGTCCGAGGACGAGCGAATGACGCCGCGCGGGCCGAACTTCTCTTTGAACGCTGGGTCCTTCGGGTAGTCGGGGTTCTCAGGCTCCTCTTCGGCGTTGAGATGGTAGAGGTTACCGAAAAACTCGTCGAAGCCGTGGTTCGACGGTAGGTGCTCATCGAGGTCGCCCAGGTGGTTTTTCCCGTACTGCGCCGTCGCGTATCCGAGCGGCTTCAGCAGCTCGGCAATGGTCGGGTCCTCTCCTTGGAGGCCAAGCTCCGCGCCTGGAAGTCCCACCTTGAGCAAGCCCGTCCGGAAGGGGCTTTGCCCTGTGACGAACGCGGACCGGCCTGCCGTGCAGCTGTTCTCGCCGTACGCATCGGTAAACGTCATTCCTTCACGGGAGATCCGGTCGATGTTGGGCGTCTCGTAGCCCATCA
Organism: Myxococcota bacterium; assembly: GCA_039177115.1. Classification (GTDB taxonomy): domain Bacteria; phylum Myxococcota_A; class Polyangia; order Polyangiales; family Houyiibacteriaceae; genus SG8-38. The sequence goes on from JBCDFZ010000021.1 coordinate 63,188, forward strand.
TCCCCATGTTGTAAGTGCTGATGTTCCAGTACCCGACGTCGTCACCCCAGATGACGAGGATATTGGGTTTCTTCTTGGCGCCTTCGTTGACGACGTCCTCGGTGCTGACGAGGGAGACCTCGCTCGGCGGGTACTCACGCTTGCGCGGAGCCCAGTTCCCAGGCGCCTCATCGGCAGCATCCGCGCTGGGGGCTTCGGTGGCGGGGGTCGATGGCTCGGCCGTCTCCTCTTCCGCGGGCGGAGACTCCTGGCTGCATCCTCCGGCGACCAGCAGAGCGCCCACCGCCATGGCGATGATGTGGGTGGTTTTCATGTCGATCCTCTCTTCATTTTGCTTGGGCTTTCTCAGGAGTGGGGCGCGCGCCCACGAAGTTAGCGACCCTGGAACCGCATCGGATTCGGGTTCCAGAACACGAACAAAAAATTGAGCTCCCACGTCGGAGAAGCCGGCGTTCGAACCACGTTGTAGAACGCTTGAAGGCGCGTCGTCAGCGCCAGCCTCGGCAACCGGCGAACACGGAAGTGCTTTCCCACGCCGCCACCGAGGGGCACGAACCACCGGTCGCTGCGGCTTGCATTCCAGTTGGCCGTGATGAGCGGCTCGGTGGCGAGATACCAGAGCTTCGGCAGATTGTAGAAGAGCAGGTACTCGAGCGCGAGCTGGTTGATGTTGGGGCGATTACGGTCGTCGACCGACCAAACGTTCCTGGCCAGAAGCACCGTCACGAAACGTCGCGCCGTGATGCCGAGGACCACCTCCGGCCCCATCCGCCACCGTTTGGCGCCGAGCGCATCGTCAGTCGCGGTCGGAAAGCCGACGAACGGCCCCGCGCCTACGTCGTAAAGCTGCCCTTAGCGCCCTTCGATCGCCTTGTGCGCCAACACGTCGGCCGCCATGTCGCCAAACCCGGTGATGTTTCCACTGCCTGCCGCCAAGTCGGGCACCGTCACTGCCAGCGGGAGGATGACTCGCGTGATCAGACTCCACTCGTTCCGAAAGAGAGCCGGAAGAATGGGAGCCAACGCGAGCACGTTGCCAACGTCGTCATCAGGGCCGAGACCAAACAGCACCGTGTTGCTGACCGGGATGCGAAGAATCCCGGAGACCGGGTTCTCAATCTGGCGAGCGAGCACGATGTCTTCGAGCTCGGACGGCTGTGCGCGTGCAGCGTCCTCTGGAGACGGCGCTGGTGCAGCAGTCGGATCGAGCTCGTTCGGCGAGCTGGCGGGTTCGAGCGGAGCGGCCGGCTCCACCGGTGGCTGAGCGCTCCCCTGTCGCCCAGAGGCGAGCAGCCAGCCGATCGCGGCGACGCACGCGCCCGTATGCCTGGCCACCCGCAGGGGTCGATGATTGCCCATTCCCATCTAGCGAGGAGGCGCTTCTACCACATTTCCCTCTTGAAGAATGCTAAGAAATAGCCATTCCGATGCCTATCCGGACCCTCGAATTCGGTGTACCCGGCCTCTACGAGCTCGTCCCCGACCTGCTACACCCCGCCCTCGACGACGCGGCCGTCGAGGTGCGCTACGCCGACGGACAGTTCATCCAGCGTCGGGGTGACCAGATCCGGGGGCTTTCCGTCCTTCGAAGCGGCGACGTTCGGTTCGGAACCGTCGGATTCGACGGCGACCAGAGCACACTGATCATCCTCGGCGCCGGCCATGTCTTCGGCGAGATGACCTGCTTTGCCGACCTCCCAAGAACGTTCGACGCGCGCGCGTTCGGTCCGACGGTCGTTGGTCACATCGAGAAAGCCCGAGTCGACCATCTGATCGCGAAACACCCTGAGCTTGCGCAAGCACTGCTCCGCGCGGTCTCGACCAAGCTTCATGGGGCGCTCGAGTTCGTCGAAGACCTTCGACGACTCCCGGTGCTCGTGCACGTGGCCAAGCTGCTGGCGACGATGGCGAGAACCGAACAGCCCAGCGCGAGTCTCGAGGTCACTCACAGCTCTTTGGCCCAAACGCTCGGCATCACGCGCGTTCCAGTTCAGCAGGCGCTCGAAACCCTCGAGAACGAAGGTCTGCTGAGCCGAGGCTACGGCCGAATCGAAGTCCCTGACGTCGCCGCACTCCGCAGCTGGGTCGACGAGCGCTCTGCGCTCGCGGCAATCAAGTAACCACAGTCGGCCCGGAATGGCTGCGCGAAGCCCCGTTAGGTCTATAACCGGGTGGCCCATGCGGCGAACCCAAACCTCTTGGAGACTCCTCGTGCTGCTAATCCTGTCGAGCGCCTGCCCTAAGTCGGACTCGGACCCGAAGCTCGTCGACGTCGCGACGATCGACCCCACAATCGCCTTCGACATTCGCTATGCCGGAACCAACAACTTCGTCGGAGAAGCGATCGATGGCTACGAAGCGCCTCGATGTCTGCTTACGCCCCAAGCGGCAGGCGCACTCGTGCGCGCCCAGCGTCAGCTGCGCGAACGCGGCCTCGGACTCTTGATCTACGACTGCTATCGCCCGCAGCGTGCGGTCGATCAGTTCGTGCGCTGGGCGAAGGACTTGAGCGACACCCGAGAGAAAGCGCGCTTCTATCCCCACGTACCCAAGTCAGAGCTGCTCGCCCGAGGCTACATCGCGTCGCGGTCTTCGCACAGCCGAGGAAGCACCGTCGATCTCACGCTGGTGCGTCTCAGCGGGCCCGAGCGCGGTGACCCTCTCGACATGGGTACCGACTTCGATCTGTTCGACCCGAAATCACATACCGCCGCCGAGAACGTTAGCGAGGCGGCACGCGAGAACCGAAGGACGCTCGTCGATGCGATGACGGCTGCCGGCTTCGAGAACCTGCCAGTCGAGTGGTGGCACTACACGCTCAAAGACGAGCCCTACCCAAGTACCTACTTCGACGTGGTGATTCGCTAGTTGAGCGCACGAGACCCCGACTTCTCGGACCAGATGGAGTCCCATCCCGCACGATAGGCGGGCGTGCTGACCTTCGCCGGGCCGGACGTTTCAGCACTTGTGGGCATCGCGTCCTGCGTCTCGACGTCGAAAAGGGGGGAGTCGTCCCGTTTCCGAAGCTTCACCAGCTCCCCGTGAATCGGTTTCCCCTGTTCGAGCGTCCTGAGCGTGCCGACCTGAATCTCGTCGTGCCGGCGGCGCAAGACGCCGAGCGACTTGCCGTCCTCGGAGCGGCCGTAGACCAGCGCGACGTCCGCACTCGAATCCGCTGCCTTCTTCTCAGGTTTCGCCATCTCTACACCGGTAAGGCTCCGCAAGAGGGTTGTCTACCCATTCGATTGAGGGTCTTTTGCGTCACTCAATCCGGCAACCACGGAAGATCCGTGACCCCGACGTCGTGACCGAGCTGGGAAAGGAGCGTGGTGACCTGCCCCCGATGATGCGTCTCGTGGTTGAAAAGATGCGTCAGCAGAACGTAGCGCGGGAGGCTTCTACGCTTGCCGTACGTGACGCTCACGAACTCGTACGACTCCGCGAGGTCGTGGTCGTCGATTCGTAGCGGGTGCCCTGGAACCACTCAATCTGCCGAGGCATCGTGCGAGGGCTTGCGTGCACACGAGCCGCCCAAGTCACGCTCTAGTGTTCCGACTCTCGCGCCCGAACCACCACGAGCCCGATGCCAGCAGCCACCACGAGCACCGTGCCGATGAGCCCTCGGGCACCGACTTCGGTCCCCCAAAGGAAATGGTCGGCGGCCATGCCGACGACGATGGCGCTGTAGAAGAGCGCGCCCACGAGGTAGGCGGGGATCAGGCGGTTTGCCACGGTGTAAACGACGTTCTGCGGGACGAACAGGAGGGCTGGAGCGACGAGGATCCACCACTCCACACCGTCCACCGAGTGCCACTGTGACGGCAGCATCGCCGCGCTGAAGACGAGCATGCCAAGCGTGTAGAAGAAGATGATTCGCTCGGGCGGTTCGGTTTTTCCCGCGACGCCCGTGGCGATGCTCCCCGAAGCTCGCCCCACCCCCGCAAGCAATGCAAAAAGCGAGTAAGGGTTCACGAGCGACTTGGTGTCATGAACGAGCAGGATGAGGCACACGCCCCCAAATGCCAGGATTGCCATGCCGATGGATGCGCGGCTATGCCGGTGGCCGTAGAGCACCGACGTGATCAGCATCGCGAAGAACGGATTGGTGCTCTCGAGCACCAGCGCGTCAGCCACGCTGATACCGCGAAGAGAAGCGTAGAAGCTCGCGAAGTAGACGAACCCTGCGACGGTCCGCGCAACCAATACCCAAGGCCGGTTTGGAACGAACCCGCGAGCCCCGTGTCGCCAGTAGAGGGCAACTCCTGACAAGGGTACGAGTAGCGATACCTGCGCCGCGAGCATCTGAAACGGGCTGAGCCCGGCGAGTGCGCCGAACTTGCCGGCGACTCCAACGCAGCCCATCAAGACGCCGCCAAAGAGCGCGAGTCCGGATCCGAGCACCGGTCGTTCCGTGCGGCGATCGTTCAAGGTCGAAGGACGATACCAGCAAACGCGCGCCCCATCGGCGACTAGTCCGCCAACCGGATCCCGCCCTCGGTCACCGCTTCACGCGCGGCTGCCTTGGCTGTTTGATACTCGGCACCGGTGAAATGCTCGAACATGCGCTGACTGACTGGCACCACGCACACCTCGGGTTCCCAAACGATGGGCTCCCCGCTATCGTCCACGATCTCGGAGCGCTCCATCTTCCAAGCGGCCTCCGCGAGGTCGAATTCGCTCAAGACGCGGCGCAGCGCCTCGAAGCGACCCTGTATCGCCGGGTCGAGAAAGATGAACTGGCCTGCGCCGATGAACGCGATGTGGTAGCGGGACGGATGGTGGGAGACGCCGTCCAGGTCGAGCCGCTTGGCCGCTTGGAGCAGCATGTTCATCAGCCGTTCGCCAACGCCGAGCCCTGGGTGCGATTGACCCGGGAGCTGGGGGCGTCGCAGCGAAAACGGCTCGGTCGGGTTCTGGAGCATCATCCACTCGATCGACAGGAAGCGAAGGTCCGGAACGTCGCCCATGCTGCTTGGCGCCGGCGCGCTGGCCTGCCGAACCAGAAGCTCCACGAGCAGGTGTTCGTCGCCGTCTTTACGGCCGTGGAGCGACAGGCGCTGCCGGTCGGCGTCCGAAGGATCCACGGTGAGCCGAAGGGGGGCGAATCCACGATCGCGAAGATCGTCCATGAGGCCGTACTCCTCGAGGGCAAACTCCACGCCGTGCTTGGTGTAGTAGTCGAGGACGCGACGAGCTTGCCGCTTCGGACTCGCCAGGTCGCCCATGAGGTCGGCCTCGGTGATCTGAAAGTCGCCGCTCTCCCGCTGTAGATCGTGGGGACTCAGCGCACGAGCAATCCGCGCCGTGGCCACCATGAGGTTTTCCGGCTCTACCGTGGTGACCACCGCGTCGTCCGTGAGGAGCCAGCGCAGAAAGTCGTACGACGGCCGCCATGCCTCTTTGCTGTATCCACCCCCGAGCGTAACCACCATCGACGCGTTGCAGTCTCGAACGCTCTCGGTGACGAAACGGTCTCGGGCGAGCACCCCTTCACCGGTGAGCTCGAACTCACCGAGGCGATCTCCCCGCATCACGTCGTTGCCAGCGACGTAGAACACGAGCTTGGGCTGATGGTCTCGAAGCGCCGTCGGAAGCGAGGAACGCAACGTGTCGAGGTAGACCCCGTCACCGGAACCAGAGGGAACCAGGTGCTGGACATCGTTCAAGGCCTCGATGTGTGTCCAGTTGGCACCATGAACGGAGTAGGTCAGCACGGAAACGTCTTTTTCAAACGCGATGATGTTCCCGTTGCCTTGGTGATAGTCGAGGTCGACAATCGCGATGTTCTCGTCGAAGCCGCGTTTTCGAAGCTGCGCAATGGCGATGGCAATGTCGTTGTAGACGCAGAACCCCATGCCGCTCTCTGGTTCTGCGTGGTGAAAACCGCCGCCCACGTGAAACGCGACGCGGTCTCGCTCCTCGGCCGCCCATTCGGCTGCGTCGATCGTCGCCCCCACCTGGAGGCGCTGTGCGGTCAGCATCGACTCGACGTCGATGTCATTCGCCTCGAGGCCGAAGATGCGGGCCAAGTACGAGGGCTGCGTGGTGCGTTCGAGATAGCTTCGCGGATGTACGCTCGTCAGCTCGGTCACGGTCGCAAGCCGGGAGGCGCGAATCTGGTTGGGGTTCACACCGAGCGCGTCGGTCACACTAGCGACGATCTTCTCGCCGCGTCGAGGGTCGAGGCCGAGGACCCGGGCCGTGTCTGCAAGGGCGTCAACCTCGTAGTCGAGGTGGTACCAAATGCCGATGTCGTCCCGCAGCCGAGCCCGTGCGCGCAAACGGGGAAACGGATTCCACATCGAAAACCCTCCGGTCTACCCTCAGCGGACGACATACACGCTGCATTCGGCGTGCCGTACGATTCGCTCCGCGACGCTGCCAATCAGCCAGCGCTCGACGGGACCTTGACCGCGGGACCCGCACACGATGAGCTCGACCCCGTTCTCGTTCGCGAAGTCGCAGATGGCCTTCGCAGGCGCACGGTCGACCAGGACGACCGTGTCGGCGCCTTGGAGCAACTCGTCTCGAAGCGCATCGAGCTTGGCTTTCGCGCTCGACTCATCCTCGCTGTGCTCCTGCGGGCGGAGGACGCTTTGCGGAGGCACGAACGCGTTCGCGTCGATGACGTGAAGCAGCGTAGTTTTGCTTCCGTGCGCGTTCGCCTCCTCAGCGGCTACCGCGATCGCCGCCTTCGAAGGGTCGGAGAAGTCGGTACAGACGAGGATGTGCCGCGCCGCCATGAGCGGAGGCTATCACCAATGCCGGAGACTCGCAGGCGCCCCCACGGCAACGCTGTCGGAACGCAACGCTTTCGTCTACAGTGCGTGCCCGATGCCCGAACAGACCGCCATTCTCGATTCGCATATCCATCAGTGGGACCCACGAACGACCCCGCGCGAAGCCACACCCGCCGTGAAGCTGTTCGGATGGAACCCTCGCCTGCTCGACTGGGTGGTACGACTCGCCATGCCAAAACCGCTCATCGACTTCGTCGGGCGCGGCGAGTACGCGCTGAACGAATACCTTCCCACCGATCTACGTACCGACTGGGGTCGCCATCGCAATCGAATTCGCGGTGTGATCCACGTTCAGGCAGGCTGGAAAGGCAAGCGTCACATCGACGTCGTCGGAGAGACGCGCTGGCTCGAGGGGATCGACCCTGGCGCCAACACGATCCTCGGTATCGTCGGCGCAGCGCATCTCGAGGAACCCGACCTGGGCGAAGTGCTCGATGCTCACGCGGCTGCCAGCAGTCGGTTCTGCGGCGTGCGTGACATGCTCTCCGCGCACCCGAGCAAGGCCATCGTCGACTGGGAGCGCTACCCAAATCAGCTACACGAGCCCGCGTGGCGACGCGGCTACGCCCTCCTCGGAGAGCGCGGCCTCACCTTCGACGCATGGATGTACCACGAGCAGCTCGACGCCTTCGGGGAGCTCGCCAAGGCGACGCCCGATACGAAAGTCGTCCTTTGCCATCTCGCCACGCCCATCGCGCTCGCCGGGCCCTTTGGGGGCCTCGGAGGCAGCGCCGCAGAGCGCACCCGAATCGAGAACCAGTGGAAGGAAGCGATCGCGCGGTTCGCGGAGATCCCTCACGTGCGCTTCAAGGTCTCAGGGCTCTTGATGCCCATCCTGGGCTTCGCTGCAGAGCAGCGCGAGACGCCCATGACCGAGCAGGAGTTCGTCGACCGCGTGGGCCCCCTGGTGGAGTGGTCGATCGGCACCATCGGCATCGACCGGTGCATGTTCGGGTCGAACTTCCCGATGGACAAAGTCTCGATCGACTACGCGACGCTCATCTCGGGCTTCGACGCGCTGTTGGCGAGCCACACTGACGAAGACAAAAAGGCGTTCTACGAGCAAAACGCCCGCGACTTCTACGGCGTTGGCGCCTGACCGCGTGCTAGGCACCCCTCAGGGCACGCTCGCGAAACGCCGAAGGGCTTTCGCCGGTCCACCGGCGGAAGGCCTTGGTAAAGCTCGCCACCTCGTCGTACCCGACGGCGTACGCCACATCGGCGACCCGCAGGTCGGCCTTGTGGAGGAGAGTGCAGGCTCGATCGCGACGGGCCGCGTCCGACACCTCTCGAAACGTCGTTCCATCTTCGGCGAGTCGGCGTTGGAGGGTGCGTTCGGTCAGCTTCATGTGTCCGGCCACCCTCGCTCGAGTCGGACGTTCGCCCTGTTCGAACAACATGGCAATGCGCTCACGGACCGCCGTCGTGAAGCGCGGCGAGACGAGACGAAGCTCGCTTTCGGCCACCTCGGCGAGCTGTTCGACGATCCGGGGGTGGGCGCCTCGCGTTTGCTGCCGCAACGCCGAGATGGGCATCACCACTTCGTAGTGTTCTGCTTCGAACTCGACGTTGCAGGCGAAGTGGACGCGGAAGGGTTCGACTTCCGGCGGCGCCGAGTGCCGAAACGATACTCGCGTGGGCGCATGCGACTGTCGAAGAATGAGCTCGAAGGCCCGGACGACGGCCGCGAGCAGTGCCTCCATGTGGCGCGAGTGGACCCCCACGTCGACGTCGGGGTTGTGGAACCGGATGATGAAGCTCTCGTCGCCGACGTCGGTTTCGATCCGAAGCGCATTGTCGAGCAGCTGAGCATATTGGACGAGGTACGCGAGTGCCTGTTCTCCGTCTCGGCTGCTCAGGACCAGCGGGCCGAGGACCCCGCCGCCGGCAAGCGTCTGGGCCTTCCCGGCCACCCGGAGGCTGATCGTCCGGTCACCGGAGACGCGTTCGGCCTCTGTGAAGATCGCGGCCACCTCCCGATGCGCGAGCCGTCCGCGTGCGTCGAGGAGCCGGTCCGCCTCGACCCCAGCCGACCTGCGGATCGCCTCCGGATCGAACCCGAGAAGGCCGAGATTCGACAGCAGCGCGCGTCCGAGGAGCGCCGAGACCCCGGTTTGCGGACGGGCGTCGGTGGAACGTTTGGAATCCGACATGTGGCCGATTAGACCAACACTTTCGTCCCGTTCGAACAGCCGGTCAAGCCATCGCCGAGTTAGCGTATCGGTGAGTCTCGGGTTCGTTCGCCTGACTCGTCCCGCCCCGTCCAAACCAAAGGAGACCCCCATGCGGTCACTGTCCGCCCTCTTGCCCTTTGCCCTCCTGCTCCTTTTGCCGGTCGCGAGCGGTTGCTCGGAGGACGAGAATGCGTCGAGCGAACCGCTCCCGGGCGTCGAGGGCTGGGCTCCCGTCGGCGCCCGAACCGTCGGAACCTACAGCTACGACATCATCCCGGAGCCCGATGCCTTCCGAACGATGCACGTGGCCCCGAACAACAGCGACAACGTGTGGGTGGCGCTTGCGCCGCAACTCGAGCTCGACTGGGTGGCGGAGCCTTCGTTCTACATCCCGGAAGGGCCCACCTACGACAACGTCGGCAACCTGTACTTCAGTCCGCTCTTTCCAAACGAAGACGTCTCCCTCGTCTCGCTCGACGCGGAGACCGGAGAGCGCAACTGGGCGATCGAGGGCGACGGTCTCAACGCGGGAAGCGGCGCTATTCTCGTCTTAAACGACCCCGACAACCCCGGCGAGCAGATCATTTATCACGCGACCTTTACCGAGGTGATGGCGATCCGGCCCGATGGGACGGAAGTGTGGCGGTCGCCTACCGGCTTGGAACTGCCGCCAATCGTCGAGGGGGAGCGGCTGCCCGCGCACTCGTACGGATTCAACTACCACGCGCCGACGGATTCCGTGGTCGGACTCACCAGCGGCGCCGACATATTCGCCTTCGATCGCGCTACCGGCGACCTCGTCGCCGCTCCCACCAAAGTTCCGGGTGCGCCTGCCGCCATGGCCGATGTCGAACTGCCGCAGTTCATCGTCGACCAGAGCAACGCGCTCACTGACGAGGTGTTCGGCGTGCTCCCGGGAGGTCTGAGTTTCTTCTCCGTCATCGTTGACACGATCTTCGGAGGGGGCTCGGTGGTCACGAACTACTTCGCCATCGACCCCAATACGGGAAGGATCTACGTGGCCGCCACGGCAGACGACGCGGCAGACGGGACCGAAGACGGGATCTCGGAGCTCGGCGCCGTGTACTCGCTCCAACTCGTCGACGACGGGAACGGTGGATTCGAGTTTCGCGTGCTCAACTCCGCATCATTTGAGGGCGGAACCGGGTCGACGCCTACGGTGAGCGAGGACGGCGAACGCCTGTTCGTCTCGGACGAGCTTGGCAACGTCATCGCCCTCGACAGCGACCTCAACGAGCTCTGGCGATTCGACGTGGGCGAACCGGTTGCCGCCTCGATTGCCGTGTCACCCGATAACCGGGAGATCTACGCCGTGACCCAAACCGACGTATTCAAGCTCATCGACGACGGCGACAGCGCGACGCTCGAATGGATGGCGACCTTTGGCGCGTTCGAGGATGACCCCAACATCGAAGTCGAGTTCCAGGCGCTCACACCGACCATCACGGCCAACGGGGTCGCGGTGAGCATCGGTGGCGGCCGCACCATCACCGACCCCATCTCCGGTGCCTCACGCGAAATCATGCTCGCGGTGGGTATCGGACTCCTCGACAGAGAGACCGGCGAGCTCCTCGCTTTTGCGGAAGGGCGCGAAGAGTCGATTGCGGTCACGAGTGTCGCGAGCGACGGAGGCGTCTACACGGCGGGATCTCCGGTCCGACGCGTTTCGGGGAAAGCACTCTTCCCGGACGAGACGGACGACGTGATCGGCGGGATCTCGCGCTACAAACCGGTCCGGAACGATCTGCTGGTCCGGGATGCGGTGTGTGCCGCCGCGGCGCGTGCGCTCAACGCGTCGACCATCGCCGAAAACGCGCCCGCGTCGGCTGAGGAGGACGTTCGGCAGATCCGCGTGCTACTCACCCAAGGCCAAGCCGCGCTCGCCCGCGCCGTCGCCGAGGCCACCTTCGCCGACGAGGAGGCCGAGAACGTACGGACGGCGATCGCCGACGCCGCTGTGGATCTGTCGACGGAGACGCTCGAGAGCGCCGGCCGGTCCCTGTTTTCGCTCTGCGAGTCGCTTCGGGCGGCAGACGAGTAAACCGGCGACGGTTCGCTAGAAGCTCGTTTTCATTGTGATTTATCGCGCAGGTGATTTTCTTCTGAAGTTCACACGCTTCCTCACATGGCCGGTACCTAGGATGAGGCTCATCGAAAGGAGGGCCCCATGCCCGACATCGCGAGCGACAACCAAGGCTACGTCGAATGCTGGAACGAGATCCTGACGCCCAAGTGGATCCGCTTCCGCCACCTGCTTTCTGGCAATGGGAAGATTCACAGCGACATCGCCGACCGTGACTTCGACATTCAGCTCGGCGACAGGGTCCTCGACGTCGCGTGCGGATTCGGGGAAACGTCTCTCGCGCTCGGCAAGAAGGTCGGACCGGAAGGCGAAGTGCTCGGCATCGACTGCACGGAATCGTTCATCGCGATTGCGGAGAAGGAACGTGCGCAGTCGGGCGTGGACAACGTTCGGTTCGAGCTTGGCGATGCGATGGTGGCCGAGCTTCCAGAGAACTACTTCGACGTGGTCTACGTGCGCTTCGGCATGATGTTCTTCGAGAGCGCCGTGCGCGCGATGCGAAATCTCCGGCGGTCGATGAAGCCTGGCGGCAAGCTCTGTATGCTCGTGTGGCGGTCGCTGGCCGAAAACCCGGCCTGGAACACGGCGAAGGAAGTGGCGCTCGAGTTTCTGCCTCCTCCCGGCGATGGCGCCGCGACCTGCGGCCCCGGGCCGTTCTCGATGGCGAGTGAAGAAACCGACCGGGCCATGATGCAAGCTGCAGGTTTCTCCGACGTGCTCCTGTTCAGGCAGATCGACGCCGACGTACGGCTCGGTCGCGACGTCGAAGAGGCCGTCGATTTTCAGCTTCTCGTCGGGCCTTCGGGCGAGATCATTCGCGAGGCGGGTCCCGAAGGCCAACGAAAGCTCCCCGAGATCCGAAGGGCGCTCGGTGACCGCTTCGCCCAGCACCTGCGTGACGACGGGGTGTACCTGCCCTCGAGCACCTGGGCGATCATGGCGACGAAGTCAGCGGACGCCTAGGCTAGATTCCGAGCGCGTCTCGCCACGTCTCTTCCTGGAAACCGACGAGCGCGAATCCGTCGCCCATCACGAGTGGGCGCTTGATGAGCTTCCCGTCGTCGGCGAGTGCCGAGAGAGCCTCACCGTCGCTCATGGAGGAGAGCTTGTCCTTGAAGCCGCCCTCTCGGTAGCTCTTGCCGGAGGTGTTGAAGAACTTGCGGATCGGAAGGCCCGAAAGCTTCAGCGCTTTTTTCAGCAAGACCTTCGAGGGCGGCGTCTCGACGATGTCTTTCTTTCGAAAGTCGACGCCTTCTTCTTCGAGAAACCGCAGGGCCTTCTTGCAGGTGCCGCAGTTGGGGTACTGGTAAACGACGATTGCCAAGGTGGCGGAGGTGTAGCGGACAGGTCCGCCGGAGTCATCTCGGCGCGAGTCAGAGGCGCTTCACCCGGGTCTGCTCCGCCAACTGGGCGTCGGTGAGCTTGCCAGTTTCGCCGTAGGCGAGGTAGTCGGTCCAACGCTGAACGGCGAGCTTATTGAACCGGTTCACAGCCGGGTTTGGCTCCGGGATCGGCTTGTCGGCATAACGCTGATACGCGATCTGCTCTTCCTCGACCGTGAACCCGTCCTGACGGAACACTTCCTTCACGTATGGACGAAGAAGCGGCATCACCGCCTGTGCCATGGCGCGCGGGAAGAGACGCCCCTTGGTGAAGGGAATCTTGGCCGGCTTCCACTGCTGGAGCGAGAACACGCGGGTATGCGTGTCGTCGAGTGGAAGCATGAAGTTGCTCGACCGGACCCGCTTGTTGCTGAAGGCGCTCTGGTACGGGTAGTCGTACACCATGTAGGTCTCGCTGATGTTGCCGCCGTCGGTCCCAAAGAGGCGGCGCGTGACCGGGTACTGGTAGTCGCGACGCAGCGTGTGCTGCCAGGTCAGCGTGACCTTGTCGCCTTCTAGCGTGTGGTCGGCGAGGAACGTGTCGCCGTACGGGACCCACTTCCCGTGAACCCACAGGTGCGTGAGGTTGCAGAGGTTGTCGATGACCATCGAGTGGTGGGCGGCCCAGGTGTAGGCGAAGTCGAGCGATGCCCAAGCGTCGGGACCGTCGTAGTTGGGAATCTCCGGGAGCGGCGTGATCTTGGACAGCTCGGCGTCGCCCGGAAAGAACCAAAGGATGCCGTACCGCTCGCGCGTCGGGTAGCTTCGGATCCGCGCAGAGGGAAGCTTCTTCCCGAAGTCCTCGTGCTTGGTGCCGACGAGCTCACCGGACCGATCGAACGTCCAGCCGTGGTAGAGGCAGACGAGGTTGCAGTTCTCCACGCTCCCGTGGCTCAGTTTGATGTGGCGGTGCGGGCATCGGTTTTCGACGACCTGCGCAACGCCATCCTCGCCGCGGAATACGGCGAGGTCCTCCCCTGAGAAGCGGGTTTCGATGACCTTGCCGCTCTTCACCTCGTGGCTGAACGCCGCCGGGTACCAGTGGTTGGGGTTCATCCCGACTTCGCGGGCGCGGTGTGCGAGCCCGGGGCGACGGGTCTTCTCGTTGGTCCGGAGCCGGACCAGAGTGTTGCCCTCCTGCATGAGTCGACGTGTAACGGGTCGGGGCGCGTCATGCAAAGTATCGACGCCGCGCTAACTCCCCCGAATCCAAAGGGAAAGCATGCAGTCCATGCGCTCGACCACTCGGCCGAGCCTACCGACCGCTCACCGAACGCATGGCACCGTTCACACGCACCCCTTGGCGGTGCGCTAGGGGTGCCCTATGCCTCGGCCATGCCGGCTCCAACGCGTACGCACGATCGTTCCCGCGACTTCGACATCGTCCTCTGGGGGGCAACCGGGTTTACCGGGAAGCTCGTCGCTGAGTACCTCGTCAAGCACTACCTCCATCAGGACGGAAACCCTCACGGCGTCCGCCTCGCCCTGGCCGGCCGAAACGAGGGGAAGCTTCGCGCGGTTGCGGAGGAAATCCAGGCTCCAGAGCTGCCGATCCTGACGGGTGACAGCTTCGACGCCGCGGCGCTCGACGCGATCGCCTCTCGCGCCGAGGTCGTCATCACGACGGTGGGCCCCTACGCGAAGTACGGCAAAGAGATGCTTGCAGCGTGCGTGCGCAACGGCACGGACTACTGCGACCTCACCGGCGAGAGCATCTTCGTGCGCGACTCGATCGATGACCATCACGAGGCCGCCAAGGAAAGCGGCACGCGGATCGTTCACTGCTGCGGCTACGACTCCATCCCTTCCGACCTCGGCACGCTCATGGTGCAGAACGCCATGAAGGACCGGCACGGCTCCTATGCACCCCAGGTGAAAATGGCTGCCGGTGAAATGAGCGGCGGCCCGAGTGGCGGAACACTCGCGACGATGATGAACATGGTCGACGAGATGAAAGCGAACCCCAAGCTTCGACGGGTCATGGGAAACCCCTACGCGCTGAACCCGAAAGGCGTTCGAGGACCGGACAAGGGAGACCAAACCGGTGTCCGTTTCGATAAGGACTTCGATCAGTGGACCGGCCCATTCGTGATGGCCGGGATCAACACGCGCGTGGTGCGACGAAGCCATGCGCTTCTCGGACTCCCGTGGGGCGAGCAGTTCCGTTACTCGGAGGTGATGTCTACAGGCAAAGGTCCACGCGGCCTTCAGCGTGCAACGATGATGGCCGGCGGTGTGGCGGGCTTCTTCGCGCTGGTTGCGCTGCCTCTCACACGCCCGATGGTCGAAAAGCGTCTGCCCGCGCCTGGCGAAGGCCCGGACCGGGAGGCTCGCGAAAACGGCTTCTTCAAGACGCGGCTGATCGCGCTCGGCAACGGCCACGAAGTGCGAGGCATCGTCGAGGGTTATCAAGACCCGGGCTACGGCGCGACGGCGATCATGATCGCCGAGTCCGCGCTCTGCCTCGCGCTCGACGGGGCGTCACTCGGCACCGAGGGAGGCGTGCTCACGCCCGCCACCGCGATGGGAACACGACTCATCGAACGGCTTCGCGAAGCCGGGATGCGCTTCGACATCGAGAACTGAACGCGACTGACCTGGTCAGCGCGCGCTAGCGCGACGTCGTCTCATGCCGTACACCGCCAGCCGACCGATGCGCGTAATCTTGTTCGACCTCGACGGGACCCTTCTCGACTCCGTCGACCTCATCATCACGTCGTTCCACTACACGACCGAGACCCTGCTGGGGCGACGGTTGCCGGACGAGCGCTGGCTCGACGGCATTGGAACGCCGCTGCGGGACCAGTTCTCCGACTTGGTCGGCCCCGAAGTCGGCCTCGATCAGTTCCTTCAGACGTACATCGCGTACAACCTCGCAGAGCACGATCGGCTCGCCAAGCCCTTCCCGGGTGTCGTCGAGGCCGTGCAGAAACTTCACCAGCGAGGGACGCCGATGGCGATGGTGACGAGCAAGCTCAGCCGAGGTGCGAACATCGGTCTTCGGCTCCTCGGACTCGAAGAGGCGCTTCCCGTCCGCGTGTGCGCCGACGACGTGACCCACGGCAAACCCCACCCTGAACCGGTGCTCAAGGCCCTGTCTGCTCTCCAGGCGACGCCGGAAGAAGCAATTTTCATCGGGGATTCGGTCCACGACGTCGTGGCCGGCCAGCGAGCAGGAACGACAACCGCAGCCGTGTCCTGGGGGCCTTTTTCAAGGGAGACCTTCGAAGGCGTGGAACCCGACCGTTGGTTCGACCACCCGGGAGAATGGCTCGAGCTCTGACCTCGATGGTTGCCTCGCTACCCCGGTTCGCCGTATGACTCGGGCGCGATGAAGAAGTTCATGAAACGGTTCGGCGTTTGGTTCGCGGTGATTGTCGCGCTCCTCTTCGCCGGTACGCTCTTCTACTTCATGCCCCGCGCCGCGAAGGTGACCATCACCGGCACGGACGTGAAGCGCGAAGACAAGAAGGGGGCGCAGGCGGGAGTCACCCGCGACGTACGCTTCATTTATGCGAACAACGTCAGCGATGGGAAGGCACGTGCGTTCCGCAACGAAGACAACCCCTGGTATATCAAGTGGGACTCCGGAGACATCGCCGCGCAGGCCACCGGCATGGTTCAGAGCGAGACGGCCGATCTCGCCAAAGACGAAAAGCAGGTCGTGCTGGTCAAGTACTACGGACTTCGCATCCCTGTCCTGAGCCTCTATCCGAACGTGCTGTCGCTCAAGGTGGTGCCGCCCGACTACGTTTACTTTCCAGTTTTCAATATCGTCTTCCTGATCGTGCTTTTGGTGTTGTTCATCTGGGGCGGCATCAAAGTGAGAAAGCTCTTTCGCGCGGCGGGCAATAAGGCTCGAGAGATCACGGGGCGGAGCGACAATCCGTGAGCGGCATCAAGCTCGTGATGCTTTGGGTGCTCGCCGTCGCGATGATCGCGATCGGCATCCATCACTTCGTTCAGCCGAAGCCCTACGTCCGGATCGTCCCGAACTACCTGCCCGCGCCCAAAGCCCTCGTGTACATCAGTGGGTTCTTCGAGATTGCAGGAGGCATCGGGCTTTTGATCCCGAGCCTTCGCGTAGCGGCCGCCTGGGGCCTCATCGCACTCTACATCGCGGTGTTCCCGGCCAACGTCTACATGCTCACCCACAACATCTCGCTGAACCCGAACAAGCCGATCCCGCGTTGGATACTCTGGGCCCGGCTGCCGCTTCAAATGGTGTTCATTGGGGTCGCGTACTGGTACACGCTACCCTAAGAGCGTCGGCTCGAAGCGCTCCATGCGGTCGAGGGCGACCTGGGCTGCGTGAAACCCGCACATACCGTGAACGCCGCCACCGGGGGGCGTGGAGGCGGAGCAGATGTAAACCCGAGGGTTGGGCGTTGTGTAGGGGTTGAGCCGCGCCACCGGGCGCGTGAAGAGCTGGGTGAGGTCGGCAACACCTCCCGTGATGGCGCCGCCGACGAAGTTGCGGTTGTATCGGTAGAAGTCGTCCGTCCGCATCACGTGGCGCGCGAGGATCAGGTCGCGGAAACCAGGCGCGAAGCGCTCGACCTGAGCTTCGATCATGTCGGTCATGTCGACCGTCGACCCGTGAGGCACGTGGCAGTAGGCGTAGCCGGTATGCTTGCCTTGGGGTGCGCGCGTGGGATCGAACTGGCTCTGCTGGCAGAGGAGTACGTAGGGGCGCTCGGAATGCTGCCCACGGAACATCTCGGCCTCCGATGTGGCGATCTCGCGGAGCGTCCCACCGAGATGCACGGTAGACGCCTCGAGGCAGTTCGGGTCGCGCCAGGGGATGGGGCCGTCGAGCGCCCAGTCGAGCTTGAACGCGCCCGGCCCGTAGCGATAGCGTCCGAGACGACGCACGTAGCGGTCGGGAAGCACAGGTCCCGCGATGCTGGCGACCTGGTCGGGGCTCGTGTCGAAGAGGTAGACGCGGGCCGGGGGCAAGTCGGCGAGCGAGGTGACGGTGTGCCCGGTTCGAATCGAGCCTCCAAGCGAACTCAGGATGCCACTGAGCGCGCGTGGGATCGCGGACGAACCGCCCGCAGCGATAGGCCAAGGTTCGACATGTCCGGCCACCGCGAAGATCATGCCGAGGGCGGCCGTGAACAGCCGGTTGAGAGGGAGGATACTGTGCGCGGCGCAGCCGGCGAAGAGAGCCTGTGCCCGTTCGCTTCGGTACTTCCAGCTGGCGAGCCAAGTAGCGGGCCACATCGCGCTCAGTCCGAACCGCATGAACAGCAGCGGATCGCTCGGCCATCCGAGCGGGCCGAGGACATCGCCAAAGAACGTGTCGGGGTCTTCGACGAAAGGGCGCACCATGCGCGTGTAAGCTGCGGCGTCGACACCAAGTCCCTCGGCGGTACGCTCGATGGAAGGCCACATCATCACCGCAGGCTCGCCGTCTAACGGGTGCGCAACCGAGGCCGGCGGCGTAATCCAGCGAAGGCCGTACTCCTCGAGTGGGAGCGATTGGAAGAACGGCGAGAGAATCCCCGTGGTGTGAACGGCAGAGCAGACGTCATGCGAGAAGCCGTCCAGGGTGAGCGAAGCGGTGCGCATGCCGCCCCCGATCTCCTCGTGCGCTTCGAGCACCAAGACTGACGCGCCGCCTTGGGCAAGCGCGACTGCGGCGCTCAGTCCATTCGGCCCAGAGCCGACCACCACGGCATCGAACGACTCACTCACGCGTAGTCTCTAGGCGCAATCGGGGGAGCTGGCACCTCTTTCGAGCCGAAGTCTCGATCGAATCGGCCTCGTAACGAAGTCGTTTGTGCCCTTTTCTGGCAGATCATCGACCGCGAACGAGGCCGCGGAGAGGGGTCGGAATCGCGTCTTCTCTGCGCTGGCGTTCGTAGAGCTGGACCGAGATGTCGTCGCCCGCGATCTCCTTGAGCTGGTTGACGAACCCAGCGCCCATCCCGTTCTCGGTGGCGGATTGGCTCGGAAACTCCACCAACAGTGTGCTCGGGTGGACGAGGGGATTAGTGTTGGCGGGGTGGTACTTCTTGGCGACGACGATGGGAGACGTCTCCTCGCTGTGATAGACGACTTTGCCGCCCACGCCTCCAAAGAGCTTGT
The DNA here is from genome assembly GCA_039177115.1 of Myxococcota bacterium. GTDB lineage: Bacteria > Myxococcota_A > Polyangia > Polyangiales > Houyiibacteriaceae > SG8-38. Next base: position 81,741 of record JBCDFZ010000021.1, read on the forward strand.
CGAGAGCAGGCACCGCAGCTTCCCCCGCGCGGTGATGTACCGCGAGCACCCAGCGGCTCCGCCGAAGAGCATCGAGCGAACTGGGGGAATGCGTGAAAGACGCGTTGAACCGCCGCACGGCTTTCAGGCGCCGCGGGTTGGCGACGGTGATGTAGTAGGGGTTCATCACGAGCGCGAAGAAACGACGTTGATTCGGATAGCGAACGACACCGAGGTCCTCGGCCTGAGGCTCGCCGACGAACGAAGCGACGTGGTCGCCAAACCAACCGATCTGACCGCCCACCGCCTTGAGCGTCGGCACCACCATGAGTCCGTACCAGCGATACGCCTCGCGGTCTTTGAAGTGGATGAGATTGAGAACGTCGACCGGTGTGGGGATGTCCGCGCGGTAGAGGCGCTTCACCTCGTCGAGATCCATATACTTGGAAAGGTTGAGTCTCATGCGTGCGTCTACGAAGCCCTCGGGTCGACGTTACCCGAGCGTTTGTCCGCCGTCCTTCGAGGCGGCTTAATCGGGGCCGCCCAAGCGGTCAAGTGAGGGTCAGACGCCGAAGCGCTCGTTGTACACGGAGAGCACCTCGCGCACCTTCTCGTCGGTCAGACCGAAGTCCTCGATGCGATAGTCGTGTTCGCCCTCCTGTGCGGTGGGCTTGTCCGAGATGCGTTTCCGGAACGTATCCGCGAGCTCATCGGTGAACGGCAGGTCGAAGTGCCGGTAGAGGTCTTGGAGCGTCGCAAGGGGGTCGGCCATCATGTCGCGGAGCCGCAGGTCGTAGAGCTGCGCGGGGTCGATCGATTCGCGGCCGGTCATCCCGCGCTCGAGTCCGACCCGGGCGTACTCGAGCCAGAACGAACCGAGCTCCTCGACGTCTAGGCTTCTCTTGAGCTTCGAGCCCATCCGCGCGGAGAGGCTGCAGTGAGAGGCGAGCGCTTTGGTGATGTCGCGATGCGTGTAGATGACCCGTGCGTCGGGATACACGGACATGAGCGCGTCCATGTTCCAGATGTGCCACGGGCACTTGAGCACCCAGCGGCCGGTGGACCGCTGCGCGTCGAGGATCTGGAGCTGCGTCTTGTGGAATGCGTAGGGTTCCCGCATGTCCCAATCAAGCATCTCGATCCCATACGAGTACGCTGCGAAGCCCACCCAGAGCGTGAGGACGGCCATGTCGTTCTCGAGAAGGAAGAAGCACTCTTCGTAGGAGTCGGGAGTGACGTGGTGCGCGACGCCTTGGTCGGGAATCGCCGATTGGTTGAATCCAAAGCTGAACTTGGCCAGGCCGCGCCGGAACGCGACGTCGCCGAGCGGATCGCGCTGGCGACCTACCGGGAACGAGAGCTCCCAGGCCTTCGCGACCCGGTTGTCGGGATCGGCGGCAAGAACGTTGTGAAGGAACGTGGTGCCCGTGCGAAAGAACCCCGTGATGACGATCGGCTTCTCGATCGGGATCTCCGCGAGCTCGGGCCGGGTCTTCACGAGCTCGATGATCCGAAGCCGGTTGGTGAGGTGCCAGTTCAACACGTAGCGTGCGCCTAGGAGCCCCGTCGTGTTGAGGTTCGCCTCGTTGATGCCGTCGACCGCTGCGTTGAGCCGCGAGAGAAATCCACCCTCCCCGTAGTCGTCGAGCCCGGTGACGCGCTCTGCCAACCTCATCGCGCGGTCGGCGTCGATCGGGATGAGCTGCTGGCTGAGTCCGTCGAGCTTGTTGACCAGGGAGAAAGGGAACCCAGGCTTGAGCTCCTCGGGAGTTTCACTCATCTCCCCCCTTCGTAGTCCGCGATTCGACTTGGTGTCAAAGCAAGTGCGCCAAGGGCCGAGCGAACCGTCGCAGCGGTGACGTGGACGGTCGGGTTTGGCGGCTCAGCGGATGGGTGGGGCACGCGAGCGCTCGACAATCGCGCCCCGATTTCGTAAGGCGGCGGTGATGCGTGGCTCGAGGCAGTGGATGGCGGTCGTGACGGTATGCGCCGTAGCGGCGGCGGGCTGTGGTGATGGCGGCGAAGACTCGACCGGAGGAACCGGTGGCGGTCCCGGAGTCACGCCTGGACTCTGGGTGGGGTCGTTTGAAGCAGCCGACGGCGCGGGCTGGGATCTTTGCCTCTACGTCAACGAGACCGGAGACGCTCTTCAGGCTGCGATCTCGTGCGGTATTCAAGGCGGGCCGTTTTCGATCGATCTGGTCGTTCAGGACACCGGCGCCGACCCGAACGGCGAGGCGTGCAGCTTCGACGTGCAGACCAACGATTCCATCACGATCCGCAGCGACGGGTCGTTCGCCTTCCAGAACGATGACGGTGTCATCACCTCGCGGATCGAAGGGCAGTTCGCAGGCGGTTCGGCCTCTGGAAGCGCGCGTGCGTCCGGGCTCCCCATCATCGAGTCATGCTTCCTCGAAGCGTGGACGGCGGCGCCTGCAAACCCATAGCAGCAGTAAGACGCCCATGGTGAACGCGCCCACGGGGTTCCGCCCCGAAGCGACCTGACAGCCGCCGCTCTCTTGGATCGTCCCAAAGGAACCGGAGTCCTCGTCCGGCGGATTGCCGCCTACGACGCCGGGGCCCGCATCGACGCCCGGGTCGTCGGGCACCTCCACTTCGCAGTCGGTCGCGCCTTCCGCTGGGTCGACGCAGGGCCGGAGGTCGTAGCCGAGGTCGCCGAGAACCTGAATCTCCCACGGGGTGAGCTCACGGCGCAGGTTCCCTCGACTCAGGATCGGGAGCATGACCGCGTCGGCGCCCACCGACGGATCCCAGTGCGCGATGCTCGACCCCTCGAAGAACGTTCGTGGGGCGAACACCTGAGGAGACTCCCCGAAGGAGGAAATGGCGAGCGGCGCATTGAAGAACAGGTCGGCGCTCAACGCGTCGTCGTTCTCGGAGTTGATCTCTCCTCCGGCGAGGTAGAGAAAGCGCTCGTCGGCGCTTCGAAACAAGAACGAGTCGAGAAAGGAGAACAACCCTTCGCTCCCGTCGTTGAGAAGCTCACTCCGACCGTCCTCGCCCACGGCCGAGAAGAAACCAAGCGCATGCGTCACCTCGTGAAGTAGGCCGGTGTAGAGATCAAACTCGGTTTCGGTTGGGGGGTCGCGGTCGGAGTTCCACTCGAATCCGAAGTCGACAGATACCGTGCCGTCCGGCGCGTCTCCGCGTGGGTCGCTGCCGGTGGTGAGGTGCTCGAACACCAGGCCACCCTGAAACCCGACGCGTCGCTGGAGCAAAGGCCCGGCGGACGCGAGCGCGCCCGTCCCGTCCGTGTCGGACTCGAAGACGACGATATCGGCCGTTCCACGCACATCGAGGATGGCGCTCAGGTATTGAAGGACTGCACGGAGCGTGGCTCGTCTCGCCGCACCGGCGTTCGGGTCGTCGAACCCGACGCCATTGCCAAGGTCGACATCCTCGAACGTGACCCTGAACGAGCCCATCGTCTCCGTGGCGTTGGTCGACTTCGCGACGAGGGACGGCTGACCGGAGACGTGAGTCCAGCGCCAGACGCCGTCGTTGTCACGGTACGCGAGAGGCTGTGCCAGGGCGTCCGGCGCGACCAGGAGGCAGAGAAGTCCGACAGCGAACGCTGAGAAGCGCGAATAAAGCCAAGTCACTTAGGAGACCTATTGTCGCTCAAGAGGTTCGTTACGGCGCCATGCAGGGAGGATTTAGGGATTGCCAAAAAAACCCTCAACGGATACCAATCGCCGAGAATCATGA
>JBCDFZ010000022.1:0-85030 GCA_039177115.1 Myxococcota bacterium
ACGAGCAAGCTCGCCCCGATCGCGCTCTTCCAAGTTCGCATCATTTGTCTCCCATCAACAACGACAAGGCCCCAGAACTTCCGCAGTCGCTACCACATCCCCCCTTAGGGGCAATGCGGTTGACGAGTCCATGGGATTTGGGAAGACTCCACCGCCCGATGACCGCGGCCGTGCTTTCAATCGGTACTGAGTTGACCCGAGGCGAGTTGATCAACTCGAACGCCGCGTGGTTGTCCGAGGCGCTCACCAAGCTGGGGTTCGAAGTCGTCGAGCACGCCACGGTCGACGATGACCTCGACCGTATCGTGACGGTGCTTCGACGGTTTGCGGAGCTTCATCGCGTGGTCGTCTGCACGGGAGGCCTTGGGCCCACGACCGATGACCTGACGACCGAGGCGGTCGCACGCGCAGCGGAAGTCGGTCTGGTTCGCGACGAGCGGGTGGTCGAGGGCATTCGCGCGAAGTTCAAAGCGTTCGGCCGCGTGATGCCCGAGTCGAACGCCAAGCAGGGAGACTTCCCTGAGGGCGCCACGGTGCTCGAGAACACGATGGGTACCGCTCCGGGCTTCGCGGTGGAGCTCGGCGGAGCCCGCATGTTTTTCGTGCCCGGCGTGCCTCGCGAGATGAAGCACCTCTTCGCCGAGGCGATCGAACCCGCCATCGCGCCCATGGTCGAACGCCGAACCCACCAGGTGCATCTCCGATCGTTCGGCATGACCGAGTCCGGCGTCGGGCAAGCGCTGAAGGACCTCGAGAACAAGCACGAAGGGCTCACCCTCGGCTACCGCGCGAGCTTTCCCGAGATCGAGGTCAAGGTCCACGTGCGCGCCGAGTCGCCCGAGGCGGCACGCGATCGGGCCGAGCGCATCGCGGACGAGGTCGAGGGGCGTCTCGGGCATGCGGTGTTTGGCGGGCGAGACGACACCTTCCCAGCCGTCGTGGGCGCCGTGCTGCGCGATCACGAGATGAAGCTCGCCGTGGCGGAGTCTTGTACCGGCGGCCGCGTGGGTGAGATGCTGACCCGCATCCCAGGCAGCTCCGACTACCTGCTGCTCGATGCGGTGGTCTACGCCAACGACGCCAAGGAAGCGGTGCTCGGCGTTGACCGCGCCATCCTCGAGGAGCACGGTGCGGTCAGTTCCGAAACCGCCGCCGCCATGGCGGAGGGCGCGCTGAGAGTCGTCGACGCCGACATCGCGGTTTCGATCACCGGAATTGCGGGCCCGGGCGGGGGCACCGACGACAAGCCCGTAGGCACGGTGTGGTTCGGCCTTGCCCGACGCGGCGAGCCCACCGTCACCAAACACCGCAAGCTCCCGTGGGGACGAGAGCGCGTGCAGATCCTCTCCTCGTACGTGGCACTCGAGATGGTTCGTCGCGCCGTCCTCGGCCGCGACCTGGACGTCCGGTTCCGCTAGCCGTCGACGCGACTCAAAAAGCGCCGATCATTCCGTTGCCGGGTGCCGTTTCAGCATCGGTGCGGTACTGTACGACCCGACGGGCGTAGGGGGATCGCCGTGGGCAGCTCCCAGCCGCGAACTTGACGTTCGTGGGCAAGCCGACTAAACGGTTGTTCAGTATAGGAGGGAAACTCACCATGGCCGACTCGAACCGCGACAAAGCCCTGAACCTGGCGCTTGGAACCATTGAAAAAGCCTATGGAAAAGGCTCGATCATGCGGCTCGGCGACGCCGACGCCAAAGTCGACGTTCCGGTCGTGTCGAGCGGGGCGATCTCGCTCGACCTCGCGCTCGGCACGGGGGGCTATCCTCGCGGGCGCATCGTCGAGATCTACGGCCCGGAGTCGAGCGGCAAAACAACGCTGACCCTCCATGCGATCGCCGAGTGCCAAAAGAAGGGCGGGATCGCAGCCTTCATCGATGCCGAGCACGCGCTCGATCCGACCTACGCACGGAAACTCGGGGTCAACGTGGACGAGCTCCTCGTGAGCCAGCCGGACCACGGCGAGCAGGCGCTCGAGATCGCCGACACGCTGGTTCGGTCGGGGGCGGTCGACGTCATCGTGGTCGACTCGGTCGCGGCCCTGGTTCCGCGCGCCGAGATCGAGGGCGAGATGGGCGACAGCCACGTCGGGCTGCAGGCTCGGTTGATGAGCCAGGCGCTCCGGAAGCTCACCGGCACCGTTCAGAAGAGCAACACGACGCTCTTCTTCATCAATCAGATCCGCATGAAGATCGGCGTAATGTTCGGCAGCCCCGAAACCACCACAGGCGGCAACGCGCTCAAGTTTTACGCGTCGCAGCGGCTCGATATCCGTCGCATCGGCACCATCAAGGTGGGCGATGCTGCGGTAGGCAACCGCTGTCGAGTCAAGGTGGTCAAGAACAAGCTCGCGCCACCGTTCCGCCTCTGCGAGTTCGACATTCTGTTCGGTCATGGCATCAGCCGCACTGGCGACGTGCTCGACCTCGGGGTCGATGCGGGCATCATCCACAAATCAGGTGCCTGGTACAGCTACGGGGAAGAGCGCATCGGCCAGGGCCGCGACAACGCCCGCAAGTTCCTCGAGGAACACACCGACATGCTTGCCCAGATCGAGCACAGGCTCCTCGAGAAGCACGGCCTCGCCGAGCCGAAGGCTCCTGAAGCCGAGGCCAAGCCGGAAAACGGTACGACCGCGGCTCCGAAGAGCAGCGGGAAGCGGGCCCGGCCCAACTGAAGCCGACAGTCATCGAAGCCCGCCCGTGCCTGGGACCGGCGCGACGCTCCGGGCGGCGCCGGCGCGGCTTCCTGGAGGATCGATCGACGCACTCCGTGGAACCCGCGGCTTGGCGCGAGCGAAGCATCCGACGGCCAGTTTGCCCTCGGCCGGTTCTGGCCGACGCACCCTCCGACGCACATGGCCGATGACAAGGGAATCATGGGGTTCTCCGGCTGGCTCAGGTCTCGTTTCGTGCGCAGTTCGTCGAAGGGTTCGTCCCGTGGGGGGCGCGAGGCTCGTCCGGTCCGCGGTTCGCCATGCGTTCCGGAGGCGGCAGGCTTCCTGCCGTATCACATCCGAACCGCCCGTGCGGCCGGTGAAAAACATCGCAAAAGTGGGGGTAGCGCGACTGCGGAGCGCGAACCCTCCTCGGGGCCGCTCGACCCGAGGGCGGTGCCTACCGTCCGTGCGGGCGGTGAAAAACGTCGCGAAAAAGGGGCTTCGGGGCGAAGTTGACGGGTGAGCTCGGCGCGGGTTCCCCGGGTCGCGCGCGTCGAGGGCGCGGCCGCACCGAACATATCTTCAGCTCACTCGATTTTCGTTCTAAGTCCATGAATTTACTTTGGTAAATTGAAACTTCGGCATTGACCGAATTCGGTGGTTTTGGTATACGAATCAGGTGCATGGAGTCCGTTGCACACCCCCCAGATGACACGCCCGATTGGCCCGCGCCGAGTTGCGCGGGTTTTGTCGTTTGGTTGCCCTAAGGAGTGAAAATTCATGAGCTTTACCATTGGTGACAAAGCCGTTCATCCCGCTCACGGCGTGGGTGAAATCACGGAAATCGAGGCCCGTCTCATCGGCGCCAACAAGATCGATTTCTACATTCTCAAGCTCGTGAACGGGAAGGCCGGCACCATCCGTGTCGCGCTGGATGCGGTCGATCGCGTCGGCCTCCGTCAGGTGATGTCGCGAAAGGCGGCCAAAACGGTGCTCGATGAGCTCAGCAAAGACGAGATGGCCGTGACGTCTCAGCCATGGAATCGCCGCTACCGCGAGTACACCGAGATGCTGAAGAGCGGCTCGCCCATCCAGGTCGCGAAGGTCCTCCGCGACCTTTCGAAGGTACGGTCGGACAAAGGCGAGCTCAGCTACGGTGAAAAGAAGCTGATGGAGCAGGCACGCAAGCTCCTCATCACCGAAATGGCTCTCGCCAGGCGAGTCCGCGAAGAGACCATCGAGCGCGACATCGACAAGATTCTCAACTGACTCGGTGCTCGCCCGGTGAGCGCACCAAGAGATAGGTCCGGCGAGGCTCCAGCTTGCCCCCCCTTTGGCGTGCGTGAGCGGACATGGCGTGGAGCGCAGCCACTGACGGTGATGGGGAGTCACCGGGCGAACGGCGCGCCTCGGGCGAGTGCGCCAGCGCGGTGGTTGCTTTTGGGGTGAGCCGGCTTCGACGGGCGGCGAGGGCGGACTACCGGGACGCCTTCTCGGCGTGGCCGGACTGGCCGAAGCGGGCCGTAAGGATCTCGAGGAGGCGTCGAACCGGGATCCGCCGAAAAACGAGGCCGACCAGAAGGTGATAGAGCACGTCCCCGGCTTCCGATGCGACGCGCTCGTCCGACTCGTCGGCGAGCGCGTCGGCCAGCTCGCCGGCCTCCTCTCGGAGCTTCTCTCCGATCTTGAGGGCGCCGCCGTCGAGCAGCGACTTCGTGTAGCTCTTGCCTGCCGATGAGGAGCGACGCGCCTCGAGCGTGCGCGAGAGCCGAAGGAGGGTCGGCGTTGCGCCGGTGCCGTTGTCCTCGACCACCGAACCGTCGGCCCCGAGCCGTTGAAAAAAGCACGTGCCGGCGCCCGTGTGACAGGAGGGTCCCGCCGGGTCGACCATGTAGATCAGCGTGTCGCCGTCGCAATCCACCCAGACTTCGCGAACGGATAGGGTGTTTCCACTGGTCTCGCCCTTCTTCCAAAGCGCACGGCGAGAGCGGCTGAAGAAATGGGCCTCCTCGGTTTCGAGCGTGCGGCTCACCGCTTCTCGGTTCGCCCAGGCCACCATGCGCACCTCGCCCGTTTCGCCGTCTTGCGCAACGACGGCGACGAGACCCTGGGCGTCAAACTTCACCGATGGAAGCTGCATGCTCGCAGGGGTACGCCACCCCGGTCACCCGGTAAAGGCGACGCGGGTCTCTGCAGCGGGCCCGCTCAAGCTTCCGGCAAGAGCGCGAGGTCGGCGTACACGAAGCCGTCTCGCTCCTCCACCTCTCCCGACTGCGTGGGGATGGCGCGCGCGAATCCCGGGGCGTCGACCACCGCCGTGTGGAACTCACCGTTTTCGCCGCATGGATCGATATGAGACGGCAGGTCGTCGAGGAGGGCGTGGTCATAGGTGCGGCCGCAGAACGAGGGGTCGAGCACCCTGGGATCGACGCAAACCAGGGTCGCGCGGACGCCGGCGTCGACCATTTCACGGGAGAGCGCGGCGGTGTCGCGCATCCAGAGGGGAAACGCGCCCCGCATGCCGATGCGCGCGAGATGTTGTTTTCGGTACTCGCGGAGATCTTCGAGGAATAGGTCGCCGAAGAGTACGTGCGAGACTCCCTGGTGCTTGAGGCCGCCGAGCGCGGCCTCCATGCGAGCCTCATAGACCTCGTTGGTGCACGGCCCTGGGAGGTGGACCTTGTGACAAGGCAGATCGATGGCGTCCATCTGGCGATCGAGGAGCGTCTCGCGCGTTCCATGCACCGATACGCGTTCGAGTGTTTCCGTCACCGTCGTCAACGCCGCGACGATCTCGAGGTCGCCGGCCTCACGCGCCACGTGAAGGGCGTATGCGCTGTCTTTGCCAGTGCTCCACGAGATCACCGCTTTTGGCAACGCCATCGACTCACCTCCGCTCGGACGATGCCGTGCCCGCCCGCGCCAGAGTTAAGAGCACACTTCCACAGGGCGCGCCGTCGAACTGCGGCTTGCACGATCCGGGCAGGGTGCCCGCCTGCCGACCGGTTCTCGCCATGGCAACCGGCCGATGGCGCGGCGCCCAACCGGTCGATCGGCGCCGAGGTCACTGCATGCCCGAAGACCGGCACGATCGCGTTCCCGCTTGCTCTCGGCGGGACCGAGGACCCAAGCTAGCGGTCGACGCCCATGAGAGCCTCGAGGGTGTCTCGCAGGCCGGTCGGGTCGGAGGTGCTCACCTGGGCCGAAGCGCCTGCCTCGAGTGCCGCCTCCCGATCTGCAGCGCCGCCTCCAAAGAGAACCGCGCGGACGTGCTGGGTGCTGTCTCCTCGCTTGAGGGCGCCGATGATGTCGGTTCCCGGGATTCGACCCACACGGTCGCCGAGCACCACGGCATCCGGGGGCTGCTCGCCCATGCCGAGCAGTCCGTCGACCGCGTCGGGGTACTCCACCACCTCGAAGACACCGCTGAGGGCCTTCTTGGCCGCCTGCTTGGATTCTGGCGCCTCGACGAGGAGCGCGACCCTCGGCCGGTCTCCGTCCAGCTCTTCCGGGATCGGGTACCCGTACTTCCGAAGGAAATCGAGTACATGGGGCCGTCGAAACCGGAGGTGCCGACCCGGCGTGCGGAAGTGTGGGATCCGGCCTCGGTCGGCCCAGTTGTGAATGGTCTTCAGATCGACCTGACAAAAACGGGCAACCTGGGACGCTGTCAGCAGGTCGGAAGTCTTCTTGGCGGAAACGGGCATTACTCCTTTTGGGTAACCCCCGAGGCCGCGCGCCACAAGCGCGGCGGCGTGAAATCACGGAATCGTGTGGGCTAGACCACAGGCATGGGCGCGTCGATCCACGCCCCGCCCTGCATGACCATGCGCGTGCTGCCGGGGAGCACCGCGACGTCTTCCGGGTGCTTCGGGTCTCCGGGGAGGGCGAGAAACCAGCCCTCGCTGCCGGATACGATCTCCGGTCGAACGAGCGGCGGCTTTCTCGAGAGCGCCGCGCGAACGACGGCCTCCGTCGCGTCGAAGTCGGCTAGCCACTGCAGCGTGCGTACGGTGGGAGGTGCGAGTTTGATCCGTCCCGCGTGCATCCCGTCGAGCACGGCGCCTGGCTGAAGCCATACCGCCGACGTGGTTTCGGTTCCGTCGTGCGTCGCGACCTGTCCCTCCGGGAGCGTCGCGATGAAGAAGCGCGTGTCGTAGCGCTTGCTTTCCATCTTCGGCGTCACCCAACGTGCGTACGGCGTCAGCGCATCGACTTGAATCGACAAGTCGAGCGCCTCGGCGACCGACTGGAACGACGCGCCCGCCTCGAGGCGGTTGCGTTGTTCGCTCAGGTCCCGAGGAGTCGCGGTCGAGGCGAGCAGTACCCCAGCCTCCTCGAACGTTTCTCGAATCGCCCCAACCCAGAGTGCCAGAGCAGCGGGGCCGTCGGTTTCTGCCTCGCCGAGGAGGGCCGCCAGGTCTTCGATCGGACGGTCCACCCGCGCATTCCAGTCGGGCGCGGCGTCAGCTTCGTCGATCTTGCCGCCGGGAAACACGTGCGCGCCTCCCATGAAGCCGCTCTGCCCGTGTCGGCACAGCATGAAAGTTTCGATGCCACTCGGCGCCTCGCGGAGCACCACGACGGTAGACGCGCTGCGAATCGGTTTGTCCGTCGCGTTTTCGTTCGTCATGGCGAGCTTAGCGGCCGGCGCGGGTGGGGGTCACGACTGCCGCGACACCAGCACGTGCGTGGTCGAGACGCCGATCGCGTTCGCGATGCGCGCAAGAGTTTCGAGGGACGGTGTGTGTCGTCCTGCCTCCACGCGCGCAATGTTCGGACGGTGGATTCCCGTTCGGCGGGCAAGCTCCGCCTGCGTGAGCCCGGCAGCCAGCCGGAGTTCTCGAAGGCGCGCGCCGAGGCGCTCGCCGTCGATCGCGATGTCGTCTTCGGCGCTCACGCCGTTGGCTGCGTGAACCGCGCCGACGCCGAGACGGCAGACGACGCCGCTTTTGAGCCGGAGGGTAGCCATGGTTGCGCTCGCGTCGATGCTGATGTCGGCGATGTCGGACCCGTCGTCGGAGGCGTCGATCGGGCGCGGGTGAAGCGCGGCTTCCCCATTGCCCAACACGGCGAGAATCTCGTCACCGTAGGGCGAGACGGTGACGTACTCAAAGCGCTGATGACGACGTGGATCCGCACGCCGCAGCAGCGCTCCAACGACGCGTGCGACGTCGTGAGCGTTGCAGGTGATGAGCCCGCTACAGAGCTCGCTCACGATGTCCTCGAGACCGCTTCGATCGCCCTCGACGTGGACAATCGGCATGGCGCCGTGCGCTCGGACGTATGCGATCGTCGAGAGCACGTCGTCGTCGTAAACCGAGTCGTCGACGTCGACGACGACGGCCGTCTGTCCTTTGACCGCACCCCCGAGCTCATTCGCTTTCATGACTAGCGACGCGATGTCATGCTTCGACAGTGCGTCTCTCCATTGCTGCGCGACGTGTGGGCGTTCGGTCAACAATGTTACGCTTGCAGTCATCGCTCCTCCGGGTACGGGAGCGATGAGGTTTACACTTCCGCGAACCGAACCTCAACCATGGAAGACAGGAAAGTACACTCGATGATCTGGCAAGCTGTTTGCTACGGGATACGAAGCGACTCGTGGTTGACACTCGTCGGTCGCTTTGCTACCCACGAGCGCCTTCCAAACCGGGGTGGCACTTCTCTGTTCAGTTGAGGAACCACCAATGTTCAAGTCGACCTGCGTATTCTCTGGCAACTCCAACCCGTCGCTTGCGGAGAAGATCGCCAATTACTTGGAGTTGCCGGTGGCGCGCGCGCGCGTATCGCGGTTTTCGGACGGCGAAGTGTTCACCGAGATTCAGGAGAACGTACGGGGCGTCGACGTCTACGTGATTCAGTCCACGTGTGCGCCGGTCAACGATAACCTGATGGAACTACTGGTGATGGTCGACGCGCTGAAGCGTGCGTCGGCCGGCTCGATCGCCGCGGTCATCCCTTATTACGGATACGCTCGCCAAGATCGAAAGGCCGCGCCCCGCACACCGATCACCGCCAAGCTCGTCGCCGACCTCTTGAGCGCGTCCGGAATCGACCGGGTGGTCTCGATGGATCTTCACGCCGGACAGATCCAAGGATTCTTCAACGTTCCGTTCGATCACCTCTACGCGCTGCCGGTTTTCCTCGAGCACCTGCGCCCGCGTTTCCCAACGCCCCCTGTGTTTGTCTCGCCCGATGCAGGCGGGGTGGAGCGCACGCGGGCCTACGCGAAGCGACTCGATGCCGACCTCGCCATCATCGACAAGCGCCGCGAGGAAAAGAACGTCAGTGAAGTCATGAACATCATCGGTGACGTCGAGGGCCGCGAGTGTGTGATTTTGGACGACATGATCGATACGGCCGGCACCATGACGAACGCGTCCCGCGCGCTGAAGGAGAAGGGGGCCAGTCGTGTGCTGGCAGCCGCCACGCACCCCGTCCTGTCGGGCCCCGCGCTCGAGAGAATCGTGAATTCTCCCCTAGAAGAGGTCATCGTGACGGATTCCATCCCCCTTCGGGAGGATGCCGTGGCCTCGGGCCGCTTCCGCGTGCTTTCGGTGGCAAGTTTGCTAGGAGAGGCCATCAAACGAATCCACCACAGCGACTCGGTGAGCTCGCTGTTCGTCTAAAACGGAGTGAATTGACCCATGGAAACGACGACGTTGCAGGCTGAGGTCCGCGAAACTCGCGGAAAGGGGCCAGCGCGTCGGCTGCGTGCACAAGGAAAGCTCCCCGGCGTCTTCTACGGCCCGGGCGTATCCCCCACGCCGCTGACCCTGTCCCCGAAAGAACTCGAAAAAGCGCTTCGCGGGGAGCGGGGACGAAACGTCGTCTTCAAGCTGACGGTCGACGGGAAGGAAGAGCTCGCGATGGTTCGCGACGTGAACGCCGACCCCGTCAGCCAAGAGCTGCTCCACGTCGACCTCTACCGGGTCTTCGAGGATAAAGAGCTCGAGGTCAACATTCCCCTACACACGCATGGTCGCGCGGCCGGCGTAGTGCAGGGTGGCGTGCTGAACGTCACGCGACGGCAGCTCCCGGTGCGCACCACACCTGCGAAAATTCCAGTGTCGATCGACGTCGACGTCACCGCGCTCAACCTTCGCGACACGATCACCGTGGAGGATGTGGCGTTTCCCGAGGGCGTGGAGTGCACCCTCCAGCCCAAGCTGACGCTGGCCATCGTTCTCGAGCCGCGGAAGGCGGCGGCGGACGACGCGGCCGACGGCGCCGAGGCCGCCACGACGGACGACGCGGGAGCTCCTGCAGCCGAGGGCGACGCCGGCGACCAACCCGCGGGCTGAGGGCCTGTCCAACCGTGAGCACGCACCTCATCGCGGGCCTCGGCAACCCAGGACCCAAGTACCAGGGCAACCGGCACAACGTGGGTTTCATGGTGGTCGACGCCTTGGCGGATCGCTGGGCCGCGCCCGCTTTTCGCGACAAGTTCAAAGGGGAGTTCACCAAGGCTTCAGTCGGAGGCCACGAGGTCGTGCTGCTCAAACCCATGACGTACATGAACCTGAGCGGAGAGTCGGTGCAGGCCGCGATGCGCTTTTTTCGGGTGCCGCTCGATCTCGTGATGGCGGTGCACGACGAGCTCGACCTTCCGTTCGGAGTTGCGCGCCTGAAGGTCGGGGGGGGCACGGCGGGCCACAACGGGCTTCGATCGATGGTGGCGCATGCGGGCGGCTCGGACTTCCATCGCTGCCGAGTCGGGATCGGCCGGCCGGAGAAGGGCCGCACCGACGGCTACGTGCTGAGTGATTTCAATAGCTTGGAGCGAGCGGAACTCGGGGATGTCCTCGACCGCTGCGCGAACATGATCGAGACGTCTGTGCAAGAAGGCACCCGCGCCGCGATGAACCGGCACCACGGGAGCTAGCTCGGCTGGCGCATCCGAGCGGATCCGCTAAGAAGCCGCCTTCCTCGCTCCGGCCGCGCGTCGGGGCCGCCAGACCGGGAGGACTTTACATGACCACGGCAGCAGCCGCGCCCACCACGCAATGGGCGCGTCAGTACGAAACGATTTACATCCTTCGACCCGACGTCGACAACGACACCGCGGAGAAGGTGATCGGGCGTGCGCAGGACGTCATCAAGCGTCAGGGCGGTACGCTCACGAAGCTCGACAACTGGGGCAAGCGCCGGCTGGCGTACCCCATTCAGAAGAGCAACCGCGGCATCTTCGTCTACCTCAAGTACGTTGGGTTTGGGGACCTCGTGGCCGAGCTCGAGCGAAACCTGCGACTTCTCGACGAGGTCGTTCGCTTCCAGACCGTGCTCCTCGAGGAGGACATCGATCCGGCGACAGTGGAAGTCGACCCCGAGGAAGTGCAGTACCTCCACGTCGAGGAAGAGGACGAGCCCGAGGATCTCGAGACCGAGCGCGCTCGGAGCCTCGGCATGCTTCCTCGCGCGCCACGTGAGGAGGCCCCGCGCGACGGACAGCCTCCCGCCGCGGGTCAAGGAGCTCCCGCAGCCGCTGGAGGCGAAGGTGCGCCAGAGGCCGCTCCGGCAGAAGCCGCAGCCGCCCCGGCAGCAGCTGCAGCCGCTCCGGCGGAAGCCGCAGCCGCCCCGGCAGCAGCTGCGGCCGCTCCGGCAGAAGCTGCGGCCGCTCCGGCAGAAGCCGCGACTGCCCCTGAGGCGCCTGAAGCCGCCGAGCCCGCCACCGACGACTCCGACGACAAGCCCGAAGGGGGTGCATGATGAGCGACGAAGTTCGGCAAGATTTCGACGTGGAGGCCGGTTCCCGGCGCCGCTCGGGGCGCAAGCGCGCACCCGGGTTCGCGCTCGATCCCGATTTCAGGTTCGACTACAAAGACCCGCAGCAGCTCCGCCATTTCATCACCGACCGCGGCAAGATCGTCCCGCGACGCATCACGGGGCTGAGCGCCAAGCAGCAGCGTGACCTCACGCGTGCGATCAAGCGCGCTCGAAACATTGCGCTTCTTCCCTACACGGCGACCAAGTGAGGACGCGATGGCATCTACCGTAGAAGTCGTACTCAAAGACAACCTCGAACACCTCGGCTCGATTGGCGACGTGGTCCGAGTTCGTCGTGGATACGCGCGCAATTACCTGCTGCCGCGCGGGCTCGCGGTGATCGCGACCCGCGGCAACGTCCGGCAGATCGAGCACGAGAAAGCCGTGCAGGCACACCGGATCGCGAAGCTTCGAAGCGAGCAAGAGACGGTCGTCGAGCAGCTTGCGAAAGTTACCGTGATGGTGGCCAAGGAAGCCAGCGACGAGGGAAAGCTCTTCGGCTCGGTGACCTCCAACGACGTCCTCGACGGTCTCAAGGCCAAGGGCGTCGAAGTGGAGCTCGACAAGCGCAAGCTGATCATGCCCGACAAGCCCATCAAGGAAGTGGGCAGTTACGAAATCGGGGTGAAGTTGCCGTACGGCTTGACGGCGACCATCAAGCTCGAAGTCAAAACCCGCGCCTAACCGCGCGAAGGCCATTGGCGGCCTCGGCGATATTGGTTAGAACCATCGCTCGGAAGGAGTGGGGAACATCTCGCCGTCGGAGCCAGTCGGGCACGTACCACCGAATGCCCTCGAGGCGGAGCGCGCCGTGCTCGGCGGGATTCTCCTTGAGAACGAGGCGATCAACGTCGTTCTCGAGGTGCTGTCCCTCGACGACTTCTACAGCGAGGCGAACGCCAAAATCTTCGAGGCGATGTCTGAGCTGTTCCGGCGGAACCAGCCGGTCGACCAGGTGACCCTTCGGGAGGCGCTCGACCACGCCGGGAAGCTTCCGGCCGTCGGCGGTGACGAGTACCTCCTCTCGCTCACGAACACGATTCCCACCGTCACGAACATCCAGGCGCACGCTCGGATCGTTCGAGAGAAGTCGGTCGTCCGGCGCCTGATTCAGGTTTGCCACGAGGTCACCTCGCGGGGTTACGGCGACTACGGCGGCGTCGAAGAGTTCCTCGACGAGGCCGAGTCTTCGATTTTCGCGGTCGCCCGAGAGCGAACCCGAAACCCGTACGAACACGTCAAAGAAGTCGTGATGCGTACGTTCCAGGAGATTCACGAGACTGCGAACCGCGGAGAGGCCATCACGGGGCTCCCGACGGGCTTTGCCCAGCTCGACAAGATGACCGCCGGGATGCACGCCGGCGACCTCGTCATCGTCGCGGGGCGTCCAGGCATGGGCAAAACCTCCTTCGCGCTGAACGTCGCACACAACGCCTGCGAGGCGGCGAAGGCGCCGGTCGCCGTGTTCTCACTCGAGATGCCCAAGGGCCAGCTCGTCCGGCGGCTGCTCGGGAGTGAGGCGCGCGTCGACGGAAACCGCATTCGGACCGGGCAGCTCCACAAGGAAGACTGGCCCAAACTTGCCGACGCGGCGGGCACCCTGAGCGAGCTACCCATCTGGATCGACGACACGCCGGCCATCACGCTGCTCGAGCTCCGCGCCAAAGCGCGCCGTTTGCGTTCGGAGGTCGGTCTGAGCCTCATCGTGGTCGACTACCTTCAGCTGATGCGGTCCGGTTCGCGCAACGACTCGCGCGAGCAGGAGATCAGCGAAATCAGTCGAAGCTTGAAGGCTCTCGCGAAGGAGCTCGAGATCCCGATCATCGCCCTTTCGCAGCTCAATCGCGGCGTCGAGTCGCGCGGTGTGAAAGATAAGCGACCTCAGCTGTCGGACCTGCGAGAATCGGGCGCCATCGAGCAGGACGCCGACACCATTTGGTTCATCTACCGCGACGAAGTCTACAATCGCGACAGCGACGACCGCGGCATCGCGGAGATTATCATCGGCAAGCAGCGGTCGGGCCCCACGGGCACCTGCAGAGTTCGCTTCTTCAACGAGTACACGCGCTTCGACGACCTCGCAGAGCGCGACTTCTACGGCGCTTCTGCGTCGCCGGCGGCCGACTACCTCGACACCTAAGTGGGGTCGCGAGTCACTGCAGCGTTCGAAGGAACGCCTCCAGGTTGGCGAGATCCGTATCGCTCAAGTGAGGGAGCGGCGTGAGCTCGTGCGGCATGGCCGGGCTGGGATTCGGGGGCGCCCGGTAGAACTCCAGCACCTCGCGCAGCGAGTCGAAACGCCCGTCGTGCATGTAGGGTGCCGTGTTCGCGACGCCGCGAAGACTCGGGACCTTGAACGCTCCGGCGAGGTGCGCCTCCGGCGCGAGATGCTCGAGCTCGGCACAGTTCGTGCGGTCGTCCGAGTGACGCCCGAGGCAGTTGAACTCGTCGAGCAGGACGGCTTGCAGGCCTGCAATCCGGCCCACGTCGGGGCGATTCGGATCGGGCTAGCCGGTGCCCACGTTGTGGAAGCCCCCGTTGCTGAACGTGGGGCCGTTGTGGCACTTCATGCACTGGTTCTTCGGGTCGAGGAACAGCCTCAGTCCCGCGACCTCCGAAGCACTCAGTTCGTCGCCCGAGCCGTCTAGCATTCGGTCGAACCGACTCGGTGCGAAGTCGAGCGTGGACTCGAAGGCGGCGATCGCTTTCCCGACGTTGGCGTAGGCGTCGTTGATCGTACGTCGCGTGCGAATGGGGATCTCGTTCCAGGCCTCCCGGTGCGCCTCGGGGCCGATTGGGGAAGCGTGGCCCACGATGACTCCCTCGAGGGACGGGAGCGGACCGAACAGGGCTTCGTACTGCAACTCGTACTTCGATTCCTCTGCGAGTCGCCGGACGACCGCGAGCCGGCTCGAGCCCATTTCAGCAGCTGCTTCGATGGGGACGAGGGCCTGCGCCCACAGGCTGTCCCGTCGACCGTCCCAGTACAGCCATCGTTGGCGTGCCGATCCGACGACGCTAGGCGTGTTGCGATCGAGCAGCGCAACACCTTCTCCGGTCTTGCGTCCGTCGGCGAAAGAGCGCAACGGCAGGTGACACGACGCGCACGAAAGGTCGCCTCCTCCGCTCAACCGATTGTCGTTGAAAAGTGCGCGTCCGAGCGCCACGGCTCGCGGATCGTCGACAACGCGATTGGTCGGATCTCGCGGAACCGCCCCAGCGCTCGACCACGACAAGGTGCTGAGGAGCGCGCGCTCGGCGGGAGTCCATGGGTCGTCGTTGTCTTCGGCGGGGTCGCTTCGATGATCGAGATCGAGCGGGAAGGCCAGGCGGTGCCATCGGTCGCCGTCGAGCACGCGCACCGCCATCTCCCAAGCGCCGCCCATGTTGAATCGAATGCCCTCGACGAGGAACGACCCGTCGGGGAGGTGTCGAGACACCGATGGCTGCGTCGGCATCCCATGCCCGTGCGCAGGCATCCCGCCGGTCACCACCAGCGCGTTCGGCATGAACGGCGCGTTCGAGTCCTCTCGAAGCACCTTGACCCGCCAGCGATGAAGGGTGTTGACGGGAACGGGCGCTGTCTCGCTCTCGACGAGGATGCGGATCGTGCCCGTGCCGTCGACGATGTTCGCAATGGGCTGCCAAGCTTGCTCCTTGAGCCTCGTGCTCTCATGGGACGTCTTCGCATGGTCTGCCTCGGAGTTCGGCGAAGGGCTTGTCGCGCCGCGATCGCAGCCGAACCCCACGATCGCCGACCCCAACCACGCAGCCCCAAGGGCCAGGGTGCAGCACCGAACGTCGAGTGCGCGTGATCGGCGACGTTTAGGACTGCGCAACGTTTCGTCGACCTCGACGCGAGCTCCGGCGGGCAACGAGGCCGGCGAACACGACCATCATGATGCTGCCGAGCGGCAGCCCGCTTGCCGGGTTTCCAGCAGCAGCGCAGGCGCTTGCCGGGTTCGCCCGGTTTTCGACGGTGCGAAGATAGTACGCAATTTCTTCGACCGACTCCTCGGAAAGCGCTTCAGCGGATTCGTGGCGGGTAATCGCGTCTTCGAGCGTCGCCGCCGAACCGTCGTGAAGGTACGGGGGCGTGGCCCAGACGCCCTGAAGCGACGGGGTGTCCAGCCCGTCGAGCGTGTCGCCGAGGCGGTCGCCCGAGCTCTCTGAAAGCGTTCCGACGTCGTGACGCGCTCCGGTCGCACTGTCGGTGAGCGCGTCTCCCGAGTGACAGCTGTTGCACCCGGCGAGGACGAACTCGCTCCGACCCCTCGACGCTCGCGTATCGCTCCAACCGGCAAGTCGGAACGGACTCTGACGCACCGTGGTGAGCGACTCCATGTAAGCGGCAAGCGCATCGAGGTCGGCCGAGAACCCAGTCTTCTGATCGCCGAGCGGCTCGGATCGCGATCCCTCGAAGAAGTGCGCGTCATCCATCAAGCCGGTGCCCCCGCCGAAGCTTCGGATCTGTCCCTCGAAGTCCTGGAGCTCGTCGAAGTTGCCGGTCCAGTGGATCATCCCGTGCTCGGGACCTCCGCGGCCGACGAGTGAGATGGTATTGCGAAGCCCTTCGCCGGCTCCAGCGAAGTCCCAGACGCGTCCATCCTGCTCACCTTCCTTGTGGCAGGACGCACAGCTCATGTAGTCGAACGCGGCCAGTCGGTCGTCGCTGGCGTCGTAGAACAATTGCTTGCCGACCAGTACCTCAGGGTCGAGAAGCTCGTTGGAAGTACTGTCCGCCAAGGCGACTTCGCTGACGCTTGTCATGGCGCCACCTCGGACGAGCGCATCGACGTCGATGATCGTCATGGTTCGGTCCATGAAGTTGTGCACGTACAGCCGGTTGCTCGACGAACGGACGATGCCCTGCGGAGCACGACCGACCTGAATCCGTCCGAGCTCGGTGCCCAGCGCGGCGTCGTTGACGACCACTTGCCGGTTGCCCTCGAGCAGCGTGAAGAGGTGCACACCGTAAGGGCCGAAGGTCGAGTCCGTCGCTACCGACGCATCATCGTGCTCGACTCTCGCGCTCCGGTTCTCGGACAGCGTGGTGAGGTCGATGTGCGAGCTCACCGCGCGCACCGTCTGGTCGAACCGCAGGTCTTCGCCGCTTCGCATGACCCCGCCGAGCACGTTGTCCTGTTTGGACGGTACGTAGGCCATCGTCCCCGTGGGTGCGATGACGGCGGGTCCGAGGTAGTTCGGGATCCCAGGCCCGCTGTGTTCCGTGGGCGCGGAGTCGTTGTGGCCGAGGACGATCGGTGGGCCCACGGTGAGCGTCGCCGCATCGATCGGCGTCACCCACGCGCCGTAGCTCTGCCCGTCTTGGTCGACGACCGGTGCGATGCCGGCTTCCCCTGGAAGCGGCGGCGTCACGAAGTGCGACACTAGTAGCTGCCCCGACTGCGGGTCGATGGAAAGGTGCTTCGGTCGTGGTCCGACGTCGACTGGGGTTACGAGGTCACCGTCGATTCTCCACACCTGCCCGGAGGCCTCCAAGGCGACGAACGCCGCACCGTCCGCGAACACGATGCCGTGAGGACGTGACGCGCGGGGGAGCGTGACCGTGTCGATGAGAACGAAAAGGGCTGCGTCGTAGATCGAGACTGTCGCGCTTTGCTTGTTGACGATCCAAGCCTCAGCGGCATCCGGATTGTGTGCCACCGCCCAAGGGTTGGCGCCTGTGGGTTGCTCGGTTATCACGTTTCCGTCCGCGTCGATGACGGTGAACGTGTCTTGGTCCGGGTTGACGTTCCAGATCAGGTCGCCGCCTTGGCTGTCGTCGAGCGCGACCGTCGACGAATGACGGGGCGCCTCCGCGAGGAACGACGCGGCATGGACCACCTGCACGAACTGTTGGCTCACCTGCTGTCCGGCCTTGTCCGACGCCAGCACGACGACCGTGTATCGACCGGGCTGCGTGTAGGTGTGGGATACGCTCGCGCTCGTGGTGGTGACGGAGTTCCCATCGCCGAAAGACCAGTCGTAGTCGACCTCGCCGGCACCCTGTGCCAGGGCGGACCAGGTGATCGTGCTGTCGATGGGCCCAGGTTGGGTTTCCACCGCTTCGGCGAACGCGATCGGGATCTGAACGTCGCCGACATCGCGTCCATCAAACGAGGTTTCCACGAAGCCAGGCCCGCTCCAGCGGACCGCGAGCTGTCCAGCGCCCCCGGCGTTGAAGTACTGGAGCTCGACGTCGTGGTATCCGGCCGTCAGGGAAATGGTGCCGTCTGCACGCTGGAGGCCGTGCGCTCCATCGTTGTCGACAACCTCGGTCTCGTCGATCCACAGCTTCGATCCGTCGTCCGAGAGAGTCGCGAAGCTGTAGTCACCGTCGGTCGCGACGAAGAACCGCGTGCGGAAGCGCAGGGCGTAGTCGTTCTCGCGAAGGCGTACCTCGAGCGTGAAGTCGTCCGTGTTGCCGCTGGTTTCTGGCGTTAGGGCGTCCATGTCGGGCAGGGCGGACCAGCTTCCGTGAAACACTTCGTAGGCGACGGGAGAGTCCGAAGGTTGCGTATCCCGGAGTACCTGAATCGTTTCGCCGATGGACGGGACGCCGGACGCGTCCACGGCGAAGAGCCAGTAGTAGCCCTGAACCAGCACGTTTGGGTTGTCCTCGAGGAAGACCGTGTACTCGCCTGGCGCGTCTTCACTGAAGCCCACTGGGACGAAGCGCGAGTCGGTGTTCGTCGAGTGCGTGACGCCCGCCAAGCGAATCATGTTGAAGGCGGAAATGCCGGGGGTCGCCGTCACGGCGTGACTTTCACCTGCACGTACGGTTCCGGGGCTACTCGAGATCGTGGGACGAACCGCCGGTGCTCCGCCGGGACCGAACAGGTAAGGGGGCGAGAAGATCTCAGCATCCTGATGGTTCTCGGGGCAGTTTCCGCAAAGCCCGCCTCCGCCGGACAGCACTCGACCGTCTTTCATGAGGAGCCCTACCGAGTGGTAGTTCCTCGGGACCACGTGCGGCGCCATGCGTGTCCATCGATCGGTCGCGGGGTCCCAGATCTCCGGCTCGAACACACTGGTTTGATCGTTGAAGAGTTTGGCGTTCTCGTTGCCGCCAATCACGATCACGTTGCCGTCGGGGAGCACGATCGCATCGTGGTTGGTTCGCTTGAACGCCATGTCCGCTGCGCGGGACACCACCGGAGCCGCTCCGGAGATATCCATCCGAATCGCTTCGCGAGACGATGCCTCGGGGGCTTTTCGGTCTTGGCCCCCGACGACGAGAACTTTGCCGACGTCGTACATGGTCGACGTCCCGAACGCCCGAGTCTGATCGGCATCGAGCCGTGTCCCTGCGGCCTCGATGTCACCTGAGCCCTCGGCGTCGTACCAGTGCATCGTGGGCCATGGTCCCGATTGGAACACCCGACCGTCGGGTGCGACGTGCAGGAACGACCACCACTGAGAGTTCGTGCCACCGTTGTTGGCACCACCCGAATTGGTCGCGCCCTGTTCCGCCGCGGCCGTGTTCATCTCCATCCCGGGAAGAGCGATCCAACGGTCCACGGGCTCCGAATATCGCTCCACCACGGGGCCGGCGCCCTGTGCGAACACCGCCACCACCTCGTCACTCGGGAGCGTGAGCTGCGAGCCGTACCATCGAGGGAAGCCCATGTCTGAGCGACGCGACCAAAGCAGCGTTTGAGGGTCGAACGCGCCGGTACGCCGGTTGACCTGTCGTCCGCCCGTGACCATGACCGACCCATCCTCGGTCAGTGAGATCCCGGCGCAGAAAATGTCGTTGTGCGGGTTGTTCGTCGTGACGAACGTGTCCGAGGCCGGGTCGTAAACCGCCGAGTGCGTGAAGAACTCGCCGTTGTTCGGAAAGGCCGTTTCCCGACTGGCGGACCACGTCACGATGCGTCCGTCGGGCAGGTTCGCCGCGGACACTGGGATGTGGGGCCACGCAATCACCGGGCTCCATTGCCCAACGACCTCCGGTCCCTGCGCCGCGGCCGGTCGCGCTCCGACAGCCGCGACGGTGAACAAACAGACAACGATGCCCGACCGAATCGATCGGACTGCGTACGACTCAACTACTGTCATCCCGTCATGAAAGCGGCGCTTGGGGGTCGCGCGCCGCGAACGATCAGCCTAACAGTCGCAAACGAGCGATCCCAGGGTGATCGAAACGATTCATCCTGATCTCACCCGTGAGGGCGTATGCGTTTCGAACTCGGGTCGCGCGCGAAAGTCCCGAAGTGTTCGGTTCTGTGCGCGAGACTACGAAACGGGTCAGCGCCGCGACTATGTTAGGCTCGCGCCCGCGATGGACGCTGTTCGAGTTCTGCTTCTCACTCTCTTCGCGCTCGCCCTGCCGGCGTCGCTCGCGCATGCGGGTGGGTACGAGTTTCCTGGAGACGGCACCCGTGCGATCGGTCGTGGAGGCGCGTTCGCTGCAAGAGCCGACGACCCCATGGCCGTCGTCGTCAACCCGGCCGCGCTCGGCTCGCTGCCGGGGATCCAGCTGATGGCGTCGACCCATCTCCTCTTCGCGAAAGACTGCTTCTCGCGAAACGCGCCGGGAGTCGACACCGATGGAAACTCGACCCCGCCCGAATGGGATGCAGGCTGGGGGCTGGTTGACGGCAACCGCATTCCCTACACGGAGGTGTGCAACGCCAAGGGCAAGCGATTCACGCCGATCCCCGCGATTGGCGTGACGTGGCGGGTCTCGAAGCAGGTTGGCATGGGCTTCATGATCATTCCCCCCAACTCCGAGCGCTCGCAGAGGTGGGGGAACCAGGCCTACGATGCGCCAATCGAAAACTCCGACCAGACACGTCGCTACCAGGGCTACGTCGACGCGCCCCAAGGGGCCGTGTCGGAGGGCAGCAACAGGCAGGTCCCACTCGATAACGGGGACGACCTCTTACCGTCGCCGGCCCGCTATCTCCTGGTGGATCGCGAGGTCACTGTGGTGTACCCGACCTTTGCCGTAGGCGCGCGCCCGCTCCGCTGGCTTCAGATCGGCGCTGCTTTCGGGTGGGGGATCGCCGACACCACCTTCACCGTGAACATCCGCAATGCGGCGGCGGGTGAGAACCCACTTCCGGTCGAAGGCCAGTCGAGGCTCAAAGGGCAGGACTGGTTCGCGCCCCGGTTCAGTGCGGCGATTCACTTCATCCCTCACGACAATCTAGACATCGTGACGGTCTTTCGATGGGACGACACGATCAAGGTGCGCGGGCCGCTCGAGGTGAACGTTCCGCTGTTCGACAACCTGGCTGGCGAGCCCAATAGCCTGGTTGGCACGGGCACGCTGTCGGCGCCGCGACCGTGGTGGGTCACTTTCGGCATCCGGTACGCGCAAAGGATCGTTCCGCGGCCCGACGACCCCGACGCTCCGCGGCGAGAGAGCGGGCGCGTCGAAGACCAGATGAGCCAGGAGCGCTGGGACATCGAGTTGGACGTCGTCTATGAGAAGAACAGCGTCGTCGACAACTTCGACATCCTCATCGAGGACCTCAACACCGCGGCAGGCACGCTCCCTCAGGACATCAACACGAGCGTCGCCGTGCAGCACAACTGGCGGGATCAGCTCTCCATACGTCTAGGCGGCGACTGGAACATCCGGCCCGGCGTCGTGGCGATTCGCGCCGGTTTTTCGTACGAAACGAACGGCTTTGACGGCATCGCGAGCCGCACGAGCAAGACCGGCACGGTCGACTTCATGCCGGGGCGTCGTTTTGGGGCTCACGCTGGTGTGACCGGCCGCATCGGAAAGCGACGGTACTCCGAGCTGTCCGGGGCGTTCAGCTACTTTCACATGCAGCCCCATCAGAACAACAACGGCGGCGTGGAGCAAGTCGTCGTCGACCCGGCTGGCGGCGGTTCGCAGGGGCCCGGCGACATCGTCAACAACGGCCGATTCACGTCGCGATACATCGTTGCATCGCTGATGTACCGGCATTTCTTCCAAGGCGGCCGCATCCGCGGCACCCGGTAGCGGTAGTCCTGATCAGGCGACGGCGGCGAGGGTCGGCGCGACGGGGGCGCGACGTGCGATGTCGAGCAAACGGCGGGCCACGAGCGGCGCGATGCCGAGCGCGTTCCGCAGCTGGCAGAGCGCGTCGATCTCCGCGCCGTGCTCCTGTCCGTCGACGTTGGCGATCCAAGCAGCCGTCAAGAACACCAGATGGCGTGCCGACTCGTCGAGTGCCTCCGGGTGTTTCATCACTTCCTCTAGCCTTTCCATGGTTCTTGAATCATCGGGCATCTGTGATGCGTTGACAATATAGAGATTGTCGAGCCAAAATGTAGATCATGTCTACAATAAACCCATCCTCCCCGACGTGGCTAAACTATCATCATTTCATGTACTTCTGGCTCACCGTGCGTGAGGGCGGGATTCAAGCAGCGAGTCGCAAGCTTCGGCTCGCTCATCCGACGGTGAGTGTTCAAATCAAGCAGCTCGAAGAGACGCTCGGACACACGCTCTTCGACCGAAGTCGCCGGAAGCTCGAACTCACCGAGGCGGGCCGGGTCGCCTATCGGTACGCGGACGAGATCTTCTCGCTCGGGCAAGAGTTCTTGGAGGCTCTCGAGGGACATCCCGAAGGTCGACCGCTTCGGTTGGCGGTGGGCGCGAGCGACGTGATGCCCAAGCTCATCGTCCGGAGTTTGCTAGACCCGGCGCTTCACTTGGACACGCCGGTGCGGCTCACCTGCACGGAGGAGCGTTTCGACCGACTGCTGGGGGCGCTCGGGACTCACGAGCTCGATGTCGTCCTGGCGGACACCCCTTGCCCCCCGGGGAGCGGTGTGAAGGCGTTCAACCACCTTCTCGGCGAGTGCGGCGTGTCGTTCTTCGCCGCGCCCAAGCTCGCCAACGAGGTGCGAGGCGGATTTCCGCAGTCGCTCGATGGGGCTCCGATGCTCCTCCCTGCGGGTGACACCGCGCTCGGTCGCGGTGTGACGCAGTGGTTTGAAAAGGAAAGCGTTCGGCCGCGGATCGTGGCGGACTTCAACGACAGCGCCCTCATGAAGGCCTTCGGCCAAGACGGCATTGGTATCTTCCCCCTGCCAAGCGTGACCGAGGACGACGTGGAGCGGCAGTATGGGGTTCAGGTGGTCGGGCGCACCAACGACATCCACGCCCGATTCTACGCTATCTCTGCGGAAAGGCGTCTGAAACACCCGGCGGTCGTCGCGATCTGTGAGGCGGCTCGCGCGGAACTGTTTCCGTAGCGACGGAGCGTTCAGAAGGCGGCCTGAAGGAAGACGGGCCGTTCGCGGGAACTCAGAACGATGGGCACCCCGAGCGCCCCGGTGTTCGCCGTTTCCATGTGCCCCGTCGGGTCCGCTGCGTCCTCAGCGGGAGCGTCTCCAGAGACTTGCTGGCCGAACCAGGTCACCCGCGCCGAAGCAGCCGGTGCCGGAGAAAAAGTGACCCCGGGGCGCTGGTACCCCGGGGTCGTAGGGAACAGGTCAAACGCATCCCGACGTGAAGGGTGCGCTGGAGCGGCCAAATCGCTGCCGAGGAGCCTGACCCCGTAGGCGTCTGTTTGTCGCAGTTCGTCGAGCGAAGAGAGGAGAAGTGGAGGACTCGACGTCGCTGCCTCCCACATCGCATGGGCGTGTGACTCGTCTGCTCGGTCGGCGGTCGACGTGGCCTCGCGTTGAACGACCACCGCGAAGGCGATCACGGAAAGGGCGATGAAGCGCCGCGCTGGCTCAGTTACGCTCATGAGTGACCTCCGACTCGAAAGCGACTCTGGGGCAGCGAGGGGACGTTTACAATTCAGATAAAATCCCATCTTTATGTAGGTTAGCTCTACATAAGAGAGCTGGCGGTTTGAGCCGCACGTTGGGGCGGCCCAAACTTCTCCCTGTGAGCCGGTCGATTGGGAAAGCCCTGCGCGTCTTGGTGCCTCTCGCGCTGTGGGCGGCCTGCTCGAGCACCGAGGCGCCAGACCCGAGCGTGCCGGCTTCCCCCGAGCCTCCGGGGAGCGAGCCTGGAGCGGGTGGCGCAGAAGGACCCGATCCTCCGCCGTCGGCCGATCCGAAGGCCGACGTCGTGCGCGTGGCGACCACGGGAGCCGAGGGGGCCTACTCCTTCTCCGTCACCGTAGAAAGCCCCGACACGGGCTGCATGCAGTACGCGGACTGGTGGGAGGTGCTCACTCCGGACGGCGAACTCATCTATCGTCGGATCCTCGCACATAGTCACGTGGACGAGCAGCCGTTCACTCGCAGCGGCGGTCCCGTCGACGTCGACGCGACGACGGAGGTCATCGTCAGGGCGCACATGAATGAAGCGGGGTACGGCGGCGCAGCGTTTAGCGGCTCCGTTTCGGAGGGCTTCTCCGACGACGAGTCGGTGACCGCATCGGTGGCGCCCAGTCTCGCGGACGCACCGCCGTTGCCTGACGACTGTGCTTTCTAGAGGGGCGCGGCTCGAGCTTCGCGACAAGCTCGATCCAAGGTTGTCTACTCGGTATAGAACCCCCGCCGCGGTTTGCTTGGAACGCCGCGCGCTCTAAGTCCTTACGCAATGTCGCGCTTGACAAATCGGGTCGTGCTCTGCGTCGGTGGGGCAAGCGGAATGGGCTACGGGGTCGCCCCAGTCGCCTCAGAGGAGGGCTCCCGCGTCATCGTGACGAGCCGGTCGGAGGACAAAGCCGTCGCCGCCGCTCAGCGAGGCTACTCTTCGTAACACTCCGCCACGAACGCTGCGACTTCTACCGGACAGGCTTCCTCTTCGTCCTCGCCGCTCGGGTCGCACTCGATGGTGTCGGATTCCCCGATACACACGAGGAAGTCGATGAAGGCCTGGGCGCACGGCGGACCGCGGTCCTCGAGGAAGAGTTCGGTTCGGGTTACATACTCGATCTGGCAAGAGGCGATCGAAGCGTCACGGCCGTACTCTTCGCTGAAGAACCCGGACTCGCAGTCTGCGCGGAACTCGCAGGCGACCTGGGTCGGCTGCACAGCCTCGGGGACGTCGACCTCGGGAGTTTCTGAGACGAATACGCACGCGTCCCCCGGCGCGTAGCACTGCTCTTCGTCGCATGACCCGGCATCGGCCAGGCACGCTATTTCCGCACGGTAGGTTTCAAAGCAGGCGTCGGGGTCTTCCGAGAAACGCGAGTATTCGAGAATGTCGTAGCGAAGGTAGAACTTGCATTCCGATTCGCTGTAGTCCCCGCACTCCGCGGTCTCGCAGAGCCGAAAGACGTCCTCGGTGAGGCCGGCGACGTCGAACTCTGCACCGACGCCGCCGAAGCTATTGTTCGACCCACTGCATCCCGACACCGCAGCGGTGATTCCGAGAAGTAGGCCAAGCGCAAGTTCGCATCGAGTTCCCATAACGCGAGGGTAGCGGGGTCCTCGACGGCATCCAAATGTGGCGCGGATCCAGCGGACGCTCGCGCGGCGCATGGTTTTCGCGAAGTGTGTCACTTTGGTTTACCGGCCTTACCTCCGCGACGGCCCTCGAGCTTCTCGAGTTCGCGAATGAGCTCCGCGCGCGAGCGTTTGGTTTGCGACCGAGAGGTGGGGCCGCCCACGTAGGGCCAGAGCTTCGTCCGAATGCCGTCTGGCAGCACGTTCTCGAGGTACTCGAGTGCGGTCCCGCGAAGTCGGGTGTCGCTGCCAACGAGGGCTCGTCGTGCGAGCATCACGGCTTCGCGATCGAGTACGAGGCCGAGCAGCGTGAAGACATGAGTTAGACCTCGTTCGGTGGGGTCCACGATCAGTTCGCGGTCTTCGCGTGCGTACGATCGACCTCCCGGCCTTCGCGACGCCACCCACTTCGACCGGCCGAGATCGATCTCGCGCTCCACGAGGCGAAGGATCTCCTCCGCGTGAAGCTCTACCGTGTCGTCCGCGTCGCTCAGCGTCGTGAGCGCCTTGCCGGCCGCGGAGCGCACGCGAAAACTCGGGTCGGCGAGCCCGTGTATCAAACCCTCGGCCGCGCGGTGAGGCTCGGCCTTGAGGAGTATCGACGGAATCCGGTGGCGAACCATCTCCGAACCGCCGGGGTCGAGCAGCGCGTCGAGTAGCTGTCCGGTAACGCGCGGCGCGACGATCTCGAGCGCGTGAGCGGCGTCGGGAGCGAGCTGCGGATGAGCAAGTAGCTCGATAGTTTTGGGCACTTCTTTGAGGTCGATCGGTCCGGCATGGAGGCGGCGACGCGTCTCCGTCATCTCTTCGGTGCTCTCGGGGCCGCGCAGTTCTGCGACGCGCGCCAGCAAACGCTCGCGGTCGATCCGAAGAGATCGCGTGACCAGCCTGCGCGTGGTCTGGTCAATCGTGGCTTGGCTTTCGTCGATCGACCCCGCCTCGAGGCCGGAGGCGAGCTCGTCGACGTAGCCTCGGTAGACCCCACGAATCGAGCTGCGAACGAGAAACGCCAGTGCGGTGGCAAGGCCCAGCACGACCAGGATCGCCTGTTCCGGAAGGACACTCACCACGAAGAGCGCAATACCGCTTCCGACTAGGTCTCCCGCACGGCGCAGCCCCACGTCGATGATCACCTTGGTGGACCGCTTCCTCGCCGCGGGGATCGGGACGTACAAGAGCTCGTAGCCGGATCGGAACACGGAGCTCTCGAGCGCCCACTCGGCGCCGCGGACGAGTGCGAGCGTCACTAGGCGCGTGAACGCCATGCCAACGACGCTCAGCGTCATGACGGTCCAAGGCAGGATGGCCAGCGTGCGTTCGACACCGACTCGGTCGAGGAGTCGCGACGACCCCGTCGTTTGCAGAACGAAGCCCACGACCGAGGTAACCGTGTAGAAGATGGCGAAGAAGGAGGCGAGCTCTGCCTCCGTGCTGAGGCGCACGCTGGCCTCCGCCTTGAACGCAAAATCGAGGAGCGTCCCGACGATGGCTACCAGCGCGACCAAGGATGCGATTCGCTGCAGGTACGGGCTCCGCTGCAGCGTCTCCACCGAAGATCTCAACCTCTGCCGCGCTGACGGGGTTCCGGGCAAGCCGCGACCCAGGAGCGCGATCAGCACGGCGCACCCCAGGTTGAAGAGGGCCAGCACGAGAAGCATCGTCCCGACGTCGAGGGCAGAAGAGACCCGCTCGGTGACGACCGCGCCAAGCACTCCACCTGCGGTCGCGCCGGCGGCGATCCGGGCTACTGCGCGCCTCGCGGAATGAGGGTCGTAGCGCTCGTTGACGACCGACCAAAAGCCGCTGATGACCGACGCGCCGAGCATCGCGACATGCAGATAGACCACCACCGCGACCGCGGGCGCGAAGGCGCGGGCGAACCACCACTCCACCATGAAGAGTGCCCCGTTCAGCGCGAAGGCCATCGGGACGAGCCGCGCGGGCGACCAGCGCTGATAGGCGCTCGACAGCACGAGAACCGTGACGGCGCCGAGTACCGCAGCGACGATCATGACCTTGGGCAGATCGTCCGCCGGATAGTTCCCCAAGAAGAGCGCGTCGCGGGTGGCTTTGGCGCCCACCTGCTGCGCGATCATGAGGGCGGCCGCGGTGACCGCGACCCGAGTGTTCGGCATCGCCCGACCCTACCAAGAAACCGAGACCATGACCTCGTTCGGGGCCTCGGTGGCCACCCGACTAGAGCTCTTTAACCTCGGTGATCAGGCCTTGGAGGATCTTCTTCGCATCGCCGAAGACCATCATGGTGTTGTCGTATTCGAAGAGCTCGTTCTTGATGCCCGCGTAGCCCGGGCTCAGGCTTCGCTTGACGACGAATACCGACCGAGCCTCGTGCGCGTTCAAGATCGGCATCCCGGCGATGGGGCTTGTCGGGTCCTTCGCGGCCACAGGGTTCACCACGTCGTTCGCGCCGAGGATGATCACCGCGTCGGTGTTCTTGAACTCGGGGTTGATCACATCCATCTCGACGAGCTCCTCGTAGGGAACGTCGGCTTCCGCGAGAAGCACGTTCATGTGCCCCGGCATGCGGCCCGCGACCGGATGGATGGCGTACGTGACCTTCGTCCCCCGCGCCTTGAGCAGGTCGGACAGCTCGCGTACGGCATGCTGCGCCTGAGCCACCGCGAGGCCGTACCCAGGAACCACGATGACCGACTCTGCGTTCTCGAGGATCATCGCGGCTTCCTCCGGGCCGCAGGACGTGACGCTGGTGTATTCGTCGCTGCCACCGCCGGTGGCCCCGTCCGCCACACCGAACCCGCCGACGAGGACGTTGAGGAGCGACCGGTTCATCGCCACGCACATGATCTGGGTGAGGATGAGGCCGGCGGCGCCCACCATGGCGCCCGCGATGATCAGCAGCGGGTTGCCGATGACGAAGCCGGCCATCGAGGCTGCGAGGCCCGAGTACGAGTTGAGCAAGGAGACGACCACCGGCATGTCGGCCCCACCGATCGGAATCGTCAGAAGCACCCCGAGGATGAGCGACCCTGCGGTCAGTGCGAGCAGCCAGACGACCGAGTCGCCCGACCCGGCCATGACGGCGACGACCCCCGCGGCAATCGAGGCAAACAGGAGCCCGAAGGTGATCAAGTGCCGAGCTGGGAGCAGGATCGGCTGCCCCTTTCGGAGCCGCCCCTGCAGCTTCAGCAGCGCGATGATGCTTCCGGTGAAGGTGACGCCACCGATGAGCACCGACAGCATCACCGTGATCGACTCCGCGGTGCCGACCGCTTCGTAAACCTCGGCCGTGGTTTCACTCTCGACGGCTACGCGCCAATAGACCGAGCCTGCGACGAGCGCCGAAGCAATGCCGCCGAAGCCGTTGAACAGTGCGACCATCTCCGGCATCGCAGTCATCTGCACGCGGATGGCAAACACGGCGCCGATCGCCGCGCCAACCACCAGGCCTCCGCCAATCCAGCGGTAGTCGACGACGCCCAGCTCGAGCAGGGCGCCCAAGATGGCGAACAGCATGCCGACGGCCGCGATGGTGTTTCCGCGCCGGGCTGTTTTAACCTTGGCGAGCTGTTTGATTCCGAAGATGAAAAGGACGGTCGACGCCAGATAGATGATCGGCACGACGGTCGAACGGATGACCTCGGTACTCATCTACTTCTTCTTCTTTCCGAACATGCGAAGCATGCGGTCCGTGACGAGGAAGCCACCGACGACGTTGATCGTGGCCGTGACGATGGCGACGAACCCGAGAATGTTGGCGATGGTCGGAGGCGCCGTGGTCGCGGCCGCCACGGCGCCCACGATGGTGATGCCGCTGATCGCGTTGGCACCACTCATGAGCGGAGTGTGAAGCGTTGGCGGTACTTTCGTGATCATCTCGAAGCCGACGAAGCTCGCCAGCACGAACACATAGATGCCGATGAGAAGGGGTCCCAGAGTCACCGTCGGTCTCCTTTCGTCGCGACCTGCTTACGCATCGAGGACCTCCTTCGTGGGTGCGTGCCGCACCTGTCCGTCGTGCGTGAGGAGCGCGCCGTCCGTAATTTCGTCCTCGAGGTCGAGCTTGAGCGCGCCCTCCTCGAGCATGTTGAGGATGAGCGCTTGGATGTTGCGCGAGTAGAGTAGGCTCGCGTCCGCGGGCGTGGTGGCGGGGAGATTAGGATGACCGATGATGGTCACGCCGGCCTCCGTCACCGTGTCGTTGTTCTTCGAGAGCTCGCAGTTGCCCCCGGCCTCGACGGCGAGATCGACGATGACGGCACCCTCTCGCATCTCTTCCACCATGTCCTTGGTGATCAGGCGCGGCGCGGGCCGGCCTGGGACGAGTGCAGTGGTGACGACCACGTCCGCGGCCACGACCTTCTCCCGAACGACCGCCTGCTGCGCCTGGAGCTGCTCGGGCGTGAGTTCGCGGGCGTAGCCGCCTTCCCCCTCGCCGCTCTCATCCATGGGAAAATCGATGAACCGGCCGCCGAGGGATTCGACCTGCTCTTTCACGGCGGGGCGAATGTCGGACACCTCCACGACGGCGCCGAGACGGCGTGCCGTGGCGATGGCCTGCAGCCCCGCGACGCCCGCGCCCATGATGACGACCTTGGCGGGCTGGATGGTGCCGGCGGCCGTCATGAGGAGGGGGAAGTACTTGTCGAGCGTGGCGGCCGCCATCAGCACGGCCTGGTAGCCGGCGATGGAGGCCTGCGAGCTCAGCGCGTCCATCGATTGCGCACGGCTGATCCGGGGGATGAGCTCCATCGCCACGCTGTTCACCTTCCCGTCTCGCAGCGCGCGAATGGTGTCGTGGTTCTTGTGGGGGCTCAGGAACCCAATGAACAGCGCGCCTGCCCTGAGCCGCCCGGCCTCATCCGGGGTGAGCGGCGCCACGCGCAGCACCACGTCGGCAGCGCCCCATGCCGATGCCGCTTCGTCGTCGCTGATGACCTTGGCGCCCGCTTCCTGGTAGTGCGCGTCCGTGAAGTGTGCGGGCAGCCCGGCGCCGCTCTCGACGTGGACGTCGAAACCTTCCTTCACGTAGCGCTTCGTCGTTTCTGGTGTGCAGGCGACCCGAGTCTCGCCGTCGGCGATTTCCTTGGGCACGAAAACCTGAGGCATGCCTATCCTCCTGCGCGAGCCGGGCGGTCGAAAACCCGATAGTTTTGGTCAACAACCTGCCGTCCGCGTCCGCAGTTGTTAGTGGCGATCGAGCACGATGTCCAGCACCGGGTAAAAACGCACTTTTGCAGACCGTCGCCGCCTGCTAGATCCGGCGCCGGTAGCGAGGAGGTCCAACCGATGGGGAACCCCGGGCAGCTCGATGAGCTCGCCGTCAAGACGATTCGTGGTCTGAGTATGGACGCTGTCCAGGCCGCCAACTCCGGTCACCCGGGTACTCCAATGGCCCTGGCCCCTCTTGGCTGGGCGCTGTTTTCGGCGATACGGCGCCACGATCCGAGTGACCCTGGCTGGGCGGATCGAGACCGCTTCGTGCTGTCGTGCGGGCACGCGTCGATGCTGCAGTACTCGCTTCTCCATTTGAGCGGGTACTCGCTTTCGCTCGACGACATCCGGAACTTTCGGCAGTGGGGGAGCCTCACGCCCGGGCACCCCGAGTCGCATCTCACGCCGGGCGTAGAGACGACCACTGGGCCGCTGGGCCAGGGGATCGGCAACGGGGTTGGCATGGCCATGGCCGAGCGACAGCTGGCCGCGCGCTTCAACAAGTCCGATCACACCGTCGTCGACCATCGGACATGGGTCATCGCATCAGACGGTGACCTCATGGAGGGCGTCGCGTCGGAA
Organism: Myxococcota bacterium; assembly: GCA_039177115.1. Taxonomy (GTDB): domain Bacteria; phylum Myxococcota_A; class Polyangia; order Polyangiales; family Houyiibacteriaceae; genus SG8-38. The sequence continues at coordinate 30,572 of JBCDFZ010000022.1, forward strand.
GCGGCATCGTTGGCAGGTCACCTGCGCCTCGGAAAGCTGACGGTGTTCTGGGACGACAACAGAATCACCATCGACGGGTCTACCGACCTGTCGTTCACCGAGGACGTCGTTGGACGATTCGCCGCGTACGGCTGGCACACGCTGAGCGTCGACGACGGGAACGACCTTGCCGCGATTTGCGAGGCCGCCGAGGCTGCCGTCGCGGACGATCGCCCCACCTTCGTGCGGGTGCGAACCGTGATCGGGAATCCGTCACCCAACAAAGGAGGGACGTCGGCAGCCCACGGCGCGCCGCTTGGCGAGGACGAGATCATTGCCACCAAGCAGATCATGGAATGGCCCACCGACCCCTTCTTCGTGCCGGACGAGCTTGCGGCCGTCGCCGAGTCCGTTCGGCAGAGGGGCGCGGAGCAGCACGCCGCTTGGAAAGCCGGATTCGAGGCGTATCGGTCGGCGTTTCCGGAAGACGCGGCGAGGTTCGAAAGCGCGATGGCCGGTTCCCTGCCAGCAGGCTGGGACTCGGAGCTGCCGGTGTTCGAAGCCGATGCGAAGGGGCTCGCCACGCGCAAGGCGAGCGGCGCGGTCATCAACGCGCTCGCCAAGTCACTCGACGGGTTGGTCGGCGGGAGCGCCGACTTGGCCGGCTCCAACAACACCAACCTCAAGGGCTTCGACGACTTCGGCCCCGAGGGCGACGGTGTGCCTCGAAACGTCCACTGGGGCGTTCGAGAGCATGCGATGGGTTCGGCCATGAACGGCATGGCGCTTCACGGCGGCCTCATTCCGTTCGGTGCGACGTTCCTGATCTTCAGCGATTACATGCGGCCGCCCATCCGGCTCGCCTCGCTCATGGAGCTTCGAACGCGCTACGTGTTTACCCACGACTCGATCGGGCTCGGCGAAGACGGGCCGACCCATCAGCCCGTCGAACAGCTTGCGGCGCTTCGCGCCATTCCAGGCGTGGCGGTGTTTCGTCCCGGCGATGCCAACGAGGTTCGTGAGTGCTGGAAGGCGGCGATCGAATGGCACGGGCCGGCCGCGCTTGCATTGACGCGACAAGGGGTTCCGACCCTCGATCGCGATGCGTTCGCGAGTGCCGAAAAAGCCCATCGCGGCGCCTACACGCTTCGGGAGGCGGGGGGCGGCGGCCCGGACGTGATCCTCGTAGGGACCGGAAGCGAGGTGTCTCTTGCACTCGAGGCCGCGGAGATGCTCGAAAAGGATGGCGTGAGCGTGCGCGTCGTGAGCATGCCGTGCTGGGAGCTCTTCGCGAAGCAGGACGAGAGTTATCGAGCCGAGGTTCTGCCCCGTGGACCGCGCAAGGTGGTCGTGGAAGCGGGGATCCGCCAGGGCTGGGACCGCTGGGTCGGGAACGACGCCGGTTTCGTCACCGTCGAGAAGTTCGGCGCTTCGGCTCCCTACCAGACACTCTACGAAGAGTACGGCATCACCCCCGCCCACATCGTCGCCGAAGCCAAGCGCCTCCTTTCCTGAGGCCGGGGACGGGCGCTTTTTCGGCTGGTGGCTCCACCCCGACGCTGGCGCGAGCGGTGGGAGTCCACATTTTTCGCGGGTTCTGGTACTGATCCCGATCCCATGAAGCCCCTTGGGACGGTCGACACGAGTTTCCTGCTGGCTGAGAACCGCAGGATGCCGATGCACACGGCCGGCCTGCTGCTGTTCAGCTATCCCGAGGGCGAGCGAGAGGACTGGCTGCACGAGAGCCTGTCGAACATCACCGACCCCGAGACGGTGCAGCCCCCGTTCAACAAGAAACTCGCGTGGCCGCCTGCGCGTCTCGGCACGCCGCACTGGATTACCGATCACGACCTCGACTCGGACTACCACATCCGTCACTCGGCGCTGCCCAAGCCAGGACGGTTTCGGGAGATGTTCGCGCTGGTCTCGCGTTTGCACAGCGCTCGGCTGCATCGGGACCGACCTCTTTGGGAGGCGCATGTCATCGAGGGCGTGGAGGACGACAAGTTCGCCATCTACATGAAGACTCATCACGCGGTCATCGACGGGGTTGGGTCCATGCGGCTCTTGCGCGAGTGCCTGTCGTCCGATCCCGAGAAGCGCGGAATGCCCGCGCCGTGGAACACGCCACGGCGTCCGAAGACGATCCCGCCGTCGCCTCCCGAGAGGCGAGGCGCGCTCGCTTCGACAGCAGGCGCCGTCCGAGGGCTCGCGCGCTACGCACGCGCCGTCGCTACGACCGACGAGCATGGGATGATCGGCCCCTTCGAAAGCCCGAACACGATGCTCAACGGGCGCGTCACCGGCTCACGGCGCTTCGTCGCGCAGTCGTGGAGCCTGAGCCGAATCAAAGAGCTCGGGCGAAAGCTCGATGCCACGATCAACGACATCGTGCTCGCCATGTCGGGCGGAGCGATTCGACGCTACCTCATCGACCAGCGGGCTCTGCCGGGTCGGCCGCTCACCGCGGCGACCCCGGTCTCGATTCGACCGGCCGATGCCGGCACCGAGGGCAACGCGTTTTCCGCAGTCTTCGTTACATTGGCGACGGAGATGGCCGACCCGCGCCAGCGCCTTGCTGCCATCCAGAGCTCGATGGGGCAGGCCAAGAGGCTGCTCCAGGGAATGAACAAGGCCGACATCCCGCTCTTCACTACCGCGATCTCGCTGCCAATCCTCGTGCCCCACCTGCTCCGGCTATCGGGCCGTAGCCGTCCGAGCTTCAACGTCACCGTGTCGAACGTCCCCGGGCCGCGCGAGACGCTCTACTGGAACGGAGCGCTCCTCGAGGGGATGTACCCGCTCTCGATCGTCAGTCACGGCCAGGCGCTCAACATCACGGTGACGAGCCTGGCGGACAGTCTCGACTTTGGAATCGTGGCCTGTCGCCGTTCGGTACCGAGCGCCCAGCGCTTGATCGACCACCTCGATGAGGCGCTCGCGGAGCTCGAAGCGGCTGCTTGAGCGGACGCGCTACGAAACCGCTGCGAGGGCTGCGTCGTAGTCGGGCTCTTGCGCGATCTCCGGGACCATCTCGGTATGGACGACCTTGTCGTTCTCATCAATCACCACAATCGCGCGTGCTGAGACCCCCTTGAGCGGCCCGTCAATGAGCTCCACGCCGTAGTCGTTCATGAAGCTTCCGCGGAACGTCGACACCGGGACGACGCCCTCGATGCCTTCGGCCGCGCCGAAGCGCTTCTGCGCAAACGGAAGATCGGCGCTGACCATCAGCACCACGACGTCGTCGAGGCCTGCGGCCCGCTGGTTGAAAGTGCGCGTCGCGACCTGGCAGACCGGCGTGTCGTAGCTCGGGTTGATCGAGAGGATTTTCTTTTTGCCCGCGAAGTCTGCGAGGCTCTTGTCCGCCATGTCGGTTCCGACCAGCACGAAGTCGGGGGCGTCGCTGCCGACCGCCGGGAGATCGCCGTTGGTGTGGATGGGGTTTCCTTTGAGCGCCGTGGTTGCCATGGTTCTCCTTCTCGTTCTCCGCGCAGGCAGCGGGTAGGGCGAAGTTATAGAGACCCGCGGAGGAATTCCAAGCGGTTGCCACAGAAAAAGAAATTCATTATCAGTTGCCCGTGAATGGTTCGCTTGCAGAGCTGCCCGTTGGAGAAAATGCCGAGATCGTGTCGGTCGCTTGTGACCGAACCGTGTCACGCCGGCTGATGGAGATGGGCCTCGTGCCGGGCACGGAGGTGCGGGTCGTACGCATTGCCCCGCTCGGTGACCCCCTCGAGCTTCGCGTGCGCAACTACGCCTTGTCGGTACGGCGCGTCGATGCCGCGAAGATCGCCGTGACCCGGAGGGATGGGTGAGCGCCGCGGCCACGCCTTCGATACTCATCGCGGGCAATCCCAACTCCGGCAAGAGCACGCTCTTCAACGCGCTGTCAGGCGGTAGCGCCCACGTCGGCAACTATCCCGGCGTCACCGTGGACCGGACGACAGCCAGCGTTCGGCTCGGGCAGAGCTCGGTCGAGCTGGTCGACGTCCCCGGTTCCTACAGTCTCACGGCGAGCTCCCCGGAAGAGCAGATCGCCGTCGACGCCCTTATCACGTCCCAACCCGAGGCGGTGGTCTGCGTGGTGGACGCCACCACCCTGCAACGCGGCCTCTATTTCGCGCTTCAGCTCATCGAGTCGGGGGACAACGTCGTCGTCGCGCTCAACATGATGGACGCCGCGGAGCGCCTCGGCGTTCGGATCGACACGGAGGCGATGTCTGAGCGGCTTGGCGTGCCCGTCGTTCCTGTCGTGGCGACCAAGAAGCGCGGCCTCGACGAGCTACGCACGACGGTGGCTGACCAGCTCGAGGGGCGTCAGGCTGCCCAATCACCGCAAATCGCCTACTCCTCCGCGATCGAAGCCGATCTCGAGCGTCTGGTTCCCGCCGTGTCGAGCTGGTTGCCCGACGCGAGTGGTCCGCGCGTTCGCTCCGTGGCGCTCTGGAGCCTTCTCTCCCTTGGCGAGGACAGCTTGGAGGGCGTGCCGGCAGCGGTTCGCGAGACCGTTGGTGAAGTACGACGGCAGGCGGAGTCCGCAGGCCGAAACGTCGATCTCGAGATCATTGGCGCGCGCTACCAGTGGATCGAAGCGCAGGTGGCGGCCGCCTCCACGGAACCCCCGCGATCGCGCACCATGAGCGAGCGTATCGACGCGGTGCTGACCCACCCGGTCAGCGGGATCGCCGTTTTCGCGGTGGTGATGTTCCTGATCTTCGAAGCGCTCTTCGCCTGGGCGGATCCCGCGATCGGTGTGATCGAGGACCTCACTGCGTTTCTTCAAAGCGGCGCGGCCGGCTTGCTCCCAGAGGGGGTATTCCAAGACATGATCGTCGAGGGGGTGATTGCGGGGGTTGGGAACGTAGTCGTTTTCGCACCCCAGATCCTGATGCTGTTTTTGTTCATCGGGTTTCTCGAGGACTCCGGCTATCTCGCGCGCGTCGCGTTCGTCATCGATCGGGTCATGAAGGGGGTAGGGCTTCACGGAAAGGCGTTCGTTCCGCTTCTCTCCGGGTTCGCGTGCGCCATTCCGGCCGTCATGGCGACGCGGACCATCGAACGAAAACGCGATCGGCTCGTGACCATGCTCGCGCTGCCCCTCATGTCGTGTAGCGCGCGGCTCCCCGTGTACATCCTCGTGGTGGGTACCGTGTTCGCGGGCGCGACGCTTTGGATCTTCAGCGCCGGCGCCATCGCCCTCTTCGCCATGTACACGCTTTCTGTGCTGTTCACGCTTCTGGCGGCCGCGATCATTCGGCGGACGGTGCTTCAAGGGCCGACGCCTTCCTTCGTCCTCGAGCTTCCTCCCTACCGGTGGCCCTCCGCGCGGACGCTGTGGCTGAGCGCGTGGCGTCGTCTCAAGATCTTCCTCGTCGACGCGGGCACCATCATCTTGGCGATGACGGTCATTCTCTGGGTGCTTCTCTCGTTTCCGAAGTCTGACGCGATCACCACGCAGTACGACACCGAGCGCGCGATGGTCCAGGAGTCGTCGATTCCGCTCGAGGACAAGGCCGCGGCCATCGCCTCCCTCGACTCACAGGAAGCCTCGGCCCAGCTCCAATACAGCGCGGCGGGGCGGTTCGGCCACTTCATCGAGCCCGTCCTCCGTCCCATCGGGTTCGACTGGCAGATCGGAGTGGGCATCATCGGAGCGTTTGCGGCGCGTGAGGTCTTCGTTTCGACGCTTGGCGTGGTGTTCGGAATCGGCGACGCCGACGAAGAAAACAGGCCCCTCCGAGAGGCGCTCCGGGACGCGCGTCATGCCGATGGCACGCCCGTGATGACCCCGCTCAGCGGAGTGTCGCTGATGCTTTTCTTCCTGCTGGCCTGTCAGTGCATGAGCACCTTGGCGGTGGTGCGCCGTGAGTCCGGGTCCTGGAAATGGCCGGTGTTCCTGTTTACCTACATGAGCGTCCTCGCCTACACGGTGTCGTTCTTGGTCTATCAGGGCGGAAAGCTGCTCGGTTTCAGCTAGGGTACGCCATGGGCTGGCAGGAAATCGCGACCGCAGCCGTTGTCCTAGTCGCAGTCGGCTACCTGGTGCGCCGTTTCCGTGGCAAGTCAGGCGCGTCCCGTGGCAGCGGCGGCCCTGACGTGCCCGCCTCGAGGCTCAACCGAAAGAAACGCTAGCCCACCGAATGATGCAGTCTTCGCAGTCAATGATTAGATTGGGTTAGACATGGGCCAGTCCGCAACCATCGAGGGGCTTCGCAAGTTTCGTCAGAAGCTGCTGCGCGAGCGCGACCCCTGGCACGACGCCTCGCGTCGCTTTCGGGTGCGCCGTTTTGCGGGCCCCGAGTGCTTCACCGAAAACATGGAAGGCGTGCGCGTTGCGCATCTCACCGACCTCCACGTCGGCCGCGTGACACCGATGGCCGTGCAGTACGACGCGGTCTCGATGACCAATGCGGGCAGCCCCGACATCGTCGTCATCACGGGCGACTTCGTGTGTCACAGCCAGGTCTACCTCGACGACCTCACCGAGGTGATCTCGAAGTTCGACGCCCCGGTGTTCGCCGTGCTCGGCAACCACGATCACTGGGCCGGCGCCCAGTCGGTACGAAAGGCGCTTCTCAAGGGCGGTGCGGAGGTGCTCGACAACGCGCACACCGAGATCACGATCGGCCATCAGCCCCTGCAGGTAGTGGGCCTTGACGATGCGTACACGGGTCATGCCGAGCAACGCGATGCGCTCCGCGGCTTGAAGTCCAACGTTCCGGTCATCGGGCTCTCGCACATCGCCGAGGAAGCAGACCAGCTTTGGGAGAACGGGGTGCCCCTCGTGTTTTCCGGGCACACCCATGCAGGGCAGGTGACCGTGGCGCGTCTTCACGAGCTTTCGGTGGGCAAACTCGCCGGCCACAAGTACGTGCATGGTCTCTACGGCTCCCGTGCCGTCAACGAGCCCAAGGGCGCCGTGTACGTCGGGGCCGGGGTCGGTGCGGCGATCGTCCCGCTGCGTGTCGGCGAACGGGCACGCCGCGAAGTCGCGTTCTTCGAACTCGGCCAGCAGCCCGGCGCCTTCGACGAGCATCACCAAGAGCAGGCCGCGCTGCCGGGTCGGAAGCCTTCAGACAAGACCAAGGAGCGCCGCGCGCTCGCCGTCATGCGCAAGCAGCGCCGTCGGGAGCGCCGCAACGGCGCGCGACCCGACGCGAGCGCCGAGTGAAACACCAGTCTTCCGCTCGCCGGGCCTCACGCGTGCTCGGCGAGGAAGCCTTCGGCTTCGAGGGCCGCCATACAGCCGGTCCCTGCGGCGGTGATCGCCTGACGCCACTTCTTGTCTTGGACATCGCCCGCCGCGAACACCCCCGGGACGTTGGTTCGGGTCGAGTCTGGCTGGGTGACGATGTAGCCCTGTTCGTCCGTGTCGATCTGGCCACCGAGAAACTCGGTGTTGGGGATATGACCGATCGCGAAGAAGAGGCCGGCAACGGGAACGTCGCGTCGCTCGTCGGTCTTGAGGTCTTTCACCTCGATGGCCTCGAGGAAGTCTTTGCCTTTGGCCTCGGTCACCACGTGCGACCAGAGCATCTCGATCTTCGGGTTCGTCATGGCGCGGTGCTGCATGATCTTCGACGCGCGGAGCTCGTCGCGACGGTGCACGATGTAAACGGTAGAGCCATATTTGGTTAGAAACGTCGCCTCTTCTACGGCCGAGTCGCCGCCACCGATGACGGCCAGGGGCTGGTTTCGAAACGCCGGCAGTGCACCGTCACACACGGCACAAGCTGAGATGCCCTTTTGCCAGAGCTGCCCGTCGTTCGCCCCGGGGATGTCCAGGCGCTTTGCGGTCGCGCCAGTCGCGATGATGATCGAGTCCGCGGTACCCTCCTGCGAGTCGGCCTTGAAACGGAACGGGCGCTTCGAAAGGTCGAGTTCGTTCACGGTTTCGGTGTGAATCGTCGTGCCAAAGCGCTCGGACTGCGCGCGAAAGCGGTCGGTGAGGTCCGGGCCCATCACCCCCTCGGGGAAGCCGGGGAAGTTCTCGACGTCGGTCGTGGTCGTGAGCTGGCCGCCTGCGGCGATTCCGCCCGCGAGAAATCCCTCGAACAACACGGGCTTCAGCTCCGCGCGCGCAGCGTAAATGGCGGCGGTGTGTGCGGCGGGCCCGCTTCCGATGATCAACACTCGATGACTCATGACACTCCTTTTGAGGCCCGGTTTATGCATACCGCCCGGGCCGGGCGCAACCCCTAGTGCCACAACATGGACACGCGCGCTGCGATCGCAAGGGATGCCGTAAGCCCTGGAGATTCGATGCCAATCAGGTGAACCACGCCGGGTTGCGACCTCGGCGCAGATAGGACGAAGTCGGCAAAGCCGCCTGGTGGACCGACGAGTTTGGGGCGAACCCCGGCGTAGTCGGGCGCGAGGTGTTCCTCGCGGATCGCCGGCAGGTAGCGCGCAACCGCCTCGGCAAACCGCGTGGCGTCGGCTTCGTCGACGTCGTACTCGACCTCGTCGATGTATCGTGTGTCGGGGCCGGCGCGCCGCGCGCCACTGAGGTCGGTAGTGATGTGAACTCCGAGGCCAGCGGGCTGCGGAAGCGGGTAGATGAGACTGTGTTTCGTCTTGGGCGCGCCGGCTTGAAGCGAGAAGTAGCACCCTTTGCAGGGGTAGAGCGTCCATGGAGGCGCGCCACCGTCGAGCCCCGACTTCTTCGCCACCTCGACGGCGTCGAGTCCGGCACTGTTCAACAGACGTCGGGTGACGAGCTCGCCCTCTCGTCCCATCGAATCGGTTGTCCGCACGACCCAGCCATGCACCGTTTGGTCGATGGCCTCGACGCCGGTTTGAAACACGGCGGCGCCGCCACGCTCTCGGAACTCCTTGAGTAGGCTGGCGATCAGCTCGTGAACGTCGACCACGCCGGAGGTCGGCGAGAACAGGGCTCGGCTGCAGCGCACCTCAGGTTCTTCCTGCGACACTTCGGAGCCGGCGAGAGGTTCGAGAGGGACGCCGACTTCCGCAGCGTGGCGTGCGAGTGCATCGAGCTTGGCTTCGTCTTCTGGGCTCGTTGCGACGATGAGCTTTCCGGTGTTGGCGTAGGGTACGTCGTGATCTTTGCACCAAGCGTACAGACGCTCTCGCCCCTCGATGCAGAGATGCGTCTTCTGCGAATCCGACGGGTAGTAGATGCCCGCGTGGATCACCCCGCTGGTCCGGCTCGACGTGGAACGCCCAGGGCCGTGCTCGCGGTCGATTACGACCACGCTCTTGAAACGCTTCGATAGCGCGTGGGCACAGGCCAACCCAACGACCCCCGCTCCGATCACGACTACGTCGACTTCGTCGCCTGCCACAGCCGGAATGCTATCAGAAAGAAACCGCGTCGACGCGTTGAGGTGGCAGCGTGGTCGACAGTCGAGGTGCGGGCAGCGATTGCTGTTTTCGGTAAGCCTCGTAGTGAACGAGCACCTTGCGCACGTAGCGATGCGTCTGGGTGAACGGGATGCGTTCGAGCAAGACATCGACCGGCGTGTCGTCCGGCGACTGCTGCATCCATCGGCGAACGTTGTGAGGCCCCCCGTTGTAGGCGGCGATGGCGAGTGGCAACCGTCCGTCGAAGCGGCGAATCAACGAGGTGAGATACCAGGCCGCGAACTCGAGATTGGTTTTCGGGTCGAGCAGGTCGGCGGGCGAGAAGTCCTCGTGGCCGACTGCGTGCGCGATAAGTTGACCTGTGCGCGGCATGATCTGCATGAGGCCAACCGCGCCGGCGTACGAGACGATGTGCTTTTGGTAGGCACTCTCGACACGCATGACCGCGAGAAGAAGGTTGGGGTCGAGGCCGTACCGGTTCGCCGCCGGGACGACGAGCCACTCGTAGGCGCGGGGTAGCGTCTCGATATAGCTCGGGCCGGCGAACCCGCCTGCCGTGCCGCAGTCACCGAGCGCGGTCGCGATCTCTGACAGGGTGGCTCGGGCGTCGTCCGTCAGGCTCGTCCTCGCGTCGCGTGTTTCCGGGTCGAGGGGATCCCGAACGCGCGCCGCAGCGCGGGCGACCGAGTCGAGACCGGCGCGGGCCGCGGGTTTTCCAAGCGCGTCTCGCCACTGCAGGTAGGACTCGAAGAGCTCCGCCGTGGCCGCATCCCGTTCGTCCATACGCAGGAGGTCTGCGGCGCGGCCGAGCCAAGGATAAGCACCCGAGTACCGCACGGCGAGCGCTTCGAGCTCGTCTGCGAGTTCGGCGTCGGTGATTTGCGGCGGGTGCGGAAGGCCGTCTGGGTCGAGCTCGGCGAAGCCCTCCGGGCTCTCGATTGCCGAGGGCTCCCTACGAAGTCGCTCGAGTCCGTTGAGTGCCCAGAGCGCGTAGTAGGGGTCGCCCTCCGCGGCGGCCCTGGCGTAGAACGTCGAAGCCTCTGCCGATCGTCCCGCCCGTTCGTGTGCGCGACCAAGGTGGTAGAGCGAGGCGGCGCGGTAACGGGCGCTTCCGCGTGTGACGATGTGGTCGAGCGATACGATGACGAGGCCCTCGCTCCCCGTGCCAACCGCCGCCATCGTTGCATCGAAAAGCACGCCGCTCGGCACACCGTCGCGTGCGGCAAGGGTCACGAGGATGTCGTCCACCTCGTCTTTCAAGCCGGCTGGCGAAGCGATCTCCACCATGTCTCGGAGTTTCCCCGACGTAATCGCACTAAGAGATCGATTTCCGCGAAGCTTGTCGAGCGAGGCGCGCGCCGTTTCTTGGTGTCGCGCCTTCGCGGCTTCCGCCATGTCGTCCGCGCGGTCTTCGATCTCCCGTGCGACGCCGAGGTCGGTCACGGGCAGCTGCTGCGCGGTTCGGAGGTACGTCTCCGCTTCCTCCCATCGGCCTTCGTAGCGTGCCAGCCGACCCGCCAAGTAGTGAACCTTGGCGGCGAGGTCGGGCGCGAGGTCTCGTTCGATGAGTGCCAATACCTCGATTTTGGCGCGATCGAGCGGCCCTGTTCGAATGAGCGTGCGTGCGATGGTCACTCGTTCTTCGTCGGTGAGAGCCGGCGTTCCGAGTCCCGCGGCGGCCATCCGTTCCAGCTCGCGGGTTGCGCGCGGTGCTTCTGCGGCTCCCGGATGCTTCACGCGGACCTCGTGGAGCGCCTGAGCGCCGTCGGCCGTTCGGCCCTGCCGAACAAGGCTTTGCGCGTATTCGTAGAGGAGGCCGGCCCGCCCTGGTACTGATGGGTAGGTCCAGAGAAGATTGTGCAAGGTCTCCTCGGCGCCCGGCTGATCGGCCCTCAGCGCCGCCAGCGCGTAGCCGAGGGTGGCTTCGAGGCGCACCGCGTCGTGCTCGCTCACCGCAGCCTCCGAAAAGAATGCCAGAGCCTGCTTGTGGTTTCCCCGAAGCAGCTCGAGTCGCGCTTTGCGGAGCGCAATGTAGTCACGTACCCGGGGCAGGCCCTCGTAGGCAAGGTCGAGCTCGAGACGGGCCTCTTCGTAGCGGGCCTCGGCGATGTGGTCCGATGCCGCCCGATATGCCTCCACGGCGCGCTCCGAAAGAGGCGCCGGATCGACGAGCGCGATGGGGGCGAGGTAGCGACCGCACATGGCGGAGGACCAGGGGCTCGCTACGCGGACCGGCGCGTCGATCACTTGCACGTGATCGGACACGCACATGGGCCAATCGGGCGAGGCGCTCGCTGGCGACGGTGCTCCTGTATAGAGCAACCATGCCATGCTCACTGCCATCGAGAGTCGGCGCGCCACGCTCCTTCCAAGATGACAAATTTGTGTGTCGCGACGCAAAGAAAGGGTGGCCGTTTCTTACGCTTTCGCTTAGCGCGCGATACGGACGTTCACTCTTGCGGTGCTTTCTCGTCGTCTTCGGAAAACGAGTCTTTCGGTTGTGAGGTGGCTGACTCCTCGTCGGGGTCGTGTTGGAGCTCGGGCATGAGCACGGTGAAGACGCCGAGTGCGAGCAGAACGGCGAAGCCCAAGGCCAACCATACCGTCGTCCGCTTGGGGGTTTCGTAGCTGCCGTCAGGTGCCACGCGTTCAGCTCCGCAGTGCTTCGAGTAGTGCCTTCGTGCGACCGACGATGTCTGCGAGCGGAACGTCCTCCGAGTCGGTACCGGTCCGGGCCTTCAACTCGGCCGCTCCCTTCTCGAGGCCGCGCGACCCAATCGTAATACGAACCGGAATTCCAAGTAGATCCGCATCTTTGAACTTCACTCCAGGCCGCTCCGACCGATCGTCCAGCAGGACTTCCACTCCGTCGGATCGGAGCGCATCGTAGATCTCGGTGGCCTTGGCGAGCGGGGCTTCGTCTTTGCCGATCGGCGTGACGATCACTTCGTAGGGCGCCACCTGGACGGGCCACCGGATGCCGTTTTCGTCGTGGTGCTGTTCGATGATTGCCGCGATGAGACGCGTGACTCCGATACCGTAGCAGCCCATCACGACCGAGTGGCTTTCGCCATCTTCGTTGAGGAAGGTGGCGTTCATCTTGTCGCTGTAGTGGGTGCCGAGGACGAATATGTGTCCGCCCTCGATGCCACGGTAGAGTTCGAGCGATCCATTGCAGCTTGGGCAGGGGTCGCCCGAAGTGGCCTGCCGGATCGACACGACTTCCGCGGTGTAGTCGCGGCCGAGGTTCACGTTCTTCAGGTGGAAGGGGGCTTTGTTGGCGCCCGCCACCGCGTTGAGCACGTGCGCGGCATCCGGATCGACGACGATGCGTCCTTTGAAACCGACGGGTCCGACGAAACCGATCGGAGTTCCCGCGGCCTCACGGACCGCGGCCTCCGATGCGAGCTGCACCTCCTCGACTTCGAGGTGGCGCGCGAGGCCGATCTCGTTGACTTCGTGATCGCCTCGAACCAGGGCAAGCACCAGGGAGTCGCCCGCCACGTAGAGGAGGGATTTCAGGGTCTCGGCGGCGGTGATCTCGCCTCCGAAGAACTGCACCACGTCTTCGATGGACCGCGTCTTAGGCGTCTTGACTTCTTCGAGTGGAAGGACCGCTTCCGGGTCGGGTGGGGCTCCGCTCGGCGGGCCGGGGGTCGCGACCTCGACGTTGGCGGCATAGTCACAGTCACGGCACGCCACGATCCAGTCTTCGCCGGTCTGGGCGAGTACCTGAAACTCGGCGCTTTGTTTGCCACCGATGGCCCCGCTGTCGGCTGCGACCACGCGGTATTCGAGCCCAAGGCGCTGGAAAATCCGGTGGTAGGCCTCCCGCATCTGCGCGTAGCTCTCGAGCGCGGCCTCCTCGGAGACATCGAACGAGTAGGCGTCCTTCATGATGAATTCGCGGCACCGAAGGAGGCCGGCGCGTGGGCGCGGTTCGTCGCGGAACTTGTTCTGGATTTGGTAGAGGTTCAGAGGCAGTTGGCGGTAGCTTTTCACCTCGCGGCGGACCACGTCGGTGACGATCTCCTCATGGGTGGGCGCCAGATGGTACTCGTCGCCTTTGCGGTCCTTGATTCGGAGAAGCGTCGCGCCGTAAACGTCCCATCGGCCCGACTCCTTGAAGTACTCGCCCGGGAGGAACGTGGGCATCAGAAGCTCCTGTGCCCCCGAGGCATCCATCTCCTCCCGAATGATGCGCTCGATCTTGTGCAGCACTCGCGTGCCGAGCGGCAGCAGCTCGTAGATCCCCGCCCCCACCATCCGCGCATACCCCGCCCGAAGCATCAGAATATGCGACGGCATCGTCGCATCTTTCGGAACTTCCTTCAGCGTCGGCACAAACGCCCGCGAATACCGCATGGCGCCCGTGGTAAGGGACACGCTCCCCCTACGCAACCCCCCGACACCACTCCACCTTTCACGCAAAGATCGCAACTACGGATCGTATGCCGTCGCGGTCGAGCCACCCGCTCCGAAACGAACGACGCCGCGGCCGACTTGCGTCGGTGCCGCGGCGATGTTGCGATCTTCGTCCCAGATCCTCTCTCGTTTCGAGAGGTTGGGAGGGGGGAGCGTGTCCCTAGGTGCCGACGATGAAGCTGACGCTGGTTGTGCCGCTTCCGCCGATGTTGAGGGTTTGGACGTTTTTCGCGCCTTCGATTTGGTAGTCGCCGGCGTGCCCGGTGACCTGCTTGACGCCGTCGAGCACCTGGCGGACGCCCGTGGCACCGACCGGGTGACCGGCGCCGATGAGGCCGCCGCTCGGGTTGATTGGGGTCTTGCCGTCGAGCGCGATGACGCCTTCCTCGATGGCCTTCCAGCTCTCGCCGGGGGCCGTGAGACCGAAGTGGTCGACCGCCATGTACTCACTCGTGGTGAAGCAGTCGTGCGTTTCAATCGCATCGATGCCGCTGCTGTCCGCGATGCCGGCACGCTTCTGCGCGTCGGTCACCGTCGAGCGCACGTGCGGGAGCACGTACTCGTCGTTGGCGCTCTCGGCGATCTTGTCTTCGAAGCGGATGCGCGCCGTGTGATGACCCCAGCCCTTGATGCGGGGGATCGACTCCAGCGGAACGCCCACGCGATCGGCCCACTTCTTGGCGTACTCCGGCGAAGCGAGCAGCAGTGCGGCCGCGCCGTCGGTGACCTGCGAGCAGTCGGAGATGTGAATCCGGCCGCCGATGTTGCCGTTGAACTCGTCACGGCTCATCGCGTGCTCGTAGTTCATGTACCACGTGCGGGTCTGGGCGTTCGGGTTGAGCTTGGCGTTCGCGTAGTTGATCGTGCTGATCTCCGCGAGATGCTCGTCCTTCAGACCGTAGCGCTTGTCATACTCGTCGCCGAGCTTGCCGAAGAGCTTCGGGAAGGGGAAGTCGATGCCCTTCGCCTCGAGCTCGTACCATGCCGCCGTGCCGAGGAAGTCCCCGCCTTCACCGGCGCCTACGGTCTTCATCTGCTCGACGCCGACCACGCACGCGAGGTCGTAGCGACCGGCTTCGATCTCCGCGCCTGCCGCCAAGATGGCGATGCTGCCCGAGGCACACGCCGCTTCGTGGCGCGAGGTGGGAAGCCCGCTGAACGCCGGGTCGATCTCGAGGAAGAAGGCCCCCATGTGACCCTGCTTGCTATAAAGCTCGCCGGCGAAGTTGCCGGTGTGCGCCACCTCGACCTCACCGGGCTCGATGTCGGTCTTTTGAAGCGCGCCGAGCACCGCCTCGCGCATCATCGCGACGAAGTGCTTCTTCTCTTTGCTCCAGTTACGAGCAAAGTCGGTTTGATGTCCGCCTAGAACGTAGACTTCAGGTACCTGTGCCATTTTGTTTCCCAACCTTTCGCTCAAGCGGCGACGAAGAACTTGCCTACATTCACCTGTAGGTCTCGGAAGAAGACGGTGCCCTCTTGGGCGTTCGCGAGTGCGGGCGGGACCGGAAGCCCAGCCTTCTCGATCATTTGAATGGTCGGCTTGAGGCCGATGGTGTCGACCAGAACGCTCGGCGGCGCCCAGTTGAAGCCGTAGCCCATGATGCGGTCGATGCCGGAGATGTCGTCCGTGACCTCGCCCACGCGGTGGAACGAGTAGCTGATGTAGCCAGCGATGACCTTCTGCGCGATGGCGGCGTAGGGGCCGGTCGCGTTGGCAAACGCCTGCATGCCCTCGCGATAGCGTCCCACGCCGTGGAGACGTGCAATCTCGTCGATGAACGAGAGGTCGGGACGATTGATCGATTCCTTGCTGACGTACTTTCGCGTCTTCGGGTCGAGGACGATTTTGTTGCCAGCGTCATCTTTGCCGAAGAAGCCCGCGCCGGTCTTCTTGCCGAGGACGCCCTTGGCCATGAGGTCGGCCATGTACTCCGGAAGCTTCAGCGTGTCGTGCGCCTCGTCGGGAGCGAGTTCGTAGATGTTGTCGACGATGGCGCGGTGAATGTCCCAGCCGACGAGGTCGACGGTGGCAAGCGGCGTCATCGCGCGGCCGGTGTACGGACCGACGAGCTCATCGATGAGAAGCGGGCCGTGCTCTTCGGCGAGAAGCGCACACTCGTTGAGCACCTTGAAGCCGATGCGGTTCCCGGCGAAGCCCGGCGTGTCGGCGGTGCGAACCATCGCGCGACCCAGTCGCTTCGTACAATAGGCTTCGATGAAGTCGACGAGCTTCGGGTCGGTGTCTTTGCCCGCGATCAGCTCGGTGCCGACGATCACGTTCGGCGGGTTGAAGAAGTGAAGCCCGAGAAAGTTCTTGCGGAACGACTCGCTTCGGCCCTCGGCAAGCAGGTTGATCGACAGACCCGAGGTCACCGTGGCGACGATCGAGTCGGGGCGCCGCATCTTGTCGATGCGGTCGAAGTACTCGCGCTTGAGGTCGAGCTGCTCCGTGACGGCCTCGAAGATCAGGTCGGCTTCAGCGACCGTGCGATCGAAGTCTTCGTCGTAGCTCCCGGTATCGACGCGCTTCGCGACGGTGCTCGAGCGGACCATCTTGGTCGCCGCGGCGAGACCGCCCTCCGCCTTCTCCTTGGTTCGCGCCAAGAACGTCACCCGCGGGACGTCGCTCGTGAAGAGCGCCCCGCTACCCAAGCCCATCGCGCCATTGGCGCCGAGGACGACTACGTGTTTAATCTGACGAGAATTGAGCAAATCCGAAGACTTATCACTCGACCCCGCGGTGCTCGTCGTACCTGCCGACAACATTCAGTGTCCTTTCTGCAACGCAGCCGTTTACAACTTAACTGACTGGGATTCGCCAATGTGCGTCGCGGCCTTGTTCGAGTCAACCGAAACCCAACGAATCCAAGCATTTACAAGCTTTTTACAACTGGATCATCAGCGGTTTTTCGGCCAACTAGCCAAGATCACTGCGATCTTTTTTACGCAGTTGCCGTGACGGCTCGCCGTGCAGATTCGCAGCGCTCTGCCACCCTTCGGCCATGCCCCTGCTCGATACGCTCAACGAGGACCTGAAGAAGGCCATGCTCGACCGTGACGAGGTCACGCGTGACACGCTCCGAATGCTCAAGTCCGAGCTGCTCACCCAAGAGAGTCCCGACGAGATGGCGGTGCTCTCCCGTGCGGTGAAGTCGCGAAAGGACAGCGCTCAGAGCTACCGCGAAGGCGGTCGCGAGGACCTGGCCGAAAAAGAAGAGGCCGAGATTGCGGTCATCGAACGCTACCTCCCGAAGCAGCTCACCGAGGCCGAAGCCCGCGAGGCGATCGAGGCGATCGTCGCTGACCTCGGCGTTTCAACCAAAAAAGATCTCGGTCGGGTCATGAAGGAAGTGATGGCCCGCCACAAAGGCACCATCGACGGCAAGCAGGCATCCGCGATCGCCGCGCAGCTGCTCTCCTGAAGAGCCTCCCCCGTCGAGCCGCGGCGGCAGCACGTTCGGGTGGGTCGGAGGCATCAGAGAGCTAGCGCGACTGGACCCAGAGCCGGTACCGTTCGCGGATCTTCCGACGTTCCTCTGAAGGCATATCCGGCGAGTATCCAAAGTCCTGGCCAGACTGGCTCGCGAGGTCGCGGGCGACGATCGCACGAATCTCCGCGTCTTCGTGGTCGAGGCTCTCGATCAGCCATTCGATGCGCGACTGTTTCCCATAGTCGTTCAACCACGCGCGCCATGCATCGGTATCGTTGCCAAAGTCCTGCGCGGTCAGCATGCGAAGTACGCGCCACGCGGCCTCGCCCAGAACGCCCCGCTCGCCAAGTGTCGTGATTAGCGATTCGACCGATCTTTCGTCGCGCAATACCGCAAGTGCACGCATCGCGAGCAGCCTCGACCGCTGGTCCGTCTCGACGGAAACCGCCAGCGATCGAAGCGAGTCTCGGACGCTTTCAATCCCCTGGAGCCCCTGAAACACCTCGAGCGCGTAAAGAGCCGTGCGCGAAACCCCTTGGTCGTCGTCGAAGAGCGCCGCCGCCAGCGGCTCGATGAGCTGAGGGTCCGGCAGCTCCGCGGCGACCAAGATTGCGTAGTAGCGGATCTCTTCGCTCTCCGAGACGAGGAGTTCGGCAACGTACGGCACCGCGGCCTCGCCGAAGGCGACCATCGTCCGGCAAAGCCCCGACACGCTGCGGCCCTTGGGAGGCTGCACGTGGGGCTCCCATCGGTTGAACCACAGGCGCCCGGGAAACATCGCCTGCAGAGTGGGGAGCACGTCTGCCCCGAGGTCGCGGAGCGCGCGCTCGTCCGGCGCCTCTTCGTTGGGACCGTGGAGGCCGAGCCGCATCACCATGGTCTCGACCCGCGTCGTGAAGGCGGGCGGTTCGATGGTGGGCAGTGCGGTTCGCGGCGCCGTGCCGACCGCGGTCAATCCGGTGACCGCCAGTCGCTCCTCGAGGAACTTCACGGCCGCCGACCGACCTTCCTCGGCGCGTGCAGGTGGGATCCCTGTCCACCGTCGAAACGCGCGGCCGAGCTCGCGGTCGGGCCACCACTTGGCTTCCAAGCTTTCGCCCGGAGGCGGACTCGATGTTCGCCACCGCGTGTTCGGCGACTCGGAAGTGGGCGTTTCGCTCTCCACGTCGCCGGCGACCGGGTCCGACGGGGCGTTCCGGATCAAGTACGTCGAATCACGCTTGTCGTCGTCGAAGCCCACCGCGATCAGAGTACACGAAGTTCCACTAAACGAGCATTTTGATCCGACGCTCTTCCTCGCCGTCGCGAAGCTTTCCCGCGACGGCTTCTCGCAGCAGCTTCTTGATTCGCAGTCCGAGGACGTCGATCTCGGTCGACACGAACGCTTCGCCACCGAAGCGGGCGACCTGTTCGGTTTGTCGCTGCAGGATTCCCGCATCTTGCCTGACGATGTGCATCGCGGAAGGTTTGACCACGGTGCGGAGGATCGCGTTCGGAATGGGTACCTTCACCGCGACGGTCGCGAAGAGGTCGGTCACCGATGCAGTTCGCGGTGTGAGCGCGGCCGTCGTGACGATATGGGCGCGCTCGCTGAGGCGGTACTCCACCTGCGCGATGCAGGGCAAAATGAACCGGTCCCAGTGAAGGACTTCGCCCCCCGTTGGGGACAGGAGCTTTCCGACGAGGCCCTCCGGGCGCTTTTCGCCTACGTACTGGGCTTCCACGCGGTCTCGCTGCGTTCGGACGACGACCTCGATCGGGCTTCGATCCTTGTTCTTTCGGAAAAGACCCGCGTGGACGAACGCCGTGTGGGGCACGTCGAGAGCGTTCTCCGCCACCGCGTCGAGCGGGCCGGGCATCTCCAGTCGCTCGCGCACGGTGAAGTAGCCCGACTGATCTGCGCAGGGGATCGCGTACGGAGCGAAGTCGGGCTGCACGTCTGGAACGGAATACACCCAGAGCCAACCCTGCGAGTCGCGACACGCGTACGAAGGCACTCGGCGACTCGGGTGTTCGGCATCACCGCAGAGCCCTGGAACCTCACGGCAAGCACCTGTGCCGTCGAACTGCCACCCGTGGTACGCGCACTCGAGGTTCGAACCGACCACGCGTCCGAGCGACAGCGGCGCGTTGCGGTGTGCGCATCGATCGACGAGGACGGCAGGTCGCCCGTTTACGTCCCGGAAACTTACGACGGGTAGGCCGCCTAACAGATAAGGCCGCGGTTTGATTCCAACGTCGCGACTCGCCGAAAGAACGTACCAGCCGGGCGCGATTTCCAAGACACGCTGCGCATCGTTTTCGTGGAATGTGTTCATCGTGTTTTCGGTGCGCACATTTTTTCGCAATCGTTCATTCTCGTTTCAACTGCGTAAAATACCATGCTTGTCACAGGTTTTCGCGTGGAACGACCTTCGGTCCGCTGCTACGAGAGCCTCATGTCACGGCAAATCAACAAGGAACGCACGCGACTCCGCCTGCTCCAAGCGATCCTGAAAACGATCCATCGCTTTGGGCACGGAACACTCACCACGGGGCGAGTCGCGCAGCTTGCAGGGGTGGCGCAGCCTACGTTCTACGTTCACTTCCGAAGCATGGATCAAGCACTCGAGCAGGTCGCTGAATGGGTCTCGCTCGAACTCGGCCCGGCGTTTTCGCCTGAGGCTGCGGCAGAGCGCGAGCGCGCGGGGGAAGTGCTCGAGCAGGCCGTATCCAAGTGCTGCCACTCTCTTCTCGACGACCGCAAAGTCGCTGAGGTGTTCCTCCGAAATCGTCGGGACGTGACCACGCCGCTCGGGCGCCGCTGGACCACGCTCACCGAGGCGTTCCGCGATCGCATGACTCAGATGGTCTTCCAGGTCCGTCCAGACATCGTGCCGGCCGACGCCGCGCTTCATTCCGAGATGCTCGTCAGCATCATCTTCGGGCTCACCGAAGCCGCGCTCGATGGACGCCTGACGGACGTCGACCGGGCCGCTTCCATGGCCTCCCGCGCCATCGTCGCGAGCATTCTGTCAAACGCCCGCGTCGCCGACGCCGCCTGAGGGTTTCTCGTCTCTAGGGGTGCCCTGAGAGAACCGACTGCTCGGTCTCTCCCTCTCGGAGTTCAGCCGGGCGCAATGTGCTACCCTCATCGTCCATTGCCGAGCGGGCAGGATGGCGATGAGGTCTACACTGCGTACGAAGATCCTGGTGTGCTTGTGCGTTGCCTGGTCGGGTGGCTGCGGCGACCCGGAGGTACTCTTACCTCCCGAACCTGCGATCGAGGTCGATGCGAAGATCTGCGGCGACGGTGGCATCGGTTTCGCGGCTCACCAGATGTCCCTCTGCTGCGGAGCCGTCCACCCAGGACAACTCGTGGCGTGGGAGCTTGGACGATTCCTAGCGGTCGATCCGTCGTGTGAGTTCGTCGTGACCAACTACGTCGACGATAGCCTCGGCACGGCGATCGGCGGTCGACTTACCACCGAACAAGCGGAGGAGCTTCGGCGTGTCCTTTCGCTCGGCGACTTCGGCAACTTGCCTCCCAGAATCGGACTCGAGTCGACCTTTCCTCCGGCCGGAACCAACCGCTACGCGTGGGGAGACCAACGAGTCGAGTTCGGAGCGGGCACGACACGACCGGATGGAGAAGCCCTGGTTCAACGGTTCAATGACCTCTTCGACGAAATTGCGTCTCGACTGCGCGGTTGGGGTCGTCCCGTCGAAGGGCCAGTGCGCTACGTGGTCTTTTCAGAGGGGACCGCTCAGCCAGACCAGGCCATCGAGGAGACGCGACTCGAGTGGCCGCTCGATGTGCCGCTCGGCCTTCTTTCGGTGCACGTACCTGACCCGGGAAGCACCTTTGCCTTTCCTCGTGCTTGGGAAGCAAGGGACGAGGATGCCGTCGCGTTGAAATCACTCCGTGAGGAATGGCTATCGACTCAGTTCGGCCGGCGGTTTCCGAGCTCCATTCGCATAACGGAAACTGACGACCGAATGTTCTCCGTTTACATACGAGACGTCGTCGACTTTGAGGTCGACACCAGGCCGGTTGTCCCCTGGGCGACCACCGGGACGCTACATACCGAGGTGCGGGCGCCGGCCAGCACCGAAGCGATTGCACTCGAGGTCACCTGCGATGGTCGGAACGCCGCGCGCACCTCGCTCGAGCTCGTTTCCACGGGTGACGACACGGCTCGCTGGGGTGGAACCACGGAAGGTCTTCCCATCACCGAGTGTGATGGGCGTGTAGTCGCGGTCCATCCGGACCGAGAGCTCCAGTGCGATCCCATCGAGGCAGTCGTCATCCCACAAGGATGGTCGGCCACGAGGATCGTCGACTGCGTTTCGCCCTAGACGCCGCGCATTCCACGCCCAACTCGCCTCACCTCGTCGAGGGCTTTTGCCGAGACCTCGGGCGTGTTAACCCCTCCGCGTGACCGATTTGTTCAACCCTACACCGGAGCACCGAGCGCTCCGGGAGATGGTCCGCGCATTTGCGGAGCGTGAGATCGACCCGCAGGCCGAAGCATCCGACCAGGCGGAACGCTTCAACATCGAGCTCTTCCACAGGCTCGGGGAGCTTGGCCTCCTCGGCGTCACGGTTGACGAGCGCTTCGGGGGCTCTGGCCTCGACCCTGTCGCGGCGGTGATCGTGCATGAAGAGATTGCAGCGGCCGACCCGGGTTTCGCACTGGCGTATCTCGCGCACTCGATGCTGTTCGCCAACAACCTTCAGGTGAACGGGAGTGACGCGCAGCGCGCGAAGTATCTCCCCGACGCGTGCACCGGTGCCAAGGTGTGCGGCATGGGGATGTCCGAGCCTGGCGCAGGCACCGATGTGCTCGGCCTCCAAAGTGCAGCCGTGAAGCGGGGTGACAAGTACGTGTTGAACGGTGCCAAGATGTGGATCACGAACGGCGCGATCAGCGAGACCGAACTCGGCGACACATTCCTCATCTACGCACGGCTCGAAGGACAGGGCCGCAGTCAGCTCTGCATGTTCATCGTCGAGAAGGGCTTTCCCGGCTTCAAGCTCGGTCAGAAGATCAAGGGCAAGCTCGGGATGCGCGCTTCCACCACAGCGGAGCTCGTCTTCGAGGACTGCGAAGTCCCTGCCGAGAACCTCGTTGGTGAGGAGGGCACCGCGACGCTTCACATGATGCGGAACCTCGAGATCGAGCGGGTGACCCTCGCCGCCATGAGTCTTGGTATCGCGCGCCGCTCCGTCGAGGTGATGAACCAGTACGCAACCGATCGGCAGTCGTTCGGGAAATCGCTGCGGGACTTCGGCCAGGTGCAGCGCCACATCGCCGAGTCCTACGCAGAGTTCATGGCTGGACGAACGTACACGTATCACACGGCTGCCACGATGAGCCTCGAAACCCCGGGTCAGCGGCTCGACACCGACGGGGTCAAGCTCTTTACTTCGACCATGGCCAAGCACGTGGCCGACCGCGCGATTCAGGTGCTGGGCGGCTACGGGTATGTAGCCGAGTACGCAGTCGAACGGCTGTGGCGCGACGCCAAGCTACTCGAGATCGGGGGCGGGACGCTCGAGGCGCACCAGAAGAACATGACTCGCGAGCTTTCCCGGACCGAACGGATTCTGTGAGAAAGCCCACAGTCGGCCAGATCGGCCGATCTTTTCGCCCCGCGGATTAGGCGGTGGGCACCGCGGACGGCTATGCTGATTCGTGGGACGACTCCTTGGGGGGGGACGAGGGCCACCGCGAGACAACGGGGTGGAATCTGCCTTGCCGGGAGGGTCCGAAGGACACGTGTGACGGAACAGTCAGCCAAGAAAGCAGAAGTCGAAGCGCCACCGCCGCCAGTCGACCTTCCGGTACTCGGTCGTTTCGCGGGCTACGACATCCTCGGACGCCTCGCGCTCGGGGGCATGGCCGAGATTCTGCTGGCGCGACACAAAGACACCGACGGTGAGACGAGATTCCTCGTCGTCAAGCGGATCCTTCCGCACTTCGAACAGGACAACGACTTCGTCCAGATGTTCCTCGACGAGGCTCGCATCGGGATGCAGCTCAAGCACCCGAACATTTGCAAGTTCCATCAGTTTGGTGCCGACGAAGGCTCCCACTTCATCGTCATGGAGTGGGTCAACGGGATGCCGCTCGGCCGACTGATTCGAAAAGCGCGAAAGCAGGGAGGCATCGGGCTCCCGATCGCGCTTCGAGTCGGCGCCGACATCGCGCGCGCCCTTCACTACTCGCACACCGCGGACGACGAGCACGGCGAACCGTTCAACATGATTCATCGCGACGTCTCGCCGCACAACATCATGATCGGCTACGACGGCGTCGCGAAGCTTCTCGACTTCGGCATCGCCAAGGCCGACCATCGCGCTCACAAAACGCAGGCCGGTGTGGTGAAAGGCAAGTTCGCCTACATGGCCCCCGAGCAGTGCACGGGCGCCGCAGCCGACCACCGGCTCGATATCTTCGCGCTCGGTGTCTGTATTTTCGAAACTCTCACGGGCCGCTCCCTTTACCGTCGACAGACCGAAGCTGCCACGATGCGCGCGGTCATCATGGATCCGGTGCCATCGCTCAAAGAGCGTCTACCGGACGTGCCGGAAGAACTCGACATGATCCTCCAGAAGGCGCTCGCGAAGGACGCCGGCGACCGCTTTGCTACCGCTGGGGAGTTTGCAGACGCACTCGAGAAGCTCGGCAAGTCGCGTCAGCAGTTTGCGCGTCAGCGTGAGGTGTCCGACTTCGTCAAGAAGATCTTCCCCGAGGAGTTCAATCGGGGCCCACGGGTCGACACGGTGCCCTTCGGTGCGTCGTACAGCGTCGACATGCACCACGAGAACGACTCCTCGAAGTCGTACATGTCGCAGATTCCCGGCGTCCGGGAGCTCGAGGTCGAGGGGGTCAATGGGCTCGATCTCAGCCACTTGCTCGATACCGGTTCGGAGCCGGAGGCCAAGCCTGCAGAGCCTGAGGATGAATCGTCAGGGCCGCGTCTTAGCCAGACACCTCAGCTCGAGGTGCCGAAGGCCGTCGTGCCAAGGCCGGCGCCGCATCGTCGGCCGTCGACTCCCGTCGGCGGGGCGAGAGGGTCGTGGAAGCTCGTTCTCGCACTCGCGGCTGCGGTCGTCGGTGCCTTCTTCTACTTCGATGGCAAAACCCAGGTTCAGGCCTGGGCGAAGCAGGTTGAAAAGATGTTCGAGGAAGAAGGTCCCACGCAGATCCCGCAGGCCGATAATCCGCTTCTGCAAGAGCACGGCGCCCGCATCTTGGTGGCTTCGTCGCCGCCCGGCGCGAAGATCTACCTCGATGGCAAAGAGCAGGGCATGACGCCGGTGGCGCTGACGGGCCTCATGCAGGGCGAGTACCGCATTCGGGTGGAGGCGCCGGGGTTCGCGTCTTGGTCAACGACCGCGAAGGTCTCCACGGGCGAGACTGCGGGTGTGACCGCGCGGCTGATCGGCAAGCAGGGCGGTGCTCAGCCTGGCGCCTACGGGCGAATCGACGTCGACACGACGCCTTCGACCGACGTATTCATCGGTGGCGATCTGCTGGGCCGTACGCCGATGGAGAACGTCTACGTCCCTTTGGGGCGAGTTACCCTCGAGTTCGAGTTCAACAACGGACGCAAGGTGACCCGCAAGGTCAACGTTAAGTCGGACCGTGTGTCTCGTGCAGATTTCACGTTCCGCACGGAACGGCCCAAGGCAGCAGCGATGCCCGCGAGCGAGGCGGCCCCGGAGGCGCCAGAGCCCGACTCGTCCGAAGTGGCCGAAGCCCCTTGAGCGCGCCTCGAGCCTACCGCTACCGCTCCGCGTCTTGTCGCAGTCGCACGTAGCTATCGTAGCGGTTCGCGTCGATCTCGCCCCGCTCGACGGCCTCGAGGACGGCGCAGCCCGGCTCGTGGGTATGGCTGCATCCACGGAAAGCGCACTTGGAACGATACGGAGCAAACTCCGGGAAGCATCGATCCAACGCATCGTGTGGAAGAGCCCATGCGCCGAGTTCGCGGATGCCCGGTGTGTCGGCGAGAAAGCCGCCCGACGAAAGGGGGTAGAGCGACGCGACGCGCGTGGTGTGTCGACCCTTTCCGTGGTGCGCACTCACGGTGGCCACCTCGAGCTCGAGGTTTGGCAGAAGGCCGTTGAGAAGGCTGCTCTTGCCCACGCCAGACGGACCCACGAAAACGGAGATCTTGTCGGCCAGGGTTTCCTCGAGTGCGGCCAAGCCTTCCTCACGCTCAGCGCTCACGGTCAGCGTCCGGTAGCCGATGTCGTCGTACACCGGCTGCCAGTCACGGTCCTTGGGGCCGGCGAGGTCGGCCTTGTTCATCACGATCACCGGGTCCACGCCCTGGTGCTCGGCAATGACCAGGAACCGATCGAGAAGCCGTGGGTTGAACAGCGGCTCACCATACGAGAACGTGATGAGCAGCTGGTCGAGGTTGGCGACCACGACGTCTTCCTTCGGCGCACCGCGCCCAGGCTGTCGACGTGAGAACCGAGTGCTTCGTGGTAGTACCTCCGACACGGCCCACGCGTCGGGCGTCTCCTCTACGATCACGTGGTCGCCGATCACGCAGAGGTCGGTCCGTTTTGGCCCCTGCTTGAGCCGCCCTCGCATCCGGCATTGCACGGTGGTCCCGTCGTCGAGCCGGGCGTCGACGAAGCCAGCGGTCGACCGCATGACCAGGCCCTGCCGCGTGCTCATCGTCAGTCTCGGCAGTTCGAGTCGGGGTCGCGCGTGATCAGGTGCCGGAGACCGTCCTGATGACCGATCCACGCCTCGACTACGGAGGCCGGTGCGCTGTGGTCGCGAAGCGTGTCCTTGAGGATCTGCCTTCGTCGATCGAACTGGCCGCCGAGAATTCGGTGCGGACGATGAGCCTGGTCGAGTGGACGGCCTTCGTAGGCAAGAGATGCACCGAGTGCGCGAGCAGCGTGCTGAAACTCAAACCTCTTGATGCGTTCGCGTTCTGCACGAAGAAAGAGAAAGCCGATCATCGTGTCGTCGAAACAGCGGTCGATGAAATCGTCGATGATCGCGCGAAGCTCCACTTCGCCGCCGAGCTGCTCATAAAGGCTCATACTTGAAGAACGTGATTCAAGGCTCGCGGTCGATCAAGTTGCGGCATCTTGACCGAGCAGCTCCCCCAAACGCGCCAAGGTGTTCTGGACGTCGAGCTCGACGTCGAGCGCATCGGCCAGCGCGTCACCCTCTTCGAGGATGCGCGCGGGAACCGTGAAGATGTTGAAAGAGGAGGGGTCGAGCGAGAGACTGATCTCATCCCAGACGAGAGGCGTCGAAACGGGCGCGCCTGGAACTTCCCGCACCGAGTACGGTGCCACGATGGTGCGATGTCGACCGGTCTGTCCGACGTCGATCAGGACCTTCTGCCCGCGCTTTTCCTTCCGCCGCTCCATCGTTGCGATGTCGGGGTGCCGCTGTAGGACCAGTCGTCCGATCAGCTCAAGGAGCTGCTTCGCAGTGTCCCAGGGCAAACCCTCGCCGAGCGGCACCAGCACGTGGAGGCCGGTCTTTCCCGACGTTTTCGGAAACCCCTCTAGTCCCACCTGCTCGAGAAGCTCTTTGATGGTGAGCGCGATGGGGATCGCTTCTCGGAGAGAAGCGAGCTCGACGTCGAGGTCGAGCGTGAGAAAGTCGCAAGTGTCGAGATGCTCCGCGTGCGAGGCGATGACGTGCAGCGGGATGCAGCCGAGATTGGCGACGTACATCAACGAGCTCAGGTCGTTCACGAGAATGGTGTTGACGTCCTTGCCGTCCTCTTTTTCCGAGCGAAGGCTGAGCGAACGGAGCCAGGAAGGAGCCCGCGGAGGGATTCGCCATTGAAAGAAGCTCTTGCCCTCGATGCCGTCCGGGAATCGAACGAGGGTGACGGGGCGGTTTTCGAGGTGAGGTAGGAGCGTTGGGGCGATGGCTTCGTAGTAGTCACAGAGATCGCCTTTCGTGATCCCGTCGCTCGGCCAGAACACCTTTCCTTGGTTGGTGAGCTTGGCCTTGTCGACTACCCGGTCGGCCTCTGCATCCGGCGCCCCCGATTCGTCGACCATCGTGGCATCCTCGAGCTTTGGGTCGACGGTCACGTCGTCAGGAGCGATGTCGGTTCGAATTCCGAGGTACACCGGGTGCCGGAGATTCCCGTCGTCCGTCCAGCCGGCGTACCGAACACGAACCACCAAAGGCTCGTCGGCGTCGAGCAGCTTCAACAGCTTGCTCGCCTCTTTGTCGGAGATTCCGCTTCCGACGTGACCCCGCGTCTCGAGCGTGCCGTCTCGGTAGCTCGCGAGCGCCAACGACCCGAGCCTGGCCCGGCTTCCGTTGCCGGGTTTGTACCCCGTGGCGATGAAATCGTCTTCGCGCACGCGCTTGATCTTGATCCACTGGCCGGATCGGCTTGGACCGACGCGGTAGGGCGAGTCGCTCCGTTTGGCCACCATCCCCTCGAGCTCCTGTTGCTCGCAGAAGGCGAAGAGGGCGCTTCCGTCGTCCTCGAAGAAGTCGAGTGCTCGAATGACCCCGTCTCCGCGCACGACCTCGCCGAGAATCTCCTTTCGCTCGAGCAGGGTGAGAGGCCGGAGGTCGAGGTCGCCGATCCGAAGGATGTCGAATGCGATGAATACGACCGGCACCGCGTCGCGCAGGAACCGAACATCCCCGGCGCGTCGGGCGTGCAGGCGACTCGCGAGCTTGTGGAACGATGGGTGTCCGACCTCGTCGAACGTGATGATTTCGCCATCGAGCAACACCTGCTTCGCCAGGAGTGTCTTCAGCGCCTCGACGACCTCGGGAAAGCTCGCCGTGGCCGAACGATGCGTTCGGTAGAAAAGTCGCGCGTCGTCTCCGTCACGCTCGGCGAGGATACGGACGCCATCGAGCTTGAGCTCATAAACCCAGCCCGGGCGGTCGACCGGCGCCTCTTCGAGACTGCAGAGCATCGGGACCGTGCGGCTTGCCTTGACCTCTCCGGCCTTGGCGCCGAGCTCGACCGCCTGCGCTAGCAACTTCTCGTAGTGTTGCTCGGCGTCGCGCAGCTCGTCGACGGTGAGGCCTGAAAGTACGCTTCGAGGGCGTGACGCGACGATGTCGACCTCGCTCGCAAAGATGTCATCTCGCTTGATCAGCAGCCACTGGTTCTGCTGTGGGTTGGGCTGCTTTGACGGGCGCACCAGGCTGAAGCGCCCCTTGAGCTTGAATCCGTCGAGCTCGAAAGAGAGTGCACCCTCCTCGAGGCCCGCTTCGGCCGGGTCACGGGGGTACCCGACGCGACCACGGTCCCAGACGATCATCGAGCCTGCGCCGTAGTTCCCGTCTGGGATCACGCCTTCGAAGTCGAGATATCGAAGCGGATGCGGCTCGGTCTGAACGGCGAGTCGTTTGTCGTCGAGACGAAGGCTCGGCCCTTTGGGAACGGCGAAGCTCTGGAGGACACCGCCGACTTGGATACGCAGGTCGTAGTGCAGCGATCGAGCGGCGTGGCAGTGCACCACGAAGTGCCCACGCCTCGTGGCCCCGCTCCTGCGCGTGGGTTCAGCGTCGAACGGTTCCGTGGTTTTGCTGGGATCCCGCTTTTTACGGTACCGCGAGAGCCCCTTGTCAGGTGGCTTACTCAACTCTTCGCCAATCTCAGCTTGCGATCTATCATGTTCCGGTGCCCGCGCGCGCCATTAGCTCTGGGACGCTGTCCTTTGGCCTCGTGTCGATCCCATTCAAGGTGTACACCGCCGCCAGCGCGGAGGGCGTGAAGTTTCATCAGCTGCACAGGAAGAGCGGGGGCCGCATCAAGTACCAGCTCTACAGTCCCGCCGACGACGCGGTGGTCGAGCGCAGCGACCTGGTGAAGGGCTACGAGTACGCGAAGGGACAGTACGTTCGCTTCGAACCCGAAGAGCTCAAGGCACTCGAAGAGGAGAGAACGCACAACCTCGAGATCATCGAGTTCGTGCCCCTCGACTCAGTGGACTTCGTCTACGTGGAGAAGTCGTACTACCTCGGCCCCGACAAGGGTGGGCACAAAGCGTATCGATTGCTCTCGGAGGCCATGCGTGAAACTGGGCGCGTCGCGCTCGGGCACCACATTGCGCGTGGCAAGAGCCATCTCGTCGTGATTCGCCCCTACCACGCAGGGCTGATCATGCATCAGGTCTTCTACGCAAACGAGGTGCGAGACTTTAGCGACATCGACCTCGGCGAAGAGGTGAAGTTCAAGCCTGCCGAAACGAAAATGGCCAAGCAGCTCATCGAGCAGCTCAGCGAAGACGCGTTCGAGCCCGAGAAGTTCCGGGACGAGTTTCGCGCGCGCGTGCTCGAGGCTGTGGAAGAGAAGATCGCGGGTCACGAGATCACCGCGAGTCCGGAAGCTCCCCAGGCTAAGGTCATCGACCTGTTCGAGGCTCTGAAGGCGAGCGTCGAGCAGTCCGAAGGGTCGCGCAAAGGCAAACTGAAGCCGCCCAAGAAGGCGGCGAGGAAAGCGTCCACCAAGAAGGCCAAGAAGAAAACCGCCGCGAGCAAAGACGAATAGGGCGTCGTGGGAGAGGTGGATCGCGAGCTTACCGACCATTCGTTTCGCCTTTGCCAGCAGCTGCTGCGAATCGATACCACCAACCCACCCGGCAACGAGCGTGAGGCCGCGGAACTGGTCGCCGACGAGCTGAGCAGCGCAGGCCTCGACCCCACCGTTCTCGAAGCCAAACCGAAGCGCACCAACGTGGTTACGCGGCTGAAGGGAACGGGAGAGAAACCCCCGCTCTTGCTTTGTGCGCACCTCGACGTCGTCGAGTCCGACCCGGAGATGTGGGACTACCCGCCGTTTTGTGGAGAAGTCCACGACGGTTGCCTCTGGGGGCGCGGCGCCATCGACATGAAGAACATGGCCGCGATGTCGGCCGCGATCATGGTGCGGCTTGCGCGCGAGGGCGTGAAGCCCAAACGCGACCTGATCTTCGCGGCCGTGGCGGATGAGGAAGCAGGCTGCCGACAAGGGTCCCTCTGGCTCTCAGAGAACCACCCGGACCTGATTCGGAGCGAGTTCGCCGTGGGGGAGGGGGGCGGCTTCAACATTCAGATCGCCGGTCGCACTTTCTATACGATCGAAGTGGCAGAAAAGGGCGTCGCTTGGATGAAGGCCCGGGTCACGGGGGAACCAGGGCACGGTTCCATGCCGCGGCGGGACTCAGCCGTCGTGAAGATGAGCGAGGCCATCGCGCGGCTCGGAAAGGAAGGCCTCCCGAGGCACAGCTCGGCCGAGGTGCGAGCGTTCGTCGACGAACTCGCGTCGCATCTTCCGCCGCCCGTCCGGCCGCTCGTCAAGATGCTTGCCAGCCCTAGGCTCGGCCCGTACGCGCTCAACCTGATTCCCGACCCGTCGGTGCGACGAGGCTTCAGTGCGCTGCTCGGGAACACGGCCTCGCCGACGATTCTGCGCGCCGGAAACAAGACCAACGTGATTCCGGGCGTGGCCGAGGCGGAGATCGACGCCCGCATCTTGCCTGGGCAAACCGAAGAAGACGTGCTCCGCGAGATTCGCGAGGTGCTCGGCCCCGGTGTCGAGCTCGACGTGTTCCACAGCTTTGCGCCGACGGTGACACAGCCGAAGGAGTCCGCTCTGTACTCGGCCATTCACGACGTGATGGCCGAACGCGCCCCTGGGGACCCCGTGGTGCCTTTCGTCCTGACCGCGTTCACCGATGCAACCGCGTTCACCCGACTCGGTGCACGCTGGTACGGTTTCGCCCCGGTGCGATTGCCTCCCGGCATGCGTTTCGCGGACATGTTCCACGGCCACAACGAGCGCATTCCGGTCGACGGCTTGGCATGGGGCACGGAGACGCTCTACGAAGTCGTCCGCCGGACGCTCGAGGTCTAGCGCCCTAGCGGCGACTCACCAGGTTTCGCCAAACGGCCGGAGGTCGAGCTCGAAGGTCCACGCGTTCTTCGGCTGCTGATGCAGCATGAGATAGGACTCTGCGATGCTCCTCGGATCGAGGAGCCCGTCTTCACCTTTCGATGATGCCAGTTCCGGCATCGACTCATGCACGCGAGGCACGTCGATGATGCCGTCTACGATCACGTGGGCCACGTGGACACCCTGCGGGCCGAGCTCCTTCGCCATACTTTGAGCCACGGCTCGAAGGCCGTGTTTGCCAGAGGCGAAGGCCGAGAAGCGGGCGCTTGCCTTGAGGGCCGCCGTGGCGCCCGTGAAGATAATCGTCCCCGATCCGCGCGGGACCATGCGCCGTGCGGCCTCGCGACCCACCAAAAAGCCGCCGAGCGATGAGGCGCGCCACATCGCCTCGAAGTCTTCGACGGTCGCATCCAAGATCGACGCGGTGGTAAACCCCGCGGCGTTGAACACAGCGACCTCTACGCCACCGAGAGAACCCTCGGCGTCCTCGAAGAGCGACACCACAGCCGCCTCGTCGGAAGCGTCGACGCCGAAGGCCTTGGCAGAGCCCCCCGCCTGAGTGATCTCTTCGACCAGCGGTGCGAGTGCGTCCGCGTTTCGACGCGCGAGAGCCAACGCGTATCCCTCGGCGGCGAACCGTTTGGCCACCTCGGCCCCCGTTCCGGTTCCCGCCCCCACAATCACCGCACACCGTGAATCCATCCCGACCTCCAATCGAACGATATGTGGCCCGTCCGTCGAGTGAGAAGCCCCGGACTTCAAAAAGAGGACAGGCGGCTTTTCGCAAAGGTTCATCGCGATGAAAGCCCCGAGGACGCGGGTCCCAGCCGAAGAGAGTGCTACAAGGGGACCCGATGGCTTGGATCTATCTCCTGGTGGCCGGCGTGTTCGAGATCGGGTGGCCTGTCGGCCTCAAGCTCGGTTGGACGAAAGAGGGCTTTCGATGGGGTTGGATCGCGTTTTCCCTCGTCTGCATCGTCGCGAGCGGTGCGCTGCTTCTCCTCGCACAGCGTACGATTCCGATCGGCACCGCGTATGCGGTCTGGACCGGCATCGGAGCGGTCGGAACGTTCCTGATTGGCGTTGGTTTCTTTGGAGACGCGGCAACGTTGGCCCGCTTCTTCTTCGTCGGCCTCATCGTGATGGGCGTCATCGGACTCCGCCTCACCTAGTGAGAGCGAGACGGCGAGCCGAACAGGTTCGAGCGTGACGACCTCCGAAGAGGGGGCCTGCCGTCCTCGTCAGTGGTCTTCGAACTGGCCGCGCGCTTCAAGCGCATTGAGGATGATGTCGACCGCCTTGTCGATCCGCACTTCGTCGAGTGAGACCGTCACGTCTGGGTTTTCGGGCGGTTCGAAGCCCGAGAAGTCGGCGTCGGGCCGTCGTTCCCGGCAAAGAGCTTCGTCGGTGTTGACGTAGACCTGAACCACGCGGTTCTCGCCGAGGCGGTCCACGAGTTCGGCCCGGTCCTTCTTGGTCGGGCTCGGGAACGCGCAGATGTTGATGAGGCCGGCGTCGGTCACGGCTTTCGCAGCCGAAATCATCGAGCGCAGGTCTTCGCCCACGGGACTCACCACGGTGGCGGTGCGCCCTTGGTCGAAGAGCTTTCGCTCGAGGGCGTAGGCGAGCGTCCATCGGCCCGAACCTGGGAGGCCGGTGAGCCAGACGGTTGCGCCGCGTTGCCCGAACCGTTCCATGCGCTCTGCGGGGCTCACGAAGGTCTTCGGCTCCATCGCCGATTCGGCGTGGAGCTCCTTCATGGCGTCCTCGAGGTTCTGCGACGATCCCTCGAGCGCGATCATCCCTGCGGCGACCGTGTTGTTCGTGAGCGAGTCGATGACGATGAACGCGCCGGTTTGCCGGTTGCGCGCGTAGTCGTCGACGTACAGCGCGCGATGGCAGCTGATGTGCACCTTGGCGATGTCGTTCAGGCGGATACCGTCGGTCGGCTTCTCTTCGAGGGTATCCATGTCGACCTCGAAGTGAATCTTGTCGATCTGGGCGCGGACTGTCTGCGTGGTGTGCTTGACCAAGTAGGCCTTCTCGGTGTCGAGTGGCTTTTCGTGCATCCACACCATGAACGCGTCGAACCGTCGCGTCGCGCGCGGGAGGTTGTTGGGCTTCACCAGCATGTCGCCGCGGCTGATGTCGATCTCGTCTTCTAGGCGAATGGTGACCGACTGCGCGGCGAACGCCTCGTCGATCTCACCCTCGAAAGTGTCGATCGCCTTGACCCGCGAGGTCTTGCCGGAGGGCAACGACACTACGTCGTCGCCCTTTTTGATGACGCCGGACGCCACCTCGCCCGCAAAACCGCGGTAGTCGAGGTCGGGCCGGATGACGTACTGGACTGGGTAGCGAAAGTCGTCGAAGTTGCGGTCGGCGGAGACGGGGACCGTCTCGAGGTACTCGAGCACGTTGGGTCCGTCGTACCAAGGCGTGTTCTCGCTGTTGCTCACCACGTTGTCGCCGAGGAGCGCGCTCACGGGAAACGCCTGGATGTCCTTGAACCGAAGCGTCTTTCCGAACTCCATGAAGTCGGCTCGAATCGAGTCGAAGACGTCTTTCGAGAACTCCTTCAAGTCCATCTTGTTGACGCAGACGGCGAGGTGCGGAATGCCGAGAAGCGACGCGATGTACGCGTGTCGCCGGGACTGCTGCAGCACACCGTAGCGGGCATCGATCAGAATGAGCGCCACGTCCGCGGTGGAGGCGCCGGTGACCATGTTTCGCGTGTACTGGATATGCCCAGGCGTGTCCGCGATGATGAACTTACGCTTGTCGGTCGCGAAGTAGCGGTAGGCCACGTCGATCGTGATGCCCTGCTCGCGCTCCGCCTTGAGCCCGTCGGTGAGGAGGGCCAGGTCGGGTTCGTCGCTCTGGGAGGCGGCACGCACGGCGGCCATCTGATCTTCGAACACCATCCCGGTGTCGTAGAGAATCCGTCCGATCAGCGTGGACTTGCCGTCGTCGACGGAGCCGACCGAGACGAATCGCAGCAGCTCCTTCTTCCGATATTTTGCGAGATACGCTTCGATATCCTCGCGGATGAGTTCCTTTTCGTCGGTCATCGCCCTGTTTCGCGCTCGTCGCGCCTAGAAGTACCCTTCGCGCTTCTTGGCTTCCATCGACCCTTCTTCGTCGAAGTCGATGAGCCGCCCCTGCCGCTCCGAAAAACGGTTGAGCAGCATTTCCTGAATTACCTTCGGCACCGTGTCCGCGGTGGACTCGACTGCGCCACTCAACGGATAGCACCCGAGCGTGCGAAACCGCACTCGCTTCATTTGGGGCTTCTCGCCTTCTTCGAGCCGCATCCGATCGTCGTCGACCATGATCCACGTACCGGAACGCTCTACCACTGGGCGCTCTGCCGCGAAGTAGAGCGGGACCACGGCGATGTTCTCGAGCCAGACGTAGAGCCAGACGTCGAGCTCGGTCCAGTTGCTGAGCGGGAACACGCGGACGTTTTCGCCCTTCTTTATCTTCGCGTTGAACACGTTCCAGAGCTCGGGACGCTGGTTCTTCGGGTCCCACTGATGATGAGCGTCCCGGAACGAGAAGATGCGCTCCTTCGCGCGGGATTTTTCCTCGTCGCGCCGGGCTCCACCGAACGCGCAGTCGAACTCATACTTGCTTAGCGCCTGCTTGAGCGCGTCGGTCTTCATGATGTCGGTGTGCTTCTTGCTGCCGAAGTCGAAGGGGTTGACCCCCATTTTCACACCGTCCTGGTTGACGTACTTGATCAGCTCGCCGTTGAGTTCGTTCTCGACCTGGTCGCGGTAGCGATACATGTCCTGGAACTTCCAGGTGGTGTCCACGTGCAGCAGCGGGAACGGGAGCGGCCCCGGCGCGAACGCTTTCACAGCCAACCGCAGCATCACCGACGAGTCTTTCCCGACCGAATACATCATGACGGGGTTGTCGAACTCGGCCGCGGCCTCACGTAAGATCTGAATGCTCTCGGCCTCGAGCTGTCGAAGTTGGCTGAGTTTGTGATCGGGAATGTTCACGGGCGGCTTCCTACGGCAGTCTTCGATCGGACGCCAGTCTATACGGCACCAATGTACGACTTCCAACCCATGGATCAGACGAAGCGGCGGCAAACCCGCGGTCATGCTAAATATTTCACGCAACAGCCATGTCTGCGATCGTTTGGATGGATCTAGAAATGAGCGGGCTCGATCCGGAGCGCGACCGCATCTTGGAGATCGCCGTCCTCGTAACGGATGGCGAGCTGAACGTGACCGCAGAGGGCCCCAATCTGGTGGTTCACCAGCCTGATGAGGTTCTCGCAGGCATGGACGAGTGGAACACGAGTCATCACGGCCAGTCGGGCCTCACCAAGCGCGTTCGCGAGTCCACCGTCGACGAAGCCCAGGTGTCGGCCGCGATCCTCGACTTTCTCGGCGAGCACACCGAAAAGGGCAAAGCGCCTCTTGCCGGAAACTCCATTCACCAAGATCGTCGATTCCTCTCACGCTATCTTCCTGAGGTCGAGGCCTGGCTTCATTACCGGAACGTCGACGTGTCGACGGTGAAGGAGCTGGCTCGGCGCTGGTATCCCATCGAGTACGGTGGTCGCCCCAACAAGAAGGGAAGCCACCGCGCTATGGACGACATCCTCGAGTCGATCGCCGAGCTCAAGTACTACCGCGAGGCCGTGTTCAAACCATCCCCATCATGACCCGAACCCTGCTTCTGGCACTGGCGCTTGCCGTAGGATGCGCCGGCTCGACCCGACCCGACTCTCAAACCGCGGAGGCGATTGTCCGCGCGCAGGCGCGCCCGGAGAGTCTCGTCGACGCCGCAACGGGGGAAGAGGTTTCGCTCGATGAGCTCGTCGCTCGCGCGATGGCGAGCGAGGTCCTGTATGTCGGCGAACGGCACGACCGTCCCGAAGATCACGCGGTACAGTACGCGCTCCTGCGCGCGCTCTACGGAGAGGATTCGTCCCTCGCGATCGGCATGGAGATGTTCCAAGTGCCGTATCAAGAACCGCTCGACCGCTGGAGCGCAGGTGAAATCGACGAAACGGTCCTGCGTCGAGACACCGAGTACGATCAGCGGTGGGGGTATGACTTCGGGCTCTACCGGCCGCTACTCGAGTTTGCTCGGAGTCGCGGGCTCGAGGTCGTTGCGCTGAACGCGCCGCGAGAAGTTGCGTTCGCGGTGGCGCAGGGCGGGATCGACGGCCTGCCGGACGACATGGCGGCCAAGCTGCCAGAGCTAGACCTAGACGATGCCGAGCATCGTGCCCTGTTCGACGAAAAGTTCGACGCCGTACAGCACGAGATCGTCGAGGGGGTCGACCGCTACTACCAGGCGCAGCTCGTATGGGACGAAACCATGGGCTCGCGCGTGGCGGAGGCGCTCGAGCGGGACGACGGGCCGTCGCGAATGATCGTGTTTGCGGGGCGGGTGCACGTCGAGCAGGGCCTCGGGATCCCGCGGCGGGGTGCGAGGCGGGGCGCGAAGCCGTTCGTGGTGGTGATGCCGATCACCGAGAAGGAGCTCAAGGCCGAGCTCAAGAAGCCTGCAGAAGCGCGGTCCGCTGATTTTCTTTGGGTCGTCGAGCCCTAATTCGCTGCCGATTTGCACGATCGGGCCAGGCAAACTAGAACACGTTCCAGTTTTGAGGCCCCTCGCGAGTGAGCGGCTTCCGCCGACGCCTCGTGCGCGGACCGAAAGGACCCCGATGACGGATTGCTTCATCTACGACGCGGTGCGGACGCCGCGCGGCAAAGGACGAAAGAAGGACGGCGCCCTCGCCGACGCCCCCCCTCTTCAGATGGCCAAAGCGGTCCTTCAGGCGATCCCCGAGCGGTCCGGCTTCTCGGACGCTGCGATCGAAGACGTGATCTTTGGATGTGTCGAACCGGTGGGAGAGCAGGGCGCCAACGTCGGGCGCATGGCGGCGTTGATTTCCGGGTACGACGACTGCGTTCCCGGCGTGCAGCTCAATCGGTTTTGCTCTTCCGGGCTTGAAGCGGTGAACATCGCGGCGGCCAAAGTCAAAGCTGGGGACGTCGACCTCGTCGTTGGGGGCGGGCTTGAGAGCATGAGCCGCATCGCGATGGGCGCTGCCGGCGGCGCGTGGTCCACCGATCCGGAGCTTGCCATGAGCACCTCATTCGTCCCCCAGGGGATTGGCGCCGACCTCATCGCGACCAAGTACGGCTACTCGCGTCGCGACGTTGATTCCTTCGCGGTGGAAAGCCAGCGGCGCGCGGCCCTCGCGTGGGAGGGGGGACACTTCGACAAATCGATCGTTCCCGTCAATGACGCCATCGGCGTAAGCATGCTCGACCGCGACGAGCACATGCGACCCGGCACCACGCTCGACGACCTCGCGCAGCTCAAGCCGAGCTTCGAGATGATGGGGACAAACTTCGGGTTCAATGCAGTTGCGATCCAGAAGCACCCCGACGTGGAAGCGATCGAGCACGTGCATCACGCGGGCAACTCCTCGGGCATCGTCGACGGTTCGGCCGCAGTGCTGCTGGGCAACAAGGAGGCCGGCGAGCGCCTCGGGCTGAAACCGCGCGCACGGCTGGTCCGCTCGGCGACCGTCGGGACCGAGCCCTGCATCATGCTGACCGGCCCCGCGCCCGCGTCGCGAAAGGCGCTCGACCGCGCCGGCATGAGTACCTCCGACATCGATCTCTGGGAGATCAACGAGGCATTCTCCTCCGTGTGCCTTCTCTTCATGGAAGAGATGGGCATCGATCACGACGTAACCAACGTGAACGGGGGCGCGATTGCGTTCGGACATCCGCTCGGCGCCACGGGCGCGATGCTCCTCGGCATCATGCTCGACGAGCTCGAGCGCCGAGACCTCGGCACGGGTCTCGTCACGCTTTGTGTAGGCGCGGGCATGGGCACCGCCACCATCCTCGAACGAGTTTGAGAAGAAGACGATGACGATTATCGACTATCGCGTAGAAGACGACGTGGCGATCCTGACGTGGGATCAGACCGACAAACCGATGAACGTGGTAAACGGCGACGCGCTCGCCGAACTCGACGCCGGCATCGAGCGGGCGGCGGGTGACGAGAGCGTTCGAGGGATTGTTCTCACTTCCGGAAAGCCTGGGATGTTCGTTGCGGGCGGCGACCTCGGGCAAATCGAGTCGCTGGGGACCGGTCCGCTCGACCCTGCCGACATGCTTCGTCGGACGAGCCAGGTCCTCGATCAGCTCCGGCGC
Organism: Myxococcota bacterium; assembly: GCA_039177115.1. Classification (GTDB taxonomy): domain Bacteria; phylum Myxococcota_A; class Polyangia; order Polyangiales; family Houyiibacteriaceae; genus SG8-38. The sequence goes on from JBCDFZ010000022.1 coordinate 68,838, forward strand.
ATGGAGACCTGCGGCAAGCCCGTCGTCGCCGCGCTCAACGGGGTGACGCTCGGTGGAGGGTACGAGATCGCGCTCGCGTGTCACCGACGGATCCTCGTCAACGTTCGCCATGCGAAGGTCGGCCTTCCGGAGGCAGGCCTCGGCCTGATGCCGGGTGCAGGCGGAACGCAGCGGCTTCCTCGCCTGATTGGGCTCCAAAGCGCGCTCGGCCTCATCATGCAGGGCAAGCAGCTCGGCCCCGAAGAGGCGCTCAAGAAGGGCCTGGTCGACGAGGTGGTCGAGCCCGAACAGCTGATGGCCTCGGCCAAGGCGTGGATCCAAAACGGCGGGAGCGCGACCCAGCCCTGGGACGAGAAGGGGTTCAAGGTGCCGGGCGGCGGACCGGAGTCCGTGACGTTCGCGCAGACGCTCATGGGCTCGAATGCCATGACGCATGCGAACACCCACGGGAACATCCCGGCGCAGGAAGCGATCCTCCAGTCGGTATACGACGGCCTCGCACTTCCCATGAGCCGAGCTGGCAAAGTGGAAACGCGTCAGTTCATTCGCGTTCTACAAGACCCAGTGGCCACGAGCATGCTTCGCACGCTCTTCTTCAGCCTCCAGGAGTGCCAAAAGGGCACACGACGGCCGAAGGACGTGCCGCACTTCGACGTGAAGAAGGTTGGCGTTCTCGGCGCGGGTTTGATGGGGCAGGGCATCGCTCACGTCTCCGCGAAGGTCGGCGTTCAGGTGGTGCTGATCGACCGTGACCTCGCGAGCGCCGAGCGCGGCAAGGCGCAGGTCGAGAAGACGCTCGCGCGGCGACTCAAGAAGGGACGCACTACGCCCGACCGGGTGGAGGCGATCCTCAGCCGCATTCATCCGAGCGAAAGCTACGGCGATCTCGAGGGCTGCGATGTGGTGGTCGAGGCCGTGTTCGAAAATCGCGACATCAAGGCGACGGTGACTCGAGACGCGGACGCGCAGCTCTCGGACGACGCCATCTTTGCGTCCAACACGTCGGGCCTGCCCATTACGGACCTCGCGAAGGCGTCGAGCCGCCCGGAGAACTTCATCGGCCTCCACTTCTTTTCGCCCGTCGAGCGTATGCAGATCGTCGAGATCGTCGTCGGCGAACAAACCTCGGACGCCACGCTTGCGAAGGCCTGGGACTACATCCTGAAAATCAAGAAGGCAGGCATCGTCGTGAACGACAGCCCGGGCTTCTACACGAGCCGCGTGTTTGGAACGTTCATTTCCGAGGGAAATCACCTGCTGGTGGAGGGCGTACGCCCCGCCCTCATCGAGAACGTCGCCAAGGCCACCGGCATGCCCATGCCGCCCCTCGGTATTTCCGATCAAGTCGGCCTTGGTACGATGCACAAGGTCGCTCAGCAGTCGGAAAAGGACGCCGAGGCGGCCGGCAAGGAATGGAAGCCGTCCCCCGCCCAGGCGATCATCGCGTCGCTCGTGGAAACGCACGACCGGTGGGGCGCCCATCCCCCGCCGCACGACGACGGCTCCGCGCGAACCCCGGGCGGGTTCTACGACTACTTCGAAGGCGGCAAAAAGCTCTGGCCCGAGCTCGGCAACGCCATGCGCGAGTGGATCCCGGCGGACGCCCCGCAGCCCACTGCAGAGGTCGTGCGCAAGCGCTACATGTTCACCCAGTGCCTCGAGGCGGTGCGCTGTCTCGAGCAGGGCGTCATCAAGGACGTTCGCGAAGGCGACGTGGGCGTCATCATGGCCGTGGGTTTCCCGGCGTTCACCGGCGGCCCCTTCACGTACATCGACAACTACGGCATCGAGGCGTTCGTGAAGGACGCGGAGGCGCTGGCCGCCGAGTACGGGGAGCGCTTCTCGCCGCCAGAGACGCTTCGCGAGATGGCGCGCGCCGGGGAGTCGTTCTACGGGTGATGGGAGCGGCGGCCGGTGACGGGTCGGCCGAGGTTCACTCCGATGCGAAAGAGGGGAAGTACGCTCCATGTGAAGAAGCTCGAGCGCTCGAGTGAACCCTTGGTGTGACGCAAGACCTCGTAGCTGAAGCACCAGCCGAGGAAGACGCGTCGTACGTGCACGTCGAGGTTCAGTCCGGCTCGAACTCCCACGGTCGGCGAGCGTTTCGGGATCCCGCTTTCGGGATAGTCATCGCGCGCCCGCGCGGCCCCCAAGGCGAGCGCGACGTGCGGGCTAATGGCCCAGCGGCGCTTTCGCGACGCGTTTCGCGGGCCGCGCGCGATGAACCGGTACGCGTAACCCAAATGCGCTACGCCGAAGCGAAGTAACACCGGATCTCTTCCGTCGGTCGAGATCACTGGGCCTAGTTCAACCCGGTACTCGCCGTCGAGTAAGAGTGCGTGACCTTTCATTGCGACGATACGTAGACCCAAGGTGGGGATCCAGAAGTAGAAGTCTCTTTCCGCGTCGTCACTGAAGCGGCTCCTCATGCTCGTGTGCGAGCGGCGGAACGACGACGCGAAAACCTGCGTTCGCAACTCGTACGAGAACCTCTCGCCTTGGGAAGCGTCAGTGGGCCGAGCGTGGGCCGTCGCGGCATCCAACCACAGACCGAGCGCAATAGTCGCCAGGCATGGAAACACGACGCGGCCCGTCTTCGGGCCATCACCTTTCCCGTTCCCAATCATCGCTGCACGCGTCGTCCAAAGTTCACCCCGATGCGGAGGATCGGAATGAAGTTCCACGCCAAGAACTGCGAGCGCGTGAGGACACCCTTCGTGTGGCGCAGTACCTCGTAGCTGACGCTCCAGCCGAGGAAGAACCGGTGCACGTGGAGGTCGAAGTCCACGCCAATGCGCGCACCGACGACGGCGGATCGAGTCGGGAGCTCGGTTAGCCCGGGGAAAGCGAGCTTGCGCGCGACGCCCGCGGAGAGCGCCGCGTGCGGCGTGATGGCCCAGGCCCGGTGGTCTCGGAGGCTACGTCGCCCGACGTATCGAAACGCGTACCCAACGTGTCCGACGCTGAACCGAATGGGAAAGCTCTCCTCGGCGTTGATCCCGTCGAAGTCGGCGTCTAAGCGATACGCGCCGTCTACCAAGATGCCGTGGCCCGTCTCCGCAATCGCGCGCAGCCCGAGTCCCAGGTTGAAGTACAGGCTTCCGTTGGCGACGTAGGCCTGAGGGAACGGCTCCGTGATGCGCGACCACCGGTACGAGGCCGGGAGAACCTCTGCGCGGATCTCGTAGGACCAGGGATCGTGGCCCGCCCCGTCGGTGGTTGGCCGGTCAGACGGAGCCGTGGGAACCGCGGTCTGGTCTGCGCTCGCCTCGCCGTTGGCCGCGAGGACGGCGACGGCGATGAAGGCTGTGAGTGGGTTGAGTCGTGCCACGGCCTAAATGACTTTGCAGCCGCCGTGCCAGTTCGATCTCTTGAAATTATTATGCTTTTAGGCCCTTCATATTCCGGCCGTGTGGCCGAATTATCCACGACGCGTGACTTTTCGGCCACACGGCCGGTTTTCTGTGTGGCCGCTTACGCTCCCTTTCATAGGGACGCAGGGCTACCGGTATCCGGCGGCCTGGAGCGTGAAGAGGCGCGCGTACTGGCCGTCTCGGGCCATCAGGGCTTCATGGGTGCCGCGCTCGGTGACATGGCCGCGTTCGAGCACGACGATTTCGTCGGCCATGCGCACGGTCGAGAAGCGGTGCGAGATGAGGATGACCATCTTGTCGCGCGCGAGTCGGCCGAAGCGTTCGAACACGGTGGCTTCGGCTTCCGCGTCCATCGAGGCGGTGGGCTCGTCGAGCACCAGGATGTCGGCGCGTTCGCGCATGAAAGCGCGGGAGAGCGCGACCTTCTGCCACTGACCGAGCGAGAGTTCGTGGCCGTCGTCGAACCACCGGCCGAGCTGCGTGTCGTAGCCCGAGGGCAGCCGTTCGATGAAATCGTGCGCCATGCCCTTCTCGGCAGCGGTCGACCAGCGTTCGGGGTCACTGAAAGCCTCGACGTCCCCGACGCCGACGTTCTCCCCAGCGGCGAGCTGGTAGCGCACGAAGTCTTGGAAGATGACGCCGACCCGGGCGCGAAGTGCGTCGAGGGCCCACGCGTCGAGTTCGAGCCCGTCGAGCAGGATGCGCCCTTCGGTCGGCCGATAGAGCCTCGTCAGCAGCTTGATCAGCGTGGTCTTCCCAGCCCCGTTCTCGCCCACCAATGCGAGCTTGCATCCCGGCGTTAGATGAAGCGACACGTCGCTCAGCGCGGGTACCGCTGCGCCTGGATACGAAAAGCCGACGTGCTCGAAGCGAATCCCGTCCCCCGGGCTTGGTCCGACCCTGGCGCTTCCGGTGTCGCTCGGGGCTTCGTACTCGAGGTACTCGTAAAGGTTCGAGAGGTAGAGGCTGTCTTCATACATGCCTCCGATCGAACTGAGCATCGAGGCGAGCGCCGACTGTCCCTGCTTGAAAACCAAAAGGTACATCGTCATGTCGCCGAGCGTGATCCGCTTGGCGATCGTCTCGATCGCAATCCACGCGTAGGCCCCGTAGAACGCGACCGTGCTCAGCAGCCCGAGCGCGAAACCCCATCCACCGCGTCGCAGTGTGAGCGAACGGTCTTCCGCGAAGAGCTGCCGAAAGATCTGTCGGTAGCGTTCGAGAAACACGGGCCCGAGGTCGAAGAGCTTGACCTCCTTGGCAAAGTCTTCGCGGGCGAGGAGAACCTCGAGGTAATTCTGCTTGCGGGTTTCGGGCGCTCGCCAGGTGAACAGTCGAAACGCGTTCGCGGAGAAACGCGTCTCCACGAAGAACGCCGGAATCGCGGCGACCACGAGCACCACCAAGGCCCAGACCGACAGCTGGAGCAAGAGACCGCTGTACGCGATCAGTGAGAACGAATGCTGCACGAGCTGAAAGCTCCGCATCACGAGGCTGAGCGGACGCTGCGAGGCTTCGCGGCGCGCGCGCGTCATGGCGTCGTAGAGCTCCGAGTCTTCGAAGGCGACCAGGTCGAGTGTCAGCGCCTTTTCGAGGATCATCTCGTTGACGCGCTGCCCGAGGAGCGCACGGAGCAGCTGCTGGCACGTGTTGAGACCACGCTGCGCACCCGCCAGCACCGCGACGATCGCGAGTTCTACCGCGACCCAGGTGAGCGCGTCGTTCCGATCCGCCACGGATCCGGTTTCCGCCGCGTTCACCACGGCGTCGACGATGAGCTTTCCGACCCAGGCAGCGGCTGCAGGCAACACACCCGCGACCAAGCTCAGAACCCCGAGGATGATGCTCAAGCCTCGACTCGTGGTCCACACCAAGCTGAAGCCCTGTTTCAGCTGACGGAACACACCAAAGATCTGTGCGCCGTCGCTTGGCGCGCGCCTCTCCATCGGGCGGAGTCTAGGGCGGACCGTACAGGGTGTCACCGGCGCATGCTGCTGGAGGTCACCACACGCTCGTGGTACGTCAACGTCGCTTTAACCATGAACGATCGAACCAAAGGCCCGCGCGTTCGGGTGATCCCGGAAGGCGACAACCGTGAACGCCTGGTCTGCCCCGACTGCCGCTACATCGCTTACGAGAACCCCAAAGTCGTCGTCGGCGTGGTTGCCACGTGGGAGGGCAAGCTGCTGATGTGCAGACGCGCAATCGAACCGCGCAAGGGGTATTGGACGCTGCCGGCGGGCTTCATGGAGATGGGCGAGAGTCCGGAGCACGGGGCCGCGCGCGAAGCGTACGAAGAAGCTCGTGCGGAGCTGGAGATCGTCGACCTGCTCGCGCTCTACAGCCTCGACCACATCAGTCAGCTTCAGCTGTTCTTCCGGGCGAACCTTCTCTCGCCCAACGTGTCGGCTGGGCCCGAAAGCGAGGAGGTCGGCCTGTTCGCGTTCGACGATCTTCCCGCAGCGGAGCTCGCGTTTCCATCGGTCCGCTGGGCAATCGACCACTACCTGCAGGCGCGCGACGTGGCGCACCCGCCGGCGTTCCGAAACCCTCCGGGTGCCACGGGCGACATGCGCCGTGGGCGCTGACCCACGATCGCGTCCTCGCTGACACGCGTCCGCGCTCATGAAGCTCGTGTTTTCCAACGAATCGGCCTTGGCACGCGACGTGCTCTTCATCGGGACAGGAGGTCCCCATGAAAGCCCGATTTGTCATCCTCATTACACTCGCGTTGCTCACCGCGCTCGGTTGCCGGGACGACGCGCCGAAGGAGCCCGGTCCGCTCGCGCGCGCGTCCGCCGACAAACCCATCCTGACGTCAACCGCGCAGGCGCCATCGTCCGAGGTTCCCCCACCCAAGCCGACGGCGACCGCAAAGGAAGACCTGCCGGTCGTTCCCGACCGCGCGCAAGAAGATCCGCCGGCGGAACTTGTACAGGACAACGAAGAAACCGATTTCAAACCGCTCCACGACCCGGAGCCGCTCCTCGGATCTGACGGAGGCTTGAGCCTCAAGCGGCTCATGACCGCACCCGACGTCGAGTTTCGCGAGCCGGTCGCGCCGACCGCGCTGTTCGGACACCACGAGGAGAAGGTCTATGCGTTCATCGACGTAGAGAACACCTCGAACGAAGAGAAGTCGCTCGACGTGTTCTTCATTTCTCCCACGGGAAGGGTCACAGGAGGCGTGGCGCTTTCGATTCCGGCGAACACCCCCCGATGGCGTACTTGGGCCTTTACGAGGCACGCCGACGAGAGCGGAACCTGGCGCGTCGAGGTGCGTGGTGCCGACGGGATACTGCTCGGTGCGCTTCCTTTCGAAGTTGCAGAGGGCTGCTGACACTGCAATTGCGGCGGTTCGTGCGTGATCCGCTATGCTCAAAGGGATGACCGAAACCTCGGTGGTCTCCCGGATCGCGCACGAATCGTGCCTTCGCTCGCCGCCGCTTCTCGCCCAGGGGCATTGGTGGGAGGAGCTCGATCGCGAGTTCGCGCATCGTCCCGAAGGCTTCAACCTAGCATTCACGGATCGCATGCGCGTCGGTGCGGCGGCCGGTTTCGATCACGCGATTCGTACCGCCGGCGCCTCGATGATCTCCAGCATGGCGATCCCGGTCGGCTATCACCCCGTCCAGCTCGCGCGCGCCAATCGCGACGTAGAGTTCTACGGGAAGATGGCCGAGTCAGGCGACCCGACACAGTTCTTCAAGCCCCCGCCATCCGGTGTGCGCGTGAAAGCGGAGAAGGGCCGATGGCTGCCGCGCTTCGAGCCGCATGACGGAACCTGCGAGGCGATCTCGTTCGAAAGTCCCTTCGAGCCCGTGAACCCGAGGCTTCGCTCCGGCTACCTGAAGCACCGCGCCAACCGGACCGCGCACGCACGCATGCTGCGTCACCGAGGCGGCGGGCCCAGGCCGACCATCGTCGCGATTCACGGCTTCACCGCCGACTGGTACCTCATCAACGAGTGGTTCTTCGCGTTGCCATGGTTCTACCGCATGGGGTGCGACATCGTTCTGTTCACGCTTCCGTTTCACGGCCCGCGTCAAACGCGGTTCTCGCCGTTCTCGGGGCACGGCTACTTCGCGGGCGGCTCGTCCCGCATGAACGAAGCGGTGGCCCAGTCCGTGTTCGACTTCCGCATCTTGCTCGATTGGCTCCAGAACGTAAGGGGCGTCGAGCAGGTGGGCGTCACCGGCCTCAGCCTCGGTGGCTTCACGAGCGCGATGCTTGCCAGCGTTGAAGACCGCCTCGCGTTCGCGATTCCGAACGTTCCCGTGGTGAGTTTCGCGGACCTCGTGCTCGAGTGGCAGCCCATTGGATGGATGCTCCGCGCAGCGCTCGCCACGATGCGGCAAGACCTCGCCGATGCACGCAAGCTCGTGGCGGTCAGCTGTCCGCTCACCTACGCGCCCGTACTCCCGTCAGACCGCCTCATGATCGTCGCGGGCGTGGGCGACCGGTTGGCTCCTCCGAAGCACTCGCGTCTCCTGTGGGACCATTGGAACCGATGCCGAATCCACTGGTTCCCCGGAAGCCACATCATTCACATGGACCGCGGCGAGTACCTCATTCAGATGGCGCGCTTCATGGTCGGACTCGACTTTCTGCCGCAAAACACGTTCTCAGAACCCGGTTCCTCGTAGATTTTTCTGCGCCTCCGAGTACCCTCTGCGCCAGCCCGATTTCCGCAACCCGCTCGATGGAGAAGTCCGCATGAAACCTACGTTTGTCGATCGCTATGGCCCTTGGGCCGTCGTTGCGGGCGCATCGGAAGGCATCGGGGCCGCGTTCTCCCGCCAGCTCGCGGCTAAGGGCCTCAACCTGGTGCTGTTTGCTCGCCGAGCCGAACCGCTCGAACGCTTTGCCGCCGAGCTCCGCAATTCCTACGGGGTCGAGGTGCAAACACGTTCGCTCGACGTCGGTGATCCAAACCTCCTCGAAGGGCTGAAGGAAACCACGGAGAGTCTGGACGTGGGCCTGGCGATCTACAACGCGGCGTACTCGCCCATCGGACGCTTCCTCGACATCGAGCTCGAGGATCACTTCGACGTGGTGAATGTGAACGTGCGAGGCCCCCTCGTGTTCTCGCACTACTTCGGTCGCCGCCTGGCACCGCGCGGGAAGGGCGGGCTCATTTTGATGTCGTCGATGAGCGGTTTTCAGGGCACCGCCATGGTGGCGAACTACGCGGCGACGAAGTCGTACGACAAGATCCTCGCCGAGGGGCTCTGGTACGAGCTTCGCGAACACGGCGTCGACGTCCTGGCCTGCGTAGCCGGCGCAACGCTCACGCCGAGCTTCATCGGCTCCACCGACCGTGTGCCGAATAGCTGGCTGGCTCGCCCGATGCGGCCCGAGGACGTGGTGGCGCAGGCTCTTCGAGATCTCGGCCGCCAGCCGACGGGGGTTTCGGGGCGGCGCAACCGGGTCGGCTCGACGCTTCTCGCCCGCCTTCTTCCTCGCGGAGCGGCCATCCGGATGGTGAGCAAAGAGACGGAGCACATGTACCGCTGAGCGCCGATTCGGGCATCGGGGAGCCGCTCCAAACCCACGAAGTTGTATAGATCACGGGCACGTGTGCACGGGACCAACCAAGCCGCTATGCTGAGGCCCGCTTCGTCGGGAGTCGAATGAACGTTTTGGTCACCGGAGGCGCCGGATTCATTGGCGCCAACTTTCTCAATCTCCTGGTGCCTCGATTTCCGGAGCATCGGTTCGTCAACCTCGACAAACTCACGTATGCGGCGAACCTCGGAAGCCTTCGAGCCGTCGACTCGCTGCCGAACTACCAGCTCGAGCGCGTCGACATCACCGACGCCGACGCCGTCTCAAAAACGTTCGACGAGCACGACCCCGACCTCGTGGTGCACTTCGCTGCGGAAAGCCACGTCGACCGAAGCATTCTGGGGCCTCGCGAGTTCATTCGCACCAACATCGAGGGCACCTTCAACCTCCTCGAGGCCTGTCGCGCGCGCTGGACGTCCGATGGGTCACGCCTCTTCCACCACGTGAGCACCGACGAGGTCTACGGGTCGCTTGGCGATACCGGCCTCTTCCTCGAAACCACGTCCTACGACACCTCGAGCCCTTACTCCGCGTCGAAGGCGGCGAGCGATCACATCGTCCGCGCGTACCACCGCACCTACGGCCTTCCCGTGAAGATCACCAACTGCTCGAACAACTACGGCCCGATGCAGTTCCCCGAGAAGCTCATCCCGCTGATGATCCTCAACGCAGTGGAACGGAAGCCGCTGCCTATTTATGGGAAAGGCGTGAACGTGCGCGACTGGCTCTACGTCGAAGACCACTGCGAGGCGATCTGGCGCGTCATCGAACGTGGCGAGGTGGGCCGGACCTACAACATCGGCGGCAACAACGAGATGAAGAACATCGACGTCGTCGATTCTCTTTGCCGCATAGTTGCGGAGGAAACTGGCGCCGACGCGCAGGAGTTGCTCGCACTGAAGGAGTTCGTGCAGGACCGACCCGGGCACGACATGCGCTACGCGATCGACGCGACGCGGGTGCAGCGCGAATGTGGCTGGGAGCCCAAGGAGAGCTTCGACACCGGAATCCGCAAGACCGTGAAGTGGTATCTCTCCAACGAGGACTGGGTTCGGGACGTGCGTTCGGGCGACTACCGCAAATGGATTGACCTCAACTACGGCGAGCGCAAGGCGTGAGCACCACGCGAGGCGAACAATGATTAGCAAGGGCATCATCCTGGCAGGCGGCACGGGCACCCGGCTCCACCCCCTCACGAAGGGGGTGAGCAAGCAGCTCATGCCGATTTACGACAAGCCCATGATCTACTACCCGCTGTCGACGCTGATGCTCGCGGGGATTCGGGACGTTCTCGTGATCACCACGCCGCACGAGCAGGCGCTGTTTCAAGCGCTCCTCGGCAACGGACAAGGGTGGGGGCTTCGCATCGAGTACGCTGTTCAGCCGAGCCCCGACGGGCTTGCACAGGCGTTTCTCATCGGCGAACCGTTCATCGACGGCGACGCGTGTGCCCTCGTACTCGGCGACAACATCTTTTACGGCCATGGGCTCCAAGGGCTTCTCATGGAGAGCGCTCAGCAAGACCAAGGCGCCACGGTGTTTGGCTATTACGTCAGCAACCCTACCGCGTACGGCGTGGCCGAGTTCGACGAGACCGGAACGGTCATCGGCCTCGAGGAGAAACCGGCGAATCCCAAGTCGAACTACGCCGTTGCAGGCCTCTACTTCTACGACCAGCACGTCGTCGAGCACGCCAAGGCGCTCGAGCCTTCGAACCGCGGGGAACTCGAAATCACCGACCTCAATCGTCGGTACCTCGACCAGGGGAATCTAAGGCTCACTAAGTTTGGGCGCGGCGTGGCGTGGCTCGACACCGGCACGCCTGAGGCGCTTCTTCAAGCCGCGAATTTCGTGCAAACGATTCAAGAGCGACAGGGCCTTCGCGCATCGTGTCCCGAGGAGATCGCGTTCCGAAAAGGCTGGATTGACGCGGCGCAGCTTCGTGCACTCGCAGATCCTCTCGCGAAAACCGCCTACGGCCAGTACCTCCGAGAGCTCGCCGATGGCCGAGACGTCTGATGCAGGTGACTGAGGGCGAGATTCCGGGCCTGCTGATCATCGACCCGGTGGTTCACGGTGACTCACGCGGCTTCTTCATGGAGACCTACGCGAGGCGCCGCTACGTCGAAGTCGGCATCGATACGTCGTTCGTGCAGGACAATCTCTCGGCTTCTGAACGCGGGATCCTGCGTGGGCTTCATCTCCAGCACCCGAGCGACCAAGGCAAGCTCTGTTCGGTGCTGGTTGGCGAGGTGTTCGACGTGGCGGTCGACGTACGGGTCGGCTCCCCGCATTTCGGCAAGTGGCAGGGCGTCACGCTCTCTGCGGACAACCATCGGCAGTTCTACGTTCCGCCGGGGTTCGCCCATGGCTTTTGCGTCGTGAGTGAGCGTGCCTTGTTTTCCTACAAGTGTACCGACCACTACGCCGCCGACCACGAGATCGGGATCGCCTGGGACGACGAGGATATCGGTATCGACTGGCCCATCGACGACCCGACGCTTTCCAGCAAAGATGGCGCGAACTCAAAGCTTCGAGACCTGACCGATCGGCTCCCTCGCTACGGCTGAGGCCTGCCCTGCCGGGTCGTGAAGTCTCGAAGGGCTTCCGCGACGCGCGCGACCCGCTCTGCCGCGTTGGCAGGCCAGGCCCGCTCCATCTCGCGAATCGCAGCGCCCGCATGGGCGATTCGAGCGCGCTCCTCGGTCCCCGCTTGGCGATAGCGCTTGCGCAGGTCTTTCAGAGCCCAGACGTAAGGCGGGGTTTCCCACAGGTGCCACCTCGCGCACTCGGTGTGGACGAAGTACCGGCGCTGCTCGAGCCAACGAGGTTCGCCCGTCTTGAAGCGACGGCCGCAGTGTCGGCAGCTGTCGGGCCAGTTGTGCGGCGTTGGCTCGGCCATCCGTCCGATGTGCGCGACCGCCGATCCCGGGGTCAAGACTCAAGGGTGAGCCCCTTCAGCATTGCGCCGAAGTTCGCGTTCGTTTCCCCCAAACTCCGCGCTGGCCTCGCGAGTGTCCATGACCCTAAACTTTCCCCATGCCCGAGCAACTAGCCGACGGCGTGTGGGCCGCGGACATGCCTCTGCGCTTCTATGGGCTCGAGTTCGGCGCACGGATGACACTGGTGCGCCTGTCGAACGGGGGCCTGTTAATGCACTCGCCCATCGCAATCGACCCTTCGATGAAAGCGGACATCGATGCGCTCGGCCCAGTAACGCACATCCTCGCGCCGAACATCTATCACCACGTCAGCATGACGCCGGCGATTGAACTCTACCCGGACGCGAAGGTCCACCTCGCGCCTGGGCTCAGCAAGAAGCGTCCGGACCTCCCCGCCCATGCCGTGCTGAGCGGCACTCCCGACGAAGACTGGGGAGGCGACATCGAGCCGATTCCCATCGGTGGCTACATGCTCAAGGAGACCGTCTTCGTACATCGGCCGTCAGGAACGCTCATCTGCTCCGATCTCGTCGAGAACTTCGGAACCTCCGACCACTGGTACACGCGGATGTTCCTCAAGGTCAACGGCGTGCACGGAAAGCCCGGCGTGAGCCGCGCCCTCCGCATGGCCTATCGGGACAAGCGCGCCACGCGAAAGAGCATCGACGCGATCCTCGAACACCCCATCGAGAAGATTGCCCTCGCGCACGGCAACCCGATCCACACCAACGCCCGCGAAATACTCCGCGAGGCGTACTCGTGGATCCCGGCCTGAGCGTCGAGACGAATCCGTCGCGCTGCTCGACTCTGGTGCTTCCCTGCGAAGACGTGTAGGCTACGCGGACCGGAGGCTTCGTGAGACCCAAGCTGCGCATCCGGCCGGGCAACCTTCTCGCCGCAGAGATTCGCGCGAACCGCGCCATTCCGCTTGGTAGGTACCTTCAAGGCTTGGCGCATGCCTCTGCGCTTGCATCTCTGCTGACCCTTTCCGCTTGCGGAGACTCGCCGTCGAACGTCGACGACCCCCCGCCCGAGGACCCTCCTCCGGATCCGCCTGCGACCGTGGATCCGCCACGGCGGCCGTCGCCCGAGCGTCCGCGAACGCCGCGCGTCCCCGACCCGCTGACTGAGTGGATTTCGCCCGAGCAGGCCATCCTTCCGGAATGCGACGGCTACACGTGGGGTGTGCCCGATCGGATCAACCCGGCCATCACGGACTGGGACTACCTTGCCGTGACTGCGTGCGATTACTTCTCGTGTCCGGGGACCTTCGAGGTTGGGACGCCTTGCAGGACCGAGGAAGACGCCGCTTCCTGCCAGGAGCAGGTCGAGGGCGTGAAGAACGGATCGCCGCCACGACTCATCACCACGCGCGGAGCAGAAGTGACCACATATGTCGGGGAAGAGGCGCTGTTGGAGTTCCTCGGGCCGGTCGACACGCCTCAAGAAGCCATGCTGGTCGCGTTCTTCGACTGGTTCTCGGTGCGCTGCAACGATCCGAGCGTCGGTGCAGTGCGGCTGGCGGCAGATGGCTACGATGTTGTCGCCACGAAGATCACCGCCGAGTGCGATCCCATCATCGAGACCCGTTATTTGCTTCACGTCGGCAGCGACGGACAGATCACGGAGCTCGACTCCGAGGCCTATAGCGTCGAGTTCGGACTGTGCATCGGTCGGCGTCCCGAGGGCCTTCACGAGCGAGTTCGTTCAAGCGATGAACGGAGCCCGGGGACGCACTTCGCCAACATCGCCACCCTCGAGGCCGCCGCCGTCACGGCTTTTGAGCGTCTCGCTGCGGACCTGACGGACCTCGGCGCACCTCGAGAACTCGTCGACGATGCCCGAGCGGCTGCCCGGGACGAAGCGCGTCACGCGTCGATTATGGGCACGGTCGCGCGTCACTTCGGGACGGAGCCAGAGCCGCCCTCGATCGCACCTCCCGAATCTCGCGATACCTTTGCCATCGCGCTCGAGAACGCCGTCGAAGGCTGCGTCCGCGAGACCTTCGGCGCGCTGGCCGGCTGCTACCAGGGGCTCCGCGCCTCCGATCCGGTCGTCGCAGCCGCGATGCGCTCGGTTTCCGAAGACGAAGTCCGGCACGCCGACCTCTCGCATCGAGTGGATGCCTTCCTCCAGACGCGCCTCACTCCAGCAGAGCGCGCTCGCCTGGCCGAGGCCAAGCGGGACGCGATTCTCGGGCTGCGTCGAGAGCTCGATGCACCTCGTTCGCCTGGGCTTGCAACCGTCGCCGGTCACCCCCCGCCGGAGATTGCGTCGACATGGATTCATCAGCTCGAACGAGACGTGTGGCAAACGGGCGCATGAGACCCCGGCTACTTCAATGAATCTAGCCGCGGACGCCCCAGAACCGTGCGAGGTCGCCGTGACGGTCTGCGAGGCCCTTGAGTTCTTCAGGAAGACCCACGACCACGAATCCGATGCCGCGATCCCGGCCGAGTCGATGCCCGGTTCGGTTCAGTTCGAGCGCTGAGACGTGGCACGAATGGGCGATGACGAGGATGCGGTCGGCAAGCCGCGCCGCCCGGCGGAGGGCTTGGCCTTCGAACGGGCCGTCCCAGGCGTCGAGCCGCACCCGCTCGCTGCCGGGCTCGGCACGAATGTACTCCACGGGCCGAACCGAAGGCCGTCTCGCCAGCGCGGTCGAAGGCTCGGTTCGCGTGATGGGATAGGGCCCCGACGGCGGAGGCGTCTGAATCGAAGCTGGAGTCCCGGCGGGCGCCGCACTTGCATCGGGAGAGTCGCCTGGCTGCTTTCCCGTGCCGCTTGCGATCACCCAGTCGTTGTTCATGCGATCCGCGAGGTCGGCCGCGAGCTGACCTTCGTCCGAAGACGCGGCGAGGATCAAGACCGTGCCACGTGCGTCCGGCGCATAGTCGTCCAGCCCGGCCACGAGCTCATCGAGACCATGCGGATCATCCGGCCATGACGTGGTGCCGACCACCGGCCCCGAACCCCAGAACGCGACTTCGGCGGGCGTCTGGACGAGCAGGCCGTGAAACTCTCGGTAGAGCGCGAAGAGGAGCGCGAGCGAAAAGAGGACGAGGGGCACCGCACCGAAGACCACGACCTTCATCTTGTTGCGTTCGGGGTACTCAGGGAGCGAGCCGCGGTCGATGACGAGGAAGCCGCTGGTGGGGTTTCGAAGTGCGTCTTCGAGCGCAACCTCGGTCTTTCGCAAGGTTTGAACGAGCTTCTCGTCGACCTTGACCTCGCTCAGCAGACTCGAGGCTTCGCCTTCGATGTCGGAGAAGTCTTCGATACGGCGCTGCGCCTTGTCGGCCAGCTGGGAGAGGCCGATCTGTCGTTCGCGGACCGCCCGAAGCTCAGACTTGGCCGCCCGCAGCTGCCCCTGGATGGCCTGGTGAGTCGCGTTGGTCGAGACCACGCCCGCACCGCTGCCTCCGCCCGAGCGAAGCTGCGCGCGGAGTTGGTTGACCTGCTGCTGGAGCGACTGCACCTGCGGGTGATTCTCCGAGAGGCTCGCGCGGGCCGTGGCCAGCTCCTGGCTCAGCCTGTTGTAGGCGGCTCGCTGGGGCGAAGCGCCGCTTCCGACCACGGTCGCGGGCGTCTCCGCCAGCTGTATCTCGAGGCTCTCGACCTCGACCTCGAGCGCTCGCACCTCGGATACCCCGAGCTCTGCTTCCGCGCGGAGCCGCGCGGCGGCGTCCAGCATCGACTCTTGTTCCGTCGAGAGGTCTGCGATCCCGTGCGTTTCGCGGAACTCATTGTAGCGCCGGCGCGCGACTTCCGCCGTTCTCTCGGCGGCATCGATTCGCTTCTGAACGGTCGCGATCTCGACCTCGATTCGGCGCCCCTGTCGCTCTTTGTGGTGCTCGATGAAGATGTCGCTCACCACGTTCGCGAAGTCCGCCGCGTCCTCCGGCGTGCCGCCCGGCGTTTGGATCTCCATGGTGCGACCCATGTAGTCGATGCGGTATTGAATGAGGCCCTGGAGCGCCAGCAGCGGGCCAGGAAACTCGACTTCCTCCGCGATGCGCCGCAGTACGGCCTGGCGATGGAGCGCCTGCGCGGCCGGGCCGAGTTCCTGGTTTCCCTGAATGCCTTCGACCCCCGGGAAACCTTCCCACTTCAGCATCGCGACGGAGGTGTAGCTGCTGGTGAGCCCAAACTTGGCCACCGAGTAGCCGATCACGACGCCGACGACCCCCGCGCCGAGGAGCAGCCACTTGTACCGGAGCAGCGCGCGCCGAAGGCGATACGGGTCCGCAGGAAAGCCGCCTCGCGTCTTCGCCGCGCCGCCCGATCCTGTCATCCCTGTTGCGTCAGT
>JBCDFZ010000023.1:0-81996 GCA_039177115.1 Myxococcota bacterium
GCGTGGTTGGCGGTAGGGTTGGGCACGCCGCTGGGCGGCTTACCACCACGAGACTCCGCTGCGGAAAACGGGATTATTCCTCACTCCATCTCTGCGGGGGCGCACGCCCATCGCCGCACCCTCGCTCCAAATAGAGCGTGGTTGGCGGTAGGGTTGGGGACGCCGCTGGGGGTCTTACCTCGTCGGCGCGCCGCTGCGGAATACCGAGTCGAGTTGTTCGCGATTGATACTTGGGGTTTGTGTCGGGGCGTCACCCGTTGTCACAAAGCCGGCACCCCCTCCTGTACGGGCTTGCGCTACGTTCCCCTTCCGCGCTCACAGAGGGGGTCGATTCGACGAACCGTTCCCACTCCACCCCGAGCCAAGAACAGCTCGACCTTCTCCGACACTCGGGTTCACCCACCTCGTCAGCGCGCGCCCAGTCTTATCGCCAAGGAACGCATATCCAACACCCAGCCCCGACTGCTCCACCCGGCGGTCGGGGCATTTTAATGGTCCCTCGGTGCGCCGCCGCCGGACACCGCTGGGGCGCGGCGTTCGCTTCGTGCGCGCTCCGCGAAACCTGAGGGTCAGTTCGACGTGGCGCTTTGGGCGCCTTCTGCTTTCGCGATCGCCTCCAGCACCGCATCTCGGTCGAAGCCCGCGTCGTGTGCGGCGAGGTTGAGGGCGCGTCGGTACATGGAGGCGGCGAGGACGGGTTGCCCCGCCTCGAGGAGGATGTCTCCTGCGGTGACGCGGCATTCTGCGCAGGTCGGGTCTCTTCGGAGGGCGCGGGCGGCCCAGTAGCGGCCGTCCATGACCGCACCTTCGACTTGGACCGCGTAGCGGGCGAGGGCGTCGAACTCGGGAGCCGTGGCGGCGGAGGCTTCGAGGAGGTCGGCAAGCTGTGCGGGGGTGCGCGAGTCGGAGAGCGGCAGGTCGGGGTGACCGAGGACGAAGATGAGCTGAGCTCGGACTACGTAGCGGTCGTCGGGGTCGGCTTGGATAGCCTGCTCGAGTGCACTCGCGGCCCCGTCGACGTCTCCTGAGGCATCGGCGAGTGCGGCTGCGAGGAGATACGCCTCCGCGTTGTCGGGCTCGACCTCGATGGCTCTGGCAAGGGCCTCCGACGCTCGCGCACGACCCTTCTCCGTGCGCCAGTCCCATCGCGCGGCCATGTGAAGCGCAAGGTCGGAATCATCGACGGCGCGGACTCTGGGCGCGGCTGCTCGCTCGGGCGTGTACGCAAGCGCGATCGTCGGGTAGCGAATCTGGATGGCGGTCCAATCGTCGTAGAGCTGTTCGAGGTCGACACCCTGCATAGTGCCTGCCCACGATTCGGCCATGGTGCTCTCGCCGAAGCGAACGTCGATCATGAACTGCTCGAGGCGCGCGCGCGTGGACGGGTCGGCGGTCTGGAGTGCGTGCGTGAGCGCCCATGCGCCGGCGTAGCGCCCCACCAGCAGGAGCTGGTCGCGATCTCGGAGCGTGTCTAGCAGCCCGGTGTACTGGTAGAACTCGTCGAACTCGAACGTGAGGAGCGATCCGAGCGCGGGCACCACGTTGTGGGGCACGACGGTGATGGCCTCAGGGCGCCGACTGCGATCCGCGGCGAGCTCGTTCTGAGGGACGAACGAGTAGCGTTGATGTCCCGCGATCACCTGCCTCTCCTCGAGCCGTATCGTTTCGTAGAAGAGCGAAAGGCCCTCGTTGAGCCACGCGGGTAGCTGGGGATAGCACTGCGCGATCAGTCCGTAGGCGACTTGGTGAAGCACGCTCTGCCGGAGCACCGCGGTGTCGTCGGTGGCACGCATGAGGATCTGGCGCGGGACCTCTGCGAGGCCCGGTTTCGACGCCTCCACGAAGACGTCGCTATCGCGGGGGCCAAACTCCCAGTACTCGTCGCCGCTCGAAAACAGCGTCACCGAGATCGGCTCGATCTCGGGGTCCCCGGCGCACGAGAACGCGGTTGCCGCCAGTGCGTCGCGGTGGGACTGCCATTCTGCTGCGAGGGCTTTGGCGTCCTCCCGGGCGACGTCGGTGCGCAGGAGGATGTGCCGCGTCTCGACGTCGATCCATCCGCCGCCTCGGGTAGACAGGCCGCCAGCGCACCCGGCAACGAGCAACGCAACCCCGACGGCTGCCATGGGGATCCACTTGCAGAGCGCGCGCGCCACCGTCGGTCGACTGTAGCCAAGTCTGCTTCCTTCTCGTGTGACAACTGCGAGGCCTTCCAAGAAACCCGAGCGTTTCGCGATGCCGTTCGATCGCTCCGCGCTCGGAGTCCCAGTGGCCGGCGTTTCACTCCGTGCTGAAACTCAGGGAGGGCGGTGCGCCCGACCATGCGCAGTTCGGGTCGTCGCCGATCGTCGTGAGCGTGATGGGAAGGCCAGCTGCGTTGACCTGCGCGGTGACGTCCTCGAGCGTGAGTTCCAGCGTGGACCCCTCGTCGAGGCTCCACGAGGCCTGTCGAACCGGGAACGTGACGCCGACGCTCGTTCCGCTTTGCAGCGAGAGCGAGCACGGAAGCGGGCTCGAGGAGATGGTTTCCAACATCGGTAGTGAAACGCCCTCCGTCGGCGCAACGTCTGCGCTCAAGTTGGTGAATGTGATCGTGCTGGTCAGTGCGAGGAGAAGGTCGACGACGTTGGAGTCGAAGCCCACCAGGAGCTGGATGTCGAACGTGTTGCTTCCGGACTGGAGCGGTTGCGTGGGCTCTGCCGTGAGCACCACGTCGACCGGAATGGGGATCCCCATCACCGCGCAATCGGCGGTTGCCTCTGCGCGCATGAAACCAGGGTTCAGCATGCGCTCGGCGCTGCACTCGTCGAACGGCGTCACCTCGCAGACTCCCGTCGGCCCGCATTCTTCGGTCGCGGAGCAGTCTGCGTCGGTCCCGCACTCCGCGTCGCACACGTTGGCGTTGCAAAAGGTGCCAGACGGACAATCGACGCCCGAAGGACACGACGCGCCGCAGCCTTCGGGCGGGTCTTGGAAGAACGCGCAGGCGAGCGGTTGACCGAAGACCGTCGGAAGGCAGCGCCCTCGGACGCTGCATGCATCCGCTCGCCTGCAGTCGGCGTCGCTGACGCACTCCGCTTCGCAGGTTCCGCCGTCGCAGAACGTCCCGAAGCCGCACTCGGGGTCGTTTCCACCCGGACAGGCGCCGCCACAGCCCGCGGGCGGGAGAGTGAGCGTATCGCACGACTGGGGCTCGAAGGCAGCCTCTTCACCGGCGCCTGCCGGCCAGCCGCAGTCACCGTCCTCGATGAAGAAGTCTTCCGCGTTGGCGACGCAGGTTGCGCACGAGTTGAAGCCGTTTGCGACGCAGTCGACGTAGAAGTCCCAAGCTGGGATGCAGTCCTCCATCGGGGCGTCGCTAAACCCGTCGAGGCACTCCGCCTCGGTAATGTTGCAGAAGTTCTCCGCGGTTTCGCAAAGCCCGAGCTCCTCGGCGCGGGCGCGTTCTTCGCAACCGAAGAGCTCGGTCGATAGCGGCGCGCATTCGAGGAAGAAGTCGTCGCAGGCCAAATCGAGATCGCACGCGAGCGTGGCGGTCAACTCCTCGGGACACGGCGTATCGGCGAGGGTCTGCTCGCATTGCTCGAAACAGAATTCCAGGCACTGCAGGCCCAGACAGCAGCTTCGACCGTTGGGTTCGTTACGGCACCACGCTTCGCACGTGGCCAGCGCGTTGAGCGGGATGGTGCCGGCGGTGCCGCCATCGCCAGAGGAACCGCCCGTTCCGCCGTCGCCGCCCGACCCGGCACTGCCCCCCTCGCCGCCTTCCCCAGACGAATCATCTGCGCATCCTGCCGCAGCCGCGAGAGACAATACGGCGAGCAGTGCGAGTCGCCTCGCAGTCAAACCAAGCTTTTTCATGACACCACCTCGAGTTCGGGTGCGTTCCCGACCAATGCGATCGGACTACCACGAGGAGGGGCATATACGTCAAGGGCCAACTTCGGTACGCTCGGCGATGTTGTCATGCTTAACCTGTTTCGTTTCATCGTCTGCTCCGTCGTTGGGTACGCCGTCTTTTTCGTTGCCGGCGCTTCGATCGTCGGCGCGCAATCGCTTCCCGACTACGTTTTGTTCGAGTCAGGGCAAGTGCGTCCACTGGCTCTCTCGAACGACGGCAACACGCTGTTCGCAGTCAACACCCCGGACGCGGCGCTCGAGATCTTCGACGTCGACGTCGTCGGTGGGCTGACGCTCGTCGCGCGTGTTCCCGTCGGGCTCGAACCGGTCGCGGTGGCCGTGCGCGACGACGCGGAAGTGTGGGTTGTCAACCATCTTTCCGACAGTGTTTCGATCGTCGATGTCGAGAGCGACCCGCCACGCGTGGTTCGAACGCTGCTCGTGGGTGACGAGCCGCGAGACATCGTCTTCGCCGGCACCAATGGAGAGCGCGCCTTCATCACGATGGCGCATCGAGGCCAGAACACGCCTACCCCGCGGGGAGACTTCGCGGTCCCTGGCACTGGGCGAGCCGACGTTTGGGTGTTCGATGCGGACAACCTCGGCGCGAGCCTCGGGGGCACACCCATCGCCCGGCTCACGCTATTCGGAGACCGGCCGCGCGCGCTCGCCGCTACGCCGGACGGCGGGACGGTCTATGCGGCCGTGTTTCGATCCGGGAATCAGACCACGACGGTTGGCGAGGGTCTGGTTTGCAACGGGAACGGCCCCTGCACGGTTCAAGGAACCGACTATCCCGGCCCGCTCCCCGAGCCACGAACCAACATCGATGGGATTCAAAGCCGCGAAGCCGGACTCATCGTCGGAATCAACGCGACGACGGGCAACTGGGAGGACGAGCTCGGCCGCAACTGGAACGAAGCCGTTCGCTTCAACCTGCCGGACTACGACGTGTTCGAGATCGACGCAGACGCCGCGACCCCAACCGAAGTCGATCGCATCGCCGGTGTCGGAACGATCCTCTTCAACATGTTGGTGAACCCATCGACGGGTGACCTCATGGTGTCGAGCACCCGCGCGAACAACCGCGTGCGCTTTGAAGGTTTGGCGGAGTGGGTCGACGAGCTTGGACCCAAACCATCGGGCGACCCCCCGTCGGTTCGCGGACATCTTCACGAGTCTCGAATAGCGATCATCGACTCCGACAACACGGTTACCTCGCGTCATCTCAACAAACACATCGACTACGCGGCGACGCCACAGCCGGCGGGCACCAAGGACAGAAGCCTGGCGATCCCGCTCGAGATGGCGATGACGAGCGACGGTGAGACCCTCTACGTCACGGGCTTCGGCTCCTCCGCGATCGGCGTATACGACGTCGAGTCACTCGCAGACGACACCTTCGTTCCGGACGCCGCCAACATGATCGACTTGCCTCATGGGGGGCCGAGCGGACTGGTCCTCGACGAATCGCGGAACGTGCTCTTCGTCATGGCCCGCTTCGACAATACGCTGCTGGTCGTCGATACCGTGTCCGGAGATGTTACTCAGTCGCTCGCGCTCGAGAACCCCGAGCCCGCAGAGGTGATCGAAGGTCGCCGATTCCTCTACGACGCCAAGCTGACCGGCAGCAACGGAGAGGCCTCCTGCGCTAGCTGTCACGTGTTCGGCGACATGGACGACCTCGCGTGGGACCTCGGCGACCCCGATCTCGAACCTGAGAACAACCCGAACCCATGCTTCGTGATCTGCGGTCTCGGGGATTTCGACCCGCTCAAGGGCCCCATGACGACACAGAGTCTGCGGGGCATGGTCCACGCTGGGCCGATGCACTGGCGCGGCGATCGCACCGGAGCGAGCACAGGCGGGGACGCGCTCGATAGCAATGCGGCGTTCGTCACGTTCAACGTCGCGTTTCCAGGATTGATTGGTCGTGATGAAGGCGAGCTCTCCGCCGAAGACATGCAGGCCTTCACAGACTTCGCGCTTCGGCTCACGTACCCGCCAAACCCAATTCGTCGACTCGACGACGTGCTTCGCGTCGATGAACAGGCCGGCTTCGACCAGTACTTCGGCGACATCACCGACGGCGTCAGCGACTGCGACGGCTGTCACGAGCTCGATCGGAGCGAAGGGTTCTTCGGGAC
Organism: Myxococcota bacterium; assembly: GCA_039177115.1. Lineage (GTDB taxonomy): Bacteria > Myxococcota_A > Polyangia > Polyangiales > Houyiibacteriaceae > SG8-38. The sequence continues at coordinate 6,048 of JBCDFZ010000023.1, forward strand.
AAACGGCGGATCGACGTTCGAGAACCTGTCGATGGAGTTCAAGGTTCCGCACCTGCGAAACATCTATCAGAAGGTTGGCATGTTCGGGCAGCGCCCTTCGTCGTTTGCGAGCGGCGTCGACGGGGACTTCATGGGCGACCAGGTCCGTGGGTTTGGCTACCTTCACGACGGTAGCTTTGCGACTGCGTTCAATTTTTTCGGCGCCGGCGTGTTCTCGCTGTCCGAGCTCGAACAGCGGAACATGGAGGCGTTCATGATGGCCTTCGACAGCGACTTGGCACCGATCGTCGGTCAGCAGATCACGCTCGACGACCAAAGCGGCGTCCAGGTCAACGCCCGCGTAGACCTCTTGATCGACCGTTCCGACCGGCCGTTCGCGGTTGCGGGCTTCGGCACCGCGACCGAGTGCGAGCTCGTGGTGTCCGGGGTTGAGGGTGGCCAGCTGCGCCGATGGCTGCGCCTCGAAGACGGCAGGTTCTTGAGCAACTCGGAGTCGGACGACACGTGGACGGAGGCCGACCTCCGAGAGCTCGCGGCCGAACCCGGCCAGCCGCTGACGTTTACGTGCGTTCCGCCCGGGTCCGGGGAGCGAATGGCCCAGGTCGAGAAGTCTCAGGGAGCCGGCGGTACGGGTGGCACAGGCGGTACGGGTGGCACAGGCGGTACGGGTGGCACAGGCGGCACGGGGGGTATCGGCGGCACGGGCGGCGTCGGAGCGTCGGGAGGTACCGGCGGCGTAGGCGGCGGCGCGGCGTCCGGGGGCTCCGGCGGGGCCGCCGGTTCGGGAGGCGGTGCCAACGGAGATTCGGGCGGCTGCGACTGCCGCGTCGTTGGATCGCCCGCCGAGGTTCCCATCAATCTCTTTCTCGCCCTCGGCTGCCTCGTCGGCCTCCGTCGTCTGGCACGTGAGCGCTGACGGCCGACGCGAGTCCACCGGGACGGCACTTGCCGCCGTCCCGTCCTGGGCACCACGCGCGAAACCTTAAGCTGCACGCAGTTTGTCGGTCGCGCGGTGCTTCCGTATGCTGCGCTCGTGCTTCGCTTGGCGGGTGTGCTTATCGTCCTCGGGCTGTTCGCCAACGGCGTGGCCGCGCAGACGAGTCCCCCGGAGCCCGAGGGGGGAACGAAGCCGCTGGTCGTTCCCCCGAAGCTGATCCGTTTCGTCGAAGCGACTCGCCCCGAACCGAGCGATCCGGAAGCCGAGCCCGAAGAGGTGAGCGTCGAGCTGCTGCTCACCATCGACAAAGACGGACAGGTGACCGAGGCGTCGGTCGCCGACTCGGGTGGCGAAGCGTACGACGCCGCGGCTCTGGCCGCCGCGCGTCAGTTCCTGTTCGAGCCGGCGCGTCAGGACTGGGAGCCCGTGCCTGCGCGGATTCGCTACCGGTACGTGTTCACACTCGAGGCGCCGGAGGTCGTTTCTGATGTGGGATGGCTTTCGGGCGCAGTGCTCCTCGCCGAGAACGACAAACCTGCCGGACGGGTCGGCGTCGAGATCTTGAGCGGAGACGGTGTAATCCTCCGCGAGATCATGACGGGCGCGGACGGCACCTTCATCGTGACCGACCTCCGTCCGGGCACGTACACTGTGGAGGTCCTCGGCGGAGAGTTCGGAAACCTCAAGGCAGAGGAGACGATCGTCGGCGGCCAGAAGACCGAGGTGATCTACCGTCTCGGCGCCGACAAGAAAAAAGACTACAGCGGCTTCGGCGCCACCGCGATCATCGATGCACCCCCTCGCGAGGTGATCCGAAGGACGATCACCAAGGACGAGCTCACGCGGATCCCAGGTACCCGCGGCGACGCGCTTCGCGCCGTCGAGCTCTTGCCCGGCGTGGCGCGTGCACCGTTCAGCGTCGGACTCCTGATCGTCCGCGGTTCTGCGCCGCAGGACAGCGAGTCGTTCATCGACGGCGTCCCGGTGCCGCTGATCTTTCACTTCGGGGGCATCACCAGTGTCTACAATTCGTATTTGCTCGAGCAGATCGACTTCTACCCGGGAAATTTTTCGGTTAGGTACGGTCGCCGAACGGGCGGCATTCTCGAGGTCACCACGCGCGACCCCGCGGAGGACAAACTCCACGGCGTGGCCGAGTTCTCGTTCATCGATACATTCGTCACGGCGGAAGGCCCCATCACGGACAAGATCAGTATCTCGGGCGGCCTCCGCCGGAGCCTCATCGACCTCGTGCTGCCGCTCTTGATCCCGGACGACGCCGACGTCGGTGTCCGCCAGGCGCCGATCTACCTCGACTACCAGTTCAAGCTCGTGTTTCGGCCGAACAAGCGGGATCGGGTTCGGATCTCGGCCTACGGATCGAACGATCGCCTCGCGCTCCTGTTCGAGGAGACCACGGGCGACGATCCGACGATTCGGGGTCAGGGGACCTTCGATGCGAGCTTCTACAACAATCAGGTCGACTGGCAGCGCCAGATCAGCGAGAAGGTCGACCAGTCCGTGTCCATCCAGCTCGGCCCGCAGAACCTCTCGTTCGGCGTGGGCGATTCGTTCCAGTTCGACTTCAACTCACTCTTGACCTACTCGCGGTCGGAGTGGCGCTACCAGATGACCGACCGGGTGCGATTCATCGGTGGGTTGGACCTCTCGCTCAGCGCAGTAGACGTGACGTTCTTTGGACCTTCTCCGGACACCCTTGCTGAGGGTTCAGGGAGCGGTCAAGGAACCCTTGCCAGCGAAACTCTCGTCAGCACGGAGTTCAACTCTGTGGTGTTTCGCCCGGGCCTCTACCTCGAGACGGGTCTCGATCTCGGCAAGTTCACGCTGCTTGTGCTCGGCGTACGGCTCGACTACTTCAGCGAGATCAACGAGTGGTCTTTCGACCCGCGGTCTACGGTGATCTTCACCGTGCGACCCGACATGCGGGTGAAGCTCGGGGCGGGCCTCTTCAGCCAGGCGCCCGAGTTCCAGGAGTCGGACCCCACCATCGGAAACCCAGACCTAGTGCCCATTCAGTCCGTGCACCTCGGCGCTGGCTGGGAGTACGATCCGATCCCGGGTCTCCGCGTCGGGGTGGAAGGCTTCTACAAGTACCTCTGGGACCGTGCGGTGCCGACCAGCAACGGCGAGGCGCCTTTCTTCGTGAGCCAAGGTGTTGGGCGCATCTACGGCGCGGAGTTCAGCGCGAACATTCGACCCCCTACTGGCACGCAGTACTTCGGGTACCTCTCCTACACGCTTTCCCGGAGCGAGCGGCGTGACGGCCCGGGCGAGCCGTGGCGGCTCTTCGACTTCGATCAAACGCACATTCTGACCGCAGCGTTCGTCTATCGGTTCAAGCGCAACTGGGAGATCGGCGCCACGTTCCGTCTCGTCAGCGGGAACCCGGACACCCCCGTCATCGGGTCGGTCTACGATGCGCTCACCGACGTCTACATCCCCATCGACGGTCGCGTGAACAGCCTCCGAAACCCCCTCTTCAACCAGCTCGACATCCGCGTTCAAAAGGAATGGACCTTCGACCGCTGGCGGCTGGCGCTCTTCCTCGACATTCGCAATGTCTACAACCGGCAAAACCAGGAGGGCCTGATCTACAACTACGACTTCAGCGAAGTGAACCCGCTGCTCGGGCTGCCGATCATTCCTTCGCTCGGCGTGCGAGGGACGCTATGAGGCGAGCGCTCGGTCTGTGCGCGGCTGTGGCTCTGAGTTTGATCATGGGGTGCAGCGAGGGCTTCGAGTCGGCGTCGCTGGTCGAAAACATGCGCGTCGTCGCCGCGCGAGTCGACATCGATGGGAAGCCGGGGCGCGCCAATCCCGATCCCGGCGACACCATCACCGTCACGAATCTCGTCATTAGCCCCGGGTCCCCGCTGATTGAAGGCGAGCCGACGCCGCTGAGGCCGCCCCCGCTTCAGTGGTCGCTCTTGGCCTGCATCCCCGAGCCGAGCGTTCTGCCGGTGGCTATCTGCGGGACGGTACTCGAGTGCGATGGATGCGTGGCCACGCCGCCCGAGGATGAACTCGCGCTGCCGATCGTGCGCTTCACCGTGCCGAGCGAGGAAGAGCTCGACGAAGCCGACGCGACGACCCTGGTGCTTCAGGGCGCGATTTGCGCGAACGGACCGCCGGCGGGGCCGGAAGCGATTTTCCGCTTTTTTGCGGGCGAAACCGACGATCTCGACCCGTGCGAAGACCCCGCCAACGAAGGCCGGTTCATCACTGCGCAGATCCTGATCGAGCAGGACCCGGACGACCCCAACGACAACCCCGTCATCGAGGACGTGCGGATCAACGGCGAGGCGTGGCCGCCTCCGTTCGACCAGGGCGTTCCGCGTGACTTCCCTTCGACCGGCTGCCGCGCAGTGGCGGGAGACGATGTGGTGGTCATCGGCGGAGGCCCCGCGCAGAACATCGAGCTCACCGCCACCGAAGACAGCTTCCAGCCCGTGACCATCGACGACGAGACCGTCATCGAGGAGATGCAGATCAGCTGGCTCGCGGACGGGGGCTCGTTCGAGTTCAGCTTCTCGTTCATCACCGACCCGGCGCGGACGGCCCTCGTTCAGTGGGTGCCGCCGTCGTTCCCGTCGAACGAGGGTACGCTCGTTCGCTTCACGTTTCCGATGCGCGATCGGGCGTCGCCAGAGTCGTCCGCGGGCGCGAATCGCGGCGGCGTCGACTGGGTGCAGCGCGGGCTTTGCGTCGTGTCACCGAGCAGCGACTAGTTTCATCCCTAAGTGTCGGTTTTCGATTGATTTTTGGGGTTCGTTGACACTCGATTGGCGCCTGCCTACGCTGATCGATCGCGATGGTAGAACGCATCGGAACCTGTCGCGTTCTCGGTGAGATCGGCAGTGGGGGCATGGCGGTCGTCTATGAGGCGATTCAGGAACCGCTGCACCGTCGTGTCGCCATCAAGGCGCTCAAGCCGTCGATCGCCATCGACAGCCAGTTCGCCGAACGCTTCGAACGCGAAGCACACTTCATGGCGTCGCTGCAGCACGAGAACATCCTGCACGTCATCGATTTCGTGAAAGACGGCCGCTCGATGTTCATCATCATGGAGTTCGTCGACGGGATCGATCTCTACGATCTGCTCGAGCGCTCTCCGCGGTTACCGCCGGACGTCGCTGCGATCATCACGCTGCAGCTCGCGCGCGGACTCGACTACGCCCACTTTCGCGGGATCATTCATCGCGACATCAAGCCCGCGAACATCATGGTGTCGATGCAGGGTGACGTGAAGCTCATGGACTTCGGTATCGCGCGTCATGAGCGCTTTGGTGACTTGACCGAAACTGGAACCGGGCTCGGCACGCCGAGCTACATGAGCCCCGAGCAGATTCTCGGAGACAAGCTCGACTTCCGAAGCGATCTGTTTTCCGTGGGTATCGTCCTCTACCAGATGCTCACCGGCCGAAAGCCTTTCGTCGAAGACGACAAGCGCACCGTCATGCAGAAGATCCGGCTCGACCGGTACGAGCCCTTCAAAAAGCTCGGGGTCGATGTGCCCCGAAAGCTCGAGCGAATCATGGCGCGGTGCCTGCAGAAAATGCCGGCCAATCGGTATCCCACCACGCAGGCGCTCATCGACGACCTCACCGAGTTTCTCGCGCCGCGAGTGGCGATGAACCACAACGCGCGGCTGGTGATGCACCTCTATGAGATCGGCATCATGACCGGTGAGCAAACCGACGAGGTGCTTTCGGCGGTGGCGCCACGCGCGCTTCGGAATGCACGTCGAGACTCCGGGTTCTTGTGGGGGATCGCCAGAAAGCAGGCGCTGGTATTGATGGCGCTGCTTGCGTCGGGGCTCACCGTCCAGGCGGCGAGCGGACGCTGGTCCGGCCCCACCGTGGGTGGGGGCCCCGCGTTCGTGAACCCCACCGAGGCGGGATACCTCAAGGTGAGCGCGGATCCGTGGGCGCACGTCGACGTGGACGGCGAGCGTGTCCTCACCACGCCTGCGGCACGAGCGATCCCGCTACGGCCCGGCCGGCACTACGTGAAGTACGTCAATCCATACTTCGCGCCCGTGGAACACGAGGTGTTGATCGAATCGGGGCAAACGCTTCATGATCGCGCGTCGCTTACCGAGCCGGCGCGAGTCGAAGGGAACGGTGGGGCAGCGCCATGAGGGTTTCGTTGCTCCCGCGCTGGGTTCGGTTGGCTGCGCTGACGGCTCTGGTCGGGAGTTGGTTCGACCTGACGCCCGCCTCGGCACAGGCCATCTACAGCCATCCTGTTCAAGAGGGCGACACGCTCGCGTCGATCGCGGAGCGGTACTACGGCGACCCGACGCGCGAGGCGGTCCTCCGCGAAGCCAACCGCATGCGGACCGATACCTCGCCCCTCGTTCCGGGGAGCTGGCTTCTGATTCCCACGGTCGCGTACTACGAGGTGCACTCGGACGACACGTGGAAGTCCATCGCGCTCACTCTTTACGGAAGTGAAGATCGCGCAGCCATTCTCACTGACGCGAACAGTGCGAGCCGGCGCCGCGAGCCGGACGAAGGAACCGAGCTTTTGGTACCCTATCCGCTGCGGCACGTGGTCGCGCCCGGGGAGACGCTCGCCAAGATTGCCGCGCTCTACCTGGCTGACGATTCGCAGGGGCTGAAGCGACTCCGCCGATTCAATCCGGGTGCGCGAATCGAGCGGGGCCGGGTCGTTCTCGTTCCGCTCGCCGGCCTACGGCTCGTCGGGGAGGGGCGCGCCGATGCCCGGGAGGCTTTCGAGCAGGCCGCGGGTGGTGGAGCCTCTCGGCGTGTCCAAGAAGAGGTCGAGGCGCTGATGCCCGAGCTCATCAAGCAGGTGCAGCTCGGGAAGTTCGAAGAGGCGGTCGCGCTCGCCAACCGGATGCTTGGAATGCGTCGGCTCACGTCATCGCAGACCGTGACCATTCAAAAAGAACTCGCAGTGGCCTACGTGGCGCTCGAGCGAATCGACTTGGCCGAGGCGTCGTTCCGGACCGCGCTCTCGCTTCAGCCGAACCTCGAGCTCGACAGCGTCCGGACGTCGCCCCGTGTGCTCGAAGCATTCAATCGCTCGAAGCGTGCGCTGACCCAGTAGAGCCCAGGGGCGCGAGCCGCACCTCTCGGAGGGCCTACTTCTTCTTTTTCAGCTTCTTTGGGCGGTACTTCGCCGGGCGGGAGTCGTTCGCGGCATCGGCCGCAGCCTGGGCGGCGGCGGGGCTCGCGGCGGCGCCTTCCGTAGCTGGATCGAGGGCCCATGGCGGCAGCGGCGGGTCCCCGTGCTCGGCCGACTCCTTTCGGAAGTGTACGTAGGCGATGACGCACACCGGGATCAACGCGAGAGAGATCAGCTGGGAGGTGGAAAACCCGAACGCGAATCCGCGCTCGGGGTCGTCGCGGACGTATTCGACCAGGAACCGCCAGAGCCCGTATAGGCCTGCGACCACGGTGATCACCTGGCCGCGGAACTTTCGGTGAAGAAGCAGCCAGACGGAGAACGTGAATAGAAGGAGGCCGACGACCGACTCGTAGATCTGCGTCGGGTGGACGGGGAGCGAAGCCACGCGGTCGACCATCTCGTCCGGGTAAAGGCCGAGGTGGTGATGATAGGCGGGCGACCCTGAGACGGTGGCGTCGAACGCGAACGCTGGAAACGCGTCGCTGTCCCACTTCGGGAAAGTGCCCGCTCGAACGAGCCAGTCGGGCGCGTTCGGGCCGAGCGGCCGGCCGAAGTCACAGCCGTAGAGGTAGCAGCCGATGCGGGTCATCATCAGGCCGGAGCCAAGCGTGGGCATCACCAGGTCGGCGAACGGCAGAAGCGGGATCTTCTTCGACCGCCAGAATGCCCACGCTGCCAAGAAGCCGCCGAGGAAGCCGCCGTATGCGACGAGACCTCCCGACCGGAGATCGAACCACTGCCCGAGGCTGTGAAAAGAATCGAGGTTGGTGAAGATATAGAGCACGCGTGCGCCCACGATGGCGCCCACCGCCGTCCACGTGAAGCAGCTCGCGAGAAGCTCGCGGTTGAAGTTCTCCACGCGCTTCCCCATGTACATCAAGAAATACCAAGCGAAGAGCAGACTGCTCCCCAACATCACGCCGTAGGAGAAAATCGGAATCGCCCCCCACGGGGTGGGAATGTGGAACAACACCGGATGCATCGGCCGGAGCCTCGCCGGCTTCGGAAACGCGGTCAAGTCGAGTGGTCAACCCCACCCCGCAAGCCAAGAGTGAGCGAAGCGAACCTGGGCGCGCAGGGAGGATCACGGGTGGGGGCGGGCGGGTCGGATAAAGCAAACCTCCCGCGAACCTCCTAGGCAAGCTCCCCTCACCGTACACCCGCGGCAGCGCCCGCAAGCCAAGAGTGAGCGAAGCGAACCTCGGCGCGCGTTTGCGCGCCGGCAAGCCCGTGGCCCCAGTCACGGCGCGCAGGGAGGATTACGGGTGGGGGCAGGCGGGTCGGATGAAACAAAACCTCTCGCCGCTCTCCTAGGCAAGCCCCCCCCACCGTACACCCGCGGCAGCGCCCGTAAGGAACGAGTGAGCGAAGCGAACCTCGGCGCGCCGGGCGATCAGTTAACCGTCACGCGCCGAAGCAGCCATTCGTCGTCTTCGCGTCGGAGGTCGAACACGGTATTGGCGAAGCCTTCGTTCGTGCGCAGGCGAAGGGCGATACGCGCCCGCTCGCCGTCGAGCTGAATGTTCTCTTGGAGGAGGCTCAGCCGGGAGCCTTCGAGCGGAGCCAGCGCTTTACGCGCATCGGCCTTGAGCTTGGTCGCGTTGCGGTCGTCGTAGCGATGGCGGCGTCCCTCTGTGACGAGATCCATCGAGACCTTCGACGGGTTGGCGTACTTGAGCGCGCTGTCGATTCGCGTGGACGAGACCTTGCCGGTGACGGCCTCGACGAATGCCTCCATCCGTTCCTGGTCGGTGACCACGGCAGCATCGACTGCTGCCGCGGCCCCGACCACGAGGGAGAGGATGACAAGGAGATGAATACCCGTTCTTCGCATGACTCGGTGGATACGAATGCGAACGCCGTGCCATTCATCTCGGAGCCAAAAAGCCGTGCAATTTCGTCTTTAGGACCCAAGGGACCGGGCGAACTCGTGTCATTGTGGCACCTCCGAGCGGGGCATGCTGGACACTTTGACAGCGCTCTCGTCGAAGGATCCTGAAGCGCGCGACCGAGAGGCTCGCTGACGCTGCTCGACCCACGCGGTGAGGCCCACGAGCCCGAGCCCAAAGCCGGCGAGCGCCAGCCAGCCGCTCGGCTCGAAACGCTGCATCGCCTGATTCACCTCGACGATGGCGCCAGGGATGACGAGCGCCGCGCCTGCGTAGAGCGCGAACGGGCGCTTCGTCAAGTAGCCGTGGCTTCCGACGAAGAGCCCAAGGGCGATCGCCTCGAGTGCGACCCAGGGGCTCGCGTGAATGAGAAGCGCCAGAAGCACGAGGACCGCGTTCACGACGGCGAGCGTCCACAAGAAGAACGAGCGGGTGGTCGGGCTCCTCCAAGCCGAGAGCCCGAGCGGGAGGACCGCTAGCCATCCGTAGGCGACGACGAGCAGTGCATCGTCCACGTTCCACCGCTTGCCGATCTGCTCGCTCAAGGCGAGCCAGAAGCACGCGGTCGACGCCAGCATCGGGATGACGCTGAACCGTTTGAGCGTGTCGTCCGACAGCTGTTGGCTCAGCATGAACAGGCCTCCGCTGACGAGCCCGAGAACCATGCCCCAGAACGCGAGCCCGGCGTCGTAGAACCACACCTGGCGCGACAGGAGGAGGACGACCGGCCCGAAGAGCGACGCCACCGCGATCTTGGCTTCTCGGGTTTTCGGCTTGGTCCGCACGGCGCACCACGAAGCGCAGGCCACCATCGGCGCCACCAAGAGCATGGCCACGAGAGCGCTCCGGCTCGGCACCAGGAGGAGCCCATAGAGGCTCGCCGATACGAGGGTGAGCCGTTTGGCGTGCTCCCGTGCCAGGACCCGATACGCAAACCACGCGATCGGCACCAAGACCGCGCCTGCACCCAGCACCACGAGCACCGCCGCGATGGGCGAAGGAGCGACCCATTGCGCAACAGGAGCAACGCTCGTCGCCGAAGCCCCGAACTGCGAGAGCACGAACCCAGCGAGCACCCCCGCATGGATGGGCAAGAGCGCGAGGAGCGTAATCAGCAGGACGCGCGCACTTCGACTTTCCCGCAGCCGAACTCCACAGAGGTAGGCCACCAGCGGTACGAGCGCGGTCACTCCGAGAAGCGCGAGATAGCGCGTGATGTCGCCCACGTTCTCCCATCGCTGCACCAAGAAGGTGCCTGCGGCCGTGGCGACCATCGCCGCGCCGAAGAGCCGAAGCCCGTGCAGCAGCCGCTCGAGCGAGGGGCCACCGCTCTGCGTCGTCGATCGTCGATCGACGTGCGCCGACGAAACCGCGGGCCTCGTCGAAGCGTCGTCCGTGAGCTTCGGTTTGAGGTTCGTCTCGGGAGCCGTCTCGTGGGTCTCCACGGGCTGACCTGGTCCAGAATCCATGTCGGGCTTGGATGGGATCGTCATCGTTTCGCTCCTCACTGGGTCTCGCGACGAAGGGCCTCGAGCTCGGCCTCGAGCGATTCGCGTTCTTCTTCGTCGTGAATATCTGCTTCGAAGGAATCGACAGGGTCGGTGTCGTCCGCGAGGATCTCGATCTCGCCGACGCGGGATTCCCACCGGTCGAACACGTCTTCGAGGTCGCCCACCGGACGGGCTGCAGAGCTCATCCCGTGAACGGCCTCGGCGCGCGACTGTCTCGCGCGCATGACGTTCCGGCGCTCGGTGAGTTCGGCGAGCCTGCCGTTCAGACGCCGAACCCCGTCGAGGAGTTCTTTGTGGGCGCGCTCCTGTTCAGCGAGGCGCTCCTCGAGCGTCGACACCTGTCGTTCGGCACGCTTGTGGCGCCGAAGGCATTCGAGCGCCCTTTCCTGATCCTCGGCGCGGCGAGCGCGGTCGCGCCACGCCTCGACGGCTTCTTCTTCTTTTCGGAGCGCGTGCCGAAGCTTCTCGGCGTCCCGCTCCACGCGCTTCAGTCGTACCCTCGCCTCGGCGGTCGATCGGCGAACCTGCAGCATGGCGGCGTCCACCGTGGCTTCGTGGTTCTCGACCTGGGCCAGCACGCCATCCACCCAGCTCGTCACGCTCATCGTCCAACGCTTCATTCGATTCATCTGCAGAACCTCCGACGTTGGATAGAGCAGGACGCGTGCCAGCATCTAACTATATGGAATCATGACTATTCACGGTCGCTCTACCACTCAATTAGGCACAAAATGTACATATGGCATACATAGAATGTACATGTTTGACTCGAAACTGGCCGCACGATTGGAGGCGATTGGGACCCTGGGCTTCAGCAATCCGTTCGGTCCAGAGCGCCCCCGTCTCGAGGCCGTCATCGTCGGGGAGGAGGCCGCGCGGTCGGTACTCTGGAACCGGCCGGTCGACTGGCCGCTCGAGGACCCAGTGCTGCCGGCCATTCAGCGAGAGGCCGAGCATCAGCTTGCCGCCTCGCATCGTCGCCTGGCCGCGGGCGAGTCTCCCTCCGACCGAGAGCGCGCGCTGATTCAGGGCGTCGCGCTCTACGTTCTCTACTACCGCTACGACGCGGAGCTCTATCACTGGATCACCACCGAGCCGACGCCCACGACCGTGTCGTTCTACGAAGCGTTCGAACGCGACTTCCACACGCTCCTCCATCCCACTGGCGCACCCGCGTGGGCGGCGACGCCCGCGGAGCTGATCGCGCTCTTCTTTCAGACTCGCCGCGCGTTTCATTTCGTGTTCCACCAGATCCTCGGCAGCTCTGCCGCCGCGGCCTCGCTTCGCGCCAACGTGTGGGAGTCGCTCTTCACGCACGACGTCTCGCGCTACCTCGCGCACCTCAAGGGACGCATGCACGAGGTCAGCACGCTCATCCTCGGCCCGTCTGGCACCGGCAAGGAGCTCGTTGCCAGCGCGCTCGGTTTGTCCGGGTACATCCCGTTCCTTCCCTCGTCGCGCCGTTTCGCCCGCGACTTTCGCTGGACGTTTCACCCGCTGAACCTCGCCGCGATGTCGAAAAACCTCATCGAATCCGAGCTATTCGGCCACAAAAAGGGAGCCTTCACGGGCGCTCAGGCCGACCGGAAAGGGCACTTCGAAGAGAAGACTCCGGCTGACGCCGTGTTCCTCGACGAGATCGGTGAGCTCGACCCCGAGGTTCAGGTGAAGCTTCTCCGAGTGCTTCAGTCTCGGGCGTTTCATCGACTCGGCGATTCCGCGCCGCGCGAGTTTGGTGGCCGAATCCTCGCCGCCACCAACCGCGACCTCTCTCAGCGAATGGCCGACGGGCACTTTCGCCAAGACCTCTACTATCGCCTCTGCTCCGACATCATCCGGACGCCGTCACTTCGCGAACAGCTCTCCGCAGAATCAGGTGAGCTCGAGAGACTCGTGACTGTGCTCGCCAAGCGTACCCTCGGCGCGCACGATCCGAGCACGGTGGACGAGGTCATGACGGCCATCGAGAAAGGCGTCGGCTTCGACTATGCGTGGCCTGGCAACATCCGCGAGCTCGAGCAATGCGTTCGCAACATCCTGGTGCACGGACACTACGCCCCAACGCCCCACGCCGCGTCGTCTACCGGCCTCGATGCGCTCTTCGCCCGCATGCGCGGAAACGAGGTCGAGCTCGACGAGGTGACCACCGCATACAGCACTTGGACCTACGCGCGGACCGGAAGCTACGCCCAGGCCGGGCGGCTTCTCGGGGTGGATCGTCGGACCATCGCCAAACACGTCGATCCCCGGCTTCTCGACGCCCTCGGCGGCCCTCAGCGAGACTTGGCACGACGCGTGCACACCCCACCGGACCATGGAGACGAGTAGATGAGTCAGGCGGCGCTCCTCAGGAAGCGACGCTTCTCGCCGTTTTTCGCCACGCAGTTCTTTGGCGCGTTCAACGACAACCTGTTCAAGAACGCACTCATGGTCACCGTCGCCTATCGGTCGGCCACCCTTGCTGGGATGTCCACACAGACGGTCGTAGCCATGGCGGCCGGTCTGTTCATCCTGCCGTACTTCTTGTTTTCGGCCTGGGCCGGGCAGCTCGCCGACAAAGTGAGCAAGACCACGCTCATCCAATGGGTAAAGGTTGCGGAGCTGGTGTTCATGGCCGGGGCGGCCCTCGGCTTCTGGCTCGACAGCCTTCCCCTCTTGCTCTTCGTCCTGTTCTTGATGGGACTTCAGTCGGCGTTCTTCGGCCCCGCGAAGTACAGCATCTTGCCCGAGCTTCTCAGCTCGCGTGAGCTCACTGGCGGAAACGCGCTGGTCGAGACGGGCACGTTCATTGCCATCCTACTGGGGACGATTGCCGGCGGCCTTCTCGCGGGCGATCACGTTCACACCGTGGGCGTCTGCGCGATCGCCGTAGCCGGCCTCGGCATTTTGTCGAGCCTGTTCATCCCGCACACCCGGCCCGCCGATCCGACGCTCCGCCTCACCCTCAACCCCGTCACGCCCGCCATCGAAACCTATCGATCCGTCAGAACCAACAAGAGCGTGTTTCTATCCGTGCTCGGCATCTCGTGGTTCTGGTTTCTCGGGGCAAGCTTCCTGACGGTGCTGCCGAGCTTCGGCAAAGACGTTCTCGGCGCTGCAGAGACCATCGTCACCCTGTTCCTCGCCGTGTTTTGCGTGGGCGTGGCGGTGGGCTCGCTCTTTTGCGAACGTCTCGGGGGTCGCAAACTCGAGATCGGCCTGGTGCCGTTTGGTTCCATCGGCCTCACCCTCGCCGCGGTCGACCTCTACTTCGCCTCAGCCCCACTTCACCACGTCGGCGATTCGCTCATGGGCCTTCGTGAATTCCTGAAGCTTCCGAACGCTTGGCGGATGATCGCCGACTTCTTCGCGCTGGCGGTCTTTGGCGGCTTCTTCACGGTCCCGCTCTATACGCTCATCCAAGAGCGCTCCGAGCCCGAGAATCGTTCGCGCGTCATTGCTGGCAACAACATCTTGAACGCGCTCTTCATGGTGCTGTCCTCCCTCATGCTGATGGCGCTTCCGAAGCTCGGCGTCACCATCCCGCAGACCTTTCTTCTGCTCGCGGTCATGAGCGCGCTGGTGTCCGCGTACATCTACTCGGTGATTCCCGAGTTCTTGCTTCGGTTCTTCGCTTGGATTGTCGCCAAGGTCATGTATCGCATCAGGGTCGTGGGCGAGGAGAACCTCCCCGACGACGGCCCTGCCGTGCTCGTAGCGAATCATGTGACGTACGTCGACTGGCTGATCCTCAGCAGCGCCTACCAGCGTCCGCTTCGGTTCGTCATGCACCAGCAGTTTCTGAAACTGCCACTGGTTGGCTGGGCGTTTCGTGACGCGAAGGTCATTCCGATCGCATCGGCTCGCGAGAACGCTCACGCAGTGGCGCACGCCATGGACCGCATCGCCGAAGAGCTCGAAGAGGGCAACGTGGTTTGCTTGTTTCCCGAAGGAGAGCTCACGCAAGACGGAGAGCTCGGAGCGCTCAAGCCCGGGATCGAGAAGGTCGTTGCGCGTACCCCGGTTCCCGTGATCCCGGTTCGCCTCGACGGCATGTGGGGCAGCTACTTCAGCCGCAAAGACGGGGCAGCACTTCGGAAACCGTTCCGCCGCATCTGGTCGCGCGTCACCCTCACGATCGGCGCCCCCATCGCGCCAGAGGAGGCGACCGTCGAAGCGCTTCGACCGCTCCTCACCTCGCCAAGCGACTGAACTTTTCGGCCCAATCGGGTATGAAGGGGCTGAAGTGGAGGGTTTGGTTCAAAGCACCGTTCGGCTCCTCACCCCGACTGGCTGGGTCATCGGCACCCTCCACGTCCCGGCAGGCAGCGGACTCCTGCCGTTTTTGAACGGTGACGAGGCGTTCTTTCGCATGACCAACGTGAGCCTTCCCGAGCAGCCACGCACCATTCCGTTTCTCGCGCTTCAACGAAACGCCGTCCTCGTCGTCGTTCCCGGCGAAGACGCACTCGTCGGCGTCCACGAACACGACGACCTCGTTCGTCACGAGGTCGCCTGCTTGTTCGACGGCGGCCTGGTGATGGGGACGCTTCCGCTAGCCAAAGGCATCCGCGTCTCGGACGAGATCATGCAGTCGAAGGAGTTCTTCGCCATCGAGGATTGCACCCTCGGCATCGACGCCTCACCGGAACCCATCATGGAAGCCGAAGAGTTGGTGCTGGTGCACGCCGCACAGATGTTTGGAATCGCGGAGCTCGAAGCCGAATGATCGTTAGAAACGGTGCCGGGGTACGGCACGGGTTCCGTCAGTTCATCGCCCGAAACTGGCCTCTGATTCTGGTCGTCGTTCTCGCCGAAGAGAGCCTTCTCTTGGTTTCGAGCTACTCGGACGTCTTCAAGACCGACGTGTTTTCGGCGGCGGCCGTCGGGGTGCTTGCGACGGCGATCGGCATTTTCCTGGTGTTTCGATTCAACGAGGCCTACCAGCGATGGTGGGAGGCCCGCATCCTGTGGGGCGCACTCGTCAACGACAGCCGCACGTTCGCGCGTGAGGTCAACACGCTGCTGACCCCAGACCGCGTGCCGTCCATTCAGACTGACCCGCAGGCACGCGCGATACAGAGCGAACTCGTGCACCGCCACCTTGCGTACATCAACGCGCTTCGACTTCAGCTTCGACGAGAAGAATCGTGGGACGAGCTCGAGCCGTTCCTCTCGCCGGAAGAGTTCGCGGAGCTGACGGGCTACGCCAACAAAGCAACGCAGCTCAACCGACGCCAAGCCGATCGCCTCGCCGAACTGATCGGCACCGATACCGCGCAGCAGGTTCTTCTGATGCAGTTCGACTCCACGCTCTCTCGGCTCTACGACATTCAGGGCGGCTGCGAGCGAATCAAGAACACGGCGTTTCCTGACGAGGTGCGGCTTGCGTCCCGAGGGATGGTCTGGCTCACGGCGATCGCCGTGCCCCTTGCGTTTCTGAACCCGCTTCAGAACCAAGTCACGGTGATCGAGATCCTCGGCGCCGTCGTCATCGTACTGAGCTTCATGATCGTCGAGCAGCTCGGCGCTTCGCTGAAGAACCCTTTCGAGAACGAACCGAACGACACGCCGATGACCGCGCTCTGCCGGACCATCGAGATCGACCTGCGGCAGCAGCTCGGAGAGGCCGAGATCCCTCGGCCGATGGAGCCGGTTCAGGGCGTGCTGATGTAGCCGGTCGGCGCCGTCACGTCTCGAGCGCGGCCCGCATGACGTCGATCGGCGGAGACTGACCCGTCCACATTTCAAAGGCGATCGCGCCTTGATGAAGCAGCATGCCGAGCCCGTCCACCGTGCGAAGCCCGCGTTTGTCGGCGCGCGCGAGCACCGCCGTGATGCGCGGTTTGTAAACCATGTCGATCACGGCCGCCGAAGCGGGGAGCGACTCGATCGGAAGTCCCGCCGCAAACTCGGCTGCGTGCGGGTTCGACTCTAGCGTGGCACTCGTCGCCTGAACGAGCAGCGTCGCTCCATCGAAGTGCCAAGACGCTTCGCTCAAGGGAGCCGCCTCGAGCGGGCACTGCACGTGTTCGTCGAGCGCCTCCACCAGCGACTCGGCCTGCTCCGGCCTCCGCGCGAGCACGGCGATCTCGGCGGCTCCGGCCTCGGCCACACCGACGACGCCCGCCAACGCCGCGCCTCCGGCGCCTACCATCACGACGCGCGCGTCTTCGAGCTGAACGCCAGCCTCTTCGAGCGAACGAACGAACCCAGGGGCATCGGTGTTGTGCCCGACGTAGCGGTCATTCGTGCGCACCACCGTGTTGACGGCGCCGATCGCCCGCGCCGCGGGAGACACGTCGTCGACAAGCGCCATGACCGCCTGTTTGTGAGGAACCGTGACGTTGTACCCGTGGATGCCCCCGGCGTGCCGTGCGCTCACAGCGTCCGCGAGACCGGCGGGCTCGACCTCGAACCGTTCGTACTCGAGGGCGATCCCGAGCGCGCGCGCCGCTGCTCCGTGCATCTCGGGAGACTTCGAGTGCGCAACCGGGAACCCGAAGATGCCGAGCCGAATCGGGTCGTTCACGACTCGTCCTCCACCGTGACGGGAAAGTCCCCGTCCGACACCTTGATGCGCAGTCGGTCGCCCGCCTCGACCTCACTCACCTTGCGGACGGCGCGCTTCGACTGAGGGTCGACCGCGATCGCGTAGCCGCGGTCGAGCACCCGAAGCGGAGACAGTGCGTCAAGACGTGCCGCGGCCTCGGCGTGCTTGGCACGCGCCTCGCGAACGAGGGGTCGCCCTCGACTCCGGAGGACGGCCGTGAGCCGAATCAGCTCTTGTCGCCGTCGTTCGATGGGGATGCGGCCTGCGTCGCGAAGCCTCGCTGTGGTGGAGCCGAGAACCCGACGGTCCGCTCGGAGCTGTGAGCGCGGGTCGAGCCGGTCGAGTCGTCCCCGGAGGTCCGTCAGGGTTCGTCGCCGGCTCCGAAGCGCCGCTCGGGTCGCGCCGGCTAACCGATCCTGCCAGTCGAGGAGCGAACGACGAATCGGCGCGATGACACGTCGTGCGCCGTAGAGGGGCCGGAGCAGGCGTTCGAGACGAAGCCTAAGGCCGCCGACCTGGCCGTCGAGCGCTTGGCTCAGCCGTCGTTCGAGCGACTGCAGCTCGCGAACCAAGCTGTCGCGTTCCGGTACCACCAGCTCTGCCGCGTTCGAGGGTGTGGCCGCGCGCACGTCCGCGACGAGGTCGGCGATGGTGACGTCGACTTCGTGTCCGACTCCGCTCACCACAGGCACGCGGCATGCCGAAATGGCACGCGCGACCCCTTCGTCGTTGAAGGCCCAGAGATCTTCCGCAGCACCGCCTCCACGCGACACGATCACCACGTCGAGGTTCGGCAGCTTCTGCACTCGTTCGATGGCCGAAACGATGGTGGCCGGCGCGTCTTCGCCTTGAACGCGGCAGTCGACGACGATCAGGCGTACGGGGCAGCGTTCCGATGCCACGCGGATGATGTCGCGAACCGCTGCGCCCGACCGGCTCGTCACCACGCCCACGACGCGCGGGAGGCGCGGGAGCGGACGCTTGCGGTCGGCGTCGAGCAGTCCCTCGGCTTCCAGTTTCTTCCGGAGGCGAGCGAATCGGGCGGCGAGGTCCCCCTCCCCCGCAAGCCTCGCCGACCGTGCGATCAGCTGAAACTGACCCCGCGGCTGGTAGAGCGAGAGCTTGCCGCGAAAGCGGATCCGCGCCCCGTCCTCGAGGGGCGCCTTGGTGCGCCGAACGTCAGACTGGAACATCACGCCTCGGAGCTGCGCGTCGTCCTCCTCGTCGTTCAGGCTGAAGTACACGTGACCGCGCGCGCGCCGCACGTCCGAAAGCTCGCCTTCGATGAGCACGCTCGGCCAAGCGTCTTCGAGCCCGTAGCGGACGGCGCGGTTGATTTCGCCCACCCGAAAAACGCGCTCGCCTTCATTCGGCTCGCGCTCCTCGAACCGCTCGAAAAGCGGCATGTCCGACATGGGGCTCAACGTACTCGCCTTCTGGCTCACGACAAAGGGGACAGTCCGCTTTTTCGTGGGCTTCACTTTCGGGCGGCGCAGCGTCCTGAAAAAGGGGACAGTCCACTCGTTATCGTGCGGTCGGTCGTCATCGGTGTGGGCTCGAACCTCGGATCGCGTCAGGCGTCGATTCAGGGCGCCCGCCGCCTCGTCGATGCCAGCCCCCGCGTGCAGGTGGTGGCTGCCTCTCCGCTCTACGAGACGGCGCCCGTCGGGCCACCGCAGCCTGACTACCTCAACGCCGCGTTCGCGATCGAGACCGACCTCGCGCCGCCCGAGATCCTCTCGATGGTTCGGCAGGTGGAGCAGCGGCTCGGTCGCGATCGGTCGGTCATGGAGCGATGGACGGCTCGAAGCCTCGACCTCGACATTCTTTGGGACGCCGCCGGGCCGTTCGAGAGCGACGCGCTTCAAGTGCCTCATCGCGAGCTCGAGCGCAGGCCCTTCGCACTCACGCCGCTGCTCGACGTCGCGCCTCAGTTGAAGCAACGCTACGCATCGATCTTGGAAGCCGCGGGGGGCCGTCTCCCTTCCTGGGACCGCGCTGCGATCTACCGTGTCGACTCCGCTGGGTTCGTCGAGGTGGAGTCCGACATGCTCGTCGATGCCTGCGCGCTCGCGTGCTCCACGGATCGGTCGGACGATGCGCCCCTCGTCACGCGACACGGCACCGTCGATTCCAGTGCCAGTGCATTCGCGGATGCGATCAATGCCGTCGGCCGCGACGGTTTCGTCACCGAGTTCACCACGGTGAGTCACTGTTCGCACTCGCAGTGGAACGTTCGCTTTCACGGACGAAACATGGGCATTCCAGACGAACGACGTGTGCGTCTCGAAACCACTTCAGGCGTGTCGCGCGCATACGTCGCGCGCTGCGTAGTTGAAAACTCATCCGGCTAACCACGTTTTTCGGCACATTCGTTTGTTGGTTCACGAACCGATGGGTAGTCTTTGGTTGGGGGCAAACGACACGAATGGCAGACGCACGCAAGGACAAGCGCACGCTGCTTTCGCTGAAGATCCGCTACAAGAGCGCCACGCTCGAGGACTTCATCGAACGCTACAGCGGTGACATCTCTCAGGGGGGAGTCTTCATCAAAGCGAAGAAGCCTCTCGACGTGGGAACACTCCTCAAGTTCGAGTTCTTGCTTCAAGATCAATCGAGCCTGATTCACGGAGTGGGTCGTGTGGTTTGGCGCCGGGAGCCCGGCGAGGCGACCGCAGACAGTCCTGCGGGCATGGGCATCAAGTTCATCAAGATGGACCCGGAGTCGCGTTCCCTCGTGCAGCGCATCTGCGAAGGCCGGGACACGCCCGGTGTATTCGAAGATGGGAGTCAGCCGCCAGCCAGCGAACCTTCGCTTGCACCCGTCGCAACGCCCGCCCCGGACGACCGAACCAAGGTCCGGCATGTCAGTGAGTTTCTCGCGTCGGCGTTCGAAGAGGGCGCGGCCGCTGCAGAGACGGTGAGCGAAGCACGCGCCGGTGCGCAGCGCGCACGGCAGCAAAGCCAGAACATCGGATCGCGTCGGAGTTCTCCCGCTCGCGGTGTTCTCGGTGGCACGCATGAGGTTCCGACCGCCAAGCGCGCGGCTCCACCCGAAGCGTCGTCGCGCAGCGCGATGTCGGCTTTCGGCAACGGGGGAAGCGTCAGCCAGGCCGTGGCCGAGCCGATGGAAGAGTTCAACGCCGAAGACGACTTTCTCGATGACGAGCAGACGCGCATTCACGACTACCCGGATCCGGATGCCACGGTCGTAGGCGGATCGGCCGCCGCGTTCATGCCCGGCCCGCCTCGCCAGACACCGGTCGTTGAGGCGCCCACGCCCTCCCGGCTCGAAACCGAGATCCCCGATCTGTTCGGGCCCGACATCGCCAGCTCGTTCAGCCCTTCCGGCGGCCTCGAGCCGGCGCCCGGCGAGATCCTCGATTCGAGCCTGCTCGATCCGGCGGTTCCCACGGTTCCGCCTCCCGCAGGCGTCCCAACCGGGCCCGGAATTCCCGTCGAGGCTTTCAAGGCACCGACCCAGCGCGCCCAGGCGGCGGAAAATCCGTACGCTGCCGGCGACGCATCCGTCGCAGCTGCGCGTCCCGTCCAAAGCTCTGGCGGCGCAGGCACGAGCGGCCTGAAGAAGGCGATGCCTTGGGTTCTTGCACTGCTCGTCATTGCCGGCGGCGCCTTCGCGGGTTGGCGTTTCGGTGCAGTCGACAACCTCAAGGAGCTGGCCGCGCCGTACATCGGTGACGAGATCGAAGTCATCGAGGAAACTCGCGTCGAGCCCGCGGCGGACGAAACTGCCGACGTCGTCGAGGAACCTGAGGCCGAGCTGGGAGCCAGTGACGCGGGGGCGGAGGCGACCGCTGAAGCCGAAGCGCCTGCTGCGCCTGCGGGTCCAGCGAAGCTCGTCATCGAGTCGCGTCCTGCGCGCGCCTTCGTATCGGTCGACGGCAAGCCTGCGGGTCGCGCGCCCATCACGTTGACGCTCGAGCCTGGAACTGAAGTGACCTTGCTCGGTCGGGCCAAGGGATACCTGAACAGGACGCAGAAGGTGACGGTCGAGCCAGGCGGCGGAACGGTGACCCTCGCGCTTCCAACGCTGCCCTACTTCGTCGAGGTGTCGAGCGATCCGCCGGGAGCACGAGTTACCTCGGTGGGCGGCGGCGAGATCACGACGCCGGGCGACATGCGGTTCAAGTCGATGCTGAGCCCGCGCTCAATCGTCATCGCGAAGGATGGCTACCAGACCGTCACGAAGACCGTCTCGCGGCGAGAGTTCCGCGAAGAAGCCAAGCGCATGGTGACGTCCATTCGTGTGACGCTCACCCCAGCGGCCTCCGCGCCGTCGGCCGAGGCCGCTGCCATCGACGTTGCGCCCACTGCGGCAGACGCCCCTGACGCACCCGCCGAAGAAGCGCCGGAGTCAGAACCCACTGCCGAAGACGCTACCGAAACAGACGATCCCGCCGGGTTCTAGGCGACCGGTAGAACAGCTTCACGCAGACGAGTCCTGCAAGGAAACCGCCGATGTGCGCGAACCACGCGACGCCGCTTCCCGCCTCGGCGAGAAGACCGAGCGACAGGTACCCGAGCACCAGCTGGAGCCCGAACCAGAGGATGATGAACACCGCGGCCGGTAGCTCCACGAAGCGGATGAAGATGAAGATCGGAATGAGCGTCACGATCCGCGCGTGGGGGAAGAGGATCATGTACCCGGCGAGCACTCCGGAGATCGCTCCCGATGCCCCGATCATGGGAATCATGCTGTTGGTGTCTACGAGAACCTGACCTGCGACCGCACCGAGACCGCACACCGAGTAGAACCCCACGAATCGGCCGCGACCGAGCACGTCCTCGACGTTGTCGCCGAACACGTGAAGAAACAGCATGTTGAACCCGAGGTGAAGAAGGCCGCCGTGCAGGAACATGCTCGTGAACGGCGTCACGACCGCGCCGACCGCACCGCCGGACGTGCGCATCAACTGCCAGTCGCCGTGGACGAGGACCTCCGGGATGACGCCGAAGCGCATCACGACTGCCTCCGCGTGACTCGCGCCGAACGCCATGCTCCACACGAAGATGAGCGCGTTCGCCGCAATCAGCGTCCACGTGACGATCGGCGTTCGTCGCGTGTGATTGTGGTCGCGGATCGGGATCACCAAGGGGCATCGTAGCGCGTCCCACCGAGGCGTGCGCATCGACACGTGCTACAGCACCAGCATGGACTCGGGGCATCTGCTCGGACCCACCGGGCCCTTGGCGCGTGGCGTCGCGGGCTACGAGCATCGACCCGGCCAGATCCGAATGGCCCGCGCCGTTCAGGACGTCCTCGAGCACGACGGAACCCTGCTGATCGAGGCCGGGACGGGCACGGGAAAGACCTGGGCCTACCTGATTCCTGCCGTCCTGAGTGGTCGTCGCGTGCTGGTTTCGACCGGGACGCGCGCGCTCCAGGATCAGATCATGGAGCGGGACATCCCCGCGCTCGAGGATCACCTCGGCCTCGAGGTCGACTCCGCGTGCGTCAAGGGGCTCGGCAACTACGTGTGCCTTCGCCGCTACGACGAGTTTTTGCGGAGTGCCGACGCGGGGACCTCGCGGTTCAGCCGGTCGCTGCCGCTCCTCAGGCCGTGGGTCGAGGCTACCGAGTCGGGCGACCGCGCCGCGCTCGATGCCATCGCCGAAGACGACTCGATCTGGAATCGCGTCGTGAGCGGGTCGGATACGCGAATTGGGGCGCGGTGTGAGTACTACGACCGCTGCTTCGTCACCAAGGTGAGGCGGCGTGCCGACGAGGCGCAGCTCATCGTGGTCAATCATCATCTCTTCTTTGCCGACCTCGCCCTTCGAGACACGGGCTACGCGTCGGTCCTCCCCGACTACGACGCAGTGATCTTCGACGAGGCGCATCAAATCGAGGATACGGCCACGCTCTTCTTCGGCTCGCGCGTGTCGGTGGCGATGGTCGAGCGACTGGTGCGTGATGCGCGAGGCGTGCTGCTCGGGAAACGCGAGGCCGGGCATGACGAACGTTTGCTAGACGCAATCCTCGAGCGAACGTCCGCTTTCTTCGCGTCCCTCCCTACCGATGCACAGGCTGCTCGGGTTTCTCTCAGCCCGGAAGACACCTCCGAGACTGCCCTCTTCGCCCTCGACAACGCGCTCGGTGAGCTGGTGCTCGGATGTCGAAACGCGCGCCCGCTTCGAGAACCTGTCCTCCAGCTCGCTCGTCGCGCCGACAAGGTGCGAGACGCGCTCGGTTCCCTCCAGGCTCGCGGACACGTGAGCTGGATGCAGGGCCTCGGGCGCGCGCAGTCGGTCGGGTCTTCGCCCATCGACGTGGCGCCGCTCCTTCGCGAGCGTCTCCATGAGCGCGTGCCCTGCCTCGTCTTCACCAGCGCCACGCTCACCACGGGGGGGAACTTCTCCTTCCTGAAGCAGCGGCTCGGGATCGACCACGAAGTCAGCGAAGAGGTGGTCGACTCGCCCTTCGAATACTCGGCTCAGGCGGGCCTGTACGCCCCGAGCAGTCTCCCGGACCCGCGGAGCAGCGACTACGGCGAAGCTGCCGCCTCCGAGTGTCTCGAGCTGATTCGCCTCACCGAGGGCGGGGCCTTCGTGCTTTGTACGTCTCTTCGCATGATGCGTTTCTTCTCGAAGCGCCTAGGCCCGGAGCTCGAGCAGCCTTGGTTCGTCCAAGGAGACGCCCCCAAACAGACTTTGCTCGATCGGTTCCGCGATGTGGGCAACGCGGTGCTCTTCGCTACCGCCAGCTTTTGGGAGGGCGTCGACGTTCCGGGCGATGCGCTTCGACTCGTGATCATCGACAAACTGCCCTTTGAGGTACCGACCGACCCCGTCGTCGCCGCCCGCTGTCGTCGGCTGGACGAGGCAGGCGAGTCGTCGTTCATGCGCTACGTAGTCCCCGCCGCCGCGCTGACCTTGAAGCAAGGCTTCGGTCGGCTCGTTCGGAGCACGCGAGACCACGGCGTGGTGGCCATCCTCGACTCCCGCATCCGCAACAAGGGCTATGGCAAGGTGTTCCTCCGAAGCCTTCCGCCCGCACGAGTTTGTGAAACGCGTGACGAAGTCCGAGATCTCTTGATCTCCTTTCGGACACAGCACACCATGGACGTCGAATCCCCCCCTTTCTAGGAGGCTCACGTGACCGAAGTTGTCGTTGCTCAAGTCGGCTCCGCTGCGATTCCGGAGGCCGAGCACCAGATCGAACCCACCTCACAAAGCACCATCGATGAAGCGCTGGCCATCCTCGAGGACCACAAAACCGAGTGGGCGTCGCTGAGCATCGACGAGCGAATCGATCTCCTCGAGGAGCTCCGAGACGGCGTCGTTCGGGTCGCGCAACGATGGACGGATGCTTCGGTCAAAGCGAAGGGTCTTCGCCCGGGCAGCGGCCAGGAGGGCGAGGAGTGGCTTGCCGGGGTCTCGCTCGTGGTCCGCAACATCTCGCTCCTCATCGATTCCCTCGGTGACGTGGCGTCCAAAGGCGTTCCGGAGCTTCCCAAGAAGGCCTACGCGCGGCCGAACGGTCAGGTCGCCGCGCCGGTGTTCCCGACGGACATCTGGGACACGCTCCTGTTCCAGGGCTTTACCGCGGAGGTCTGGATGGACCCGGAGGTTCGCCTCGAGGATCTTCCGAACACGCAGGCCGGGTTTTATCGGTCGCCGAAGCACGCGGGGCGCGTCGCGCTCGTGCTCGGCGCGGGCAACGTCTCTTCCATCGGCCCCATGGACGCGCTCCACAAGCTCTTCGTCGAGGGAAGCGTCGTCATCTTGAAGATGAACCCCGTCAACGAGTACCTCGGCCCCATCATCGATGAAGCCTTCGCCCCGCTCCGCGATCGCGGCTACTTCCGGCTCGTGTACGGCGGTGCCAACGAGGGTAAATACCTCTGCCAGCACACCCGCGTCGAGGAGATGCACATCACCGGGTCCGACAAAACCCACGACGCGATTGTGTTTGGCACGGGTGAAGAGGGCGCACGGCGCAAGCAAAACCGCGAGCCTCTCAACGGCAAGCACATCACGAGCGAGCTTGGCAATGTGAGTCCGATCATCATCGTACCGGGCCCGTGGTCGGCGAGTGACATCGCCTTCCAATCGGTGAACATCGCCTCCTCGCTCGTCAACAACGCCGGGTTCAACTGCACGGCAACCCGTGTCATCATCCAGCACGAGCAGTGGGGTCAGCGGGAACAGCTCGTCAGCGCGCTCAAAGGCGTGTTTCAAAGCGAGCCCGATCGAAAGCCCTACTACCCGGGGGCCGAAACACGGCA
Organism: Myxococcota bacterium; assembly: GCA_039177115.1. Taxonomy (GTDB): domain Bacteria; phylum Myxococcota_A; class Polyangia; order Polyangiales; family Houyiibacteriaceae; genus SG8-38. The sequence goes on from JBCDFZ010000023.1 coordinate 31,343, forward strand.
GCGAACCTTCATGGAACAGCACCCCGAGGGAGACGAGTTCGGCGCCAAAGGCGCAGGCAAGGCACCGTGGACTCTAATCCACCACCTCGACCCCTCGAACCGCGACGACATCTGCTTCACCACCGAGTCCTGGTGTGGTCTCACGGGCGAGGTCGCTCTCCCCTCGAACTCCGTGGCCGAGTACATCGACAAGGCCGTCGAGTTTGCCAACGACGCCTGCTGGGGGACGCTCGCCGCCACGCTCATCGTCCACCCGAAGTCTCTCAAAGACCCACAGGTCGCCGACGCCGTCGAGCGTGCAGTCCAGAACCTACGCTTCGGGAGCGTGGCCGTGAATCACTGGTCGGCGCTGGCCTACGGTCTGGTGACGCCCACGTGGGGAGCCTTCCCAGGTCACCCACTCGAAGACATCGGCTCCGGCCAAGGTGTCGTCCACAACACCTTCCTCTTCGACCGCGCGCAGAAGGCCGTGGTTCGCGGGCCGTTCCGAGTGTTTCCGAAGCCGGCCTGGTTCGTCACCAACAAGACCGCCGCTGAAGTCGGTCGAAAGCTGACGTACTTTTATGCCGATCCGTCTGCCACGCGGATCCCGAGCATTCTTTGGTCGGCGCTTCGGGGATAGCGCGCGGCTCAATCGCCGCGCTTGCCAGTGAGCTCGGCGTAGCTCCGGCCCGACTCGGCCGTGGTTGCGACGTCTAGACCGGCGCCCTGCCAGCCCGCTTCTTGGACCTGGCCGAACGGGTCGCGCGCTCCTGAGAACCCTGCACGCTGATCGACCAGGTTGGTGTATCCGGCGTGGGTGAGCGCCTGCGCCGCCCGAAGCGAGCGACCGCCCGCTTTGCAGCCGAGCACGATCTTCGTGTCGGGTGGAAACACCTCGCTGACCTCGGCGAGGAACTCCGGGTTCGGTCGCATGCCGCCTGGCCCCATGTGCGCCACGGGGATGTTGTACGCTCCAGCCGGGTGCCCGGCCTCGAACTCGGGGACCGACCGAACGTCGAGGTAGACGTAGCCGTCGTCGTCGATCAGAGCCTTGGCTTCTTCTGGAGAGACTCGCTTGATGTCCATGGGGCCCATCTAAGGCAGCACCGCGGCCGACGCCACCCCGCGTCTCAGGGCGCCGCCTGGTCGATGAAGAGGCTCTCAAGCGTTTGCCGCTCCGGGATCATCGCCTCCAAGCGAGCGCCCGCAGCATTCGAGATGCGGAGGATCTCGTGGACTCGTTCGTCGCCCTCCGCCCGGAGCGTGAGCCGGCCGCCGCCGTCCTCGATGACCGTGCCCCTCGTGCCGAGTGATTCCTTGAGAGCCTCGGAAGCTCCGCTCAGCTGAATCTCGAAGCGACGCTCCGCGCTCTCTAAAAGGTCGTGCACCTGTCCCTCGGCCGTGATTCGGCCCCGCTGCATGATGACGACCCGGTCACACAGCATCTCGACGTCGCTTAGGATGTGACTCGTGAAGAGCAGCGTCTTTCCGCGGTTTCGCTGTTCGAGCAGCAGGTCCCGAACCTCTTTCCGTCCGATCGGGTCGAGACCGCTCATCGGCTCGTCGAGCACCAGGAGCTCGGGGTCGTGCAGCAGCGCTTGGGCGAGCCCGATGCGCTGCATCATGCCCTTCGAGAACTTTCCGATCGGCCGGTCGACCGCGTGCCGGAGGCCGACCTTGTCAATCATGGCCTCGGACCGCGTTCGACGATCCCGCTTTCGAATGCCGACCAGGCGGCCGCAGAGGTCGAGAAACTCGATCGGCTTCAGGTACTGGTAAACGTACGGGTTTTCGGGCATGTAGCCGACGCGCATCGCCACTTCGCGCTCGCCGCCGGGTCGTCCGAAGATGCGGATCTCGCCGGATGTCGGGAAGATGAGCCGAAGCGTGGACTTGATGGTGGTCGTTTTCCCCGCGCCGTTCGGGCCGAGCAGGCCGAAGATCTCTCCGCGCCGAACCGAGAAGCTGACGCCTCTCACGGCCTCGACTCGCTTTCTGAAGAACCCGATGTGAAACACCTTGTGAAGGTCGCTCACCGAGAGGACCGTCTCCCGCTCACTCATGCAGAACCTGCCTCACCTTGGCGATCACCTCTTCGACCTCCGCGTTTCGCATCTGGGGGTAGAGCGGCAGCGCGACGCCCTGTTTTGCGAGGTGCTCGGTGTTGGGGAGCGACACCGATTTACCCGTGAAGCTGCCAATCCGATGGGCTGCATGCGACAGAAGACCCGATTCCACGCCGCGTTCCCGTAGCGCCGACACGAAGCCGTCACGGTCGCGATCCGCTGGGAGGACTGCGCCGAACGTCTGGTAGTTGGAAACGGCGGCATCCGGGGTCTTCTGCAGACCGAGCACGCCGTCGAGGGCATCCCGATACATCGCGGCGATCTCGCGTCGCCGCACGACGATCTCATCGAGTCGACGAAGCTGGGCGAGCCCGAGCGCGGCAGCAAAGTCGGTCATTCGAAAGTTCCCTGCGGGAACGACGAAGTCTCGACCGAGGCGGCCGTGGTCGCGAAGGACGCGCAGCCGGTCCGCGACGTCGTCGTCATCGGTGAGGCACATCCCGCCTTCCCCGGTCGTCAGGACTTTGCGTGGATGGAAGCTCATACAGGACACGACGCCAAGTGCCCCGCACGGGCCCTCCGCGAAGCGGCTGCCGATGGCGCAGGCCGCGTCTTCGATGATCGGCAAGGCGCCGAGCGCTTCACGGATCTCTGCCGCGCGTGCCGGATTGCCGAACTGGTCGATGACGATCGCCGCACGCGTGGCATCGGTTCGACCTTGCGCAAACGATTCGGGTGTCGGGTTCCACTCGTCGGCGTCCACGTCGATGAACTGGACCGCCGCCCCGTTGAGGCGCGCGGCGTGCGCAGGGCTCGGCCAGGTGAGCGCTGGGCAAATCACTTCGTCTCCCGCCGCGGTGCCGAGCGCCTTGAGACCAAGCTGGAGCGCCGCCGTTCCGCTCGACATCGCCACTCCGTGCTTTCGACCGACGAGCGCGGCCACCGCGGACTCGAACCGCTCGACTTCGGGGCCCTGCACCAGCTGGCCGGACTCCAGCACCGCAGCAACTGCCCGCTGTTCATCCTCCCCAACCCAAGGTTTCGCCAAGCGAATCAAGGCGGAGTCATCTTACCAGTCGCCCCATCGAGCAACCAGATTGCGGCCGATCCGGCACCGGCCCACGCTCACCGCATGGACCTCGGGAGCCGCGTCGACGCCCTCGAACGAGCAATTCTGCGCCTCGGCATTCGATTCGTCGAAGAAGAGCTTCCCGAGGAAGCCCACATCGATGGAGGCCTCTATCGGATCGATGGGGAGCAGGTATTGGTGGTGTCCCCTACCGCACCGCCCTGGCGCCGCGCCGAGGTTCTCTTGGATGCGCTCAGACGGCTCCCGCACGACGACATCTTCCTGCCTCCAGAGCTTCGCCAGCTCCTCCAAGGCGAAGATTTCCGCGAGGGTTCCGTTCGCCTGGTACCCTCCGTGGTCGAGCGGCCTGGCGCGGGCGGGCCAAAGGAGGATGATCGTTGAGCGGACTTGGCTTGATACTCTCTGGCGGGGGGGCGCGCGGCGCCTACGAAGTCGGCGTCCTCGAGTACATCTTCAGCGAGTTCCTCGACGTCCAAGGTTGCCCGCCCAAGGTCGACCTCATCTCGGGGACGAGCGTCGGCGCGGTGAACGGAGCCTTCGTGGCGTCGCACCTCGAAGACGTTCCGGATGCCGCCAAGCATCTGGTGGCCCTCTGGACGGGCCTCGAGCTCGCCGACGTGCTCGGGTTCGGCCTCAAGCAGGCGGCGGGCCTCTATCGTGTCCTGCTCGGCGGCCGAGAAGCGCGCGGGATCTTCGACCCGACCAACCTATCGGCGGTCGTCGGTCGCAACATTCAGTGGCGTCGACTACGTCGCAACATTCGCACGGGTGCGCTTCAGGCGCTGACGGTCAGCACCACGCACGTGGGAACAGGTCAACCCGTCATCTTCGTCGATTCGGCCCCCGGGGTCGGCATTCCGAAGAGCCTCGGGCTTCACGCGCTGGTACGGCGCGCTCGCGTTGGACAGCACCACGTTCTCGCGTCGGCCGCGATTCCACTGGTGTTTCCCCCGGTTGAGATCGGCGACGAGATCCACTGCGACGGGGGCCTTCGTCTCAACACGCCGATGGGCCCCTCGATCCACCTCGGCATGAACCGACTCCTGGTCATCGGTCTGTCGACACCAACCATGATTGGCCGGCAGGCGGTGCGCGATGGACAGTTCCCCGGGGCGCCCTACATGTTGGGGAAGGTGCTCAACGCGTTCCTGCTCGATCACGTCAACACGGACCTTCTCGATGTGCAGCGCATCAACGACTACCTCAAGGACGGCATCCGCGCGTACGGGCCGGAGTTCATCGACCGCATCAACGAGGCTGCGAAGGCCCGCGGGGCGCTTGCACCGCGGCGGCTGGTGAGCTCCCTCGTGCTTCGGCCGAGCGTCGACATCGGCAAGGTCGCGTCGGACTATCTCGCCTCGAACCGCGTGCGGTTCGGAAAGAGCCTCGGGCGAGCGTTCCTGAGCCTCCTCGACGTCGGGGCCGGCGCCGATGCCGATCTGGCGAGCTATCTGCTCTTCGACGGGGGCTTCGCCCAAACGCTGATCGAGATGGGGCGCCGAGACGCCCACGCGCGCCGCGCCGAAATCGAGGCGTTCTTGTTCGAGGATCCGGAAGCGATCCTTTCCACAACGGCTTCTGTGGATAGTGTGGAACATTCGGGCTCCAACCCGCCGGAATAGTAACGTGTTCCTGCTTCGTTCCCTCTGTGGGCAAAGCGTGGAACCCTGACGACGTAGTCAGCTGTACTGTAATATTTTACCTACATCGATCCCTGTGATAGGCTCCAACAGTGGCACAGACCAGCGTTGCGCACATTTCTGAGAACGCGACTCAGTACTCTCAGCGTCTCGTCCAGAACGTCTCGCAGGTGGTCCGCGGCAAGGAAGACGTCATCAAGCTGGCCGCCGTCTCGCTCTTGGCGCGCGGACATCTCTTGCTCGAGGACGTGCCGGGCGTCGGAAAAACTACGCTTGCGCGTGCGCTCGCCGCATCGATCGGCGTCTCGTTCCGGCGCCTTCAGTGTACGAGCGACCTCATGCCCACCGACGTGCTTGGCGGCAACGTCTTCAACCAGTCGAAGGGCACCTTCGAGTTCCGCCCAGGGCCGATCTTCACTCAGGTTCTGCTCGCCGACGAGGTCAACCGCACGACGCCGAAGACGCAGAGTGCGCTGCTCGAGGCGATGGACGAACGACAGGTGTCGATCGATGGCGAGACCCATCCGCTGGAAGAACCGTTCTTCGTCGTCGCGACGCAGAACCCGCAAGAGTTCTACGGCACCTACCCGCTTCCAGAGTCGCAGCTCGACCGATTCTTGGTGCGACTCAGCATTGGCTACCCGCCGCCCGGCGTAGAGAGAGAAGTCCTCAATCGGCGCGGCGCCGATCCGGTGCAGCAGCTCGAGCCGGTCATGTCGGCGTCGGAGCTTCGTCACGTACAGCAGGCGGTCGATTCGGTCGTCGTCGACGATGCCGTCGTCGACTACCTGCATCGAATCGTCATCGCGACCCGGTCGACGCCGCTTCTTTCCGTGGGCGTGTCCACGCGTGGCGCACTCGGCTTCGAACGCGCAGCCCGCGCTCGGGCCTTGGTCGAAGGCCGGTCGTACGTCCTTCCGGACGACGTCAAAGAGCTGGCTGGCCCGGTGCTCGCTCATCGGGTCAAGGTCGCCGGCGCGGTTGCGGGCACCTCGGTCCGAGACGACGCCCAGCGTGTCATTCGAGAGCTGATGACGGTCGTCGCTGTCCCGCTCTGATCGGTCGGGGCGATGCGGATCTTTCGGCGAAAGCGAAGCAGACGGAAGTTTCGACTGACCCGCGAAGGGCGCGCGTTTCTGTTCGTGACGGTCGGGGTCGGGCTTGCCGCGGTCAACACCGCGAACAACCTGCTCTACCTCGTGCTCGGCCTTCTGCTGAGTCTTCTCTTGGTGAGCGGCGTTCTGAGCGACCTCGCGCTTTGGCGCCTCCGGATGCGGAGAAAGCTCCCGACCCAGGTCTTCGCTGGGAAGCGCACGCTCGTCGAGATGATCGCCTCGAACGATAAGCGTTGGCTCGCGAGTGTCTCGGTCGAAGCGGTCGAAGAGCTCGACGGCGTCGAGACCGAGGCGGCCCGCTTCATGCGCGTGCCACCAGGGGAGTCTTCTGGCACCACGTACGGCCTGATTTCCCCACGCCGCGGCGTGGTCGAGCTCGGCGCCGTCCGCGTGCTCACCCGCTATCCGTTCGGCCTGATCGAAAAAGGCTACACGGTGTTCCTGCCGGACGAGGTGGTCGTGTACCCCGAGCTGCTCGAGCATGCGCCAGCGCCGCCTTACCGGCAGATGCCGGGTGACGCCGCGCCGATGCATCGCACCGGCCAGGGCACCGACTTTGCCGGGAGCGTTCGGTACTACCGAGATGGAGACGAGTCGCGCGACATTCACTGGAAGCGGACGGCGAGTCGCGGCGAGCTCGTCGTTCGTGAACGCGACCAAGACCTCAGTTTGTTCGTGACGCTCGCGATCGACAACGCCCGCCCGAGCGGGCTCAGCGGCGAGGACGCGGCCGCCTGGCGCGAGCAGTTCGAGCACGCGATTTCGGAGGTTGCGACCTCTGCGGCGAGGTATCTGACCCAGGGAGTATCGGTTCAGGTTCGGTCGGCCGACGACGCCTCTCCGCTGGTGCTCGGTGGGGCCCCGCCCGATCCGATCTGGCACTTTCTCGCGCTCTTGAAGCCCGCGATTAAGGCTTCGTCGGACAAGACGACGAGGGCGGCATGAGGTTCGCCGCTGCCCACAAGGTAGTGACCTACCTCTTCGCTGGTCTCGGCCTCGTTGCACTGATGCTCGGGAGTACTTTCGGGCCGTTCGAGTCTGCGATGGTCGTGCTCGGGTTCATTGCCAGCTGGTTTGCAGAGCGACCGCTGCTCGATCGCGCGGGATACACTCGGTTCTGGAGCGTGACCGCGGTGGTCGTGCTGATTCTGCAGGTGTTTCGGAGCTTCGCGGGCGAGGCCGTACTCACCGTGGGCGTTCAGTATGCTGCGTTCCTCCAGCTCTCGCGTCTCGCGCACCGAAAGAGCGCGGCCGACTACCAGCAGATCGCGATCCTCGGGTTCTTGCACCTCATCGCCGGCACGGTGCTTTCAGCCGGGCTCGACTACGCTGTGATTTTCCTCGGGTTCGTCGTGGTCATGCCGTGGATGCTCGCGCTCACCCACCTCCGCCGCGAGCTCGAGATCCAGTACGGCGCGGGCACGCCCATGCTAGCGGCAGAGCTCCAGAGCCGTGAGCTCGCGACTCCCGCGTTCTTCGGCGGCACCACGCTTCTGGCCGTGCCTCTTTTCGTCCTGACCGCGGCTATGTTCTTCGCGTTCCCGCGCGTCGGCTTTGGGCTGCTGTCGAACCTCGGAACCCGCGTCCAGTCGGTGGCCGGGTTCGGTGACGACGTCGAGCTCGGCGGGTTTGGGACGATTCGAGACGACCCTACCGTCGTGATGCGGGTCAAGATGGCCGAGATGCCCGCCACGCCGCCGCGCTCGATCGGTCTTCGGCTCCGCGGGACTTCGTTCGACCGCTACCGGCAAGGACGTTGGTCGCGAACGCCGCTCCAGGGCGAGGACGTGCGGCGTTTGCAGGACGCCTACGTGCTCCGGCGCCCGCCAAAGCCGGCCGACGAGCGTTTCGAGATCATTCTCGATCCGATGGAAGAGTCGGTCCTGTTCATTCCCGAAGGCACCGTCGCGCTCCGGGTGCCGCCTGTGGTTCGAGCCGGTAGAAATCGCTATCGCAAGATCGTTCAGGAGCCCGGTCTCGACATCCGGTACCAAGACCGGTTCGATGCGCCGCTGACCTACGAGGTGTACGCGGACCCGAACGACCGAGCGTATACGGAAGCCGTTCCGGACAAGCTCATGGATCGCTACCTCGAAGTACCCGACGGATACGATCGCATCGTCGCCCTGGCGCGGCAGGTCGCGGAGGGCAGCTCGCGCCCCATCGAGGTCGCACAGCGCATCGAAGGCTACCTTCGAGGAACCGGAGGCTTCGGATACTCGCTGTCTCAGCCCGACACCCGCGGACGGGATCCGCTCCACGTGTTTCTCTTCGATGCCAAGGCCGGACACTGTGAGTACTTCTCGACCGCGATGGCGATCATGATGCGAGCGCTCGGCTTCCCTGCTCGGAACGTCACAGGCTTCTTGGGTGCCGACTACAACCCGTACGGCGGTTACTACGCCGTGCGCAACGGCAACGCGCACAGCTGGGTTGAAGTTCTCATCGACGGGAAATGGGTCACGTTCGATCCCACGCCTGCCTCGCGCCAGGTCACCGCCGTTCCCTCCGGGTTCGCGGTCAAGCTTCGACAAATGATGGACGCGCTCCGGGTACGATGGGCCGAGTACGTGGTGGAGTTCAACATTCGCGACCAAGCTCGTGCGCTTCGCGGGTTTGCCGCGTGGTACCGATCGCTTCGGCGCAGTCGTGCGGCGCCGACCGCGAAGGATGCCTCACCAGACCAAGATGAAGGCCTCGAGATTCCGCTCGCTCCGGACTGGCGCTGGTTCATCGCCATCATGGGCGCTTTCGGCGTTGCTGTGGCGGCGACCCGCTGGAATCAGCGTCGGCGGCGCCGAAGCCGTGCCGGTCGCCGTCTCGACCCGAGCCGCGATCGCGCCGTTCGACTCTACCTGATGCTCGAGGACAGTCTCCGCCGCGTGGGCGAAGCTCGGCCGCCGGACGTCACGCCGGCCGAGCACGCCGCGCAGCTCGCCCGAGACGGGTTTGATGCCGCGTCCGAGGTGGAAGAGGTCACCGAGGCCTATCTCGCCACTCGATTTGGTGACCGTCGCATGCCGCCCGCCGAGTACCACCGCCTTCGTCAGGTCGGCCGAAGTGTTCGAGATGCCGGCAAACGTCCGCCTACTGTGTGAGCAGCACGCTCGCAGCGAACCCGGCCGCGCCGAGGAACACGAGCGCAATGACGAACCCGACCACCTTCAGCGTGCTCTTGGGTTTACCACCGGATGCCGCGGGCTGCGCCTGTGCGGACGCCTCCGGGTTGGCTGCCGGTGCAGGCCCGGGCGGTCGGAACGTCTTGACGGCCGCTTCCGTGGTCGCATCCGTTCGCGACGCCACCGGGGGGTTTAGCGATGGGCCCATCGGGCCGAGCCGGGGCCGCGCCACGCCGACGTTTTCGTCCGTCGAACCCGCTTCGAGCCACCCCATGGTGGCACCGGCTGGGGCGCTGTCCCGCACGTTCTCGATCGCGTTCTCGACGTCGGCGTCCCCCTCGAACCACTGGCTCGGGTCGATGAACTCCGAAGCGTCGAGCGGACTCGAGCCATCCGCAGCCGGTCGAAGTGCGAACGACGCCTCGTCGATGGGTTCTTCGGCCGGGCTGTCGAGCGATGTGAACCTTGCGAGTTCCTCCTGGATCATCGTGTCGATCATCACGGGCTGCGGAGGCACCGACTTCTGTCGCTCGAGAGCAGCCTTGACCAGGTTGGCGATGTCGTACGACGTGACCTTCATCTTGTGCGAGAAGAGGTACCCGGCGAGCGCATCGCCGAACTCGCGCGCCGTGCCAAAGCGCACTTTCGGATCTCGCGCCAACGACCGATGCAGAATCTCCTCGAACTCGGGCTCGACTTCGGGGTGGTCGCCGACCAGCGAGGGAATCTGCGCTTTCGACACCGCCTGGACCGTTTCGTAGTCGGTATCGCCGAGGAAGAGTCGGCGACCGGCCAGCATCTCCCAAACGCAAACTCCGAGAGCGAAGATGTCGGCGTTCTCGCTCACGTCGTGCCCCGTGGCGGCTTCTGGCGACAGGTAGCTGAACTTTCCTTTCACCACGCCCGGGTCGGTGCGCTCGAGCTGGGTGCGAGCCTTGGCCAGGCCGAAGTCGGTAACCTTTACCTCACCGCGCCTGCTGATCAGGATGTTGGGCGGGGACACGTCGCGATGAACGAGCTCGAGCTCGTTTCCGTCGTCGTCGCGAAGCTCGTGTGCGTAGCTCAGCCCGCGGCAAGCCTCCATTGCGATGTAGATCGCGTCCTTCAGCGGGAAGGGCTCGCGCTTCACCCGAAGCGTTTCCATGATCTTCTTCAGGTTGGTCCCGTCGATGAACTCCATCACGATGAAGAAGCTGTTTTCGGAGGAACCGATGTCGAAAACGCTCACGATGTTGGCGTGCGACAGCCGGGCACCGAGCCTCGCTTCGTCGAGGAACATCCCGATGAAGTTCTTGTGCGAGGCGAGGTGGGGCAGCACGCGCTTGATCGCCACGCGTTTCTTGAAGCCCTGTACGCTGGTGGCCTCGCCGAGAAACACCTCGGCCATGCCCCCGGCTTCTAGCTTCTCGATCAGCCGGTATCTCTGATCGGTCATCCTCGCCCGTCTGCCTCCCCTCGAGGCGTCCCGGCATTGTCGATTGCTCGGCCCTCGAGCGTCAAGGAACGGTTATCGTTGACAGGCCCGCCGCACGGCGCTTGACTGCTGCGGTGCCGAGATCGAAGAAACCGCTGCGTATCGCCCCTTCCATCCTTTCGGCGGATTTTGGCCGATTGGCTGCCGAGGTAGAAGCCGTGGACCGAGCCGGCGCCGACTGGATTCACGTCGACGTCATGGACGGCCGATTCGTGCCGAACCTGACCATCGGCCCGCCGGTGGTGAAAGCCGTGCGTGCAGCGACGTCGCGAGTAGTGGACGTTCATCTGATGATCGTCGAACCCGAGAATTATGTTCAGGCGTTTGCCGACGCAGGGGCCGACGTGATCACCGTGCATGCCGAAGCGTGTGGCCACCTCCACCGCACGATACAGCAGATCCGCTCCCTCGGAAAAAGAGCCGGCGTCTCCGTGAACCCCCATACCCCTCCGGACGGCCTACGCTACGTTTTGGGCGACGTCGACCTCATCCTGGTCATGAGCGTAAATCCAGGGTTTGGAGGTCAGAGCTTCATCCCGGCCTGTGCCGACAAGCTGGTCGAGGTGCGCACGATGATCGACGAGGGCGGCTACGACATCGACCTCGAGGTCGACGGGGGCGTAAAGCCGGGAGTCGCCAAAACCGTGGTCGAGGCTGGAGCCGACGTACTCGTCGCAGGGAGCGCCGTGTTCAATGCCGGGGTTGACTACGAAGATGCGATCGCAGCGCTTCGGAAGGACGCGGAGTGAGCGACGACCCCGCGCTCACGACCGTCTTCGTCGATCGCAAAGCGACCAAGCGAAAGCTACGCAAAAGCCGCCTCGTGGTGGTGGAGGGCCCCGAGCAGGGCCAGCGCGTGGAGATCGCGAGCGAACGCGTCACGATAGGGCGCAGCCTCATTTGCGGGCTCGCGCTGACCGACACCGCGGTCAGCGGAACCCATTGTGAGATCGTGGCGAGCGAGAGCGGTTTTTTGCTTCGCGACCTCGGATCCACCAACGGCACCTCGGTCGAGGGAGTGCGTGTTCGCGAGGCGTGGTTGAAGCCGGGAGACGCCATTCAGCTCGGTCGCACCGTGGTTCGTTTCGAGGTGGGCTCGGGAACGGTCGAGATCGACCTGAGCCATCAGGAGCAGTTTTACGATCTCATCGGGCACGGTGTCCGAATGCGGGAGATCTTTGCCGTCCTCGAGAAGGTGGCGGCCGCCGACCTCACCGTGCTCATCCGTGGTGAAACCGGCACCGGGAAGGAACTCGTCGCGCGTGCGATTCACCGGGCTTCGAAGCGCGCGCGGCGGCCGCTCGTCGTTCAAGATTGCAGCGCGATTCCCGCGAACCTGATCGAGAGCATCCTCTTCGGTCACGAGCGGGGTTCCTTCACCGGCGCGGCCGATCGACGTCGCGGATGCTTCGAGCACGCTGACGGGGGCACGCTGTTCCTCGACGAGATCGGCGAGCTCGACATCGGCCTGCAGCCGAAGCTTCTTCGTGTACTCGAAACCCACGAAGTGCAGCGCGTCGGTGGCGCGCGCACCATTCCGGTCGACGTCCGCGTGGTCGCCGCGACCAACCGGGATTTGCGGCAGATGGTCAACGAGGGGCGCTTTCGAGAAGATCTCTACTATCGGCTGAGCGTCGTTCACGTCGATCTACCGCCCCTCCGGGAGCGCCCGGAAGACATCCCCACGCTCGTCGCGCAGTTCCTCGAAGATTCCGCGAAGCGTCACGACGGGACGCGGTTCACGGTCGCACAGGACGCCATGACCAAGCTTCAGGCGTACCCTTGGCCCGGGAACGTACGCGAGTTGAAGAACACCATCGAGCGCGCGGTGTCGCTTGCCGATGGTACCGAGCTCGGCATGCACGATCTCCTGCCTGCATCCCAAAAAACGCCGCCCGTGTTCCTTCCGGGCGGGACCGCCGAACAGTTCGTCCAAAGCGACGTTCCGTTCAAGGACGCGAAGCAGAAGGTGGTCGACGCGTTCGAGGCGCAGTACCTGAAGGCGCTCCTCGACAAACACGGGGACAACATCAGCCGGAGCGCCCGAGCTGCGGGTCTCACCCGCTACCACCTTCGGGAACTGGCCAAACGCTATGGCCTGCGCGGTGAGCCGACTACCACCACGCATTCCGACGAGGAATAGGCCCCAGGCGGAGGGTCCTCGCGTCGCGCCGACGCGTTTCGGCGCGCTCGACCAGAAAAAGGTGCCCTGACTGCCCTGTTTCGTAGACTAGCGACATGGGTGGGATCGCGAAGCTAGGCGTCGGTGTCGTGGCGCTCGTCGCCATCGCGTCGTCGTCGTGGGCGCAGCCTGCCGTTCCGTCGCCCTCGTGGGCCCGTTCGATCGAGGTCATCGACGACGGCGCGCCCGTGATGGTCGCGCCCGACGCCGGGTCCCGTCGTCGCGGAACCGTCGGGGTTGGAACCCGCCTTTCGTTTCGCGGCCGTGTGTTCGGCAAGGGCTGCTCGACCGGGGTTTGGTACGAGACCGGCGACGGGCTTTTCATCTGCGAAGCCTACGTCACGCCCTCTGACGCACCGCCCGGCCCGCCCATGGACGCGCTCTCGCGAACGGGGGCACGACTTCCTCAGCGCTACGCGTTCGTGCGCGTCGACGGGACGCGCGCTTACCATCACCCGAGCGACTACTTCGCAAACGACTACGTGGAAGCGCTCGGGCGCGGGTTTGGGATCGTCGTGACGGGGGAGCAGGTGTACGACGGAATCGAGTTCGTCCGGACGCGGAGACACACCTGGATCGCCAAAGAGTCGGTTCGCTTCGTCAAGGGAAGCCCGTTTCGCGGTGTCGCCCTGCAGCCGGGCGAGCCGCTCGACGTCGCGTGGGTGTTGCCGCGATCGGCGAAGGTTCACGACAAGCCAGGCGGCCGCGTAAAGGGGAAGCGCGCGCGCTACGACGTCGTTCACGTCGAGGGGGTGCGCGGTCCGTGGGCCAAGCTCCGCGAAGGGGGCTGGGTACGCGCGGGGAGCCTCGCGCGGACGAGCGCCACCACACCGCCTGACGGTGTCGGTGAGGACGATCGATGGATCGACGTCGATGTCTCGCAGCAGGTTCTCGTTGCGTACGTCGGCACCACGCCCGCGTTTGCCACGCTCGTTTCCACGGGGCGCGCCACGAAGGCGTCTGAAACCCCACTCGGGGAGTTCCCGCTTTGGGCCAAGCTCGACTTCACCGACATGGACGACATCGAGCGCACCGACATCCCCCAGAACTACTCGATTGAGGACGTCCCTTGGGTTCAGTTTTTCAAGGGCTCCTACGGCTTTCACGCCGCGTTCTGGCACGACGACTTCGGACGGCGCCGGAGCCACGGGTGCATCAATCTCTCTCCGGCCGACGCGAGAACCCTGTTTCGGTTCACGGAGCCCGTGTTGCCCGCGGGCTGGAGCGCCATCCTCTTCGTACCTGAGGACCAAGCCACCGTCGTCCGCGTGCGCTAGGGGCGTGCTTGCCTTAGATCGGGGGCTTCATGCGGGTGCCGTTCTACAAGTACGAGGGTGCCGGGAACGACTTTCTCGTGGTCGAGAAGGACGCGCTAAGCGGCGTCGATCTCACGCCCGCGCAGGCCATGAGCCTGTGCGACCGGCACAAGGGGGTTGGCGGCGACGGAGTCCTCACGGTCGACGTGGCCTCTCCGTCGATGGCGGTGATCAACTCCGACGGGTCGGTGCCCGAGATGTGCGGCAACGGAGTTCGATGCGTGGCGCTCCACCTGGCTCGTGTCATGGGTGCGACCCACCTCGAGCTCGACGTGGAGACGCTTGCGGGCCCTCAGACTTGCGCCGTCGAGCGCGACGGAGATGATGGCCTGGTGACCGTCGAGATGAACCCGGCTTCGCTCGCACCGTCGGACATCGGTCTTCGAAGCGAGGAGCCCTGGATCGATCGCGCGCTTCGGGTCGAGGATCACGATCTGCAGCTCACCGCCGTATCCATGGGCAACCCCCACGTCGTGATCTTCGACGCCGTTGGCGATGCGCGTTTTGCGCTGGCGACCGCGCTTCAGAATGACCCGCAGTTCGCCAACGGCGTGAACGTGGGCTTCGTGTCCGAACTCGGTCCGGATTCGTTCCGGCTCGACGTGTGTGAGCGCGGCGCGGGATGGACTCAGGCTTGTGGCACCGGCGCGGCGGCGGCCGTGACCGCAGCCGTCGAAACCGGTCGCGTCTCGGCGGGACACTCCGTCTCCGTTACGCTACCGGGAGGCACACTTCGGATTACACCTCGTGAGACGGGCACACCTATCGAGATGCGCGGGCCGGCACGGTTCGTCTTTGGGGGTGAAGTCACGCTCTGACGTCGATTGCAATATCGGCGGACTCAGATACCTTAGCGCGATGACCCGTAGCTTAGCCTTTACGGCGTGCCTCGCCTTCACGCTGTTCTCCATCGCTGGGTGCGGCGACGACTCTTCGGACGGTGGAACGGGGGGCGGCGGAGCAGGAGGCGAGGGCGGCGAGGGCGGCATGGGAGGCAGCAGCTTTCCGCCGGACGTGATCGGCCGGTGCGCCGACACGGACGAGCTTCGTCAGCCGTTCTTCGGGGACACACACGTGCACACGGTGCTCTCGCTCGACGCCAACCTGCAGGGCACGCGGCCCGGTCCCATCGAGGCCTATGCGTTTGCGCGCGGCGAATCGATCGGCGTGCAGCCCTACGACGAGGACGGCAATCCGCTTCGGACCGCCACGCCCGACCGACCGATCGACTTCGTGATGCTGAGCGACCACGCCGAGTACCTCGGGACGATCGCGGCTTGTCTCGACCCGGACAATCCTGCTTACGACCGTCCCGCCGACGGCGATGCCCAGCCCGACGCGCTCGGCTGCAACGAATACCGCATCGAGCTGGCGGGCGCGGCATGCGATGGGGGCGACAGAGACGGCCGCGAATGCATCCGAGATGAAGACTGTACGGGGGGCGGAGAATGCCAGCCCGTCTCGGCGAATCAAAGCAACGTGTTTCGTCGATTGAACGGCCTCACCGCCCTACAGCCGGAAGATACTCGCTACCCCGCCCTCTGCGGCGACCCGGAGGGGGGCGACTGCATCGCCGCGGGGATGGACGTCTGGCAGGAGGTCCAAGACTCGGCGGAGGTCGCTTACGACCGCTCCGATGGGTGCGAGTTCACCTCGTTCATCGGCTACGAGTGGAGCGCGGGCCCTGGCACCGTGAACCTCCACCGGAACGTCATGTTCAAGAGCGAAGTCGTTCCGGACCTTCCCATCAGCTACTTCGACGAGCCCTACGTCGAGGACCTCTGGGCGGGGCTTGGCGAGGAGTGCATCGACGCGGACACAGGCTGTGATGCGCTTGCCATTCCACACAACTCCAATCTCGCGGCAGGGACGTTCTTCGACAATGCGCAGAAGGATGGAAGCCCCTTCGACTCCGAGTACGCGCAGCTCCGTCACGACCTCGAGCCCGTCATCGAGATCTTCCAGCACAAGGGAGCCTCCGAGTGCTTCCCAGGCCAGACGATTTCCGACGAGCTCTGCGGGTTCGAGGTGCTCCCGTACCCGAACCTTGCCAACACCAACCTCATGATCTTCGGCGACCCCGGGCCGCGAGACTTCGTTCGAAGCGCTCTCGGCGAGGGGATGCAGCTCGAGGTCGATCTCGGCGTGAACCCTTTCCAGCACGGCTTCATCTCGGCCACGGACACTCACATCGCCGCGCCCGGCTACGACAACGAACGAACGTTCCTCGGTCACGGCGGGGCGGGGCAGCCGAATCGCGACAGCCTGCCGGAAGGCTTTCCCGACATTCCGTACCTCAACCCGGGAGGACCCGCTGGCGTTTGGGCGGAGGAGAACTCACGCCCGGCAATCTTCGAGGCGTTCCGCCGGCGCGAAACCTGGGGCACCAGCGGCCCGCGAATCGTCGCGCGCGTGTTCGGGGGCTGGGACCTCCCCGAGGATCTCTGCGATTCGTCGGACATCGCGAGCGTCGGCTACGCGCAGGGCGTCCCCATGGGCGGCGAGCTCACCGACGCGCCCGCCGGTCAGTCGCCGAAGTTCGTCGTATCGGCGCGGCAGGACCCGCTCGGCGCCCCCCTCCAGCGAGTTCAGGTCATCAAAGGCTGGCTCGACGGAGATGACTTCCAGACCGAGGTCTTCGAGGTGGCCGGCAACCCCGACAACGGTGCCACGGTCGATCTCGACACCTGCGAACCTCAGGGAGATGGTGCCGCCGACCTCTGCGGGTTCTGGGAGGATCCGAGCTTCGATCCGGCGCAGCGCGCCTACTACTACGTCCGCGTCATCGAGAATCCGACCTGCCGCTGGACAGCGCAGCAGTGCGTCGACGCCGACTACGACTGCGACAACCCTACCCGCCAGATCGACGAGGACTGCTGCGACGCGACGGCGGGCCTCAACGTCGCCTTCTGTGACGATGTCGCCGCAGGCCTCAGTGAAGAGGAGGCCGCGTGCTGCCGCACCGACAGTCCCACCTCGCTCGAAAGCGTGAGGTTTTGCCAGGGCGTAGCGAACAGCCTGCCGCCGGCTGAGGGTGCGTGCTGCCTCCCCCGCCTCGAGGCCAGCATGCAAGAGCGGGCGTGGACCTCTCCGATCTGGTATCGCCCCGCTCCTTGATGCTGCGCCCTCTCCTCTCGTATTTCCTGATCGGCGCGCTCCTATTCGCGGGCAAGGCGCTCTTTGATCGTGGTGCGGGTGAACGGCCTGAGGTGACGGTGGTGATGCCGGCCAGCGCGACCCCCGCAGACGTCGAGAAAGAAACGCGCAACCAGATCCTCCTGAGCGAGGCACGGCGCTACGGATGGTACCGAACCGATCCCATCGTGTTCACGCATCTCGTCCGCAACATGCGCTTCATCGAGCCGGGCACCACGGATGACGACCTCACGCTCTTCGACCGGGCGCTTGCGATGGACATGCAGGAGCACGATCCAGTGGTGCGGGCGCGGCTTCTGTACCGGGCCCGCGAAGCACTCGGGTTCGTTCCCGAGGACCGTAAGCCAACCAGGGAAGACCTCGAAGCCCACCGACAGCGCCACCCCGACCGCTTCGAGCGAGAAGGGAAGGTTCGCTTCGAGCACGTGTTCCTGAGCGGAACGCGTCGCGGCGAAGCCCTCGAAGCCGATGCCGCCCGCATGCGTCAGGAGCTCGACGACCGCGGCCTCGAGCCCCCGGTCGGGCTCGGCGATCCGCTTCCCGGGCTTCGAAGCGTGCAGTCGAGCACGGTATCCCAGGTGAAAAACGAGTACGGGACTCAGCTCGCCGACGTCATCGATGAAGGCCTCATCGGGGTTTGGCGAGGGCCGGCTTCCTCGGTCTACGGGCTTCACTTCGTCCGCGTTTTGGAGAAGTCTCCGCCGTCTCTCCCGCCGTTCGCCGTCATCGAGGCCGAGGTTCGTGCGGACAAGCTCGCTGAGATCCAAGAACAGCTCAGCAAAGAACGAATGGCGGCCCTTCGGGAGGCCTACGTCGTTCACTTGGAGCGGGTGCCATGAGCGTCGCTCTGCGTATCTCGGCCTGCATCGTGTTCTTTGGCTTGTTGGTGCCGAGCGAGAGTCAGGCGCATCCTCTCGCTCCTGCCGTCCTCTCGTTCATGCCCAACGAAGACGGGACCATTACCATGACGTGGCGGGCGCCGGTCGCCCGTCCGAAGGGTCAGGCGCTCGCCCCACGAGTCCCGCCCGGCTGCACCCAGCTCGGCCCAACCGAGCGGCGGCTCGTGGAAAGCGGTACTGCGGTCATCGACACCACTGCGCTCCGATGTGAGCCCGTCACGCTCGAAGGCGTGACGATCGGGGTCGACGGTCTCACGGACTCGACGGTCAACGTCGTCGTTCGCATCGGGCGATCGGACGGCACGATTGACCACCGCATCATCGATACGCGCGCACCAGCGTTCGTCGTCGAGGTAGCCGAGAAACGAAAGAGCTCGTTCATCAGCTACCTCGGGCTCGGCGTCGAGCATCTCATCACGGGCTGGGATCACCTCACGTTCGTCATTGGGCTCCTGATCCTGTTTGGCTGGCATCGTCGCCTCATCGCGGCGGTGACGGCGTTCACGCTTGGACACAGCCTCACGCTCGCGCTCTCGGTGCTCGGCATCCTGAACGTCCCGCAGACCTGGGTGGAGGCGCTCATCGCGCTGACCATCGTGGTTCTCGCGCTCGAGATCCAGGTTGGGGGACACGGTCCCATCTGGCGACATCCATGGCTGCTTCCGGCGACGCTCGGCCTTCTTCACGGCCTCGGGTTCGCGTCCGCGCTGTTCGAAGCCGGCCTGCCTGAGGGAGAGATCCCGCTCGCGCTGCTCGGCTTCAACGTCGGCCTCGAGGTCGGCCAGCTCGCAGTCATCGCCGTGGCCTACGTGGCCTATCGGGTGTTCCGAGGACTCATCCCCGCAGGGCTCCGAGACAGTCCGACGGTTCCCGCCTACGTCATCGGATCGCTCGCCGCGTACTGGGTCATCGAGCGCACGCTGTCCGCTCTTGGCGTCGTGGTCTAGGGTTAGCTCGCGTCCGCAGCGCGCCCGCGTGGCCCGCCAAACACGCTCACCGCGACGGTGTTGGGGGTCTCGGGCTCGGCGCGGGACCCGGCGCCTGCGAGATAGGCCCGAAGCTCTTCAGCAGCGACGCGTTTGTCGAGCGGCGAGCCCGAGCGAACACGCTCCTGCTCGTCGAACACGTGGTCGAGGTGCGCGAGGAGGGCCTGAGCCTCGACAGCGGCTTCCTCGAGGTCCTCGAAGGCGGCGTCGCTCCGGCTCAGGGCTCCGACGGCACGCGACAGGGGGCCTCGTCGGTCGTAGTGGGTGCTTCCGAGCAGACGTCGTGCGAACGCGCGGTAGTGCCGGGCGAACTCGTGCGCGAACTCGGGCACTGCGGCACCTCTCGGTCGAGGAGGCTCGGCGTTCGCTTTCGCGAGGAAGGCGCGAAGAATCAGTCGGAATGCCCACACGTCCCGTCGAAGCGCGGCCTCGAGCTCGCCGTCGTCGAGCGGCGCGGGGCCAGGTTGCGCGAGCTTCCTGAGCTCACGAGCCGCGGCCTTCACCGTTCGACGCACCTCGGCGATCCCCGAGTGCAGCGCGTCCACGGTTTGAAGGGGCTCGAGCGGTCCGCCTTCGACGGCGATCGGATGGTCGAGCTCCGTGCGCGCCGTCGCATGGATTCGCATCGCGAGGCCCTCGAGGGCGGCCCGCATGTCATCGAGCTCGCCAGTGGTTTCGCGGATCTTTCGATACGTGCCGGTGACGTGGTGTGCTTCCAGCCCGACCAGCCGCCGCTCGAACTCCTGAGCGAGGGTTTCCACCCCTTGCACCATGAGAAACCGCGTGAACGTCCGGAGCTCTCGCCGAACCGCTGCGATCACGAGTTGAGCCCGGTAGGGCCCGTCGGGCGTGGAGAGCGCGCTGTCCGCGATCCCGAGAAAACGATGCGCGCGCACCAGTGTCAGGAAGGCGACGGTAGTCGTGATTTTGGCGGCGTCGCTATGCCAGCTCGCGAGCGCGGGCGTGAGGCTCTCGGCGTGCACGAGCTCTCGGACGTTCGCGAACTCGAGAGGCGCGGGCGGTCGGAAGAAGGGGTTTCGGTCGAGGTCGCGGAGAAAGAGGTCACAGCTTGCCTGGAAAGCGCCGGCGTCGATGACGGTGAGCTCGAGGAGCCGGCGCGCGACCCGTACTCCGTCTGTGAGCGACACCTCGAGGCGCTCGAGAAGCTCGCTCGGGGTTTGCGCGGCCGCCTGCCCATCGGCTCTCGGAGCGGGCGCGCCGCGGGAGAGGTCCGGCCGCAGTTCGGCGACGAGCTCGAGCGCCCAGTCGTAGCCTGCCGACACCGACATCAGGTGCGGGCGAAAGTCCGAGATGGTCGACGAGAGTGGGTGGTTTTCGAGCTGCCGGTACGCGACGAGGCCTGTGAGCGCCGCCTGAAGCGGTAGAAGGGCGAAAGACCGTTGGTCGCCTGTGAGCGCATCTCGCCAGGCGGCCCAGGCGGCTGCCTCCTCGGGGGCCCACCGCTCCGCCCACGTGAGGAGGCCCTCGTCGGCCGGACGCGTCGCGGGATCCATGGGTCCAGTGACTCTACCAGCGCCCTCGTCGGACGGTGCAGAATTCGTGAACGGTCAGAAGAGACCCGTCTGGCGACCCTTGGGCTCGGGCTTGCCCAGGTGCTCGAACGCGTGTCGCGTCGCCACGCGACCCCGGGCGGTTCGTGCAAGGAGCCCCTTCTGAAGCAAATAGGGCTCGTACACGTCTTCGAGCGTGTCGCGGGGCTCGCTGAGCGCCGCGGCGAGCGTCTCGATGCCGACGGGGCCCCCGTCGTAGTGGTCGATGATCACGCTCAGGTAGCGGCGGTCCATCTGGTCGAGCCCGGCTTCGTCGACGTCGAGCCGGTCGAGGGCTTCGTTTGCGGTGCCGAGATCGAGCGTGCCGTCTGAGAGCACTTCGGCAAAGTCCCTTGCTCGTCGAAGCAGTCGATTCGCGATTCGCGGCGTACCTCGTGAGCGCTTCGCGAGTTCGGCGGCAGCCTCCGACGTGATCGACAGATCGAGGAGGCGCGCGCTTCGCTCTACGATCTGGCGGAGAGCGTCGACCGGGTAGTAGTCGAGGCGTGCCACGTATCCGAAACGCGAACGCATGGGGTTGGTCAGCAGTCCCGTTCGGGTCGTTGCTCCGACGAGCGTGAACGGCTGGAGCGGTAGCTGAAGCGTCTGCGCGTAGGGCCCGTCGCCATTGACGATGTCGATTCGGAAGTCCTCGACCGCGGTGTAGAGGTTCTCTTCGACGGTTGCGTGCAGCCGGTGAATCTCGTCGATGAAAAGAATGTCGTTCGGTTCGAGCTTGGTGAGAAGAGCCGCCAGCTGGCCTTTGTGCTCGATTGCTGGCCCCGACGCCGAGTGAAGCGCGACACCGCGCTCCGACGCCAGGATCAGCGCGAGCGTGGTCTTCCCGAGGCCGGGTGGGCCGCAGAACAGGGTGTGGTCGACCGGTTCACCGCGCTTCGTGGCTGCCTGCACGAACACGCGAAGGTTGTCTTTGATTTTCGCCTGTCCGACGAAATCGTCGAACCGTTCCGGCCGGAGGCTCCGATCGAAGGCCTGGTCTTCGGGTTGCTCGACGGAGCTGAGTTCTTGGTTTGCCCGAGCTTCCATGATTACGATAACGCTGCGAGCGCGGCGCGCAGGAGTCCCTCCACGTTCTGCCCGTCTTCCGTTCCTGTGGGGGCCGCGACGTTCCCCACCGCGGCCTCCGCCTCACTTCGCTTGTATCCCATCTGAACGAGCGCACCAACCACCGTGTCGGTCGTCGAATCCGCGCGCGCGGGAACGGCTCGAAGGCGGACGCCCGTTGGGGCGTCGGCGGCGAAGTCGAGCTTGTCTTGGAGGTCGACCAGGAGGCGCTCGATGGTCTTTCGCCCCACGCCGCTGATGCTCTTGAATGCGGCCTTGTCGTGGCGCGCGATCGCGTCGCGGAGCTCGCTTGCGTTCATCACGCCGAGGATCGCGAGCGCCAGTTTCGGGCCGATGCTGCTGACCTTCAGCAGGGCCCGGAACGCCGCGCGGTCGTGCGCCGTGGTGAAACCAAACAGCGTCATGGCGTCCTCGCGGACGTGTGTGTGAACGTGAAGCGTCACGGGCTGACCCGGCTCGGACCCCACCCGACCCGCGGCTCCGATCGGCAGAAATACCTCGTAGCCGACGCCCCCGACGTCGACGATGACCGAGCCGTCCGCCTCCCGGTGCTCGATCGTCCCCTTCAGCCTACCGATCACGCCGCGACACTAGCAGCTTACTGAACAGATGTCCCCATTTTGACCGCGCTCGATCGAAAGGCCTGGATGTGCGTGATGGCCACGGCGAGGGCGTCGCAGGCGTCGACGTCCGGTGTTTCGCGGAGCCCGAGCAGCGCAGAGACGAGGCGTCCCACCTGGGACTTATCGGCCTGGCCTCGACCGACGACGGTTCGCTTCACGATCGCCGGCGGGTACTCGTGGACGGCTAGCTTCGCCTGCGCGGCGACCAGCAGGGCCACTCCCCGGGCATGCCCCAGCTTCAGCGCGGCGTTGGCATGCTTGGCGAAGAAGATCTCTTCGACGGCGACGACGCTCGGTCCGTGGGAGGTCACGACGCCCTCGAGGCCCTCGTGAATCCCGGCAAGGCGCTCGGCCAAAGACGAGCGAGAACCGACGGCAATCGTTCCCGCCCCGACGTGCAGCAATCGAGTGCCACGTAGTTCGACCACTCCCCAGCCCGTGCGTCGACTCCCTGGGTCGATGCCGAGCACGCGCACGGCTAGCTCAACTCCGCGAGCGCCTGCTCGCTGAGCTCGAAGTCTGAAAACACGTTCTGCACGTCGTCGTGGTCGTCGAGCGCTTCGTACAGCGCGACGAGCTTCGAGGCGTCGTTTCCGGCCACCACCTTGGGGTTGTTTGGGACGTAGGCGAGCTCGGCTTCTCGCACGGTGACGGAACCGTCGGCCACCGCTTTCGAAACGACGTCGAGATCGTTTCGCGCCGTCGTGATCACCCAGTCGTCTCCCACCAGTTCGAGGTTCTCCGCCCCGGCTCCAACCGCGAGCTCGAACAGTGCTTCTTCTTCGGCTGCGCCCTTGTCGAGTCGGATGATACCTTTTTGCTCGAATGCCCACGCCGCCGAGCCGCTGCTTCCGATCTGTCCGTTGTTCTTGTCGAAGATCTTACGGACCTCCGCGATGGTGCGATTGCGATTGTCAGTGACGACCTCGCAGAGGAAAAGCGCCCCGTCTGGGCCGATCCCTTCGTAAACCAGCTCTTCGTACTGCACGCCTTCGAGCTCTCCGGTGCCCTTCTTGATGGCCCGGGTCATGTTGTCGGCCGGCATGTTGGCCGCTCGCGCGGCGTCGATGGCGCGCCGGAGACGGGGATTCCCGTCGGGGTCGCCTCCGCCGGCGCGCGCGGCCACGGTGATTTCCTTGATCAGCTTGGTGAAGAGCTTTCCGCGCGCGGCGTCGACCGCACCCTTCTTTCGCTTGATCGTCGACCATTTGCTGTGGCCGCTCATCGCACAACCCCCATGGCGCCCTTATCCAACGAATTTCGGGGTTTTTCAAGTTGGCGACCAGTGAATACGTGCGCCGACAACCCGTCCAAGCGCCCATGAACCGACTTGGAATTCTCTGCCTCGCGTCGTTCGGCTTGTTCGGCTGCTCGAGTGACTCCCGATACTTCTGCGTCGACGAAGGCCCCATCGCCGAGCGCGGGTGCTTCCTTTGCGAAGACGACGACTGCGATGCGCAGCCACCCCCAGAGCGACAGGCTTGTATGACGGCAGGAGACTGCGCCGTCGGTGAGCTTTGCACCGACGTCGGGTGTACTGCGACGTGCCAAGAACTGCTCGACTGCGCATTCGGAACCACGTGTCTCGAAGGCCTGTGTCGGAATCCACTCGAACCTGAGCCGGTGCTCGTCGGAGACGACGACCCGGGGACACCGAATCCGGACCCGCCCGCTGCTCAGTGTCAGTTCAACTTCGAGTGCGGCAACGGGCGCGTTTGCGTCGACGGCTCATGCCTGTTCACGTGCATCGATATGGCCTGTCCAGGCACGCAACAGTGTCGGGACGGTGCGTGCCGTCCCTGCCTCGACGATGAGTGTCTCACGAACTGTAGCGACGACACGCAGTGTGAAGACCACGAGTATTGTTCCGACTTTCAGTGTATCCCCGACACGAGGCCAGAAACGTTCTGTCCGGAGAACGCATGCCAGGAAGGTCGGGTGTGTCGCAACGGGCAGTGCCGAACCCCGTGTGAAACCAACGACGAATGCGGGCGGATCGACGCGACCATTCGGTTTTGCGAGCTCGTTGGTGACGAGACGCTCTGCGTTCGCAGCGTCGAGGTACTCGCCGAGTGTCAGCTCAGCATCGACTGCGGGCTCGGGGCCAAGACGCAGAGCGGCACCGAACTCATGGTAGACTCGCCCGATGTGGTGGACGACCACCAGCTCAAAGACCTGCACATCCGCACCCAACTCCCCAAGCCGAAGAGCTGACCCGCGCTGTAATCAAACGCGCTGTGATGTACTGACTGAGAGGAGACCATGGCATCGATTGCGAAGCAAGAACGACTCCTGGCGGTCCTGCTCTTTGCCGCCGCGGCCACGCTGTTCTGGATCGGCAGATCCGTGTTCACGTGGAGCCTCCCCAGTCGCCTGTTTGGGGCGGCCGCCGTTGCGAGCATCGTCGCGGTGGCGGCTGTCTCGTGGCTCGCCGCGCCTCGCTTGGTGGAGGGTGCCCGGAACAAGCCAGACGGTTGGAGAGGGTTCGTGGCGGGCGTGCTCGTCACGGCCATGACCTATGTGGCTGCCGTTATCCTCCTGTCCATCTCGGTCGTCACATGGACCGTGATTACCGGAAGTTTTGACGGGCCGGAAACGCCAGCAGTGGCGATGGTCTCGCTGGCTACGCGAGGGATCATCCACGCCGTGACCAACTTCAGCCCGGCGATGCTCCTCGGCGGCATAGCGGGCGTTCTGCTCTACCGCTCTGTTCGGGCTGAACCACAGAACGCCGTGTAGAATAGCACCACGGCACCCCATCACCGATAGTCGGTGGGAACGATGCTCTAGTTGCACTACGTGCTGGAGTCGGGGTCAAAACAACGACGGCTGGATGGGCGAGGGGACGCCAGCGTGTCTGGCTTCCAAGCTCAGCAAGAAGCGCTTGTTGTCGAGGCCGCCCGCGTAGCCCGTCAGGCTGCCGTCGGCGCCGATGACGCGGTGGCAGGGGATGATGATGCCGATGGGGTTGCGCCCGTTCGCTGTGCCTACCGCCCGCGTCAGCTTCACGTCGCCGAGGCTTTGCGCGAGCGCGCCGTACGAGGTGGTGGTGCCATACGGTAGGTTGAGCAGTGCCGCCCACACGCGCTGCTGAAACGGTGTGCCTTCGGGAGCGAGTGGCAAGTCGAATGTCGTCAACGAGCCGGAAAAGTACGCGTCCAGTTGCTCGAACACGGTTGTGAACCACGATAGATCGTGCTGCCAGTCGGGTTGTGGCTCTGTGTTAAGCAGGTGCAGGCTGGTCAGGGCCTCCCCATTGCTGGTGAGTAGGATGCGGCCTAGGGGCGCGGTGTAGTGCGTGTAGAGCATCATGGCGTGTAGGACGTCCAGAGGTGGAGGGCGGCGTAGGCACGCCACGGCTGCCACGCCTCGGCGCGCTGGGCTAAGGCTTTGGCTGCGAGTGTTTCACCCGGTGCAGCGGCAGCGCGACGAAGAATGAGGTCGCCCGAGGGGAAGGCATCGGGGTAGCCGAGGCGGAGCGCGATATAGCTGGCCGTCCACGGGCCGATGCCGGGCAGGGCCAGCAGCTGAGCTTCGAGCACACCGCGGTCGAGGGTGTCGTCGAACTGCACATCGCTAGTGAGTACGGCAGCGGCCAGTGCTCGGATAGCTCCGGCGCGCTGGCGAAACAGGCCGAGTGCTTCGAGAGGCGCCTCCGCCAACGCATCGGGCGAGGGGAAGACGCGGTGGCACGCCGCGTCGCCCGTGTCTAGCGCTGTGCCGTATGTGGCGACTAGCTTATCCGTCAGCGTCGAGGCAGCGGCTACGCTCACTTGCTGGCCCAGGATGGCCCGCACCGCCACCTCGAATGGCGACCACGCGCCCGGCAACCGCATGCCGGGCGTCTGGCGGACGGGATCAGCCAGCTGAGCGTCGGCGCCAAGGTGTGTGTCGATGGTTTCGGGATCGGCGTGGAGGTCGAGGAGCCGCTGCGCCCGGCGGGTGATGTCGCGGAGGTGCGGGACGAGCGGTGGCGGCAGCGACAGCTCGAATAGGTGTCGCTCTGGCCAGTGAGTGAGTGTGATGACGCCTGCTGACTCACCGTAGGTAACGACCCGGCGATAGGTGTGTCCCTCCACGTGCTCAATGCCTGCGATAGCGCGCGTGCCGAGGAAGGCGAACAGCGCATCGACGCCGAAGGGCGGGCGATAGGCAAGCCGTAGCGTGAGCGTCGCTGGATTACGCTGGCGCCGTTGTTGCCGGAGTTGGGTCGGCGTGCGGTCGTACGTGGTGCGGATAGTGGCGTCGAAGCGGCGTACGCTCTGAAAGCCTGCTGCAAAGGCCACCTGTGCCATCGGCAACGCCGTGCCGTCGATGAGTTGTTTGGCGAGGTGCAGCCGATGCGTCTGGGCCACGGCGCTTGGCGAAGCGCCCAGATGCTGCTCGAACAGCCGCCGCAAGTGCCGCTCGCCCACGCCCAGTCGGGCAGCGAGTGCGTCGAGCGGTGCTTCATCAAGCGCGCCCTGCTCAATGAGCCGCAGCGCCCGTGTTACCGTGGTCGACGTGCCGTTCCATGCGGGCGTGCCTGCGGCCGTCTCGGGGCGGCAGCGCAAGCAGGGGCGGAAACCCGCGGCCTCGGCGGCAGCGGCGGTGGGATAGAAGGTCACGTTGGTGGCATGGGGCGTCCGCGCCGGGCAGACCGGACGGCAGTAGATGCCTGTGGTGATGACGCCCGTAAAGAAGCGCCCGTCAAACCGTGCATCGCGGCTCTGCACGGCGCGGTAACACTGCTCATCGGAAGGGAGCATGAGAAGACGTGAAGTGAGTCCATCGGAGCGTCAGGAAGGTAGCGCTCGGTCGGCCGAGACACTGGCCACAATCGGCTGTGCATGCCCGTTGTGTCCACGCTGAGCACTCATGCCAATTCTCCAACATAGTTGTGCAGATTGGCCGGGCAGAGCCAATGCCTCCCTTGACGGAGGTGGGCCGTCGTCAGGCGGGTCGGAGGGTGTATCTGTGGGACAGGAATACACCCCCATTCCTTCGGGCAGCCCCCTGGGAGGGACCAGGGGCGTGGGATCTCACCTGTACGCTTGCATACTGTTTTCAAAGAGAAGGCATCAGGTGCGCGAACTGTCGCGGAACGACCGAAGCAGCAGGCCTGCGCCGCCCACGGTGAACACGAGCACAATGATCCACTGCCACAGCTTCATGTGCATCCCAAACCGCACGCCGCTGAGCACATCCACCAGCACAATCACGAGGCCGAGGCCTGTCACAACCCACCCCGTCTTGCGCTCCGCGTTGAAGAACAGCAGCAAGATGCCGAGGGCAAGGGGCGCCATCGTGATAAAGCTGGAGCCGCCGTAGTAGCGACTCAAGATGCCGTAGTGGGTGGACACGTAGATGGAGTCGATGAACATCCACAGACCGCCCAGGAGCATCGCCGCGCCAACGAAAAAAGTGCCTAGTCCGCCTTCGGTACCGCCTGCTCCGTGCATCAATGTCACCGTTTGTGAAGCTCCCTCAGAGGGTACGGCAGGATGGCGTGTGCAACAACCCGCCTACCATGCAAAAACCCGCCTCAGCACCAAGCCAAGACGGGTTTCAACGATGTGGTAGCGCGCGCTAGAAGAACGGCAGGTAGGCCAGCTTGTCCGGCGTCAGCGTGGCGTTGGCCACGCCAGCTGCGATGTAGTAGAGGACCAGCATGATTAGCACGAAACAGATCGTGGCGAACAGGGGGATGGACTGCGTCGGCATGCGCTGCGTGCCCGCGGTGTTGTAGGTAGCCATCGGTTGTAGCAGGTTAGTTGGGGGTCATGAAGCGACGCGGGGGTGGAAATAGCTACTTGGGGGTGTACTAAGATACGCAAAAACAGGGAATAAAGCTCAAACGGGCTGTTACGTGTTCGCTCAGCGGATGCGTGCCACCGGGAAGGCACGGGAGAGCGCAGCGCCTCGGATGTGCAGCACGTAGTTCCCTGCTGCTAGGTCGCGCGTGTCCACGGTGATGCGATGACTACTGGCCTCCAGGTGGTCGTCGTGGACCGTACGCACGATGCGGCCGAGGGCATCCGTAAGCGTGATGGTCACATGATCAGCCGCCGGCAGGTCGAGCCGCAAACGCAGCACGTCGGCGAAGGGGTTGGGGTAGAGGTCGAGGGCGAAGTCGGCGGGTTGCTCGCTGGGGTCTGGCTCCGTCTCCGTCACAGCTTCAGCGGTAACTTCCAGGATGAACAGCCCCTCGGTGATGCTGGTCACGGGAATCACACCGCTCTCGAAATACGGGTAGTTGCTCCAGGTGCCGCGCCCGATGTCGGCAGGCGTCGTGTCGAGGTAGGCAATTTCGACAGGCGTTCCGGGCGTGCTGATGTCGAGCACGCGGAAGCCGCTCTCGTAATTCGTCTGGTACATCAGGTCACCCTTGATGTACAGGTTGTGGTCCACCGATGTTGTGTTGGCCAAGTAGGGATCGAGCATCTCGGGATTGTCCAGGTCCGTCACGTCCCAGATGAGGGTGCGCGTAGGCACGCTGAACCGCGACTCGTCGGCCTCGTCGTTGAGGTAAAACGTGCGGTGGTCCTCGCTCATCCAGCCCTGATGTATATATCCGGCGTCGGGATAGGTCATCACCGAGATGGGGATGATGGCATCCTTGTCGGTGACGTCCAGGATGGTAACGGCCTGCACGTTGGCGTTCACGCACACCTCCCGGCCCTGGTAATCGGCGTCAGGCCCGCGGTAGATGGTGCATTGGGTGTCGTGGGTGTAGCCTTGGTTGCCGCGCACGTCACGGTAGCAGCGTACGAACTGCGGATCGGCAGGGGTGCGGACGTCCAGGATGTGCAAGCCGCCGCCGCACGTGTCACCGCCTGAGTTGCCGCCCACGAGGTAAGCAAAGCCCGTCTCGGGGTTGAGCGCAATGTTGTGGACGCTGCCGATGCTGGTGTAGCTGGCCGTAGCCACAAACGTCTGGGGCGTTGTCACAGCGCGCAGTTGGGTCAGGTCGAACACCTGCATACCGTGCTGACCCGCGCCGTCGGCCACGATGAACGCATGGTCTTGGTACACCTTCATATCGCGCCACGTAGACGGAAACGTGACCATCGGCAGGTCGCCAAGATAGCGGGGTTGCGTGGGGTCGCTGAGCTCAACAAATGCCGTCCCGTTGGTGCGCCCCACGATAGCGTACTCGATGCCGCTGCTCGGGTCCGTCCAGCCCCACACATCGTTGAGCCGCCCCCCGCCAAGCTCGCTGACGGGCAAGTAGGCGAGCACATCCACGTTGCGGCACGGAAACGCCCCAGCGACCCCGCCAACGCAGGCCTGCCGGTCTCCCGTGAGCGCCGCTAGCCTACCGTCGGCGTGTTGCAAGGTGGCCTCTGCAGTCCACTGGGCGTCGGCTTGCCGGAAGACGTACCCCGCCCCCACATTCTCCTCGGCTGTAGGGGCGCCAATCAGCACGTTTGCCCCAGCAGCAGCCACCGAGCGTCCGGTGCTCTGCCAGCGGGTGGAGCTTGGGTTGTCGAGGCGGCCGGCTTCGAGCCAGAGCGGCTTGTTGGCGTCGCGGACGAACACGTAGGCGCCGCCCTCAAAGTTGCGCATGCCGATGGCGCCTACGGTAAGGGTATCGGCACGTACATCCAGGCTGATGCCAAAGTTATCGCTGGTGTCACCGAGCAGCTGCTGCTGCAGGCCCCACGCCGACGCGGCCTCATCGAAGCCGTAGACCTCCACGCCGCCAGCGCTCTCGTAGACGGGCGCGCTCACAATGAGGTCGCCGTTCGCAAAGCCGATCTGGTAACCAAAGAGCGCCCGTGCGCCTCCGCCGTCGGCAGCCTGTAGCGTGGCTTCGGGTACCCAGGCCGTGCGCCCAGCGTCCCACGTGTAGGTATACACCGCTCCTCGCTCTTCGTCGGCCCACGGCGCACCGAGCGCGAGCCGATCGCCAGATACGGCCATGCCTTGGCCCAGGCGATCGCCAGGAGCACGTTGAGGCAGTTCGATGGTGTCCTCTCGCCAGCGCCCCGTATCATCCCGGCGCATCGCGACCACGCTGCCCCTTCGCTCATCGGCATCGCGATTTCCAACCAAGGCGATCGATCCCGAAAACGCCACGATGCGTCCTAGCTGCGTGCCCGCTGGAGCGCTGGGCGTGAGCGTCTCCGCGTGTATCCAGTCGCCGTCGGCATCGCGAGCAAACACGTGGGCCCCGCCGGCCGCATCGTTGGCGCCCGGTGCGCCGACGAGGAGCCGTCCACCGCTGGCCGCCAAGGCCTCGCCGAAGCGATCGCCCACAAACGCGTTGGGCGCGGCGAGACGCTGGTGCAGCACCCAGTCGCCCGTGGCGCCATCGCGGTGGTAGACGAAGACGGCGCCTTGCCCGTTGCTCGTCAAGCGTTCGCCCACAAACGCCGCGTCGCCGATCATGGCTACGGCTTGGCCGAAGGCGAGCGCATCCAGCTGGCTTTTGCGGTCGTACTCACGCGATAAGGTCTTGCTGGCTGTTTGCGCAAGCGCCACAGGCGCAAGAAGCACCAAGCACAAGCCGAACGCCAGGAGCACACGGGGCATCGCGACACCTTGTTGTTGATAGGTACAGCTAGACAGTCTACCACCAGCAGTGGACCGACCGAAAGGCTAAACGAGGCGCCTCACTCTACGTTCTGCACCTGCTCGCGGATTTGCTCCAGCGCTTCCTTCATCTCCACCGCTAGGTGCGAGACGACCGTGTCGTTGGCCTTCGACCCGATGGTGTTGATCTCGCGGTTCATCTCCTGCGTGAGGAAGTTGAGCTTGCGCCCCGCAGGCTTGTCACCGACCATCGTTTGCCGGAAGACGTCGAGGTGGGAGCGCAGGCGAACAATCTCCTCCGTGATGTCGAGCTTGTCGGCCAAGATGGCGATTTCCACCTCCAGGCGGTCACGATCCAGGCGCTCATCGTCGAGCAGTTCGCCGAGCCGTTCGTGCAGCCGCTGTCGCGCCGCCGTGACGCGTTCGGGGGCGTGGGTCTCTACGGCGCCAAGCTTGGTCTCGATCACCGCCAGCCGCTGTGCCAAGTCGCGCTGCATCGCGTCGCCCTCTGCCGACCGCATGGCGCTCAGGCTGTCGCTCGCCGTCGTGAGGGCAGCTTCGATGGCGGCCCATGTGTCTTCGGTGGCTGCATCGGGCTCGTCCTCGCGTCGGAACACCTCCGAGAACGTCAACAGATCGGCGAGGGTGATGGGAGCGTCTAAGCCTGCTGCCGTGCGCAGCTCGCGGAGCAGTTTGCCGTACGCCTCCGCCACCTGCGTATTGACGGAGACGGGTAGCGCGGTACCGTCGGACTGCTCGGCGACTTGGACCTGAACCTGAATCCGCCCGCGCGCGAAAGCCGCTTTCAACGCACCTTGGATGCGCGACTCGAACGCGTGGAGCCGACCCGGCAGCCGTACTGAGACCTCGCAGTAGCGGTTGTTGACCGAGCGCAGCTCCACGGTCGCCTCGGTAGTGCCTACGGTCGCGGTGCCGCGTCCGAAGCCCGTCATGCTGTTCATCATATGCGCCTCCCAGAGCATCAACGAAAAACGCCACGCTGTAGCGTATACAACGTGGCGGGTCGTGCGGAGAGAGAGGGATTCGAACCCTCGGTACCGGGTCTACCGGTACACGCGCTTTCCAGGCGCGCCCCTTCAGCCACTCGGGCACCTCTCCTCGGCGGTAAAGCTCAATATACGCGTACTGCTTGGCGAAGGCGTTGAAAAAGTAGGGAATGCGCGACGCTGCAGAGGCTAGACCTCCATAATCTCGGCTTCCTTCTTCGCCAGCATGGCCTCAATCTTGCCGATGTGCTTATCCGTCGCCTTCTGGATGAGGTCTTCGGCCTCGTAGCGCATGTCTTCCGGCAGGCTCTCGTCCTTCACCGTCTTCTTCACATCGCTGTTGGCATTACGGCGGATGTTGCGGATGGATACCTTTGCGTCTTCGGCGCGTGCCTTGGCGCCCTTGGCAAGGTCTCGGCGGCGGTCTTCAGAGAGCGGCGGAATAGGGATGCGGATGAGCATGCCGTCGTTCGCGGGGTTCAAGCCGAGGTTGCCCGCGATGATCGCCTTCTCGATGGCGCTGAGCGCCGAGCGGTCCCACGGCTGCACCGTGATGAGATCGGGCTGGGGCGCCGAGACGCTAGCCATCTGGTTGAGGGGGCTCATCGAACCGTAGTACTCCACGCGAATGCTGTCCAGCATCGCAGGCGTAGCCCGGCCCGCACGGATCGTGTTCAGCTCACTCGCCAGATGCTCCAGCGTCAGCGCCATGTGCTCGCGGGCGTCTTCGAGGATGAGTTCGATGTTTTCGTCGATCATGGCAACAAATGAGACGGTGTGACGGGAGAGGTGTGAACGGCACTAGCTGGTGGCCGCGTTCCAATGAACCAAGGTGCCCACAGGTTCGCCTTGCATCACGCGCAGCAGATTGCCTGGGGTGTTCATGTTGAACACGATGATCGGCATCTTCGACTCGCGGCAGAGCGTGAAGGCCGTCATGTCCATCACCTTCAGGTTCTGCTCAATGACGCTACTGCCGTTGACGGTCTCGAACCGCTTGGCATCGGGGTCTTGCTCTGGGTCAGCCGTGTAGATGCCGTCCACGCGCGTGCCCTTCAGGATGACATCGGCGTCGATCTCCAATGCGCGAAGGGCGGCGGCCGTGTCGGTGGTGAAGTACGGGTTGCCCGTTCCTGAGCCGAAGATAACGACGCGCTTCTTCTCGAGGTGACGGATGGCACGACGGCGGATGAACGGCTCGGCGATCTGCTCCATCTTGATGCTCGACTGCAGCCGCGTCACTAGGCCGACTTGCTCTAGCGCGTCCTGCAAGGCCATCGCGTTGATCATAGTAGCCAGCATGCCCATGTAGTCGGCGTGGGCGCGCTTCATGCCTGCCGTCGCGTTCTTCATGCCGCGAAAGATGTTGCCCCCCCCAATCACGATAGCGACTTCCACGCCGGCATCGACAGCGGTCTTGACTTCCCTGGCATACTGCTGGGTCATCGCCTCATCGATGCCGTAGCCTTGGCTGCCCATCAACGCCTCGCCGCTCAGTTTCAGAAGGGCACGACGGTAACCTCGGGGGGAAGAAGCGGACATGGGGGAACAGGAAGCGGGTGAACAAAACAGCGCGCCAAACTACAGCGCGACGCGCCTGCACGCAATCCATACGTGATGGAGAGTTTTTGAGAAGCTGGAGGCGTCAAGCGCAAAAGAAAAGCGGCCTCCTCTTGCGAAGAAGCCGCCTTCCGTGTGCTTAAACGGATACCTTGCAGGGTGCCGCCAATCAAGCGCCGAGCGCGTAGCGGACGAAGCCTTTGACCGAGGCGTTGGCCTGCTTCAGCATCTGGTCAACCGTCATCGAGGCGTCTTTCACGAACGGCTGGTTCACCAGCACGTTGTCCTTGTAGAAGCGCTTGAGCTTCCCTTCGGCAATCCGGTCCAAGATGTGCTCCGGCTTGCCTTCGTTGCGGGCTTGCTCGCGGCCAATCTCCAGCTCCTTCTCTTTGACCTCGTCCGACACATCGTCGGCCGTGGTAGCTACGGGGTTGAGCGCAGCCACCTGCATGGCAACATCGCGGCCTGCCGTGTCTAGGTCGCCCTCGCCATCCATCGTGACCAGCACGCCGAGGCGCGCGCCGGGGTGGATGTACGAGACGACTTTGCCGCCGTCGGCCGTGACGACGCTGAAGCGCCGCACGCCGATCTTCTCGCCGATCTTGCCCGTCTGTTCAGTAATGGCTTCGCCCATCGTCGAGCCGTTGTAGCTCAACGCCTCAAAGGCCGCCATGTCGGCGGGTTGCTCAGCGAGGATGAGGTTGATGACGTCGGCGGCGAACGCCTGGAAGTTCTCGTTGCGAGCCACGAAGTCGGTTTCGCAGTTCACTTCGGCGAGGGCTGCCACCGAACCGTCTTCGCTCGCGGCAGAGACAATCAGCCCCTCCTTGGCGTCGCGGTCGGCGCGCTTGGCGGCCACTTTCTGACCTTTCTTGCGGAGCAGTTCGATGGCTGCGTCGAAGTCACCATCAGCCTCCTGAAGGGCCTTCTTGCAGTCCATCATGCCTACGCCAGTGAGCTCGCGGAGGCGTTTTACATCTTTTGCGGAAATAGCCATATCTATGTATTCGTCAGCGTTCAGCTATGCGTTGGTACCGAAGCGCAGTGCGGCCTCGGTCGTTAGAGATGGGATAGGCGCTTGTCTGCCCCAGTAGAATATCGGGGCGCAAAGCTCAGGCGCTCGCCTTGTCCTGGGCGCGCTTCTCTTTCTCGGCTTTCTTAGCCGCTTCCGAGAGCTTGCGCTCCTTCTGGCCTTCGTTGATAGCCTGCGCGATCACACCCGTGACTAGATCGATGGACTTCAGTGCGTCGTCGTTGGCCGGGACGCTGTAGTTGACCTCGTCGGGGTCGCAGTTGGTGTCTACCATGGCGATGATGGGAATCCCGAGTCGCTGGGCCTCCTTCACCGCGATGTGCTCGCGGTTGATGTCTACAATGAAGAGCGCACCTGGCAGGCGGCCCATCTTGGCAATACCCGTCAGCACCTTCTCCAGCTTCTCCAGCTCGCGCGCCTTCATCAAGCGCTCCTTCTTCTTGAGCTGCGCCATCGTGCCGTCTTCTTCCATCTTCTTGATGTCCTCCATGCGGCGAATGCTCTGGCGGATGGTCTGGAAGTTGGTCAGGGCGCCACCCGGCCAGCGCTCCACCATGTACGGCGACTCGCAGGCTTCGGCGTGCTTCTTGATGGTTTCGCGGGCCTGCTTCTTCGTGCCGACGAAGAGGATACGCTTGCCCTGGCGTGCGAACCGAGCGGCTGCATCAGCGGCCTCGTTCAGCATCGCCTGCGTGTGCATCAGGTTGATGATGTGGATGCCATTCCGCTGCATGAAGATGTGCTTCTTCATCTTCGGGTTCCAGCGGCTGGTCAGGTGGCCAAAGTGGGTGCCCGCCTTCAGCAGGTCTTCCAACTCGGCACGGTGTGTGGACTGTTGGACTTCGCTCATGTGTGTCGTTGAGGTTGGGTTGAAACCACTACCGCCCTCGTTTACAAGCTGAAACCGTGCATGCCGAAACATACACGGTCACCCCAGCTGGTATCCGGCGGTATGAGGGATAAAGGAGAAGCTGCTTAGCGCTTCGAGAACTGGAACCGTTTGCGGGCTTTGGGCTGGCCGTACTTCTTGCGTTCCACCATGCGGGGGTCGCGAGTCATGAAGCCTGCATCACGCAACGGCTTTTTGAGGTCTTCGTTGTACGTGACCAGTGCGCGTGCAATCCCGAGCCGGATAGCTTCGGACTGGCCTGTCAGGCCACCGCCGCGCACATTGACGACCGCATCGAACTGGCCTGCCGTTTCCGTGACGGTGAACGGGGAGAGCATGTTGATTTGGCGCCACTCCAACGGGAAGTAGGTCTTGTAGTCACGCTTGTTGACTACAATCTTGCCATTGCCAGGACGAAGGTAGACGCGAGCTACCGAGGTCTTGCGACGGCCAACGGCGCTGTATTGTACGGGTGCTGCCATAGGAGCAAAAATCTAAGTCAACAAGTCAGTTAGAACGTCAGCGGCTTGGGCTGCTGCGCCTCATGCGGATGCTCAGCGCCCGCATATACTTTCAGCTTGCGGTACATGGCCCGGCCAAGCACGTTTTTCGGAAGCATACCTTTCACAGCGTTTTGCACAATAAAGGTCGGCTTGCGCTGACGCACTTTCTGCGGGGTTGTGGTCTTGCCACCACCCATGTAGCCTGTGTGGTGAAAGTATTCCTTTGCGGTTTCCTTATTGCCTGTGAAGCGTGCCTTGTCAGCATTGATGACGATGACGAAGTCGCCTGTGTCCACGTGTGGCGTATACGTTGGCTTGTGCTTGCCGCGTAGCACAGCGGCGATTTGTGAGGCTAGCCGGCCAACAACTTGGTTTTCGGCATCGACCACAAACCACTCGCGTTCCACGTCTTGGGCTTTGGCACTGAACGTCTTGAAACTGTTGGCGTCCATGTATCTCTGGGGTTGTGCGTGGCTGCAAGCATGAAAAGATCCGACCGCGCAGGCGAGGTCGGATGCAGCAAGCGGGCCACCTTGGCTACTTAAATCGCGGTAGTGTAGGTAGCTCAGAAATATACAAGAGCGCCCTAGAAGACTACAAACGAAGATCTGGTGCAGGATTGGGAGGCCGCGCCAGAAGGAGCGCCTCCAACCAAGCAGCCACTTTTTGTTCCTGTACAGTGCATCACATTTGTATTGTGGATGCAGCTTTCTTAACCTGTCGTCGTCGAGGTTTTTTAGGTTTCCCAAGAGCGCTTGTGTAAGGCCTCGCTCGTCCACCAACTCCTGCACGCATATCCATGTCGTCCAGCGACGCTTTAGCTTCCTTTCGCCACGTCGTTGCGGCGCTGCCTTTTGCGCTAGACGATGTGGAGGCCGTGAACGCGTGCTCCGTGCGATGGCATGAAAGTAGAAAGCCGCTGGAGAAGCGGACAATGGACCTCTGGGCGTATTGCTTCACAAGGCGCTACTTCGTGCTCAAGCAGCGCGATCGTCGTCAGGTCCAGACGGAATATGAGGAGCTCATCGAACGAGCCTATCGGAATGTGGTGGACAAGATTGATCAGTTGAAAAACCCTGATCGGTTTGCGTCCTGGGTGAGCAAGATTTGTAAGAACACCTACATCAACTTCCTGCGCCGCACCCACCAACTGGAGCCCGTGGAAGATATAGGGCTGTACGCTGAAGCTGTCGCTGACGACGTATCGGAACGGCTTGACCTGGAAGCATTTGTGCGGGTGCTAGCTGTTGCCATCGCCATGCTGCCGGACTTCTCTCGCGAGATCGCGGAGCGCCGCTTGCTGAAGAAGCAATCCTACAAGCAAATCAGCGCTGAGCTTGACCGCCCCATCGCTACAGTTCGTACCTATGCGCACAGGGCCATCCATGCATTGCGAAAAAACCCTCATCTTCTCATTTTCTTTGACGAAAAGGAAAGGGAACGGCGAACTTAGACGTTATATCCTTTGCGAAAGGCTGTCTCTGCAGCAAAGCACGTTTGCGTCTGGAGGCCTCTTGTACGGGGAGCCCTAGTACCCGAGCAGCCCGGATGCTGTCATTTGTGCACCTCTGCTGAGGTGCTTAGCTGTCATGGATAAACCATTGTTTGACGATTACCTTGATCTCTCGGATACGGAGCGCGAAGCCTTGCGTCGCCACGTAGATGCGCATCCAGATCTGCGGGGCAACCTAGTTGCGGTCGAGATGATTGATCGCATGGTGCGTGCCGTGGAGCACATCCAAGACGGTGGAAGAAGTGATGAGAGCGATGAGGTGCTGCGCTATTTGCTCTACACGCGCATGATTCAGCCTGACGTGCCCTCACCGCTCAGGCCATTGTGGGCCGCAATGGATGCGCGCTCGGCCCAGGATACAGCCTTTACCCTGCGCCTGGAGCGTTTACGTCAAGCCATAGAGGAGGCTGAGCCCAGCGTGGATGCGCTCGCTCAGTTTGAACGGCTTTCGGGCCATCGCTTGAGGGATGTTGACTCGGCTCGGCGAGATCGTGCGCCTCGCCAGAACAGCCGTATGGGCCAGCGCCGAATATGGCAGTGGGCAGGAGCAGCTCTGATAGTGCTGATGGGTGCCTATGGCGCGCTATTCACGATTAGCTACGCCCAGCAGTCTCCCACGCAGCAACTGGCATCGTTGGGAACTGACGCCCTAGGAGACGCAGCGGTCGGGGCCACGCGCGGCGCTGTCATGCCGCCGCTCAATGAGGCGGTCTCAACAGATGAGCTCTTCAGGCAGGCTACGCGTATGCTCCGCAACTCACGGTCAGCCTCGTTTGGGCTGTTTCCACAATACAACCCCGATAGTCTATCGGAATCGATCGCAGCGCTGGAAGCGGTCATCAGCCGAGAAGACGAAGGCAGCTTCTACATCGGCCAAGCGTATTTCGTACTAGGACAGGCCTATCTACTCCTAGACGACCCGGACGCAGCACGGGCCTCGCTTGAAGCGGCGCTGTCCAACGGGGCACACAGTGCTACCCTGGCACAGCAGCAACTGGACCAGCTGTCGCGTTGAAGGCAGCAGCATGTTACAGTTGTTGGTTGGTAGCCCTGAGAGGCGAGCGTATCTTTTGGGCTAGCATTTCCTCAATACGCTGCTGACGTGCTGTCAGCGTTCACATATGCCCTACGTTGTTACCGAGGCTTGTATAAATTGCAAGCACACCGACTGCGTGGAAGTGTGCCCAGTAGACTGCTTCTACGAAGGCCCGAACTTTCTGGTCATCAACCCCGACGAATGTATCGATTGCAACGCATGCGTCCCTGTATGCCCCGTCGAGGCGATCTATGCTGATGACGAGCTGCCGCCGGAGTACGAGCATTATGCGCAGTGGAACGAGTACCTGGCGCAGCAATGGAGCGAACTGGGTTACAACCTCACGGAGAAGAAGGAGGCGATGCCCTACGCCGATGAGTGGCAGCACGCTGAGAAGTCCGAGCAGGACATCCTGACATGGGAGGCGTGACCGCTCACCCTTCGGAGACCGATACAACGGGTTGTTGAAAGTGCTCCAAGGCCACAGCGGCAGCCAGTTGCTCCGCCCGTTTCTTGCTGCTGCCCGTACTTGGCCCGTACGCTTCGCCGTCAACCCAGACGACTACGGTAAACCGCTTGTCGTGGCTGGGACCCTCTTCGGCTACAACCTCATAGCGTGGTTGATGCCATGCCTGGGCCTGTACGTACTCAAGGAGTAAGCTCTTGAAGTTCTCCCGCTTCGTAGCGAGCGCGTCCAGGTCCAAGGCGTCAAGCAGGGTGCGGTAGATAAAGCGCCGGGCTGCTTCCATGCCGAGGTCCAAATAGATGGCGCCGATGAAGGCCTCCATCGCGTCGGCCAGGATGGTGCGGTTGGCGCGGCCGCCCGATTGCTCCATGTTGTCACTGATGAGCACATGCTGACCCAGGCCGACGCGTTCAGCCCAGCGGCTGAGTGCTTTCCCGTTAACCAGCTTGGCGCGCATGCGTGTCAGGAAGCCTTCATTCTCTCCTGGGTAAAGCGCGTATAAGTGTTCAGCTGTGACGAACCCCAAAACAGCATCCCCCAAAAACTCAAGGCGCTCATTGGACGCCAGGTGGCTCTCTGCGGGGTCGGTGCGTAGCAATGAGCGGTGCTTGAGGGCTTGCTCGTAGAGCCGCAAGGGCCCGATGGGTACACCTACCAAGGCCTCAAGGGCCGCGCGGTCTACCAGCGCGTTGGCGTCATCTGGGACCGCCGCCTCAAGCGAGGCCGTTGAGGCACGCGACCTGAATAAGGAAAGCAGAGAGAACCGCACTGCAGAAGGCTACTAAACAAGACGTGTGGACACAATATAAGGCACCACAACAGCTTCATCAGCATATTTTGCGGGTCTGGACGTGTTCCAGTGCAAGATCCTCACCACATCGGTTGGAAACATCGCTTGGCATTGCCTGATTGGAACGCTCCAAACCATCACTAACTGGCTTATACCATGAACCACGCCTACGTTGAGCGGGTCGTCGATCTCATCGACCCGGCGGGCAACATTTTATTCAACACGACCTACGAAGAGGCCGCCGCAGCTGTGAAAGCAGGCGATGCAGGGCGCGTAGGTCAGATCGAAGGCCAGTTTGCCATATGGCAACACAACGGCAAAACCGTGCGCCTGGCGCGCTCCATCGGTCGGCCCTTGCGGTACTTCTTGGCCAAGCTTGTGGATGGGCCGTGCCTCATCGTTGCGGAGCGGATGGACGAGATCCAAGCATGGCTGCAAGAGAACGGCCTCGACGACCAGTTCCACCCGTCCTACACCCGCATGGTGCCTGCGCACCACATTGTAGAACTGCAACTCGTGGGCTGCCCTGATCCAAACCCGACCAACACGCGCTTCTTCACCCCTGAACGCAACGCGCTGCCGTCAGACCTCGATGTGATTGGCGAGCAGTACATTGGCGCGTTGGACCGCATGTGCGATGCTTGGCTGGATACGATCCCGGCAGATGCGCCCATCGGTGTGCTCTTCTCTGGCGGCATTGACAGTGGCGCCGTGTTCTTGGCGCTATACCATCGGCTGCTACAGCGCGGCGAGGCACCGCAGCGACTCAAGGCGTTTACGCTATCGGTACAGGGAGGCTCGGATGCGGCGCAAGCGATGGAGTTCATGAAAGCCTTGGGCCTCGACCTGTTCTTGGAGGTCGTGGACGTGGCGCTGGACGACATCGACTACCGCGAAGCGATTCGGGTGGTGGAAGACTACAAGCCGCTCGACATCCAATCGGCCACGATGGCGCTGGCGCTGTGCAAAGGCATCCGTGAGCGCTACCCCGATTGGGTCTACCTCGTGGATGGCGATGGCGGCGACGAGAACCTGAAAGACTATCCCATCGAGGAGAATAGCGAGCTGACCATCCGCAGCGTGCTCAACAACTTGATGCTGTACCAGGAAGGCTGGGGCGTAGATGCGATCAAGCACTCGCTGACGTACTCGGGCGGGCAGAGCCGCGGGCACATCCGCTCCTATGCGCCCG
Source organism: Myxococcota bacterium (assembly GCA_039177115.1). Classification (GTDB taxonomy): domain Bacteria; phylum Myxococcota_A; class Polyangia; order Polyangiales; family Houyiibacteriaceae; genus SG8-38. Next base: position 72,133 of record JBCDFZ010000023.1, read on the forward strand.
CCAAGGCCCTTGGCTTCCAGGGCTTCAGCCCGTTCGCCGTGACACAGGTGATTGAAGTAGCGGAGGGCATCCCGTTCATCGAACTCACGGACTGGGACCACGGTAAGCTGTACGCGCTCAAGGGCGAGGTCGTCCGGCGGGGCATCAAGGCGATCACGGGCATGGACATGCCCATCTTCGAGAAGCAACGCTTTCAGCGTGGCGCCGTGGATGCTGAGCAGTTCGATGCTGTCTTTCCGAAGCACGAGGCCGCGTACCGCAAGGCCTTTGCTAAGATCTGGGGGTAGGGGACGCTGCGCTTGGCGCCCATCATGCCAAGGGCCTAAACTGGACGCTACGTGACGATTACGGACGCCGATATCCTGGCGGCGCGCGGCCCGAAAGCCGACGTAGACCCATACGTGCCGTACGCCTTCCTTGTAGAGCCCGAGCATGCTGCGGCGGGCCGTGTAGAAGATATGGCCACGCTGTTTCTCACCAACCGCGAGTGCCCGTTCCGTTGCCTGATGTGCGACCTGTGGCGGCATACGACCGACGCGCCCGTACCGCTTGGCGCCATTCCGTTGCAAATCGACTACGCGTTGGCGCGCTTGCCCAAGGCTAAGCACGTCAAGTTGTATAACAGCGGCAACTTCTTCGATCGCAAAGCCGTCCCGGTGGCCGACCATCAGGCTATTGCGGAGCGGGTGCGTGGCTTCGAGACCGTCATTGTGGAAAACCATCCGAAGCTGTGCGGCCCGGCTGTTGTACGATTCCGCGACCTGATTGCGCCAGCGCGCCTTGAAGTAGCGCTGGGACTGGAGACCATCCATCCCGAGGTGATGCCGCGCCTGAACAAGCGCATGACGCTGGCCGACTACGAGCGGGCCGTCGGGTACCTACGCACCAACGACATCGATGTACGCACGTTTATCCTGCTGCGTCCGCCGTGGCTGAGCGAGGCTGAGGGCGTCGAGTGGGCGGTGAAGTCGGTGGCGTACGCGTTTGAGGTCGGCGTGCAGTGTGCCGCTGTTGTACCCGTGCGAGGTGGCAATGGCATGATGGAACGCCTGGCCGATTCGGGCGACTTCAACCCACCGTCGTTGGCATCTATGGAAACCGTGCTGGAGGCGGGCCTAGCCATGGCAGCAGGCCGCGTGTTTGTGGACCTTTGGGACGCCGAGCAGTTTACGTCCTGTGCTGGCTGTGCCGTAACGCGCATCGAACGGTTGCATCGCATGAACCTGACGCAGCAGGTTGAACCAACGGTTACCTGTATGACGTGTGGACACGGGCTGTCCTGAAATTCGCTCGTCCGGGTCGGGGCCGATTATGCGTTTGTGGGTATACGGCATGAACGGTCGCTGTTGAGGGGCACTTACGATTGCCTTCAGCGGCCTCGGCGCAAAAGTTGCCATTACTTTGGGTCTATCAGATCACCAATCTTTGCTTGTGTCATGCTTGCTATCCAACGTGCGTTCGCGTTCATCTTGTTCTTTGTGCTGGCTGCTGCGCCTGCATGGGCGCAGGCGCCCAACGCCGCCATCCTGACGGGCGTCGTCGTTGATGACTCAACCGGGACGCCACTGGCTGGCGTCAACGTGTTTATCTCTGAATCAACCATCGGGACGTTGACTGACGGCGACGGGCGCTACCGCATCGAGCGCGTGCCGCTAGGGGCGCACCGGCTGTACGTTTCGCTCCTGGGCTTTGAGCCGCAGCCGCTCGACATCATGCTGCGCGAGGCGCGGGTCTACACGTACGACTTCCGGCTGAGCGAGCGGCCCATTGAACTGGATGGCGTGGAGGTCATCGCCAAAGAAGACAAGCGGTGGCAGCGCAACTACGAACGCTTCGTCAAGCTCTTTTTGGGCGAGACACCCAACGCCAATGGCGTCATCATCAAGAATCCCGAAGTCATCGATTTTCAGGGCGGGTTGGCCAACATGAAGGCGACCGCCTCAGACATCCTCATCATTGAGAACCCGGCCTTGGGCTATCGCATCCAGTACTTCCTGAAAGACTTCGAGGCCACGCCCACGCGTACGAGCTACGACGGGGAGCCGCTCTTTGAGGAGATGGAGCCCGAGACGCTTGAGCAGAAGCAGGAGTGGGAAGATGCCCGCCGCAAAGCCTTCATCGGCTCGGTGCGGCACTTCCTCCTCGCCGCCATTGCCGACCGCCTGCAGCCACAGGGCTGGGAGATCTTCCTCCGGCCATTCGATGGCAACGGCCCCAGCGGGCCGCGCTTCAGCGACCGCCGCCAGCCGATCAAGCTGGAGGACGTGCTCAAGCCTACGGGTAACCCGAACGAGTGGGAGCTGGCCTTCGAAGGCGCACTGGAAATCTATTTCAAAGGCGAGCGCGAGGACGACGCCTACCGCGAGTGGACACAACGCCCCGACGTACGGGTGGGCCGAGACCCGTTCCAGAAGTCGTGGATCTACCAGGAGCGCGGCCCCGTCCTCATCGACTACAAGGGAGATCTCTCGCAGCCCTACGGCATCACGCAGACGGGCTACTTCGCCTTCGAGCGCATGGCCGATGATGTGCCGAAAGAGTACCGCCCTGGGCGCTGAGGGCGCTGGTCACACGCCGAACTGGCGGAGGTGGTGGTCGATGTGCTTGTAGGCGACTTGCCCAATTTGTTCGGTGGTCATCGGACCGAAGAACGGATGGATGAATCCAGCGAAGGTGTCATCGGAAGCATCAGCATAGCGCTGCACGAGGCTCAGCCACTCCCGCTTGGCGGCCTCAAGGTCACCGTCCCCCTTGATCTTGAGATCGGGATGCGTGGGTTCGTTGGGGGACAGCGGGGCATCGTCCTTGGTGAGCGATTTCAGCGCCATGCGTCCAAAGATCCGTCCAGCAAAGAGACGCTTATATTGCACATCGCGTAGCAACATCTGGTCGCCTTTGATGCAATGCGTCACCATCTGATAGGGTGTCATCTTGCCCCATTGGCGAGTGGAGGCGGTGGTCAATTGTTCAATGCGCGTGCTCAAGGCGGCTACAGTGGTGGTGTCGAAGATAGTCTGCATAGCTGCGATCTCAGGTAGTTGTGAAGAGGACGTGACCAAGATCTGGAGAGATAGTGACACCATTTTGTCATAGGCCTTCAGGTTTTCCATGGCGCACCGAAAAAAGTCCACGTCGGCAGCCAGAGAGCGGCACATCGGCCCCAATGCTGACGGCGGTTCCCCGCGCTGTGGCGCCATGGCACCGGCACCTCCACTTGTAGTCGTGGCATCCTATCTTGGAGCGGTCTCTCGCACTCGACGTACCGATCATGCATGATGCTCTGGCCTCGCTTGTAGAGGCGCACTATGGGTTGGCCGGGGCGTGCCACGCGCTGCCGGGGTACGAAGACCTCAATGCGCAGCTGACCACGCCAGATGGGACGCGCTACATCGTGAAACTCCACACGCAGGGCGCCGATGCCGATGTCCTGCATGCTCAGATGACGGTGTTGGATCAGCTGCAGACGCACGCATCGCGCCCAGCGGCTTACCCGCAGCCTGTCGCCGGGCGTACGGGCGCGGTGTTGCATACCGTCGCCTTGCCCGATGGCCGCACGGCCTTGCTGCGTCTGCTGACGTTCCTGGAGGGCACGTTTTGGGCAGAAGCAAACCCAGGCAGAACACACTACCGCGACTTGGGCCGCCTGCTGGCCGAGACGCATCTGACGCTGGCCGAAGGGGTACCGCTTGCCATCCGCGCCCGGGCGTTGTCGTGGGATCTGCAGCGGGCGTCGCTGCTGCTGGCGGATCTGGACGCGCTGCCCGACCCTGTTCACCGCCGACTGGTCCATCACGTGCTGGCGCAATTCGAAGCGGAGGCGCTGCCTGTGTGGGCCACGCTGCCGAGGCAGACCATCCACAACGACGCCAACGACTGGAACGTGCTGGTGGACGACCAGCGCGTCGTCGGCCTGATCGACTTTGGCGATGCGGTGTTTGGGCCACGCATCCAAGACCTTGCGGTGGCGCTGGCCTACGTGCTGATGGGCCATGCGGCGCCCCTGGCCGCAGCTGCCGACGTCCTCGCAGGCTATGCGGCAGTGGCTCCGATGGAGGCGCGTGCGCTCGACACGCTGTACTACGCCATCGGCGCACGGCTGGCAATGTCGGTACTGCACGCTGCCAAGGCCAAGCAGCGGCGACCAGACGACGCCTACCTCGCCGTCTCTGAGGCAGGCGCATGGGCCTTGCTCGACGACTGGCTCGCCCTCAACCCGATGGCTGCACAGCACGCGTTCCGGGAGGCTGCGGGTGTGGCTCCACCAGTACGTACGGCCACCGCGACGTTGCTGGAGCGCCGCGCACGGCATTTCAGCGCCGCGATGAGCCTGAGCTACCGCCCGCAGCCCATCCGCATGACCCGAGCGGCGATGCAGTACATGTACGACGATACGGGGCGCACGTACCTCGACGGCGTCAACAACATCATGCACGTGGGGCACGCCCATCCGGCGGTCGTTGCCGCCGCGAGGCAGCAGCTTGGGCGGCTCAACACGAACACGCGCTACCTATACGACGAGCTTACCGACTACGCCGGGCGGCTGCTCGCGCTATTCCCGGAAGACCTGGACCGCGTGTTCTTCGTCAACTCGGGCAGCGCGGCGGCTGACCTCGCGCTGCGCCTCGCCCAGACGGCAACAGGACGCCGCCGGATGCTGGTGATGCAGCACGGCTACCACGGCAACACCGCGGCCTCCATTGCGCTCAGCTCATACAAGTACGACGGCAAGGGCGGACCTGGAGCACCCGACTGGATCAGCGAGGTCGCCATGCCCGATCCGCTCCGTGACACGCATACCGTGGCCGAGCATCTTGCCACTGTGGATGCACTGCTCGCCGAAGGACCACCACCAGCCGGGTTCATCGCCGAGTCCATCCTGGGCTGTGGCGGTCAGGTGGTGTTGCCGGACGGGTTCTTGCGCGGCGTACACGCCCGCATCCGGGCGCACGGTGGCGTGTGCATCGCCGACGAGGTGCAGACGGGCTTTGGGCGCATCGGCACGCACCAGTGGGCGTACGAACCCCACGGCGTCATGCCCGACGTCGTGGTGCTGGGCAAGCCGATGGGCAACGGGCATCCGATGGGCGCTGTCGTCACCACGACCGCCATCGCCGACGCGTTCGCCAACGGCATGGAGTTCTTCAGCTCGTTCGGCGGCAACCCCGTGAGCTGCGCCATCGGCCTCGCCGTGCTCGACGTGCTGGAGAACGAACATCTCCAGACCCATGCGCTTGATGTAGGCACGCGCCTCAAAGCCGATCTCCACGCCCTCGCCAGTCACCACGAACGCCTTGCCGATGTGCGCGGCAGCGGCTTCTTCCTCGGCATCGAGTGCGTCACCGACCGCCACACCATGGCGTCCGATGCCCGCTTCGCTGAGCACTTGGTGCAGCAGATGAAGGCGCGCGGCATCCTCCTCAGCACCGACGGGCCGCACCATAACGTCATCAAGTTCAAGCCGCCGATGGTCTTCACGCAGGCGAATGCAGATCGGTTGGTACGCGAGCTAGCCGCAGTGCTGGAGGCTGCCCCGAGTACATAGCGCTACCAACACGCTCAACCAAGGGGGCATAGGTGGTTGCATGTGAACGGCCGCTGACGTGTATTGCTGCAATCAGAATACGACTGGTTATGTTGCGACTTGGCCTACCTGGATTACTGCTGCTGTGCGCCGTAGGCTGTGTGCCGAATCGCTCTGTCAAGCAATGGACGCCACCGCGGACGTTGTCAGCCGTCAACACTGAGCTGCAGGGCCGAGTGGGCAAGATCCATCTCGCCGATGGCTCATTCATCAGGCGTGCTCGGCAGATTGACGTGCGCCCTGATTCCGTAATCTGGTTCAGGCGGAACAGCCAAGCCTATCACAGCATCGAGATCAGTGCTGTAGATGCGATCTACGCGGTGCCCCGCTACCAAGATGACGCGGCGACCAAGAGAAAGAGAGTGAGTATGCGGCTCCTCAGCGTAGCTGCTTTGGCGGGAGCTATGATTAGCGGGGTGAGCCAATCCTGTCAGCAGCCCTGGGCACTCTGTGTCGATCGGCTGGGACGTGTTCTCGAAGTCGGGGTCTATGTGGGGGCTGTACGCATGGTCGTTGGCCCGCTCGTTTTGGAGTCGCGCTTGCCCAAGTCACGGGTCATCTATGATCGTACTACAGACTACTACCTAGATGAGTATGAGCGGTAGTAGCGATTTAGAGAGAGCCATGGCGTTTCTGCTAATGGCCGTTTTGATCAGCGGCTGCGTGCCGAAACGCTCGATTCAGCACTGGACGCCGCCGCAGACGTTGTCGGCGGTCAATGCTGAGCTGCGCGGGAAGGTAGAGCGCATCTACCTCACTGACGGCACGGTGATACGCTTTGCGCGCAACATCGAGGTACGTCCCGACTCTGTGGTATGGAAGGACTATAACACGGACCAGCACAAGGCAGTGAGTGTTGATTCCGTAGACTACATCCGAGCCACACCGCGGTACCCCGCCGACCGGGCGACCAAAAAGCGCCGAACGGGTATTGGAATAGGAGGTGTCGTAGGCTTAGCTGGTGGAACCGTGTATGCCGTGGCGCGCCCGCGCGATACGTGCCTGCTCATATGCGGTATCGAAATCCTAGCCGATGTGGTGCTGGTGCACGCGGCTGTCTGGGGCGCACAAGCAGTAGCTGCGCTGGTCGTTTTGCAACCTCGCTTGCCCAAGCCGCAGGTGGTGTATCGTGGCCCCATTGAGCCTTACCTGCAGGCGGAGGCAGCAGCACGCCGAAACCCCTAGCCGACAGGGTGGATTGAAGCGGCGAAGACACCACTCTGCACGCCGCATCCATGAAGCACATCCTCCCCATCGCGCTTGCCGCCGTCCTGTTCACGTGGACACACATCGCTTGCGCGCAAGTCGCCGATCGTCCTGCGCTGACGCTTGACGCCATCCACAACTCGGCCACGTTCGTCGGCGAGAGCTTCCAGGGCGGGCGCTGGGCAGCGGAAGGTCCGGTCATCACCTTTATCGAGTTCGACCGCACCACGCAGACTACTGATCTCGTTAGCTTCAACCTGGAGACGGAGCAGCGCACGACGCTCATTCAGGGCAGCAGCCTGGTAGCCGCCGATGTGGCACGTCCCATCTACATCGAGGACTACACCTACAGCGCCGACGGCTCCAAGGTGCTGCTCTACACGGATTCGGAGCGCGTGTGGCGCCTCAACACCAAGGGCTTCTACTACCTCTACGACCTCGACACAAGCGACCTGCAGCCCATCGCTGACCGCGCCAAGGGCTTCCAGATGTTTGCCAAGATGGACCCGGCGGGCGAACGCGTCGCCTTCGTGCGTAACCGCGACCTGTTCGTGGTGGATCTGGAGACGATGGCCGAGACCCGCCTCACGGACAATGGATCGCCGGGCGGTATCATCAATGGCACGTCGGATTGGGTGTACGAGGAGGAGTTTGGCCTGCGCGACGGCTGGCAGTGGAGCCCTGATGGCCGCCACCTCGCCTTCTTCCAGTTCGATGAGACCAACACGCGCGAGTTTGCCATGACCGACCTCCGCGAGCAGTACCCCACGTATGAGCGCTTCCGCTACCCGAAGGCAGGCGAGACCAACTCCGAGGTACGCATCGGCGTCATCGACATGGCCACGCAGACCACGCAGTTCTTCGACACCGAGACGTGGCAGGCAGGTGGCGAGCGCTACGAGTACATCTCGCAGATTGGCTGGACGCCGCAGATGGACGGCACGCATTACGTCGGCATGCTCCGCCTCAACCGCGACCAGAACCAGCTCGACCTCCTCTACGGCAATCCCGCCACGGGCGAGGTGACCACGGTGCTCCAAGAGCAGGAGCCAACCTGGATCGAGGTCGAGAACGGGTTCAGCAGCCAGAGCAGCGTGGGCAAGATCACCTACCTGCGCGATGATGAACACTTCGTCTGGCAGAGCGAGACCGACGGCTACCTGCACCTCTACGTATACAGCAACGATGGGACACGGCAAGGCGCGCTCACCGCGGGCGAATGGGAGGTGACGCAGTTCCACGGGCTCGACGAGCAGAACGGCTTCGCCTACTTCACCGTCGCCAAGGACAACGCGCTAGAGCGCCACCTCTACCGCACCACGTACCGATTTACCGCTGATGGGCTGACGGTCGGCGAGCCGGAGCGCATCACGGAGGAGCGGGGCACGCACGGCATCGACATGTCGGGCGACCTCCGGTACTACATCGACAGCCACAGCAGCGCCACTACGCCGACCACTGTCACGCTGCACCGCGCCGACGGTACCCAACTGGACGTGCTGGAAGACAACAGCGCGCTGATAGAGACCATGGCCGACCTCGCGCTGCCTATGCCCGAGTTTACCACGGTCCCCGGCGCCGATGGCACCATGCTCAACGCGTACCTCATCAAGCCAAGTACCTTTGACGAGACGCAGACCTACCCGCTGCTGATGTACGTTTACGGCGGCCCGGGTTCGCAGACGGTCACGGATAGCTGGGGCGGCTCGCGCTACCTGTGGCACGCCTACCTCGCGGCGCAGCACGGCATCATCGTAGCCAGCGTGGATAACCGTGGCACGGGCGGGCGCGGCAAAGCGTTCAAGAGCGCCACGTACAAACAGCTCGGCCTCCTCGAAGCCGCCGACCAGATCGCCGCGGCCCAGCACCTGGGCGACTTCGACTACATCGACGCGGGCCGCATCGGCATATGGGGCTGGAGCTACGGCGGCTTTATGACCCTGCTATCGCTGCTGATCGAAGATGGCCCGTCAACGTTTAAAACGGGCGTCTCGGTAGCACCCGTCACCGACTGGCGCCTCTACGACACCATCTACACCGAGCGCTACATGTCCACGCCGCAAGCCAACCCCGAAGGCTACCGCACCACCGCGCCGCTTGCCTACGCCGACCGCCTCCGCGACGAACAAGACCTGCTGCTTATCCACGGTGACTTCGACGACAACGTCCACTTCCAGAACGCCGTGCAAATGGCCGACGCGTTCCAGGCCGCCAACAAGCAGTTCGAGTTCATGATGTACCCGGGCCGCAACCACGGCATCTATGGCGGCACCACGCGCCTGCACCTCTTTACCATGGTCACTGACTTCCTCGCCCGCACACTCGACGCCGAAGCCGCGCCTCAACCCGGCATGTGACATCAGCTCTGCGCACCCAAGAAAGCGCGCAAGCGGAGTGAGGCAGCCTGGCCTTGCCACAACAAAAAACGCCAGCCTAAGGATGTGGGGTCCTAGGCTGACGTGGGTGGTGGTGCAGTGCCTGTCGGCGTACACCTCCGTGGGGATGGGGTAGAGGGAAAGCCTCTAGAATTGCTTCACGAACGAGTCGTAGCCGCGCGTCACGAGCGCAGACTTGTCGGCGCTGGCCAGGGCATGGCTCGTGTACTCTTTGTAGAGCACAAGGTACATCGGGGCGCCGTCGCGCTGGACTTCCTTGATCCATGTGCCAGCGACCGAGTTCTTCAAGTCGGTGGCTGAGGTAGCGTTGCGGAAGGCGCCAATCTGAAGGGTATAGTTACCCTGCCCGGCGGGTGAAGTGGATGCGCCGGCGGTAGGCGTCACGTAGGCCGATGTGGGCTGGGGCGTGGGCTGGTCGGCAGCCGTGGGGAGCGCGTTGCCGTATACCGAACCGCTCGAATAGGGGCGATCAGCAGGCGGTGTCGTGGGCTGAGCGGCCACGGTTCCAGCGGCAGCGGTCTCAGGGTAAATGTGGACTTTACTGATGCCACCATCGAGGAGGCCGAGCTGCTGGGCGGCCGCGCCAGAGAGGTCGATGACATGGTCGCGCGAGGCCATCATGCGATCGTTCACACGGACGCGCACTTCACGCTGGTTCGTGGAGTTGACCACGCGGACCCA
>JBCDFZ010000024.1:0-81679 GCA_039177115.1 Myxococcota bacterium
CCAAATCCCATGGACTCGTCAACCGCATTGCCCCTAAGGGGGGATGTGGTAGCGACTGCGGAAGTTCTGGGGCCTTGTCGTTGTTGATGGGAGACAAATGATGCGAACTTGGAAGAGCGCGATCGGGGCGAGCTTGCTCGTAGCGTCGCTGCTCGCGCGTCAAACCGGCACGCCGCACGTGGCTGCGCAGGCCGAACCCGCTGCCGCGAAACCACCGAGCCTTCCGGTCACACGGGCCACCCTCGACAACGGCCTTCGCGTCGTCATGAGCGAAGACCACACCGTGCCCACAGTCGCGATCGCCGTCTACTACGACGTCGGATCGCGGAACGAACAGAAGGGCCGGTCGGGGTTCGCGCACCTCTTCGAGCACAGGATGTTTCAGGGGTCGGCCAACGTCGGCAAGGGCGAGCATTTCGGCCTCATCATCAACCGGGGCGGCGACGCCAACGGAACCACCAGCAACGACCGAACCAACTACTTCGAGACCCTGCCAGCCAACGAGCTTGCGCTCGGGCTGTGGCTCGAGTCCGACCGAATGCGGTCGCTCGCCATAACGCAGGACAACTTCGAGAATCAGCGCCAGACGGTCATGGAAGAGCGTCGACAGCGCATCGACAACCAGCCGTACATCCCGAGCATGCTTCGCATCAACGAGCTCGCCTACGGCGACTACTGGCCGTACGCGCATTCGACCATCGGCGACATGCAGGACCTGGTAGACGCGCCCCTCTCGGCAGTCCAGGAGTTTTTCGAAACCTACTACGCCCCCAACAACGCCGTGCTGAGCATTTCGGGCGACTTCGATCCGGACGAAGCGCTCGCTCTCGTCAAGAAGTACTTCGGTACGATTCCTGCCCGTGAGCTCACTCCTTTCGTCGAACCGGCACCCCCGAGCCAGAACGAAGAGCGCACCGAAACGATATATGACGCGAATGCGACGCTTCCCGCGTTTCACATCGCGTACCACATTCCGCAGAGCCGCACCGAGGACCACTACCCGCTCGAGATGCTCGGCCTCATTCTGGGGGACGGCGAATCGAGCCGCCTCTACCAAACGCTCGTGAAGAAGAAAGAGATCTGCCAGGATGTCGCCGTCGGCACCGACGACCGACGAGGCCCTGACCTCTTTTCGGTGTGGGCGGTGATGTCGAGCGGCCATGCGCCGAAGGAGGCGCAGGCGATCGTCTTCGCAGAGCTCGACCGCGTCGCAAAGAAGGGCGTGACGGCGCGCGAGCTAGAGAAGGCCAAAAACCGTGTGAGCGCCGCGTTCGTCTTCGGCCTCCAATCGAACATGCAGCGCGCCCGCAACCTGGCGGAGTTCGAGCTCTACTGGGGCGATGCGAACCTTCTCATGCTCGAGCTCGACCACTATCTATCGGTGTCGCGCGACGACATCCAGCGCGTCGCCCAGACCTACTTCAAGACGAGCAATCGCACCGTGCTCGACGTCCTACCTGGCCTGCCGCCACAATCGGAGAACAAATGACCATGCGGAACACCTCGTCCAACGCTGCGATCGCGATCGCACTGGTCGCGCTGACCGCGTGCGGTTCCCAAGGCTCGACGGCCACCGAAACCACTACTGCCGACTCCGTCAAAGCCGCGGAACCCCCGTCCAAGGAACTGCCGCCACCGCCGAGTGAAACCAAGGACGTCTCCCTGCCGGCAGTCGACGTGGCCGAGCTCGCGAACGGACTACAGGTGAACACCATCGTGTCGAGCGAACTCCCCGTTGTCTACGCAACGCTGGTGGTCACGAGCGGCGCGGAAGCCGATCCGAAGAAGCTCCCCGGACTGGCAGGCCTCGTCGCGTCGATGCTGAAGGAGGGGACCACCAAGCGCTCGAGCGCACAGATCGCCGAAGACATCGAGTTCCTCGGCGCCGACCTTTGGGCGAGTTCGGATGAAGAGAACACGTACATCGGCGTTCGTGCCCTCGCCGACCAGTTCGAGGTAGCGCTGGGCATACTCGCCGAAGTCGCGAGCGAGCCGGCCTTCAAGCAGAGCGAACTCGCGAAGCTGAAGCGCCGTGAGCTCGATCGACTCACGCTCGCCGAACGGGAGCCCGGCTACATTGCGAGGCGCACGTTTTACAAGGAACTCTACGGCAACCACCCGTACGCATCGATCGACACGAACCCGGCTGCGGTCAAGCGCGTCACTCGTCAGGACATGGTTCGATGGCATCGAAACAACTTCGTCGGCAAGAACGCGTTCCTCGTCGTCGTCGGTGACGTCACTCCAGAGCAAGTGGTCGAGACCGCCAAAAAGGACTTCGGGAACTGGAGGCCCGGACGCCGATCGGTCCCCTCGTACAGCGATATGCCGGAGCGCGACGCAAGGGAAATCCTCGTCGTAGACCGGCCGGGTTCGGTGCAGTCGGTGATCTACATCGGCAACATCGCGATTCCGCGAGCCAACCGCGTTTGGATCCCCCTCATGGTGGCGAATCAGGTCCTCGGCGGATCCGCGGCATCGCGGCTCTTCATGGACCTCCGCGAAAAGCGAAGCCTGACCTACGGCGCCTACAGCACGGTGGGAGAGCGCGTCGAACCCGCGCCGTTCATCGCGTACGCCTCCGTCCGCACCGACGTCACCAAAGAAGCAATCGGTGCCTTCTTCGAGCACTTGGACGAGATCGTGAAGGAGCAGCCTCCACCCGAGGAGCTGGCGAACGCGAAGCGCTACCTGAGCGATTCGTTTCCCCTCCAAGTCGATACGCCCGGAAAGCTGGCCGACCTCGTGGTCGAGCTCCGTACCTTCAAGCTGCCAGACGACTACTGGGACCGATACCGTAAAGCCATCCGCGCGACGAGCGGCTCGGAGGCGCTCTACGCAGCGCGAGAGTACATCCGACCGGACGACGCGCTGGTCGTCATCGTGGGTCAGGCCGCCGACTTTGCGGAGTCGCTTCGCGAGTTCGGTCCGGTGACCGTGGTCTCACCGGAGGGTGAGGTGAAGGCTCGGTTCAGCGCCAAGGGCAGCAAGCCTATGAAGTCCAGCAAGCCGGCGCCAAGCACCGAAGGTGCGCCCTAGGCGCCCATCCACTAGATTCGGAGCATGTGCGGGATCGTCGGGTATGTGGGCCATGAGGAGGTCGCGCCGATCCTCATCGATGGGCTGAAGCGCCTCGAATACCGCGGCTACGATTCCGCGGGAGTTGCAGTCCACGATGAGGGAGAGATCTCTCTCCTCCGCGCCGTCGGGAAGCTTCGTAACCTCGAGAAGGCCCTGGCCGATCGGCCGCTCCGGGGCACGGTGGGCGTCGGACACACGCGATGGGCAACGCACGGCCGGCCGTCCGAGGTGAACGCACACCCCCACCTCGCGGGACCGATCGCCGTCGTCCACAACGGCATCATCGAAAACCACCTCGAGCTCCGACGCGAGCTCGAGGGCAGCGGCGTCGTGATGAGCAGCGACACCGACACCGAGATCGTCGCCCACCTGGTCCACCGCGAGGTGACTGGCGGACACGACCTCGCTTCGGCAGTCCGCGCCGCGCTCAAGCAGGTCGAGGGCTCGTTCGCCATCGCGGTTCTTTCGTCCGAACAGCCGGACCGCATCGTCGTCGCAAAAAACGCATCGCCGCTCGTGCTCGGCGTCGCAGACGGGGCCTCGTTCTGTGCCAGCGACATCCCCGCCCTGCTCCCATACACCAACCAGATGGTGTTCCTCGACGACGATGAAATTGCCGTGCTCGAGCCTGACGGTTTCTCGCTCTCCACGCTCGACGGCACACCGGTGAGCCGACCCACGCGAATGATCTCTTGGTCTCCTGTGATGGCCGAGAAGGCCGGGTACAAGCACTTCATGCTGAAAGAGATCTTCGAGCAGCCTCGCGCGCTCGAAGACACGCTTCGCGGCCGCCTCGATCGCGAGAACGCAGACGTCAGCTCCCTCGAAATCGGACTCACGGAGGACGAGGCCAAGCAGATACGACGCGTCGTCCTGCTCGCCTGCGGAACCAGCCATCATGCCACGATCGCCGGTCGATACTGGATCGAGGAACTGGCCGGCGTACCCGCCATCACGGAGCTCGCGAGCGAGTTCCGCGGCCGCGACGCGGTCATCGCGGAGGGCGACCTCGTCATTGCCGTGAGCCAATCGGGCGAGACGATCGACACGCTGATGGCTGCGCGTGAAGCCAAGCAGCGAGGAGCCAAAGTGCTCGCGATCGCCAACGTCATCGGCAGCGCGATACCGCGAATGGCCGACGCCAGCTTCTACACCCACGCAGGCCCCGAGATCGGTGTCGCCTCCACCAAGTGCTTCATCACTCAGCTCGCGAACCTCCTGATGTTCAGCGTTTGGCTGGGGCGTCGGCGCGGCGTGATCGACGCGACCAAGGCCGGGGAGCTGGTCGAGAGCCTCGCGCGGGTGCCGCACCTCATCGAAGAGTGGCTCGCCCCTACGCACGAGACGATCACCAAGATGGTCCGCTCCTTCGCCGATGCGCGCGACGTGCTGTTTCTCGGTCGCGGGCTGAGCTTCCCGATGGCGCTCGAGGGCGCGCTCAAGCTCAAGGAAATCTCATACGTTCACGCGGAAGGGTACGCCGCGGGGGAGATGAAGCATGGGCCCATCGCTCTCCTCGATGCCCGCGTTCCCGTGGTCGTGCTGCTCCCGCGCGACCCGCACTACGATCGAGTGCTCAGCAACCTGCAGGAAGCCAAAGCCCGAGAGGCACGGATCATCGCAGTGGCGACGGAGGGCGACGACAAAGCCCACGCGCTGAGCGACGCGGTCGTCGAGATCGCAGACACCCACGAGCTGCTCACGCCCTTCCTCTCTGTCGTGCCGCTCCAGCTCTACGCGTACTGCGTAGCGGACCACAAAGGCACCGATGTCGACCAACCGCGGAACCTCGCCAAGACGGTCACCGTGGAATAGGCGCGCCCGCTACGGGTTGACCCTGTGCGTGCCCTTCGGTGGGCGAAAGCTGAATCTCTTGTCGGGAACGTCGCGGTTGAACTTGAACTTCGAGAAATCGAAGCGGTTACGGTTGCCCGCCGCATCGAGGATGAGCACGCGCTGCACGACGCCGGCCTGCTTCCCTTCCGATTCGAGGGCGCGCACGTAAAACACGAGCTGCTCGTAGCTTCCCGTGGGCTTGCGGGGAACGAGCTGCAGGACGTAGCCGTCTTTAAAGCTCGCGTTGTCATGCTCGAGCAGGCGAACGTCGAAGTCTTTTTCGAGGTTTCCGCCCTCGGTGAGGAACGAAAACGCCGAGGGAAGCTGATCTTCATCGAGGGGCCGTTCGATGAGCTGCCCGTTTCGCTCTCCCGCCTCGGGCGGCTGATAGATGAGCAGCTTATCGCCCTGTGTCACGAAAACCTGTCCGTTCGGGCGATCGTAGTCCCAGCGCATCTTGCCGGGCTTCTTGAACGCAACCCGGCCGGCGGCGCGATCGTAGCGATCGTAGAGCCTCGTATACCGCGTCTGCTTGAAGTCCGCCTGGAGGGTCTTCGTTTGATCGTAGAACGTTTGCACGAGGCGAAGCACGGCCGCCGCGTCGAGCTTGTCGTCGGTCCCGGCGACGGCAGGCCGCGCGGCTGCAAGTACCAGCAGCAAAAGGGTTATCGCCCGAAACGTCATCATGGTTCGATCGGTGGAACGCACGCTGGTGGGCCAGTATTCATCCTGAAGGCGCCCATACAAGTCGGCGATCATTGCCTACAAACCCCCCCAAAGTGGGATTGATCATTACTGAGCGGATCCGTAGGATGGAAGTGAGGCATAAAGCCTGGCGCCCCTTGGTTTAGCTTGTGAACCACTCAGCACCCCTGGAGGTGATATGTCCAAGCACCAAGGCCCCCTGTCCCCGGATGAACTCTCGCGCCTCCAGCAAAAACACGCGGAGCTCGCTGAGAAAGTTCAAGACCTCGACGGTCGACTGAGCCTCACCCCCGGCGAAGAGCTCGAGCTTCACCAGCTCAAAAAGCAGAAACTTTGGACGAAGGACGCCATCCAAGACGCGCTCCAGTAGAGGGTTCCGCGCGGCCTCCCTTTTCCCCTGCCTCTCCCTCGTCCTGTACAGGCGGCTCGCCAGAATCGGCGAGCCGCTTTCTTTTTGCGGGAACGAATCGGTGTAACCGGCACGTTTAAAGAACAATGGGCCACCTTGCGGTGACCCATTCCCAACTCAAGAAACGTGCTACACTGACGAAAGCTAGGGCAAGCTAACTGAGATATTAAGAACGACCCATCGCCGCGCGGATGCCGGGCAAGCTGGAAAGTGCACGGCGAGGGTCTTAAGCAAGTGCCTCATAGCAATGCAATCGCGGTGCCAACCTGACAAACCCCGAAAAGTCAGGCTTTTCCCACGCCACCACGACTATCAGTAGGACATTTCTGTCATGGGTTGCGTCAACTTGTTGCCGCACGGCAACGCGTCCGACCCTGGCGGCAAACGCTGACTTAGGCACACATCAACCTACCGCGTTGGTTGAAGTGGGCGGGCCGAGGCGCGTATGATCAGGGCACTGGCCTGGCTGGACGATGCCGAAGTGCAACAGCTGTGATTCAGATGTGCTCCGAACGGACGCTTTCTGCGGTACGTGCGGCGCGCCTCTTCCCGGGGGAAAGCCGGTGGTGCCCATCGCCCGCGATGCGAACCCGAGCGGGGTCCACAGCGCCGCGCCAACCGGCACGGATTTCACCGCGCCGAAGATCGTCGCACAGCCCGGTGCACAGGCGTCCGCCGTCGTCGCGCTGTCGGATCCGCCTCCAGAGCGGGCGCTCCGGGATCCCGAAGAGACTGGACTCACGCAAACCACGATCCGAGAGCGGGAACCGAGCGAACCCGCACCGGTCCTGCCGCTCCATCGCAAGAAGGTCGAAAACCTCGACACGACCGGCAAGCAATCGTTTCGAGCTGCCGACGCCGCCGATCTCGCGGCTGCAGACGTCGAACGCGAAACGAGCCCGGCCGAACTGCCTCCGCCGCCAGGCCCGCCGATCCTGGCGTCCGATCTGCTGCGCGAGCGAATGCGACCTCGTGCCCCTGGTGAAAGGACGCTCCGCAGGCTTGCGGTCGCGCTGAGCACGGCTGGGATCGTCGTGGCAGTGTGGGCCGGAGGTTTGCAAACCCTCACGCTCGTCGCCCTGTCGCTTCTCGTGGGCATGCTCACGGTCGCCCTGACACCGATGTCATACCAAGGGCGGGCGATCTCGCTGTTCCTCATCGGGGCACTCTCCACCGGCGTCGCGCTCTGGCAGCAGACGCTCCACGGGATTGCGCCCGAGAGCATGGTTTTGGCCACCGCAACGATCCTTCTCGCAGGAAGCCTCTTGTTCCGGGCGTACTATCGGGGTGCCCGCTTGGCTCGGGTCGCCGTGACTGCCGGCATCCTGATACTGGGCGCGTGGTTCTTCATATCGGGCGGCCACGAGTCCTTGATCCGGCTGGACGGCCACTGGCAGTCGTGGGCCCCGGCCACCACCCATATGGGGTTCGGCCTGCTCGCGCTGCTGTCGCTGATGGCCTTCATGGACAGCACGACTCGCGGCGGTTCGCATTGGTGGGCCTACGCCCTACTCACGCTGTATACGGCCCATATCGGGCTCCTGGTCGCGATCCAGGAGTGGCCGGCCGAAGGAGCCACGGAGGGCCTCTCCGGGCCGGCGGTCGCCGCGATCATCACCGGGGTGGTGGGCACCGTGGTTGCCGGTGTCGCTTTGGCCCAGGTGTTCGTGGTTGCGTACAACTCGGTCAGCGGACGCCCGCGCGACGCGCACGCCGCCTGAAACTCACGGGACCTTGCGGGGCCAGGAGGCTAGAAGGACGACCGCACAGGTTCGGCCCTTGTCGTCTTTCGCTTTGCCGTAGCCCGCATCGGTGAAGCGCGGGTCGGTGACCGTCATCCGATGGCTCGGGCTGTCTTCGATTGCGTGGAGTGCATCACGCATGGTCTGTGCTCGCGCGACCGCCTCGCCCACCACGCGCGCCTGAATCCCGCGCTTGAGCAGGCGAGCTTCGGGATCCCCCCAGGGATCGACCTCATGGCCGAGTTTTCCGGAGTCGCAGACGGACTCGGCGTGGCTGGTCGCCTCCTGGCTGAGCAGCCGGTTCGGTCGCAGCGAACGCGCGCCGGCCGCGCGACGAAGCTGCATGAGCCAAGCCTCCGGAGACTGCGATCCCGTCCGCGTGGGCTGCTGCTCGGGCATCTTGCCGACCCAGCGCTCCGCCACGGGTCGCGGACCGTTCGGGCCCGTCGCCACGAGCTGCACGAAGAGCGGACGGCTCCACTCGAGTGGGAGACTCACGGTCGAACCGAACCCTTCGCCCTCGACCGCGATCCGTCGTGTGTTGCCCTTCGAGTCGCGAACGACGAGATACGGGTCTCGAAAGTCTTCAATGACCTCGGCATGCAGCGAACGCTGGCCGTTCACGGTGAGGGATCCGGCACGAACCGCGGCAACCAACACCACGCGATCTCCATCGCGCGCGCGCCCGCAGATCAAGGGTGCATCGGCGGTTTCCTGCAAGTCCTCGAGCCATGCCTTGAAGCCCGCGACTTCGTTGATGACGCCAAACTTGGCGTACACCGGGTTCGCATCGACTCCATGATGACGTGCAGAGCGGATCAACTCCGGCGACGGGGGGATGTACTGCAGGTCGGCAAGTTCCTCTGCGACATTGACGAGCCGTGCGTCCTTGCGGCACTGCGTCTTCGGTTTCGGCGCGGGGGGTACCGCCTGAGAGCCCTCGGCGGAAGAATCGCCCTTCTTTTCCGCGAGCGCCGTCGCGTGCAGCGCGAAGCCCACGAGCCCAACGAGTATCAAATGACGTTTCATGGTCGGATCACGTCCGGTAATCGGCGTTGATCCGAACGTACTCGTGACCGAGGTCGCAGGTCCAGTAATGGCCGAGTCCGCGCCCACGGCCGAGATCGATGCGGATTTCGTACTCGGTCCGCTGCATCACGCGGATGGCCCTCTTCTCAGTCGAAAGAGGCATCGTGGGCCTGCCCTCGGCGAAGATCCGCACGCTTCCGATGCGGATCGTCGTGTGATCAGGATTGAAACGAACCCCCGCACGACCTGCGGCGGCGAGAATGCGGCCCCAGTTCGGATCGGCACCGTGGATCGCGGTCTTCACGAGCTGCGAGCCCGCGACCGTGCGCGCCACCTGAACGGCATCCTGGTCAGTTCGCGCCCCGCGGACTTCGATCCGAACGAGATGCTCTGCCCCCTCCCCGTCCGCGACGATCATCTTGGCCAGCGGCTCGAGAACGTCTACAAGCGCCTGCTCGAACTTGTCTGCCATCGTCCCGCGGGCAGGCAGGCCCCGGTTCCCGGCCGCGCCCGACGCGAGCGCGTAGATCGAATCGTTCGTGCTGGTATCCCCGTCGACCGAAGCCCGGTTGAACGTACGCTCGCTCGCTCGCACGAGAAGCGAGCGCAGTACTTTTGGCGAGACGTCGGCATCGGTAGTCACGAAGGCGAGCGTCGTGGCCATGTCGGGGTGAATCATGCCGGCCCCCTTCGCGATGCCGAGAAGCCTGCATCGCTTGCCGGACAGGGTCACAGACGCTTCGGCGAGCTTGGGTCCCCGATCGGTGGTCATGATCGATCGGGCGAACGTCGAGGCCCCGTCGTCGGACAACCCATCCACCAGGGCGGGGATCGCTGCCTCGATGGTCGGAGCAGGAAGCTGCACGCCGATCACTCCGGTGGACGCTGGCAGCACCATCCCCGACGGTACCCCGAGCGACTTCGAAAGGGCCCGCGTCAGGCCGATGGCGTTCCGGTGACCGTCCTTGCCGGTGCAGGCGTTGGCGTTGCCGCTGTTCACGAGGATCGCCTGCGACCGGCCCGCTTTCAGACGGCGCTCACTCACGAGGACGGGAGCCGCACGCACCAGGTTCTGCGTGAATACGCCCGCCGCGGCGACGGGTTCGTCCGCCGCGATGAGGCCGAGGTCCAGAGAACCGTCGGTCTTGATGCCGGCGGCCACGCCGGAATATCGAAACCCCGCAATCGGACGCGTCATCGCGCCTCCTTAGCAAACTATTGCGGGGAGGCCGAGGCCTGGTCTTCGCGATAGTGGCAGTTCTTGTATTTCTTGCCGCTGCCGCAGTAGCACGGGTCGTTGCGGCCGACTTTCGGTCGGTCGCGCTTGACCGTCGCAGCGGCGGCAGCAGCAGCCGCCGGCGGGGCTGCGGGCGGGGCAACACCACCTGCACGGCGGTCCCGACGTGCCGCAGCTCGGCGCGCACGTCGACTTGGACCCGACGGGGCCTGATCGCCCCCCGAGCCGGGACGGTCTTCGCCTGGGTGGCTTGCTCGGATCCCGCGCTGCCGCTTTTCAGTCGCCTGACGGCGCTGCTCCTCGAGCCGGCGGAGGTCCTCTTCGCGGGCGCGCTCGACTGTGAACATGCCTAGCGCCACGGACGACTTCACGCTCTGGACCATCTCGAGGTACATGTCGAAGCCTTCGCGCTTGTACTCTTTCTTGGGGTCGCGCTGACCGTAGCCTCGCAGCCCGATTCCATCTCGGAGGTGGTCCATCGCCTGCAAGTGGTCGATCCACTGCTTGTCGATCTCCTGCAGATACAGATCTCGGAAGAGGCGAAGGAAGTTCTCGGCGCCGAACTCCTTCTCTTTGCGGTCGAGCACCGACGCGCCATCTCCGTAGAGCTTCTTGAGGAGCTCGTCGCGATCGGCGATCTCGGAGATCCCGGTCGCGGGAAGCGAAAACTGCTCTTTGTACGCCGCCTCCAGCGCGGGCAGATCCCAGTCCTCGTAGTGCTTGCCTGGCGGGCAAGCATGATCGGTCATCGTGACGACGATCTCGTCGACGAGGTCGAGAAGCCGCTCCTTTTGCTCGGTGAGCGACATGCCGACGGCATCGCGCAGCCGTGCGAACGCCCCTGTTGGGTCGTTTCGGTACTCTTCGAGTGGCACAACGCACCCGAACCACTGGTACACGTCTTTTTCGAGCAGCTTGACGCGCACCTCTTCGAGCGAAGCAAGATCCGACTCGATGGCGCGCTTGCGATGCTCGGGCATCCCCTCTTCGGTGAATCCCCCTTCCGGAGGCGGATACGCGTGGAACTTCACCATGTTCTCTAGAACCGGCTCAACGCGGGAAAGCAAGTCTGTGTCGATCTCGTTGACGAGCGACTCGGGTTCGATGCCTTCCTTACGCTCTTCGTCGCTCGGAACCGTGCGGTACTCGCCGCGCAGCACCTGTTTGCGCAAGGCGTACATGCTCTTGCGCTGCTGGTTCATGACGTCGTCGTACTCGAGAAGGTGTTTTCGAATGTCGAAGTTTCGCTCTTCGACTTTTTTCTGCGCGTTCTCGACCGCCCGCGTGACCCATCGGTGCTCGATCGGAACGTCCTCTTCCATGCCGAGCCGATCCATCATGGTTTGGACCCGTTCACCGGCGAAGATCCGCATGAGATCGTCTTCTAGCGAAAGGAAAAACCGCGACGCCCCTGCGTCGCCCTGGCGTCCGGAACGCCCGCGGAGCTGATTGTCGATGCGGCGTGACTCGTGGCGCTCGGTTCCGATGATGCGAAGGCCGCCGGCCTCCTTGACCGCCTTGGCGTCTTCTTTGCACTTGGTGACGAAGTGATCGGTCGCCTTTTCGATCTCGGCTTCACGCCGCTCCGGATCGGACAGCACCTCTTCAGAGGCCCCCTCGAGCACCTCGATGCGCGCGAGCATCTCGGGGTTGCCTCCGAGAACGATGTCGGTGCCGCGACCCGCCATGTTGGTGGCGACCGTCACGGCGCCAGGCGTTCCGGCCTGCGCGACGACGTAGGCTTCACGCTCGTGCTGTTTTGCGTTCAGGACGTTGTGCGGAACACCACGCCGGTTGAGAAAGTGTGACACGGCGTCGGACTTCTCGACGCTGGTGGTTCCGACGAGCACCGGTTGCCCGCGCTTGTGGGAGTCTTCGATCTCCTCGCACAGGGCTTTGAACTTTTCGCGCTCGGTTTTGTAGATGAGGTCTTCGTTGTCATCGCGGGCGATCGGCTTGTTGGTGGGGATGACCACGACGTCGAGCTCGTAGATGTTGTGGAACTCGGTCGCCTCGGTGTCGGCAGTGCCCGTCATGCCGGAGAGCTTTCGGTAGAGCCGGAAGAGATTCTGGAACGAAATCGTCGCGAGCGTGAGGTTCTCGCTCTGAATCGGCACTCGCTCTTTGGCTTCGACGGCCTGGTGGAGGCCGTCCGACCAACGACGCCCGGCCAGAACGCGGCCGGTGAACTCGTCGATGATCATGACCTTACCGTCTTCGCTCACCATGTAGTGCTGGTCACGGTGATAAAGCGCGTGGGCGCGCAGGCACTGCTGCAGAATGTGGAGGGTCTCGAGGTTGACCGGGTCGTAGAGGTTGTCACCGCTACCGCCGAGAAGCCCTTTCGACCCGAGAAGCTCCTGGGAACGCTCCATTCCGTCTTCGGTGAGCGTCACGCTTCGATTCTTCTCGTCGAGGTCGTAGTGTTCGTCTTTACGGAGCCGCGGGATGATCTCGTTGATCTGCTGGTATTTTTCGCTCGCGGTTTCCCCTGGGCCGCTGATGATGAGCGGCGTCCGGGCTTCGTCGATGAGGATCGAATCGACCTCGTCGACGATCGCGTAGTTCAGATCACGCTGGACGTAGTCGTAGATGCTGAACTTCATGTTGTCACGCATGTAGTCGAAGCCGAACTCGTTGTTCTGCCCGTACGTGATATCGCAGTTGTATGCGCGCTTCTTTTGGGGGTTGGCTTGCCCAGGGACCACGACGCCGGTGCTCAGCCCGAGGAAGCCGTAGAGCCGGCCCATCCACTCGGAGTCACGTCGCGCGAGGTAGTCGTTGACGGTGACGACGTGAACGCCTTTGCCCTCGAGACCGTTGAGGTAGCAGGGCAGTGTGGCGACGAGTGTCTTACCCTCGCCGGTCTTCATCTCGGCAATCTTACCCTGATGGAGGACGATTCCGCCGACGAGCTGCACGTCGTAGTGGCGCATTCCGAGGACGCGGCGGCTTGCCTCTCGAACGGTCGCAAAAGCGGGAACCAAGAGGTCGTCGAGCGACGCCCCGTTGTCGATCTGCTGCCGAAACTCAGCGGTCTTGGCACGCAGATCGCTGTCTGAAAGCGCCTTCATCTCGGCCTCGAGCGCCCCGACGGCCGCCACCATGGGCTGCATGCGCTTCACCTCGCGCTGATGCTTGGTGCCGAGGACTTTCTTGATGACCGAGCTGAACACGGCTGCAATCTAAGTCGGGGTGGGGACCAGCGCAAACAAGGGTCAAAACCAGCCTCTCGACAGCGCGATCACCGCGACGAGTACGAAAACCAGCAGGACGAACAGCCAGAGCCAGCGTTCGAGTCGCAGTGTCGTGCGGCTCGACTGCGTCCCCTCTCGAACCTCGATCTCCGGGTCATCGACACTGTCGAGGATCTTGGCGGCACGAGCCTCGGCCCGCCCATCGAGCCGAAACAGAAACAAGCTGACGAACACCCCGATGCCGAGGATTAGCAAGGCGGCAAGCCAGCGTGCAAACACCTGCCGAACGAGATCCGGCGCAACCTCGAAGCGCGACACCACGCCGGCTAGCGAGAGCACACCGAAATTGTGCGGGCCGAATAGCGCGAGCATCGCTTCTTCGCTGTGCTCGGGTGATAGGCGCCCCTCGACGATCGCGACGGCGAGCGGATCGAGGCCGTCGCGGGCTGCGTCGGCCAGTAGGGCGCGGGCCGCCGTCTCGAGCGGGTTCTCCTCGTCGTCGCTGGTGATGACGACATGCGTCACGCCGGCGGTGTTCGTCGAGAAGAGTCCATTTCGAACCTGAAGGCGCCACACGCCGGGCTCAAACTCGATCGGAAGCCAAGGGTCGTTCGGCGTCACGGACAGCGCGTGGGTCCAGCGGGTCCCGAGGTACGCGTCCACCAACACGGGCCCGCGCCCCTCGACCTCCTCCCAGTCGAGCTGCACTCGCTTCCCTCGAACCTCCGCCTGGACGCTGATGCCTCCGGGAACAATTGGAATCCGGACGTCACGGGCAGCCAAGACCCCATCGTCCGGCCCGAGCGCCTCGACGCGGACGAGCGCCTCGTTTCCGACCACGGTGATCGGAAAGCGGAGAAAACCAGAGCGCGGTCCCTGTTCGTCGTCCTGCAGTCGGACCCCCGCAAGCGCAGCGAGGCGCACCCGGGTGCGCGTGTCCCCGACCCACACCGAGAGCCAACAGGGAAGTTCGGGCACGCACGCCCCCTCCTCAATCCTCGGGTCGAGCTCCTTCGGCGCGCGCTCCGGGTCGAACACACGGAGGGGTCCGAGCTCGTAAACTTGAAACGGGCTGGTGCCACGAACAGGTCGACGCGCGCGCGAGGCGGCGCCAGCGTCGAGCGCCACGCTATAGCTGACGACGATTGGGTCGTCGTCGATCGTGGCGAGGGCTTTGAATGAAACCACTCCCGAGATGTCGTTCGGCAGCGCGACGTCGCCTTCGGAGCCGTGCGTGCGCGAGGGCGACAGCGTAGTCTGCGCGAGCACCGTCCCCTCGCCGTCCAGAACCTCGACGGTGGTCGGGGGTGCGGCCACGCCGTCCTCCAGCAGTCGCCATGAACGAAGCGCCGCGTCGGTGCCCGGCGCAACCACGGTTGGGGCACTCAGCGAGAAACCGACGGCGGTGTCAGGCTTCTCGCTCAACCAGAGCGCGGCCAGAATGACGGCGACGAGGACAGGGGAAATGCGAACAAGCCAGCCGAAACGCGGGGCATCGGGCTGTCTGTTTTCAGTAGAGATGGACAACGGCCGGATGTTACCTTAGGAACGACCGGGGTAAAGCTCGCATGGAAGTCCACGCGGAAGAAGAACTCGAGGAGCTACGTGCTCGACTCAACGACTACATGGCCCGCCACGGCCTCCGGTCCACAGGGCAGCGCCGCGTGGTGACGGAGCAGTTTTTCCAAAGCCACGGGCACCTCTCCATCGAAGACCTGCTCGAGCAGGTGCGACGCGTGGAGCCCAAGATCGGATACGCCACCGTGTATCGAACGCTCAAGCTTCTCAAGGAGTGCGGGCTCGCGAACGAGCGGCACTTCGGCGACGGCGTGTCGCGCTACGAGGTGGCGTGGGAAGACGAGCACCACGATCATCTCATCTGCCTCGAATGCGACAAGATCGTCGAATTCGAGAACGACGAGATCGAACAGCTGCAGAAGAAGATGGCGAAAAAGCACGGGTACCAGCTCGTTCGCCACAAACTCGAGCTCTACGGCATCTGCGCCGAGTGCCGCGCCAAGAAGTCGTAGACTGCCAGGGTCCCGTGGGGTGTGAGAAAGCCTATGGGGTCTCCGTCGGAACGCGGACGGCTGACCTGGCTTCCGAGACTTAGGAGTTCTAGACTGGCAGGGTCCGGTCGGGTGTGAGACACGCCTACGCGGTCTCCGTCGGAACGCGGACGGCCGGCCGGGCCGCCGAGACTTGGTGCCCGTTAGAATCGTCATTTATTCCGAGCTCCGCAGGCTCCGACCCCATAGGCGTGTCTCACACCCGACCGGACGGAACGCCAGTCAGGCCATCACAACGGGGTCGGCGCACCGGGCTCTTCAATGATCCAGATCTGACTGGAAGGATTGTGGATGGACTTCTGGGCTTTGGGAGGGGGGCGGTCGGAGTTGGATCTCACGCTGCACGCGACCGGTTCGTGCGAGGGCGGGCCCTGGGAACGCGAATGGGGCCGGAGCCTGCGGTAGCTCGGAATAAATGACGATTCTAACCGGTGACGGATCTCGGCAGCCGGGTCGGCCGTCCGCGTTCCGACGAAGGCCCCGTTCGTGTTCCCAGGGCCCGCCCTCGCACGAACCCTTCCCGTGCCTAAACCGTGGCGAATGCCTCGTTGGGGATCTCGACCGGGAGGGTGTCGATGGCGTGGAGGCGCTTCACACGACTCGGCACCGCGGTGAGGACGCTGCTCGCGAAGTGGAGCGCGGCGTACTTCTTACCCGTGTAGAAGGCATGGTCGGGGTGCGTCTCGGAGGTCTCCGGGAGCTTCGAGAGCGCGATCGATGCCTGCTGGAGAAGCAGCCAGCCTACGGCCAGGTCGCTCAGGAGCGTGAGGAAGTCCTCGGCTGCAAGCGGGATCTGCTCGATCTTGCCGCCTTTAAACCACCCGATGAACTGCATGACCGACGCCGCGATCGCCTCATGCGCGTTTTGAAGGCTCGTCACTGCCCCGCCAAGTACCTCGTGGTCTTTGTGCTCGTCGATGAAGCGCTGCACGTCGGTCAGGAAGGCCTGGGTGTTCGCCCCGCCGGCCTGACCGAGTTTCCGGCTGACCAAGTCCATCGACTGAATGAAGTTGGTCCCTTCGTAGATCTGGAAGATCTTGGCGTCGCGGCAGTTCTGCTCGACCTGGTAGTCCTTCAAGTAGCCGTGACCGCCATACACCTGGACCGCGCGCGACGAGACGTCGAACGCGGCGTCTGTTGCGTAGGCTTTGACGAGCGGCGTGAGAAGGTCGATCTGACCTCGATGATACGCCTCGCCCTCGTCGTCTTGCCCCTGAATCAGCTCGAGCCGATCGGCGTGGCTCGAGAGCTTCATGATCAAGGCGCGGATGCCCTCCACGCGAGCCTTCATGTCGAGCAGGTCTCGCCGAATGTTCGGGTGCTCGAGGATGGGCACGCGGGCTGCGTTGGCGTCTTTGAACTGCTTGATGCTCGACCCCTGCTTCCGCTCGCGCGCGTATTCGAGCGCGTTCAAGTAGGACGACGACGCAACGGCGCATCCCTGGATTCCGACTCCGATGCGAGCGGCGTTCATCATGTGGAACATCTGACGGATGCCCTGGTGCTCGACACCCCCGACGACCTCACCAACGCAGTTGTCTTCGTCGCCAAACTGCATGACACACGTGGCTGAGCCGTTGATGCCCATTTTGTGCTCGATGGAAGCCACCTGAACGTCGTTGAACTCGCCGAGCGACCCGTCGTCGTTGACCCGAACCCGCGGCACGGTGAAGAGCGAGAGGCCTTTGGTTCCCGGCTCGGCGCCTTCGATTCGAGCGAGGACGAGGTGAATCGTGTTATCGACGAGGTCGCTGTCGCCGCCGCTGATGAAGATCTTCGTGCCCTTGATGTTGTAGGTGCCGTCGTCGTTGCGCGTCGCGGTCGTGCTTGCCGACCCGACGTCGGAGCCTGCGTGCGGTTCGGTTAGACACATCGTTCCGCCGAAGCGCCCCGCGAGCATGTCGCCGATGTAGCGCTTCTGCTGATCCTCGGTGCCAAATTCGATCAGCAGCTCCGCTGCGGAGAGCGTGAGCCCCGTGTACATGGTGAAGGCGGTGTTAGCGCCGCACAGCATCTCCTCCACGAAAGAGCCGATCACGTGCGGCGCATCCTGACCACCCCAGCGCGAGTCGGCCGAAATCGTGCGCCAGCCGGCTTCGAACAGCTTGTCCCAAGCCTCCTTGAAGCCGTCGGGCGTGATCACGCGGCCGTCCTCGATTCGGCAGCCCTGCTGATCGCCCTGGGCGTTCAGTGGGCCCGTGACGTCACAGACGAACCGATACACTTCGTCGAGCACCATGTTGCACTCGTCGGGTCCCCACTCCTGATACGGGCCCTTCCCGAGGACGGCGGGCAGATCGAACTGCTCGAAGAAAAGAAAGCGAAAATCTCTGAGATCCGCGCGGTAGCGGTTGATTGCCTGCGCCACAGTAGCCTCCGGGGTTTGTCTGATGGGTCACCCTCCGGGCCGTGGCGAGGTTACTTACTCCCGCATGCCCAGATGGATGCCGCTAGTAAGAAAAAGTGAGGGCATATTGACTTTCAGTCAAGCCGAGCGAGCGATGGCGGGCGCGGTGGCTTCGTGAGCGAACTCACCGATGCGGGCAATGGCGCGGCGCCCCTCTTCGACGATGGGAGCGAGCAAATGCCACGCGTGAATCATGTCGGGCCAGACCTCGAGCGAGACGTCGGTCCCGGCTCTCCTGGCGCCGTCTGCCACGCGAACGCTGTCATCCAGCAGCGTTTCCGCGGCACCGACCTGGATCAGTAGCGGAGGCAACGCGGACAGATCGGCGTGGATGGGGGACACGAGCGGGTTGCGGTGTTCGTCGCTCGGCGCATAGCGTTTGGCCATCGCCCGCACGCCCCGGTGGGTGACGAAATCGTAGGCCCTGTTCATCTGCATGGACATGCTGCGTGCGCTCAGGTCGAACCACCCGGAGAGGAGAACCCCCGCCGCGGGCAGCGGCGTCCCATGGTCGCGAAGCGAGCACAGGGCGGCGAGCGTCAGGCCCGCGCCGGCTGACTCGCCGCCAACCACGATGCGCTCGGGCGCGATTCCCTCACGTTGAACGAGCCAACGGTAAACCGCACGGGCGTCATCGAGCTGTGCCGGAAAGGGATGTTCGGGCGCGAGGCGGTAGTCGACCGCGAGCACACGCATTCCGCTCGCGATGCAGAGCCGCGCAAGCAGGTCACGATGCGAGTTGATGCATCCAATCGCGTAGCCACCACCGTGGAAGTAGAGGAACACTCGGTCGGGATCGCTGTCGGCGACGGAGAACCACTCGGCGGGAACGCCGCCTGCGTTCACGTGGCGCATGTCGGTCTCGAGCACCGGCGGTGTCGGAGGGCGCTGCGAGATGACCTTTCGCTGCATTCGAACGGGCAGCACCGTCGAGAGGTTCGCCGTGCGGCGCATCACCTCCGCAACCGTTTCGAGTTCGAGCGTCCAGCTCGGCCGCCTTGGGCCCCATATCGCGCGTCGCATACGAATCGCAGGCTGGAGGCCATTCATCATCGCCATGATGAGGTTCACGGGTTGGGACAATACCACAGTAGGCGTCACGCCTCCGATTAACTCAGGGAACAAGGTGCCCATCGCCCCTTTGTCGTGTATGGGATTCGCGATGTTGCTTGAGCGATATCTGGAGGGCATTGGGGCCGATGCAATCGCCCGTGCGCTGCAGCTCGACGGGCCGCGACCCGCAGTCGTGAGGCCCACACAGGACCCGAAGTTCGGCGATTTCCAAATCAATGGAGCCATGGCCCTCGGCAAAGAACTCGGGAAGCCTCCGCGGGAGATTGCGCAGCCGATTGCAGATGCGCTGTCGGACCATGACGCAATCGCCAAAGCCCAAGTGGCGGGTCCGGGATTCGTGAACATCACGCTTTCGCCGACGTGGATGGCATCTAGGCTCGAAGAAGCGCTCGGTGACCTGGACAGAGACGGTGTCCCAGAGGTCGATGCCAAAGAAAAGATCGTCGTCGACTTCTCGAGCCCCAACATCGCGAAGCAGATGCACGTGGGCCACCTGCGTTCGACCATCATCGGCGACGCGATCTCGCGGATCTTGTCGTTCGTGGGCCACGACGTGGTGCGGGACAATCACCTCGGCGACTGGGGAACCCAGTTTGGCCTGCTGATCGTGGGCATGCGGGAATGGGGTTCAGAAGACGCACTCGAACGCGAACCCATCGTCGAGCTCGAGCGGGTGTACAAGCTCGCATCGGAGCGCGCTGGCGACGACGAAGACTTTGCGGCAGGCGCCAGGGCCGAGCTCGCCAAGCTTCAGTCGGGCGATCCGGACAATCGGGCGCTTTGGGAGAGATTCGTCGAGGTGAGCCGCCGCGCGCTCGACGCGGTGTACGACGAGCTCGACGTGCGCTTCGACACGTGGCTTGGCGAGAGCGCGTATCACGACGCGCTGCCGGGCGTCGTCGAAGATCTCCTCACCCGCGGGATTGCGCGAGAAGACGATGGGGCGGTCTGCGTATTCTGGAACGAGCGCGACGACGTCCCGAAGAACCTCCGAAAACAGAAGACGCCGTTCATCGTCCGAAAGAAAGACGGCGCGTTCCTCTACTCGACGACCGACATCGCGACGGTCCTTCATCGGCGCGACCACTTCGACGCGGATCGGGCGCTCTACGTCGTGGACAGCCGGCAGGGTCTCCATTTTCAGCAGCTCTTCGCGGTGATGCAGCTCCTCGGGGTGACGATGACGCTCGAGCACGTCGGGTTCGGGACGGTTCTCGGGAACGACGGCAAGCCGCTCCGCACGCGAGACGCCAGCGGCCACGTCATCACGCTAGCGTCCCTGCTCGACGAGTCCCGACGACGGGCGCGGGATCGGATCGACGAAGGTGTTGCGGAAGGGCGCCTCCGGGTCGCCCCCAAAGACATCGACTACGTGGCTCGCGTGGTGGGCATCGGTTCGGTGAAGTACGCCGACCTCCGCCAGAACCGGATGAGCGACTACCAGTTCGACTGGGACAAGATGATCTCGTTTCAGGGAAACGCGGCCCCCTACCTCCAGTATGCCTACGCACGCTGCGCCTCGATTTTCGCGAAGGGTGAGCGCGACCTCGACGGCTTTGGGGGGGAAACCTCGGTCCTCCTCGACCATCCGCTCGAGCTGACCCTCGCGAAACAGCTGATGCGGTTCAGCGACGTGGTTCACCATGCGGGAACCACCAGCCAGCCTCACGTCATCTGCGAGCACGTCTACGAGGTCGCAAGAACCTTCAGCGCCTTCTATACCGAATGCCCGGTGCTCAGCGCAGAGCCGGCCACCCGCGAAAGTCGGCTCGCGCTCACCGCGCTCTCCGCTCGCCAAATCCGTCGGGGCCTCGGGCTCGTGGGCATCGGTGTGGTCGACAGAATGTAGCGGCAATTCCTAGGTTTCCTCCGTAGCGGGGCAAATGTGCTATGCGAAGCGGCGCCGATGTTGGGAGAGGTCGTCCGCACAACGCTCGAAAGCCGCTGCCTCGAGAACAATCCGCTCGGAGACCCCCACGTTCGCGATCTCTACGCCTACCTGCCTCCGGGCTACGACGGTACGCGTCGGTTTCCGGTGGTCATGCTCCTGGCGGGGTTCGGGGCCACGAACCATTCGATCGCCGCGTGGAGCCCCTGGAAACCCAACACTCTGGAGCTCTTCGACCAGATGGTGGGAGAGGGACGCTGCCCACCCGCGATCCTGGTCCTTCCGGACTGCTTCAACCGCTGGGGCGGCTCCCAGTTCATCGACTCCGCGGGAACGGGCGCCTACCAGACCTATCTCGCCGACGAGGTAATCCCGTTCGTCGATACCGAGTTTCGGACGATCCCCGATCGGCTAGCTCGGGCCGTGGCCGGACGTTCGTCCGGCGGTTTTGGCGCGCTCCGCCTGGGGATGGACCGGCCCGACGTGGTCTCGGTGGTGGGGAGCCACGCGGGTGACGCGGCCTTCGACGTGAGCATGCGGCCGATGCTCCTCGACGCGGCCATCGCGTTCGACCAGGCGGGAGGCGTCGCGGCCTTCGCAGAAGAAGTCCCCAAGGTCGGCCCGCGAAACGCGTCGCAGTTCGACGCGCTCTTCACGCTGGCCGCGAGCGCGGCGTACTCGCCCAACCCGGACGCGTTTCCGTTCGCCGACGTCCCGCTCGAGCCCAAGACCGGAAGAGTGCGCGACGATGTCTGGGCTCGATGGATTGCACAGGATCCTCTCAGTCGCGTCGAGGACTCGGTCGGGGCGCTGAAAACGTTGTCTTTGATCTACCTTGATGCAGGCAATCGGGACGAGCACGGGCTACACTTCGCGGCACGGATGTTGGCGGATGCGCTCGCGGCACACGGGCTGTCCCCACACTTCGAGGAGTTTGACGGGGGCCATCGTGGTACCTCGTGGCGGTATGAGACGTCGTTGCCGCAGATGATTCACGCGCTCGGAACGGATGATTGAATGCTAAGCGACGCTTCGCCTATCCTACCGACGCTCCGAGGACCGATTCGAGGATCCGAATGACCACCAAGAAGAAGACCACGAAAGCAGACACGACGGACGAGTCGGCGACCCCGCAGCCAAAGAAGTCGGGCGGGGGCGGTGCGGCGGCGGTTGCGCGAAAGATCCTCGAAGACGAAGCGCCTCAGTCGAAGATCGCTGAGCACGGCGAGACCATGATGGAGGGTCCCCGAACCGCGGCCACCCAGTCTGCCCGCGTACTGAGCGAAGTCCTTGCCGAGCGGCCCGAGCTCGTCGTTCCGCTGGTCGCGAAGTTCGCCAAAGGGATCTCGTCCGCAAACAAGCGCGTCGTCCAAACCTCAGCGGAGGCGCTCCCTGCCATTGCACGAATCGCCCCCGCACGCGTCGCTCGCCAGCTCGACGTACTTAAATCGTCGTTCGAGGAAGCCAACGACGTCGGCAAGGACGGGCTCGTGAAAACCTTCGCGGCTCTCTGCACAGCCTCGGTGGCCTACCAAAAGCGCCTCGAGCCCGTGCTCACCCTCGCGCTCAACGGGGCCGACGGCAAGACACTGTTCGCCTGGAGCCAGATCGTTCTTCCTGCGCTCAAGGGGGAACCACACGCGCGTGCGCGCGCCGTCGTCGAAGGGCGTCTCAATCTGATCCCGCGCGCCCATGCCCAGCAGATCGCCGACTTCCTCGGCATCAAGCTGCGGCTGCGCTATCGCTGACGCGGAGCTAGCGGAGGATCGAGGGTTCGTAGCCCTCGGGACGTTCGAAGCCGAGAAGCTCGAGGGTGGTCGCAGGAATGTTGGCGAGCCCCGGAGTAGTGATTGAATCGTCCAGCTCGAGCTGCGGGTAGCCCGGCGCATACACGTAGCAGGGCACCGCGTTCAGCGTGTGGCTCGTTTTGGCTCTGAGTTGTCCCTCAGCGCCGCGCTGGAAAGCACCCGTTTTGTCGAGCTCGAACATCTCGTCGCAGTTGCCGTGATCGGCGGTGACGATCATCGCGCCGTTCGACCGTTCAATCACGGGAATGATACGGGCGAGCGAAAGATCCACAGCCTCCACCGCGATGACCGCCGCATCGCGGTGGCCCGTGTGGCCCACCATGTCGCCGTTGGCGTAGTTGATGCGAGCATGACGAAGACCTTCTCCTGCGAGTGCGGTGAGCGTCGCGTCGGTGATCTCGGCGGCCTTCATCCAGGGGCGCTGCTCGAAAGGGATCACGTCGCTCGGGACCTCGACGTACTCCTCGTAGGACTCGTCGAACATCCCCGTTCGGTTTCCGTTCCAGAAGTACGTCACATGCCCGAACTTTTGTGTTTCGCTGCATGCGAACTGCGTCACCCGGTTTCGGGCGAGGTACTCCCCGAGCGTGCGGTCGATGGCGGGGGGCTGTACGAGGTAGTGGCGCGGAAGCTTGAGGTCGCCATCGTACTCCATCATGCCGACGAACTCGACGTCCGGAATCGGGCCGCGATCGAACTCCGTGAGGTCGGGCTCGGTGAACGCGCGGGTGAGCTCGAGCGCTCGGTCGCCCCGGAAGTTGAACAGCACCACGGCGCTTCCGTCGCGGATCGGCCCGAGCGGTTTGCCACCTTCGTCAACGACCACGAAGCCGAGGAGGTCCTGGTCGATCATCCCGCGGTTTTCGTCGCGCAGAGTCTTGATGGCCTCCGTGGCACTGCGAAAGCCGCGTCCTTCTCCGAGCACGTGGTGCTTCCATCCGCGCTCCACCATCGGCCAGTCCGCGTTGTACCGGTCCATCGTGATGTACATGCGGCCGCCGCCCGAGGCGATGCGGTAGTCCCGACCATGGGCATTCAGGTCGGAGAGCAGATTCTCGAGCGATTCGACGTATTCGAGCGCGCTCGTCTCGGGAACGTCTCGCCCGTCGAGTAGGATGTGGATGCGAGCCTTGTCGACGCCTTCTTCGTGGCAGCGTCGGAGCATCGCGAATAGGTGCTCGATGTGACTGTGCACGTTGCCATCCGACAGGAGCCCGATGAAGTGAATCGACTCCCCGCTCTCTTGGACCCTGGCCACGAGCTTCTTCCATTCGTCGCCCTGGAAGATCTCCCCGCTGTCGATCGCCATCTGGACGCGCTTGGCCCCCTGATCGAAGACGCGGCCCGCGCCGAATGCGTTGTGTCCGACTTCGCTATTGCCCATGTCGGCATCGCTCGGCAGCCCGACTGCAGTACCGTGCGCTTTGAGGCGAGTGGTGAGCGACATCGCGCCAAGCCGCTCGAGCGTAGGGGTGCGCGCGAGCCAGACAGCGTCGCCCTCGTTCGACGCGCCGCACCCAACCCCGTCCATGACGACGATCAGGACGGGGCCC
This sequence comes from Myxococcota bacterium, assembly GCA_039177115.1. GTDB lineage: Bacteria > Myxococcota_A > Polyangia > Polyangiales > Houyiibacteriaceae > SG8-38. Next base: position 24,036 of record JBCDFZ010000024.1, read on the forward strand.
TCGACGCCCGCGAACGTCGGGTGCTTCCGTAGGGTCCAGTCGGTCACCGCTTCGTCGTAGCACAGCGCCCCACCCCTGACACCAGCGCCCCGGTGGCCTATGATCGCGCCATGATCGTCGTCACCAACCGCATCCCCATCGCCGAAGGGTTCGAGATCGACTTCGAGGAGCGATTCCGAAAGCGAGTGCACCTAGTAGATCAAGCGCCCGGATTCATCCGAAACGAAGTGCATCGCCCGAAGCCGATGAAACTCGACCACCAGACGGGCACCTGGTCGCCCGACCCAGACAAGCCGGGCTACTACGAAGTAAAAACCTGGTGGAAAACCTTCGACGACTTCACGGCATGGACCATGAGCCCGGCTTTCGCCGAGGCGCACAAAAGCCGCCCGCCGAAGGAGATGTTCCGTGGCCCGAACGAGCTGGTGGTCCACGAAGTCTTCTTGTCGACGGACGAAGAACCCTGAGGGCGGCCGTGTCGGAGCGACCGAGGGATCCGCTGAGGACGCGCCTCTGGGTCACGCTGGTCGTCCTGCTGATCCTGCTCGCGGCGGTTGGCGCGTTCATCGCCATGCTGCAGCCTGATGAACCCCACACGCCGAAGGTGGGCGTACTCGTTTCCTGACCCGGTGTGTCTTCTTTCCGTCATCGACGCTCGATTGCCTTGACGGCTCTGGAACATGTTCTAAAATACAAGTAGTTTACAATATGTAAACTAAGCCAAATAGCCGTTCTTTCGGAGGATCGCTTGCAAAGTAAGTGCCCGGTGAAGTTTGAGGTCGTCGATTTTTGCGACCCGAAGATGCACGACAACCCGTACGAAATGTACGACTACTTCCTCGAGCACGAGCCGCTCTACTTCGATACCAAGAACGAGCTCTGGCAGGTGTTTCGTTACGACGACATCGTCGCAATCGAGCGCGACACCGAAACGTTCATCAGCAGCGAGGGCGTCCGACCCAACATCCCGGGCGACCCGGCCATGATCTACCAGGACGGCGAGCAGCACAACAAGCAGCGCGCGCTGGTCTCGTCCGGATTCACGCCACGGCAGATGCGAAAAATGGAAGACCGCGCCCGTGAGATCGTCGTCGAACTCGTAGACGACATGCTCGCGAAGGACGAAGTGGAGATCGTGACGGACTTGGCAGCGCCTCTCCCGCTACGGCTGATCAGCGATATGATCGGGACGCCCGAGGACAAGCGTGAACCCGTCCGTCAGTGGATCGCGACCATGATCCAGGGCGGCAACGGCCCCGACTACGTGACCGACGAGGTCAACGACTGTTTCGACAAGTTCATCACGCACCACGAGCAAATGCATCAGGAGCGGCTCGACGCGGGCTGCACCGGAAGCGACATTCTCTCCATTTGGATGAATGCGGAGATCGACGGTGAAAAGCTGGATGAATCGCAACTATTGTTCGAGCACATCCTGCTCAACACAGGCGGGGCCGAAACCACGCGCAACGCCATTGCTGGCGGCCTCGAGCGCCTCGCCAACGACCCGTCGCAGTACGATGCCCTCTGCGAGGATCCGAGCCTGATCTCGAACGCCGTCGAAGAAATCCTCAGATGGGTGTGCCCGTTCATCAACATGTACCGAACGGCGAGCCGCGACTTCGAGCTCCATGGCAAGGTCATCAAAGAGGGTCAGCAGGTTGGGCTCACCTACCCGGCGGCCAATCGCGACCCCCGGAAATTCAAGGACCCGCACGAGTTCAACATCTTCAGGGACTTCAATAAAGAAGGGAAGCACCTCTCCTTCGGGCTTGGGCCCCACTTTTGTCTCGGGGCGTCACTCGCACGGCTCGAAATCCGACTCTCTCTCGAGGAAATGACACGTCGCGTGAAGCGCATTCGGATCCCGGAAGGCAAAGAGGTCGCATACCTGTCGTCCTCATTCATCCGGGGGCTCCAAGACTTCCCAGCCATTCTCGAACCTCGCTGAACGTCCGTCCGCGACGGTCGCCGCTCTGGGCCATGCTAGCGTCGCCCCATGGCCTCGGCGAAAGACGAGAACGGACTACTTCGTGGGCCGGACGGACGCGTTCGCTGTTGGTGGTGCGGCGACGCAGAAGACTACGTGCACTATCACGATACCGAGTGGGGGCGTCCGGTCTACGACGACCACCGACTCTTCGAGAAGATCTGCCTCGAGGGATTTCAGTCGGGGTTGAGCTGGCTCACGATCCTTCGGAAGCGCAACAACTTTCGACGCGCATTCGCCGACTTCGACTACCACCGTGTCGCTCGCTTCAACCGCCGTAGCGTAGTCCGGCTACTCGGCGATGCCGGGATTGTGAGACACCGAGGCAAGATCGAGTCGACGATCAACAACGCCAAGCGCGCGATCGCACTCGAGGACGAGTTCGGGTCGCTGTCGACGTTCTTCTGGCAGTACGTCCCACCCGACGGCGAACGTCCGAAGCGCTTCACGAAGAAGGCCCTCATGGCGCTCCCGAAGACACCGACCTCCACGGCGCTGAGCAAGGAGCTGAAGCGGCGGGGATGGTCGTTCGTCGGGCCCACCACGGTGTACGCCTTCATGCAGGCGATGGGCCTCGTGAACGACCACCTGGAAGGGTGTTTCGTGCGGGAAGAGCTGACCTGAAAGCAGAAGACCTCGCGGCGCCCAAGTGCAGTGACAGCAAGGTAAATTCGGTGGAGCAGCGAGAGTGGACGGTCACTCGACCGGGGCCCCGAAGAAACTTCGCCGAGGCCGTGGCGTAGAAGGGGGGTCCGCTTTAGGGACTAGAGAGGCCCCATGAATAGCTCACGTACCATCGTCCTTGGTTTACCGATCCTCGCCTTAGCCATCTTCATCGCAAACGGCGTGATGTCGACGCGCGCAGAGGCGCCGCCGGAGCCTAGCCGAAGCGCTGCCCCGAAGGCCGCTCCGGGACTCGCCACGGCGACGTTTGCGGGTGGCTGCTTCTGGTGCATGGAGCCTCCATTCGAGAAACTCGACGGCGTGACGCGCGTCACCTCGGGCTACACCGGGGGCAAGGAGGTCAACCCGACCTACAAAGAGGTGAGCTACGGACGCACGTCACACGTGGAGGCCGTCCAAGTCGAATACGACCCGACGAAAATCGGGTACGACTACCTGCTCGAGGTGTTCTGGAGACAGATCGACCCCACGGACGACGGCGGCCAGTTCGCCGACCGCGGAAAGCAGTATCGAACCGCCATCTTCGTCCAGAACGCGGACCAGAAAAAGCTGGCGGAGGCGTCCAAAACGAAGCTCGCGAAGAGCGGGGTTTTCAAGAAACCGATTGTGACGCAAATTCGAGCCGCAGGGCCGTTCTACGCTGCGGAGGACTACCACCAAGACTTCTACAAGAAGAACCCGAGCCACTACAAGCAGTACCGACGTGGCTCGGGGCGCGAGGGCTTTCTCGAAAAGACTTGGCGAGACAAGCCACTGCCGCCCCCGAAGAAGCCGCAACCCAAGTCAGCCAAGAAGAGTTTCATGTCAGACAAGAACTACGAGAAGCCGTCCGATTCCGATCTCCGAAAAGAGCTGTCGCCGATCCAGTACCGCGTGACTCAGAAAGAGGGCACGGAGCCCCCGTTTCAGAACGAGTTTTGGGACAACAAGCGCCAAGGGATCTACGTGGACGTCGTCAGCGGCGAGCCCCTGTTCAGCTCGACGGACAAATTCAAGAGCGGAACGGGGTGGCCGAGTTTCACCAAGCCCCTCGAAGCCGACAACATCACGCGCGACGTCGACTACAAGATCGGCATGCCGAGGACGGAGGTCCGAAGCAAGCACGCCGATAGCCACCTCGGCCACGTCTTCCAAGACGGCCCGGCGCCCACCGGCCTCCGCTACTGCATCAACAGCGCATCGCTTCGCTTCATCCCGAAGGAAGACCTCGAGAAGGAGGGGTACGGCGAGTATGCCGTACTGTTCGACAAGACAGCGGCTGAGTAAGTGGGCCTCAAGCGCTGGCTGAAACCGAGGATCCAAGACCTGGCCATGGCCTCGGTGGAGAAGCTCCGTCCGTCGGCCGTCGAGCGAGCGCATGGCGACGTGCTCGAGGTCGGCTTCGGAACCGGTCTGAATCTGGCGCACTACCCGGCTTCGGTGAGCACGCTCCACGGGGTCGACCCGATGGACACTACCGGCGTTCCAAAGATCGACGCCCGCGTGGCAGAATCCAAGTTCCCCGTAAACCGATTGGTACTCCGAGCGGACGGCACCCTTCCCTTCGACGACGAGCGGTTCGACTGCGTGGTGACCACGTGGACGCTTTGCTCCATTCCAGACGCCCGGGCCGCACTTCAAGAGATGCGCCGGGTCCTCAAACCGGGAGGTCGCTACTTGTTCTTGGAGCACGGACGCAGTCGGGACGACCGTGTGCGGAAGTGGCAGGACCGCATCAACCCCGCGTGGCGGCGGCTGGCAGAGGGCTGCAACATCAACCGTCCCATCGACGAGGTGGTAGAGAGCGGCGGATTCGAGCTAGAGTCGATGGACGAGTTCCTCGGGAAAGGGCCCCAGCTGATCTCCACCATGTACCGGGGCGTCGGGACGAAAGCGTAGCCGTCAGCCCTTTGGAAGCCCGAGGACGCGGTCTGCGACGAGATTCATCAACAGGTTGTTGAAGACGTAAACCGTGCTTTCACGGAGCTTGCGCTCGACGTGATAGTCCCGGGCAAGGCCCCACCCTCCGAACGTGGTCAGTGCGGCCCGAGCGGTCTCCCATGCGGCTTCGGAAGCCAGGATCTTGGCAAGGGCCGAGCGCGGATTTGCATCACCACCGCTTTCGATGAGCCGCAGTGCGTCCCATCGCATGAGATCGGCCGATTCGACTTTGGCGTAGGCCTGCACGAGCGGGTACTGGATCCCCTGGTGCTCTCCGATGATGCGATCGCGGGTCTTGCGCGTCTTCGCGTACTCGACGCTCCGGTCGAGGAGGAAACGTGCGTTGCCAATCGACTCGGAGGCGGCCAGCACGCGCCGGATCGCGAAGCCCTTCATCAGGCAGGCGAGCCCCTCTCCGGCCGGGCCGAGCCGCGAAGAATCGGGTAGCCGAAGGGAATCGATGAACAGAGTTGCCGTCATTCGATTGGCAACCAGGTCGATGGGGTGCATCTCTACGCCGGCGGTCACCTCGTTGAAGTCTACGAGGAATAGCGTCGTTCCCTCGTCGGCGCGCGCGAGCAGAATCATGAGTCGCGTTTGCTCTGCGAAGGAGATGAGGACTTTCTGGGCGTCGATGATCCACTCGTCGCCGTCCCGACGAGCTTGGCTCGCGAGCTGGTCCATGTTTGCGCCGCTATCGGGCTCAGTGGCTGCGACTGCCAAGAAACGCGTAGCGCCTGAGGCCACGCCTGGCAGGTATCGCTCCTTTTGCTCCTCGCTTCCGTGCAGTACGAGCGTTCGGCAGATTGACATCTGCGCGTTGACGGCGGCGGCATCCCCTCCCGCACGATTGATCTCCTCGACCAGCACGCTCGCTACGGTCGCACCTGCTTCGGCGCCGCCGTAGACCTCGGGGATGAACGTGCCGAAGTAGCCCGCCTTGCCGATCGTCTCGAAGAACGCAGTCGGAAACGACTTGCTGACGTCCTGACCCATCCAGTAGTCGGGTCCGAACCCCTCCATGGTCGCTCTCACAGCACGACGTACTTCCTCTGCATGTCCAGGGTCTTCGCCGTCGATCATCCCTGGAAGCTTGGCATCCAGGCGGCGGCGACTCAACGAATTGTCGCTTCCTCGCCGAGGCTGCGGCCAAGCCAACCCCGAAGCGCTTCGTAAACGTCGGGGTGGTTCGCAAGGTGGACGTGGTTCATGCCGCGGAAGACGGCAGCGCTTTCGAAAGGAACACGGCGCGCGGGTTCGGGATCATGCCCGAGGGCACTCGGCAAACGAACGAGCCAGTCTCCGAGAAGCACGCCGAGTGGATGGTCGGGATCCGGCGAGAGGGTCGCACCGAGAAAATAGTAACCCACGCCGTCCACGAGCGGAACGTTCCGTCGCGCATCCGCGAACACGGCGTCGGGGTCTCGGCCCAGCCATTCCTCGTCGACGATGTATCCGTGACGCAGGTCTTTTATCCCAGAGCTGCGGGCGTCGAGAACTTCAGCCGGGACCTGCGCCCCGGCGGCGTCGACGCGTCGAAGCACCGCGGTGAGCAGGTTGACGGCCTTCTCGAGTGGCGCCCCGAGGTGAGGTGAACCGATGCACACGACGTTTCGAAGTCGCTCGACCCACGGTGCGTCGTGCGCCTTTCCGTAGTGCGCAGCGCTTCGAGCGACGAGCCCGCCCATGCTGTGACCTACGAGCGAGATCTCTTCGATGGGTACAGGGTAGGCATGTACCAACTCGGAGAGGAGCGCCGACAGTTCGCGACCGTTCTGTGAAACGTGGCGACCGGTGTTGTAGCGAACGTAGAGAGGTGTCATGCCGAGGTCGTCGTGCAGGCGCGTACCGAACGTGACCTGCGGCGAGCCGTAGTGTTCTTCGGCGCGGAGACTCCACAGCCATTCGGTGGAAGCAAGGCCGTGGACGAACACGCAGACCTTCGGCGTAGGCGCATCGAGAGCCCGAACGAAGGCCTCTTCAGTCGTCGGCAGAAGTCGTCCTTCGTGGCGGAACCCCATGCCGAGGTCGAGCGCGCTTTCGCGGCGACTCAAGTAGTCGCCCCACAGTCCGTTGAGAGAGGCCTCGGCGAAATCGAGGACCCAGCTCGGAGAGCCCGCCGCATCGGAGGAGACCGGGGTCGCGAGGCTGGCCTCCGATTCCCACGCGTCGCCCGCAACCTGTTCGACGACGTCGAGGGCGGCGTCGGTACCGAGTCGGACCCACCCGTTCACCAAACGAATCGACTCGAACACGCCTCCCGAGATCGCCAGCTGGGCTCCGGTCACCACCGCGGCGGTGGACCTCGCCGGCTCGACCGGAGCGAACCGGCGCGTCGTCCGATCGACCACGGCGTCGTGCGTGCGCTCGACGAGATGGGTGGTTTCCTGCACCGCATCGAACACTAACCCTATGAAACCCCGGGCTTTCTTCACCCACGAAGCCTAGCAGAGAACAAATTCGACGCTGTGTTGTTTAGGGGCAGGGGACCGTCTCTCGTTGCCCGTCCTCTAGTGCGCCTTCATTAGTCCGCGCAATGAACAGGGGCGGTTCCCCGCTTATTTTGCGCCACCCGTCCTCGGGTGGTGGGGATGCTCGACGCGTGCGCTGTGCTAGGGGCTTGCGCGTGAACCCAACCATCCAGACGTCGACCGTCCTCGCCGTGACGCTGCTCGTTGGCGCATGCAAGGGCAGTGCACCTACCCCCGAACCCTCCGCGCAAACGCCTGCCGCAGGGGAGGCTGCGAAGCCGAGCAATAGCGCGGCTGTAGCCGGTCATCTCACGCCTGAACAACAGGCCGCGATCGACCGGATTCCACGCCCCGAGCCCGACGCCGACGGAAACATCGACCTTGGCGCCATGACCGTGCACGTCCCTGACGCCTGGGAGTTCCAGAGGCCGCGGGCACTGATGCGTCGCGCTCAGTTCAGCGTTCCAGGAGACGAGGGCAGCGCGGAGGCAGTCGTGTTCTTCGTGGGGCGAAACGGCGCAGGGCCTATCCCGGCGAACATCGACCGCTGGGTGCGTCAATTCACTCGCGACGACGGCTCGGTAGTGGCCGACGTCGTCCCGACGGAGCGCAAGATCGCGGGCTTCGACGTGATCGACCTCGAGGTCGCAGGCAACTACAGCGGAGGCATGACCCCACAGGGACTCCCTGGAGAACCGGAGTCCGATCAGCGTCTGGTCGCCGCCATCGTGAGCACGCCAGACGGTCCGTACTACATCAAGCTCCTCGGCCCGGACGAGACCGTGTCAGCGAACAAAACTGCGTTCGAGGGCATGCTCAAGTCGATGAAGCCAAAGAGCGCGCCCAAAGCCCCCTAAACCTACACGTCGCGCTCGAGGATCATCGCCTGCGCCATAGCACCGGCTGCACAGATGCTGATCAAGCCGTAGCGTGAGTTCCGCCGTTTCATTTCGTTGCCAAGCGTGGTGGCGATGCGCACGCCGGTAGCCGAGAACGGATGCCCGACGGCGATCGAGCTACCAAGCTGATTGAGCTTCGAAGGGTCCACCGTTCCGATTGGATCGCGTTTCCACCCTTGTTCCCACGACGCGAGGTTGCTCAGCACCTGGCCCGCGAACGCCTCGTGCATCTCGACCAGATCCATGTCGTCGAGCGTCAGGCCGGTTTCAGCAAGCAGATCGGGAACTGCGACGCCCGGACCCATCAAGAGCCCATCGCCGGGATCGATAGCCACCTTCTTGTAGCCTCGGATGAACGCGAGCGGCTCACGCCCTTCCTCCTTGGCGCGCTCCTCGCTCATGAGCGCGATCGCGGCAGCGCCGTCGGTGAGCGGGCTCGAGTTTCCGGCGGTGAGCGTCCCCGCCGGCGATCGGTCGAAGACCGGCTTGAGCTTCGCGAGTTTTTCGAGCGACGTGTCTGAACGAAAAATCGTGTCGTGCTCAATCCCGTCGAGAGGGACGATCTCCGCCTTGAGCCGCCCGTCGGCCGTCGCCGCAGCGGCGTTCTGATGGGAGGCGAGCGCAAGCTCGTCCTGTGCCTCCCGCGCAATCTTCCACTCCTTCACCGTGATCTCAGTGTGCTCCCCCATCGACAGTCCCGTCGATGGTTCGACCACGCCAGGAGCGTTCGGGACGAGGTCTCGGGGCCGGAGCGACGAGAGGATCTCGATCCGCTCCGTCAGGGTGCGCGCGTTGGATAGGTCGACGAAAATTCGGCTCGCTTGCGGCGAGAACAGCACGGCGGGGTTCGACATGGATTCTACGCCGCCCGCGATCCCGGTGTGCGCCCGGCCCGCTCGAATCGAGTCGGCGATCGCCATCATGGCCGTGGTCCCGGTGATGCAGTTGTCCGTGACGGTCCAAGCAGGTGTGCTCGAAGGCAGGTCGCTCGCAAATGCCACTTCGCGAGCGAACTGCGGCCGCCTTGGATCGAGTACGACGATGCCGTAGACCATTTCGTCGATGGAACTTGGCGCGAGCCCGTGTTTGTCGAGCAGCCCGTTGACCGCGTGGCATGCAAGATCGAGCGCAGAATGTTGCCGGAGTTTGGTGCCGGCCTTCGCGAAGGGCGTACGAGCGCCGGCAACGATGGCAACACGACGAGGCGAATCAGTCATGAGGACCTCCGACTGGATCCCTAGGTGGTGCGATGCCGAGTCGCAAGGGCCGCCCTACCCAAGCAAGACGTCTTGTAGGCCGGAATCACCGTTCTCGGTTCGGAAACTGCGCCATCAAGGCGTGCACACGCGCATCGTGAGCCGGTACGATCACGACTTCGGGATTGGTCTGCTGCAGCTTGTGAAGGAACACGAGCTGATCTCGAACCAACTGGGGATCGTCGTCGACCATCTCCCGCGAGATGAACGGGCGCTCCGCCGGCCAATCGACACCCTCTTTCGCCCAGGCGGTATCGCCAATGAAGAGGTAGCGCTTCCCGGAGGGTAGGTTGACCATGATCGACACCGAGCCGGGCGTGTGGCCAGGGAGGGGCAGGATCATCACCGTTCCATCGCCGAAGTAGTCCTTGCTCCAAGGGAAAGGGCCGTACGCGCCGTCGGTGAACTGATGCTTCCGTAGGCGAAGGTTGAACTGGGCTTCGAGCTCTCGAAAGAGCTGACCCGCATCGTCCTGCCAAAGGTACTGAAGCTCCTCCTCGGTGAGCCAGACCGGCACCTTGTCTTGAAAATCGGAAAGGCCACTGACGTGGTCCCAATGCCCGTGGGTAAGCCAGATCCCGCTGAGCCGCCTCGGCTCGAGACCGCCAGCCTTGAGCGCGTCGACCGTAGGTCGCAACACGTCGAGGTTCGTGACGGCGCGCATCAGGGCGGGCGCCGTGCCCAGGTGCGATTCGACGTCTCGGCCTACTCCGGCGTCGATGAGAAACTTCCCCTTGGGATGCTCGACCAAGAACGCGGAGACCCCGCTTCGAAACCCGTTGAGCATCGAGCCGCCGCGCACGCTGAAACCCTCGAGGCTACTGATCTCGGCGGTTGGAATCACCGACACCGACACCCCATCGACGTTCGGCAGCGCGGGAAGCGGAACGCCCGGGGACGGTGGGACTTCGAGAGGCCGTTTGGTGAAACTCCACCCGAGCGCCGCCACTACAGCGAGCAGCAGCGCCAGCACGAAAGGCCGACGTGCGGAAACCCGAGTCCCCATGACGCGAAACTTAACACGAACTGCGAGTCGGTCCGGGAAATCGTGCTGATTGATTCACACCTGGTCGAGCGGCATCTCGCATTCATCGCGAAGCCTGCACGCGCCGCACTCCGCGCCCCGCCAGATCCGGTCGAAGCGAGCTTGGATCTCGTCGATCACCGCTTCGTCCTCTGTCGTGATGCCCATCTCGAAGTTTCGGCGGCCGTCGCCCTTGGCGCCGAGTCCCGCACCGGTCCAGTTGGCGCTGCCGAGGTACGCGAGCGACGCATCGATGACGACGGTCTTTAGGTGGACCCGCGGGCATGTCCGCATTTGGAGGCCTCCCGAGATCAGTTCGGGATGAGAATCGAAACTCCGCCGGAACGCACGAGAAGGAAAGCCCGCATGAAGGAGCCGGATCTCGACCCCGCGCGAGACGAGTTCGGCGAACGCATCGAGCACCGAGCGATAGTTCCCGCGGCGTCCACGCCTTCTTCCGGGCACTGCGCGCGGGTCTTCCACCATGACGTCTTTGAGGTTGGCCGTGGCAATCCAGACGCTGTGCTCGGCTTCGAGCACTGCGGCCATCACGTGGTCGTAGTGCTCGCGGTCGGCGAGTAGGCGCATCGGCACGGATCGGACGGCGGAGTCGAGCATTCGACCGAGGATAGGCGTGCTTTGGCCGCCGTCTCAAATTCGCAGACAATCCATGCAGGAATGGAACGTTTCGGCCGTTGGTTCGACGTGGTAGGAACTCGAGATGTCATACGTCGAATCTGAAGAGCAACAAATCCTCCGCAAGCAGGTCGCCGAGCTCGGTCGAAGCTACGGTCGCAAGTACTACGTCGAGAAGTCGAAGGCGGGAGAGCACCCGAAGGAGCTCTGGGCCGACGTCGCGCGACACGGGTTCATCGGCGTCAACACGCCCGAAGAGTATGGCGGTGGCGGTTTGGGAATCTACGAGCTCCAGGTCGTGTGCGAAGAGCTTGCGGCCGCGGGCTGTCCACTACTGCTGTTGCTGGTCTCGCCGGCGATCTGCGCCACGGTCATCAGCCGGTTCGGCACCGACGACCAGAAGCAGGAATGGCTGCCCGCCCTCGCGTCAGGCGAAAAAACGATGGCATTCGCAATCACGGAGCCAGATGCGGGTTCGAACTCGCATCGACTCGCAACGGAAGCGAAGAAAGACGGCAAAGACTGGGTTCTTTCCGGTACGAAGTACTACATCTCCGGCGCGGACACGGCAGACGCGATCCTCGTGGTGGCGCGTACGGGAGGTGCCGATGACGGCCGAGGACGCCTCTCGCTGTTCATCGTGGACGGCGACGCCAAGGGCCTCGAGAAGACCCTCATCCCGATGCAGATCCCGGCGGCGGACCGGCAGTACACGCTGTTCTTCGACAAGGTGCGACTGAGCGAGGAGCGACTCCTCGGAAACGAGGGCCAGGGGCTCGCGCAGGTGTTCATCGGGCTCAACCCCGAACGGATCCTCGGAGCGTCGCTCGCCAACGGGTCGGCGCGCTACGCGATCGAGGCCGCCGCGAAGTACGCCAAGGAACGAGCCGTGTGGGGCACACCCATCGGTGCCCACCAGGGGCTTGCGCACCCCATGGCCCAGGGCAAAATCGAAGTCGAGCTCGCCCGCCTCATGACCAAGAAGGCGGCATGGCTATTCGACCGCGGGGAGGACGCCGGCGAAGCAGCCAACATGGCCAAGTACGCGGCCGCGGAAGCCGCGCTCACGGCGATCGACAACGCGATTCAGGTGCACGGAGGCAACGGGATGTCCGAGGAGTACGGAATTGCCGCGCTCTGGGGCATGGCGCGGACCCTCCGAATCGCACCGGTGAGCCGAGAGATGATCCTGAACTTCGTGGCCCAACACTCACTCGGGCTGCCGAAGTCCTACTAAGTTAGGGACGCGCCATGCACATCGACACGTTTTGCGCCGAGACCGAATGGAAGCGTCTCGAAGAAGAGGGTCGGAGGGCCGAAGCAATCGGTTTCGATGGCATCGCGGTTCCTGAAATCACTGGCGATCCGCTGGTGCACGCCGCCATCGTGGCGAACGCAACCGAGCGCATCTCGCCACGCACGGCCATCGCCGTCGCGTTCCCGCGAAGCCCAATGGTCACGGCGAGCCAAGCATGGTCGATCCAAGTCAACTCCGGAGGACGCTTCGCGCTCGGCCTCGGTACACAGGTCAAGGGCCACAACGAGCGTCGCTTCAGCACGCCTTGGAAAGCGCCGCGAAGCCGGATGGTAGAGTACGTGAAGGCCATGCGCGCCATCTGGCGATGCTGGGAGCATGGGGAGCCACTCGCGTTCCGCGGTGACCACTACCAGTTCACGCTGATGACGCCGGAGTTCACTCCGCCCAAGTCCAACCTGCCGATGGTGCCCGTGTACTTGGCCGCGGTGCGGCCACGGATGCTCGAGTCTGCCGCGGGCGTCGCCGACGGCCTTCGTCTGCACGCGTACTGCACCAAGCGATACCTCGAAGAGGTCGTCATGCCCGCGGTCAGTCGCGGGCTCGAAGCTGCCGGGCGTTCTCGAAGCACACTCGACGTTTGCGGCGGCGGGTTCGTCATGGCCGGCCCCGACGAAGAGACGGTGGCCAAGAACCGAGAATGGGTACGCTACCGGGTCGCCTTCTACGGGTCGACGCGAACCTACGAGCCCGTCATGGCGCTCCATGGGTGGCAGGACCTCGCGGCCAAGCTTCACGAGATGAGCAAGACGGGCCGTTGGAAAGAGATGGCCTCCGCGATCCCCGACGAGGTGCTCGACGAGTTCGGGATTTTTGCGACCTACGACCAGCTTCCCGCGGCGATCGCGGCACGCTTCGGCGGCCTGACCGACACGGTCGAGTTCGGTTTCGAACCTGACACCGACATCGACTACGCCCGAGAGATCGTCGCCAGAGTTCGCGCAGTGAAGACTCCCTTCGAGGCGCACGCCTCTTGGTAGCACGCGGTCCGTCCAACTTTTCGTAACCTTAACAGCATGTTGCGAGGCTACTTGGGATAGATCGCCTCTGGAGCATTGACGACTTGACCGATCGGTATAGAAAGGTCGGGTGACCTCAGTCGATACGCGGGAGCGACTGATCGTGGCGGCGGCGGAGCTGTTCCACGCGAAGGGGTACAACGCGGTCGGGGTCCAGGAGGTGTGCCGGGCCGCGGGGGCCAACAAGGGCAGCTTCTATCACTTCTTCGACTCGAAAGAGTCGCTGATGACCGCGGTCGTCGGCGAAGGCCGGCGCACGCCTTTGATGTTCGACCCGCGCGTGTTCGACGAGACGCCGGCACTCGACGTGCTGTTGTTGCTCTACGCAGGCCTCGCCGCGGAAGTTCAGGCTCAGTACGCACGGAGCGGCCACGTCCAGGGCTGCCCCATTGGCAGCCTCGTCGCCGAGGTCGCAACACAGAGCGAGCCGATCCGCGAAGCCGCAAGCCGTGCGCTCACTCACATGCGCCACATGAACAAAGAGCTTGTAGAGCGCGCAGTTCGTGAAGGGGACCTCGATGCTAACCTAGACGCCGAAGCGGTCGCAGCACGTTTGGTCGCGTACGTTCAAGGCGCGCTCCTGTTGTCAAAGACACAAAACGAACCCGGCGTTCTCGAGAGCCTCCGAAGCGGTTATCTGATGTTGCTCGGTCTCGACCCCAACGACCCCGAAGCGGAGAGGTCGGCGTGACTCAGCCCACTTCGCCAACCCGTGACCCCCGCGTTTCGGCGTACGTCGATTTCCTCTTCCGTTGGCGATGGTTGGTGTTGATTGGAACAGTCGGCGCTGCGCTTCTCGCCGCGAGCGGGGCACGTACACTCGAGTTCAAAAACGACTACCAGTACTTCTTTCGCGACGACAATCCGCAGCTCCGCGCCTTCGAAGACCTACAGCAGATTTACACGAAGAACGACAGCATTCTGATCGTGCTGGAGCCCGAATCCGGCAGAGTGTTCTCTCCAGAAACTCTCGCCGCGGTCCACGCGATTACCGAACGCGCATGGCAGCTTCCCTTCGCAACCCGCGTCGACTCGGTCGCGAACTTTCAGTACTCCCGGGCCGAGGCAGACGACCTCATCGTCGACGACCTCGTCGACCCCGACACGGAGTACACCGGAGAAGAGCGCGCCGGGCTCGAAGGGGTCGCGCTCGCCGAACCGCTGCTCAAAGGCCGCCTGATCTCTACCGACGCCGATGTGACGGCCGTGTTCGTTCGGCACACGCTGCCGAGAGAACGATCGGACGAGGCCACCAAAGCCGCACTCGCGGCGCGAGCGCTTGCGGACGACATCGAACGAGAGTTCCCGGGGCACAGCGTGTACCTCACCGGCAGCGTGATGCTGTCGAACTCGTTCTTCGAGGCGTCGGTCCAGGACCTGTCGACGCTGATGCCACTGATGTACGTGGTGATCCTGTTCACCGCGCTGATCTTCTTGCGGTCGTTCTGGGGAATGGTCGCCACGGTGCTGATCATCTTTCTGTCCGCGAGCACGGCGATGGGCCTCGCCGGATGGATCGGGATCCCCCTCACGCCGCCGAGCTCCGGCGCGCCGACAATCATCATGACGCTGGCCGTCGCCGACACGATCCACCTGCTCGTGAACTTCTTCCAGGCGATGCGGCGTGGAATGACCAAGAAAGACGCCATGGCGGAGAGTCTTCGGATCAACGCGGGGCCGGTCTTCTTGACGAGCCTCACCACCGTCATCGGGCTTCTGGCACTCAATCTGAGCGACGTCCGCCCATTCAACGACCTTGGTAACATCTCGGCCATGGGCGTGACCGCCGCTTTCGTCTACACGGTAGTGCTCGTTCCCGCGCTGGTAGCCTTGCTGCCGTTCCGGGCAAAGGGAAAGTCCACCTCGCAGGGTTCACCCTGGGTCGTCCAACTCGGCGAGTTCGTGATTGCGCGTCGCAAAGGGCTCCTCTGGGTCGGAACGGTTGCTGTGGTGGTCCTCGGCGCGCTGATCGCCAAGAACGAACTGAACGACGAGTTCATCAAGTACTTCGACGAGAGCTTCGCGTTTCGAACAGACACTGATTTCGCGAGCGAGCGCCTATCCGGCATCTACACCATGGAGTTCTCGCTCGACTCCGGTGAAGAGGGTGGCGTCGCAAATCCGGAGTTTCTGGCAAACGTCGACGCTTTCGCCGAATGGTTCTGGGAACAGCCCGACGTGCACCACGTGTTCACGCTCACCGACACGTTCAAGCGTCTCAACAAGAACATGCACGGCGACGATGCGAGTTGGTACCGACTCCCCGAGCAGCGCGACCTCGCCGCGCAGTACCTTCTGCTCTACGAGATGTCGCTTCCGTACGGACTCGACCTCAACGACACCATCAACATCGAGAAATCGTCTACACGCCTGATCGTCACCTGCGACAACGTGACGGCCGTCCGCATGCGAGAGCTTCAGGCTCAAGCCGAGGCGTGGCTTCACAACAATGCGCCCGAGGCGATGTGGACCGTCCCGGCGTCCACCAACCTGATGTTTGCCCACATCTCGGAGCGCAACATCAAGAGCTCGATCGTCGGTGCGTTCGTGGCGCTCGGACTCATCGCAATCGTGCTGGCCGCCGCATTCCGAAGTCTGAAGTTCGGCGCGATCAGCATTCTGCCCAACATGATGCCGGCCGTCATGGCCTTTGGGATCTGGGGCGTCGCCAAAGGTCAGATCGACCTCGGCAACGCCGTCGTTCTCACGATGGCGCTCGGGATCATCGTGGACGACAGCGTCCACTTCTTGAGTAAGTACCTTCGCGCGCGGCGTGAACGCGGTATGGACGCTCAAGGGGCGGTCCGATACGCGTTCGTCACCGTGGGGTCGGCTCTGGTCGTGACATCGTTCGTTCTGGTGTCCGGCTTTGCAGTGCTGAGCTTGTCTCCCTTCGGCCTCAATGCCGGGATGGGCCTGCTGACTGCCATCGTGCTGCTGGTCGCCCTCGGCGCCGACCTACTCTTTCTTCCGCCGTTGTTGATGCAGATCGACAAGGGCCCTCGCCTGCCTTCGGAGTCCCAGCTACCATCGTCTGCCGAGGCTCCCGCACAATGATGGTAAGGAGAACACAATGAGCCGTTTCAGTGCTTTGTTGCTGAGTGCAATCCTCGTTCCCGCCTTGGCGTTTGCCGGCCCGGCCGAAGACAAAGGCCTTCAAATTGCGAAAGAGGCGGACCACCGCGATACGGGGTTCAGCGATACCACCGCCGATATGATCATGATCCTCCGCAACAAGCGGGGGCAGGAGAGCAAGCGAGAGCTGGAGATTCGAACGCTCGAGGTTGAGGACGACGGCGACAAGTCGATGACGGTCTTCCACAACCCCCGCGACGTCCGAGGGACCGCTCTGCTCACGTTCTCTCACGGGGTCAAAGCTGACGATCAATGGCTCTACCTGCCGGCGCTCCGCCGCGTGAAGCGAATCGCGTCGAACAATAAATCCGGCCCCTTCATGGGCTCCGAGTTCGCTTATGAAGACCTGTCGTCTCAAGAGATCGAGAAGTACAAGTACAAGTACATCAAGGACGACAAGGTCGACGGCGTGGATTGCTTCTTGATTGAACGCTACCCCGTCGACAAAGACTCGGGCTACACCAAGCAGCAGGTTTGGATCGACAAGGACGAGTACCGAGTCCGGAAGATCGATTTCTACGACCGCAAGTCGCAGCTCCTCAAAACCCTCACTCCAACCGACTACAAGCAGTATCTCGGCAAATACTGGCGGGCCAACAAGATGGACATGGTCAACCACCAAACGGGCAAGAGCACCGAGCTGACCTGGAGCAACTTCAAGTTCAAAACCGGCTTGAAGGACGCCGACTTCACACGGACGCGCCTCACCCAGGTGCTCTGATAGCGGAACGGACTGCGTCAGACTTCATGCATCGAGCGGTCCCAAGTGGCTTGTTTGCGGCCGCAATGTGGGTGTGCGCGGCGCACGGCGACGCACAGGAAGCGCCCGTGCCAGAGGACGACCGCGTTTCGCAGACGCAGCGCAACGACCAGGAGGTGCGAGAGATCCAGGAGCCCGCGCCGGAAGGCGTGGAGCTCGAACTGACGAACCCGGCACTCGAGGAGGGCGCGGCCGAATGGGAGGAAGGGGACTCGTCGGAGGCTGCACCCGAAGAACTTCCGTCCGAGGAAGAGGAACCCGAAGAAGAGCGCGAGAAATTCGGCGACCGCTTTCGCAGGGGCGAGCTCTTTGGTTTCTTCGACGTGCAGGGAAGGTTCTTCCCGCAGAGCCCAGCCAGCCAGGGCCTGCTCCGAGACCAGCCTCCTCAGAACGACTACTGGTTCAACGGGTCTCTCGCCTGGGAACCCGGCTTCTTCATGAACGTCACCGACTACATGAACTTCGAGCTGATCCTCTTTGGGCGCGTCGACCAGCACGACCGAAACCGGACCCACGGCGACATTCGTGAGGCGTTCTTCGAGCTATTTTTCGATCAGTGGAGCTTCGGGTTCGGCGTACACAAGGTGTTCTGGGGTGTGACGGAGTCGAAGCATCTGGTCGACATCATCAATCAGACCGACCTGGTCGAGGACTTCGATTCCGACATCAAGCTCGGCCAGGCGATGCTCACCACCTCCTATACCAACGACAAAGCTGGGATCTTCAGCCTGTACGTGATGAGCTGGGCGCGACCCCTGGTATTTCCCTCGCTCGCAGGGCGCCCGACACTTCCCGTTCCCGTCGACAACGGAAATCGAGGCTACGAATCGAGGCTCAAGCAGGGGCAGATCGACGTCGCGTTTCGCTGGTCGCATTCGCTCGGCGGTTTCGATTGGGGTGTGAGCTATTTCTTTGGAACCACGCGCGAACCTCAGCTTTTTTCGAACGATCCGACGGGTGTCCCGACCGCCTTGAATCCGCTTTACGAGTTGATCCACCAGGTGGGGCTCGACGCCCAGTACACCGTGGAAGGTTGGCTCTTGAAGGTGGAGGCCATCATGAGGGAGGGGCAGCGCCAGCTCGATGCGACAGGCGATCCGATTCCGGGGGCTGGCGCGATCTTCGGAGCGGTGACGGGCGGCTTCGAGTACACCTTCTACTCGGTCAAGGGAAGCATCGTCGATATCGGGCTGATCCTCGAATACAACTACGACAGTCGCGATAACAACACGTTCATCGTGTTCCAAAACGACTTCTTCGTTGGCGTTAGGCTGACGCTGAGCGACGTCGGAAGCACCGAGTTCTTGGCGGGGTCGTTCATCGACCGCATCGACGGGTCGGTGTTCATCGCGGCAGAGGCGGCGAGACGGTTCGGCGACAACTGGAAGATCCTGGTGGAGGGACGCGGATACATCCCTCAGGGTCCGACGGGCCTCGAGGGGAACGTGAACCCGCTGCGCTTCTTCCAGCAAGACGCGGTGATTCAAGTCGACGTCGAGTTTCGGTACTAGGGCGCATGCTCCGCGCTTCGTGTGACGGCTCACAACGTTCCAGGAGTGTCGTAGCTCGAACGGTAAAGATCCGCCCGAGTCGCCGCAAAGAGCAAAACACGCGAGCAACCTGGTTTGCGATTTGCCAGACTCTCAGAGGAAGGCGGGAAGCAGGATGCAGGAAGCGACGCGGCATGACTCCCTGACGGCTCAGTTGCGGGAGCTCGATAGTCTCCAAGAAGCGCGGGTGCGAGAGCAGGAAGAGGCCCGGTTGAAGGCCGCAGAGGAAGCGCGGCGGCGCGAAGAAGATGCTGCGAAACTGGTGCGAGAGCAGGAAGCGGAAACCCGCGCCCGCAAAGAAGAAGAGCGCGTTCGTGCTGAGACGGCGCAGCGCGAAGAGGAAGAGCGGCAGCTCCGCGCTGAACGTGAGTCTGCGCTTCGAATCGAGCTCGAGGCGGAGCGCGAGGCTGCCGCCGAGTCGCAGCGACGCGAGCTGGAGCACGAGCGGGAAATGGCCGCGATTCAAGCACTCGAGAAGCTAAAGATCCGAAACACACGACTGGTAATCGGGGGTCTCGTCGCAGTTCTCCTCGGAACCGCAGGCGGCTACGTGTTCGGAATTCAGCCAGCCCTGGAGCGGAAGGCACTCGAGGCGGAGCGCGCGCGCCAGGCGCACGAGCTCGCCATCGACCAAAAGAAGCGCGCGCAGGAAAGCCTCCTCGAGGAGCAGCGGCGCGCTCAGGAGGCGCAGGAGGCTACGGCCGATCTCGAGCGCCGGATCCAAGCGCGCGATGAACGTCGACGGCAGCGCGAGCAGAAGGCGAATGCCAAGCCGCGCGCCGGCTCGAAGAAGAAGAAGAAGGCGGCAGACTGCGCCCCGGACGACCCGCTCTGCGGACTCAAGATCGACTGAGCAGCAGGCGGTCCACATCCTCGCGAGAGTGCGGGATCAAGTCCGAAAACCGCTATCTCATCGAACGTCGATGTGGTAGCGGACCTCTCATGAACGGTCCTTGTCTTACGACACGCGCGATCGCGATCGCGTGGTTCGCGGCGGCGATTTCGCTCGCAGGTTGTTCCGACGACTCCACCGGTGGAAGCGGAGGCTCCGGCGGGTCGGGCGGAACCGGCGGAACGGCGGCCACGGGAGGCTCGGGCGGAACCGGCGGCGCGGCGGCCACGGGAGGCTCGGGCGGAACCGGCGGAACGGCGGCCACGGGAGGCTCGGGCGGAACCGGCGGAACGGCGGCCACGGGAGGCTCGGGCGGAACGGGGGCGAGCGGCGGTGAAGACGGTCGCGGCGGCGCGGGTGGAGGCACTGGCGGCGGCGGCGGCGAAGCCGGCACGAGTGGAAGTGCGGGCAGCGGCGGAGACGGCGGCGATGGCGGTACCGGAGACGGCGGCAGCGCCGGCGATCCAGGAACCGGCGGTGGGGCAGGCACCGGGGGCTCCGCGGGGAGCGGCGGAGGCGGGGACGGAGGCAGCGGCGGCTCCGAGGTTCCGAACCTCTGCCCGAGCCTCTTCATCCTGAACGCGATTCCATCAAACATCTCCCCCGGAAACAACTCGGCGCTCGTCCAATCGCGCGCGCAGGATCCCGATGGTGGCCCCCAGCCACTCGTCCTCACGCTTCGAGCGCTGTTCGGCTCGTTCGAAAACACGGAGGTCATCCCGATGAGCGGTAACGTCGTGGGCCAGAATGCGACCTACATCTGCGGGGCTTCCGGGAGCGACGAGATCTGCGTGGACGCCACCGACGGCGCGTGTGTCAAGACGCTCTGCGACGAAGTGAGCTGTCCGTAGAGCTCGAGCTCACTCGTCAGACAGACGGTAAGGTTCGAGCTCGCGTCGGAAGTCGACGTAGAGCTTCGCCCAAAGCCAAAGGCTGAGCCGGGGAGAGACCCGCTCGAGCAGATAGAACAGTCGCCAGTGCGCGGGTTCGATGATGATGGGCCGGTTGCGGTCGATGGCCCGCAGGGCCTTCTTGGCAAACACGTCGACATCCATGGGCCTGAGTCGTTCCCAGAGTTCGAGAACCTTGGTCTCCGCCCCATCTCGCATGTTGAGACGGCCGAACTTGCCTGCGGTGAGGATCGGTGTTCGCACGACCCCGGGGCAGAGGGCGGAAACTCGCACTCCGTGGAGGCCCGCCTCCAGGCGGAGGGCTTTGCTGAGTCCCACGACCGCATGCTTAGTCGTGGCGTAGCTGACCGCCTCGCCGCTCGGGATCAGGCCGGCCATCGACGCCGTGTTGATGATGTGACCGGAGCCCTGTCGACACATCAACGGGTAGACCGCGTGAACCCCGTGAACCACACCGCGAAGGTTCACGTTGAAAACGTCGAACCAATCGTCGAGGCCATAGTGAAGAACATCGCCGGCAACCCCAATGCCGGCGTTGTTGAATAGGTAGTCGATACGCCCCTCAGCCGCGTGGGCCTCGCGCGCAACATCCTCGAACTGCCCCACGTCGCGAACGTCGAGCTCGACGGCTCCTGCAGAGCCGCCTGCCCGGGCGATCTCGGCTGCCAAGCTTCGGGCCTCCTCGATTTGGCGGTCGGCCAACACGACGTGGGCTCCACGACGGGCGAGCAGGCGGGCGAACGCAGCGCCGATACCCGAGGCACCTCCCGTAATGAGCGCAACTTCCCTCATCGCCCCACAGTAGGCGAGGAGTCGCAGCCGACCCACTTTTCGTGGTGTGAAGCGACGGGTAGCTTCCACGGTGAATCGAGAACCGTCTCGATCTATGATCGAGCGACGGAGACGACGATGGCGCAAAGGACTGAACTGTCGAAGCTTTCTGCAGTACGTAGCGCAGTTCGAGCCTACCGCGCCGGCCGCATAGGGGATGCTGCTGCGTACAAGGTCGCCTTCTTGAAGACGACGCCCTACCCGGACGTCGCTCGGGCGCTCGGCAAACTCGAAGAGCCCCTCCCCGCAATTTCGTTGACCCACCTCCGGCGCCTGGAACGTGGAACACTCGGGCGTGAGTACGCGGACCACATGGACCGCGAGCACCTGCAACCCCTGGACCTGAGCCAGTCGGTACGAGACGAACTGGCTGAGCACGTTCTCGGCCTGCGGTACACCCTGCTTCACGACCTGTTTCACGTTTTGTTGAGTTTCGACACGTCGTGGGCAGGAGAACTCGGTGTGTGGCAGTTCGTCGGCGCCCAGAAGTACTGCCCCGAATACGAGCGGGCGGCGCGCTGGGCGTGGCGCGTCTACCCGGTCGTCGCGCCTCGCCAGCTTGCGGCCTTCCGAGCAAACAGCGACCGGGCGCGCGCCCTGGCCACACGCGCGCCCTCGCTCATCGCTCATGACTATCGGCAATGCTGGGAGAGGCCGCTCGAGGACGTGCGATCGGCGCTGGCTCTCGACGACGCCTCTTAGGGTTGCGACTCCGCCGCCCGTCTGCGCTGCCGTTTGAGCGACTGAACGGCGGCGTCCAGTGCGCGGGACACACAAGTCTGATCGCGAATGCGCGCGAGAAGCGGCCAGGTGGCCCGCTCCCCTTCGAGGATGTGACGCTCGAGCTCCGCGTGCGTGATGTTGGAGAAGGCACGCAGAAACGCTCCTGCACGAAAACGAGGGTAGATGTCGATGTCTCCGCTGTATCGTTGGGCGGTCAACGAATGAGCCTGATCGAGCGGCTTGTAGAAGGGCGTGTCCCGGGCGACGGTTCGTGCGAGCTCGAGGCCGTGCACGAGCTGGCCGCGAACGCCCTTCACCGTGAGACCGGCGGCCCAAGGGACGACACCTCGCTTCCCTTGAACACTCATGACGGGCGCGACGTGAGGGTTCACCTGACTGACGATGAAGTGGTTCACGTTGTGAAGTCGACTCAGGCGGCGCATGGGGAGATCTCCCTTCACCGTTCCGTCCACCCAGCGTTCGGTCGGCGCGTAGGCCGAGACCTCGCCGCTCTCGTTTCTCCGACGAAGCGTCGCCGGTTTGAAAACCCCCGGGATTGCTGCAGACGCCACGGCCGCGCTGTTCATCAGCACATTCGGCGTGGTATAGTGGCACAGCACCCGAGGCTTCTGCCGCTCGCGGGTTGGTGAGACGCTCACGTTAACCGTACGCCCCGTGCGCTGCTCTGCCTCGGCAAAGGTGTAGTCGCCGCAGTTGTGCGCCACCACCTCTTCGAGTCGCTTCGAGTCGTAGATTGCGCGGCCAGGAGTTACCTTGGCAGGGGGCAACGGTTTGATCGCGTCGGTGCGGATCTCCGTCGGATCCTCGAAGAGAGCGCGCAGCTCGTCGTCGGTCCGCACGCCGACCCCACAGGCCACGATGGCACCCATCGAGGCCCCCGAAAGCACCGTTGGAAGGAGCTGGTGCTCGAACAGCGCCTTCACGACGCCCAGGTGAAAGAACCCGAGCGTTGCTCCCCCGGAAAGCATGAGTCCTGAGCGCCCGAAGATGTGACGCGCTCGCCGGAAACCCGCGAGCGTAAACTCGAACGAGAGACCGGTTCGTTCGTGGTCGGATAGATGCGCGATGCAGGCCAGGGCTTCATCATAAAAATCCCGCACGACGTGTTTGGTTCCAAGCGGCGTGACCTCGTAGAGGTGAGGGTCGGCCAGCTCGCCGAGGTGTCGGTAGAGGGCGTCCTGCAGTGCGCCAACGAGCTCGCGCGCTTCCCCCGACTCGCGCAGCGCAGCAAGTTCGGCGGTGTGCCCCGTGAGAAGCTCGGCATCGAATATCGAAGACTCGGCCTTGCCACGCCAAGCGTCAGCGTTCCTGCGGGACGCCGCTTCCGCGGCAACCGCTTTCCACTCCTCATATGTGTTGGCTGTCGTCACCGCGGCAGAGTAACGCAGGGGAGCATGGAAGGGGCAAGCCCCGAACTTCAGCCCCAGGCAGGCAGTGCTTCGACCCGCGCATCGGTCGCGAGGTCGAGAAAATCGGAGACCGGAATGTTGTCGACGAGGTAGTCGTCGAGCGCTGTATCGGCGGGCCCTTCGTACTCGTCGACCGCCGAGAGACTGCGGAAGTACTTGACGAACGAACGGGCGCCGTACCCCTCGACCGCGAACGCGTAGTATCGAAGCTCCGTGTCGAGGTCGAAGACGACGAAACCGGATTCGAGTGCGACGTCGAGCGGGAACGTCACGCGGTAGTGGTAGCTCGGGTCGTCGACTTCCTCGGCAATCCGTTCGGAGGCACCGTCGAAGATGTCTTGACGGGGGAGGGAACGAGCGACGACGAACTCATTGTTCGGAAGCGTGACGCCCAGCAAGTCGGCGAGCACGCCGAGGGACGCGACGGTCTCCCTCTGCTGAACGAACGACCCATCCCAGAACGCGTAAACGACGTCCGCTTCCGTCGCGCTGTCCAGGAGCACCGCGGCGAAGTCGGCTTCGCCGATCGTTTCCCCCAAAAACGAGATCGAGCCCGGAACACCCGGGCTCGTGGGGGAGTAGTTCGCTGCGGCCCAGCCCCGATCGGCGCGCGGATGGACCTCGCGCCGTTTCCACTCGAAACGGCTAGGCTGCTGGAAGCCTCGGGTGCCGATAGGCTGGCTCGACGCGCTGCCCGAGCAACCGACCGCGGTCGTGACCGCGGCAAGCCCGGCGGTGCCGATCGCGACGTCCTCGACGAACCGCCTTCGCGACACTCGCCGCAGACGCTGCTGCCGGTTCTTCGAATCTTCCCGTGCCATGCTTTCAACCCCCAAATCCTCGTGCAACGCACTACCAAAACACTAGCGGTTCGAGACGCGGCGCGCACGACTCGACGACCGCTCGGGGCGATGATACGCCGCTCCGAGACGTGACTCTGTCAAACGCCATCTCAGTCATCCAACACTCGGACCGAATCGAAACACAGCTCTCGCGATACGAGTCAATCATCGGCGCGGACTACCGAGGCTACCGTGGGCATATCTACCGGGTGTTGAGCTACACTCTGCACTTTCTCGGCGACGAAAGTGCCCGACCCACTATCGAAACCGCGCTCGTCTATCACGACATTGGGCTCTGGTCGGACAAGGCCATCTCGTACCTCGAGCCCTCGATCGACCGGGCGCAGTCGGACAACGCCTCTCGGGGGTGGGGCCTGGATCCGGAACTGCTCGAGGCCATCATTTACTGGCACCACAAGGTCACGCCGTACCGCGGCCGAAACGCGGCGATCGTGAACGCGGTGCGAAAGGCGGACTGGATTGACGCGTCTGGCGGACGCCTCCGCATGGGCATGCCGAAGCCCTGCATCGAACGCGTCGCGGAGGAGATCCCTGCCGACGGCTTCTACGACACGCTCGCGCGGATCGGACCGGAACTGGCCGGGAGCCTGCCCGCGGCGCTCCGAGGGCTCATGCGAGTGTATAAAATATGAATAAAATCAATATTTTATGCTCTTTCGCCGATAGGGCGATGGGATTGCTGCTTGACTGACCTGTTCAGTCATTTATACGGGCGGCCATGCCTCGCCCTCGCGATCCGGATCGTTTTTCGCAGATTGTCTCAGCCGCCATCGACGTGTTCATCGACAAGGGGTACCGAAGCACGCAGATGAGCGATATCGCCGAGGCGATGGGGATCGCCAAAGGCACGCTCTACCTCTACGTGGAGAGCAAAGAGGCGCTGTTCGACCTCGCGCTTCGCGCGGCGCGGGGGGAGCTGGCGCAGCCAGACCAGCTTCCCGTTCCTACGCCGCCTCCCGCAAGCACGCTCGAGTACGTGCGCACTGGGTTCGCCCGGGACGTGCAGATGCCGAGGCTCGAAGCCGCGCTTCAGAGCACGGAAGCGGTGGACGTACGCGAGGAGTTGACCGGCATCGTGAGCGAGCTCTACCAGCTCATCTACGACAACCGCGTGGCGCTCAAGCTGGTGGACCGGAGCTCGCTCGACTACCCCGAGCTCGCCGCGATCTTTTTCGATACTGCGCGGCAGATGATCCCACAGCTGCTCTACCAGTACCTCAAATCGCGACTGCCGCTCGAGCGAAGAAGCGACAGTGCGCTAACCGCGATGGCGCGTGGAATCGTCGAGGTCACCGCGTTTTGGGCGATGCATCGCCACTGGGACCCAGCGCCCACGAAAGTGGACGAGGCGGACTCGGAGCGGGTTGCCGTCCTGTTTTCGCTAGGAGTATTGGACCGATGAGAAAAACCCTACCCCGTTTGTTGCTCGCGACGACCCTCGCGCTCGGACCGCTCGCGTGCAGCGACGAAGCCGAACCCGTCGAGCCGAGCGAACCGCCCGAGACCGTCGAAGAAGCGCAGGCCCGGCTCCTCGAGGCAGCCCGTGGTGCATGCATCGCTTCCGGCGAGTTCGCGGAGCAAGCATGCTTCAAGAACTGTAGTCGGTTCGGAGAGACCAACGCGATCGAAAGCTGCGAGGCTTCCTGTAGCGAAACTCGAACGCAGGAAACGACGAACTGCGAGACAGTCGCCGACGTATCGGCGCTCGCGTGCGACGAACCGAGCCTATGCGCCGACGCTGCCGAACAGTGCCGGGAGGCCGCCTCTACGACGTTTGATGGCTGCGCGACCGCGTGCGGCGACGATCCGTTGAACCTTCGCTGCCGAATCGCATGCGACTCGACGCGCGCCATCGAGGAGACCGCCTGTGGATTCTCGACTGCTGTCGTGGTGCCCGGCTCGATCGAGATTCCCGCGCTTCCGCAGGGCCGTCCCGCGGATCTCGGTGTCCTACTCGATGCCGACGAGATGGCCACGGTTGACGAAGCCGACTCACGCGCCCCGGCATTCAGGGCGCGCGAAGTTCGCCTCAACGTCGGGCGCCCCGGAGTCGAGGTGCGCGTCGCCCAGCTGACCCACGGTTTCGAGTTTGGATTCCCGGTCGACTTTCGTGAGTTCCGAGACGAGCCGGAAGACTTGGCGTTCTACACGGAGATCGCCCGCGACCATGGGACCCTGATGGTTGCGGAAACAGCCCTCAAGTGGCGCCAGCTCGAACCCGAGCCGGGTCGTTTGGAGTTCGACCTCGGCGACTCAGAGCTCGCATGGGCCGATGAAAATGGTTTCACCGTCAAGATGCATACGCTGCTTTGGGGTAATGCACCGCCGTTCTCGACGGGGAGCGGGACGCCGGAGTGGGTTCGTGACCTGTTCCCGTCGAACGAACTATCGGATGCCGACCGACAGGAGCTCACCGACCTCATTCGTTTCCAAGCGGAAGCCGTAGTGGAACGATACCGTGGTCGTATCGATATCTACGACGTCACCAACGAAACCCTCAATCCTCTAACGTCCTGGTTCGCAGACCGCCTCGGCGGTGAGATCGTAGAAGACCTCTTTCGATGGGTGCGTGCGATCGATCCCGGCGCGCAGCTGGTGCTGAACGAGTGGATCAGCGAGGTCTTTACCGGCCTCGAGAGCGGCGCCACGGCCGCCCTCGTGCGGGATCGTGCACTCGACCTCATCGACAAGGGCGTGCCGATCGATGCCATCGGCCAGCAGGCACACTTTGCGCCTGTACTCCTGTTCGCCGGCGGTGCCGACCTCAGCAACCCGGAGCTCGAACCGCGAACTCGCGTAGACGACTACGCCGACGCGCTCGCTACGCTGTCGGAAGCCGGGCTTCCCATTCACATCACCGAGACCACGTTCAACGTGCCCGCCGACCCGGAAGAGCGCGCCGCGCATGCCGAGGCCATGATGCGGGTTTGGTGGGGTACCGAAGCGGTCGAGGAGATCGTCTTTTGGAGCCTGTGGAACAAGGTTGCGGCGAGAAACGCGCTTCAGCACGGGATCTTCGACGATACGCGAGACGGAACCCTCACCCGCCACGGCGAGGCCATCCTATCGCTCATCAACGACCGCTGGCGGACGAACGAAACCGCCACGACGAACGACGAGGGCGCGATTGAGCTTCGCGCAACACTCGGCGACTACGTTGCCGAGTGGGAAGAGGACGGAGAGGTGTACTCCATGCGTTTCCGCGTCGAGCGCGGACCTGGGGTCCTGACGGTCGTCGCTGTAGGCGAGTGAGCCCTAGCGCTTGAGACTGGCGCTGACGCTCGGCCTCGACAGTGCGAGAACCGTTCCTCATCTCTGACATGCGATGGAGAAGCGAATGAGCCGGTTCTTCGACGAAACCTTTAGGGCGAAGCCTCAGGCCTTCACGTCTTGGCTCTCGGGGTAGCGATCGAACATCGCGCTCGCGAATGGACAGGTTGCCATGACCTTAGTTCCGGTATCGCGCGCCCAGGCGACCATCCCGTCGAAAAGCCGTTTGCCCCCGTGCTGGCCGCGAAGGGACTCGTCGACCTCCGTGTGATCGACGATGATGAGATCGTCGCGCGCGCGGCTGAAGGTCATCTCGCCGAGAATGACGTTCGTTTCATCGAGGAGCTTGAAGCGACCGCGCGGAGGCGTCTCTTCGTGCTCGACGCGGAGTGGATGATCGGGTGGGTCGGACATT
Source organism: Myxococcota bacterium (assembly GCA_039177115.1). Taxonomy (GTDB): domain Bacteria; phylum Myxococcota_A; class Polyangia; order Polyangiales; family Houyiibacteriaceae; genus SG8-38. Next base: position 52,030 of record JBCDFZ010000024.1, read on the forward strand.
GCGTTTGTTCCGTGGTCGGCTGCCCTGCAGCTGTAGTAGGCTCGAATCGTGCGGCTACCGAAGAGGTGCGTCACGCTGACGCTTGCTTTCATGGTGCTTTCGGGATGCGCTCGCAACCTTGCCGAGGTTGAGGACGCGTATCTGCCCGACGCGAGTCGGGCGGAGTCTCGCGCATCTTCGATCGTCTTCGTGCCGGGCATCATGGGAGTGGAGCTCCACGACTCGCGAACGGGGCGGGTGGTTTGGGGAACGTTTTGGGAGCGAGACACTTCTCGCGAGGACATGCTCAGTGTCGCGCTGCCGTTCGCGATCGATCGCTCGGTAAGCTCGCTCGAAGACTCCATCGTTCCGGGAGACGAACTGCTCGTCGCAAGTCTCTCCGTGGCGGGCGGGCAGATTCATGCGCGCGGGTACCCCGGGGTTCTCGAGGGAATGCTCCAGGAGATCATCGAAGGCGGGGCCCATCGTCACCCGAAAGCGATCAGCAAGGACGACGCCATGGCTGGGCGAAACCCCATCATGGGTTTTGGCTACGACTGGAGGCGCGACATCGCCACGGAGACCCACCGACTGCACGACGCCGTGGTTGCAGCGTCGGAAGAGCGCTTTGCGCGAACGGGGAGCCGGCGGGTCGACGTGATCGCCCACTCGATGGGAACGCAGCTCGTCCGCTGGTACCTTCGCTACGGCACCGCGCCGGTGCCGGCGGATGGCACCCTCCCCAAGCTCACCTGGGCAGGCGCGGAGAGAATCGAGCGTGCTCTGCTCGTCGGCGGCCCCAACTCCGGGTCGGCCAGAGCGCTCAAAGACGTTCTCGAAGGGGCGAAGATGAATCCGCTGCTCCCGCGCTATGCACCCGCGATCGTGGCTACGTTTCCATCGGCCTTCCAGCTCATCCCGCGACCGGAGGACGAGCTGGTGGTCTGGGCCAACACCGGCGAACCGGTTCCGCTGTACGACATCGTGACGTGGAGGAGCCTTTCGTGGGGACCGTTCCATCCAAACCAAGACGGTGTGCTGAGAGCCTTGATGCCCGGCGCGAAAACCCGGGAGGAAAGACTCCGCGCGCTGAGCCGTCACGTGGCGCGGTGCTTGGCACACGCGCGAACGTTCCATCGCGCGCTCGATCGTCCAGCCGAGCCTCCCGCGCACCTGCAGGTCCACGTGTTTGCCGGGGATACTCGGGCCACCCGTTCAGTCCTCTCGGTTCACCCCGAAACGGGCGAAGTCGATTGGATCGGCGACGACCCGGGAGACGGAACGGTGACGCGGCAGAGCGCACTCGGGCAGTCCCGTTCGCACCCGGAGGCTCCGCCTCGCGTTCGACCCGCCACTGTGCACTTCAACCGGGGCGAGCATCTCGGAATGCTCGCCGAGCCCGAGTTCCTCGACGCGGCGCTCTACCTCTTGCTCGAGGCGCCCGACCCTCCGGCCCCCTAGTACTGCACCTTCGATCACCTGGGTTTTCAGGCAGTTTTGGGTTTTTGTCACGTACGGGAAACATCGGGCCAACCGGTTAGGCACCCGCCTGTGATTTTCGCAATACTGTGAGGGTGCGCTCACTAGGGGGGGAAAGCGAAGCGCCAGCGCTCGAGCCGAACCCGGACTCACATACGCCGCAGATCGGAGATGTACTCGATGGGCGGTACCAGATCACCGGAGTTCTCGGCTCCGGCGGGATGGGCTGCGTCTACCTTGCGGTGCACGTGTCGATCCAGCGCGCCTGCGCGCTGAAGCTGCTGCATCCCGAGGTGGGCGAGGTCGACGAGGTCATCAAGCGCTTCGAACGCGAAGCCTTCGCGATCGGCAGAATGGACCATCCAAACTGCGTAAAGGTGTCCGACTTCGGAAAGCTCGACGACGGCACGCTGTACATGGTGCTCGAGCTGCTCGACGGGATCCTGCTGTTCGACCTACTCGAGCGCGAACGGCCCCTCGACTGGCGCCGAACTCTCCACATTGGTCGGCACATTCTGAGCGCTCTCGAGTACGCCCACGACTCCGGCATCGTGCATCGTGACATCAAGCCCGAAAACGTGATCCTAGTCGAACAGGACGGGGACAGAGACTTCGCCAAAATCGTCGACTTCGGGATCGCCAAACTCATGGACGATGAGCCGAGCCCGGAAGACGACGCACTGATGCTAGTCAACGACGCCAAGCTGACTCAGGCGGGGGTCACCATCGGCACGCCGACATACATCGCGCCAGAGCAGGCCTACGGATTGGCGATCGACGGTCGGGCGGATCTCTATGCACTGTCGGTGATGCTCTACGAGATGATCGCGGGCGAGCCGCCATTCGATGCAGACGAAATCGGGGCGCTCCTCCGGATGCACGTGTCGGCGAAGGTGCTGCCTTTCGCCGAGGTTTCGCCGTTCGTCGAAGTACCGAAGGTCGTCGAGTCGCTGATCTTCAAAGGTCTCGAGAAGAAGGTCGAAGACCGTATTCCGAGCGCGAAAACCTATATCGCGGCCATCGACGCGATCCTCGAGGCCGACGCTGAAGCCGAGGAGAAGAGCGCTGTCCGTACGACCAACGAGCTGGAGGGCATCCCCAACGATGCGATCGTCCCCAGGCCGCCGGAGGGCTCCGGACCCCACGACTTCCCGCTGGACGACATGACGTCGGTGCGCCAGCTCCTTCCCTCTTGGGCGCCCGAGGTTCCGGAAGAGCCGCGGCAGAGGAAGAAGCGCAACCTGATCGGTGGGCTCGTCGTCCTGGTGGTGCTGGTCGTCGGCGCCCTCGGGTTCCTGCTCTTCGATTCTGGGCCGACCGAGCAGGCGAAGCCCTACGCGGCGATGAGCCTCGGACACGACCAAGCGCGCAAAGACCTCAGCGTGCCAGCGCTGATCGCGTATGAAGAAGCCGTCTCGCTCGATCCGACTCTCGCGAAAAACAAGCGCATGCGGGCCAACGTCGAACGGATGCTCAGCAAAGAGGCCGCGCCCGAAGTCGCTGAGACGGCCATCGACTTCTTGGGCACGCTGGTGTCGGCTGCACAGGACGAGAAAGCGAAGACACAGCTCATCGACCTGGCATCGGCGTCGAAAGACCTCGCCAAGCGCCAGAAAGCACTGGCGGTCGCCAACGAAGTGGGCCTTGGAGAGCGCGTCGATCTGCTCGCCTCCTACACACTCGATCTTCAGCAGGGCAAGACGTGCGACGACCGCAAGGTCGCGGTCGCGGAGCTTCGAGCGCTCGGCGACAAACGTGCCATCCCTGCGCTCAGGAAAGCACGCAGTCGTCCGCGCGGAGGACTCGGACGCAAGCGTGTGAACACCAATGCGTGTCTACGGGGCGCGGCCAACGAGGCCGTGAGACACCTGCAGTCGATCTGAGTTCGAGCCTACGCGGAGACTTCATCTGGATCCCGACGGCTATGCGCGATCCGCGCGTCCGGGGTCGGACGCGGTGGAGCACCGCCGGCCAACCCCCTACCGCAATGAGGCCCGAGCGTGTCTCTTTTGCGACGACTTCCTGCGGGTCCCCGGAATGATGAGCTCAAAGGCGACGGAGCCAGACCAATACACCTCTCGGTCCCTCCCGAGCTCGGGTTCGAACTCGTCGTCGAAGTACGTTCCGGTGAACCGCGTCCCGAAGATGATTGCAGACGCCAACCGACAGCAGTGGAAGCTGCTCGTGGGAATACGGAATCCGAAACCGGTGGTCCACCCCTGCGTGAACACCGGCGGACCCAGCAGCTCGATCTCGACCGTGTCGTCGGAGGAGCCCGACACCGACCTAAACTCGACGTCGTTCGGAGACAGCGGATGGCTCGAGAAGTACCCGAGGTCGATGAACGGAACGAAGTACCTGTTTTCGTAGGCCGCGATGAACCGGAGCTCGGGACTCAAGAATCCGCCGCCGGTCCAATATCCCCCGGTGAGGTCCACGGCGACCGCGAAGTACGGGTTGAACGCGTACTTGATGCCTGCTCCCGCGGTGGCCAAGGCGTTGGTCCCGAGGATCTCGTCCTCGTCTTCGTTCAACGACAGCGCCGTGAGGTCGACGCGGAAGTCGAGGTTCTTCGCGACGCCATGACGCACGCGCACGAACCCGCCCGCGAACCCGATCTCGGAGCCGATACCTCCCCCGCCCCCGACGCGAATTCCGGTTTGGCCCTTTTCGAGCGACTTGGCGGTCTCGAACGCCAACATCCGTCCGGGCGGCGACTGAACGTAGGGCGCACAACCGCTCAAAAGGAGCAACAAGAGAAGATAAGCTTTCATGGGTAGGCTTCAAGCAAGTGTTGAGCCAACCCGATTTCACCGGGTTTATTGGCGAACGGCCGTGCCCGACGAGCCCAGGTGTGGCGAAATCAGCACAGGCCGAGACTAACCGAGAAGTAAGGGGCGAGGAAAGTCCCGTGTCTAGTGCGGCAGCGTCTCGAGTGCGCCGGTCACATCGACGAACGCGTCTCGAAACCAACGGTGGGCCGGATCTTCAGTGAACCTCAGATGCCACATCATGGTGATCGCGTGGGGAGGAACCTCGAGAGGCAGTGGGCAAGACACGACGCCGGCCGCGCTCGCCGTCTGCGCGAGGCTCGCCGGGCCGGTCAGCACGAGATCGCTCTGCGCGACCACTTCGAGAGCGGTCGCAAAATGCGGGACGCGGAGCGCGACACGGCGCTCGTGTCCGTCTGCTTGAAGAAAGCCGTCGACCGCTCCAGGACCTTCCCCGAGCGGCGACACGAGGACGTGGCGCGATGCGACGTACGACTCGACCGAAAGCAGACCCGACGAGAGTGCGGGGTGGCCGGCACGAACGAAGCAGCGGAAGGTGTCTTTGAAGAGCGTCCGACGCTGAAGCTCCGCATCGACCTGTGTCCCGAGTGGGAATGGTTTGTCGCCGAGCAACACGGGATGAATCGCGAGGTCGACGTCTCCCGTCTCGAGGCCGTCTGCAAGGCGCGTCGGCGTCGGAACGACTGACAGGTCGACTCCAGGCGCCTCGACCTCGAGACGCTGAAGGAGCGCGGGCAGAACGAGCGTATCGAACAGGTCGGGCGACACCACACGGAACGTTCGCTGCGTCTCGCTCGGCTCGAAGGGACGCGGATCCGCGACGGTGCGCGCAAGACTGACGAGCCCGCTCCGGAGCGGAACGACGAGCGCTTCGGCACGCGGGGTGAGCACCATCCCTCCTCGGCCGCGGACGAGCAGCGGGTCGCCGAAGAGTTCGCGGAGCCGCCGAAGCGTGTGGCTCATGGCCGATTGGCTGACCCCGGCGCGCTCGGCTGCGCGGGTGACGTTCCGTTCCCTGGCCAGGGCGTCGAGCGCGACGAGGAGGTTCAGGTCGATGCGGTGAAGCGACTCGCTATTATGATCTACGTTCATGGAACTATAAAACTAAGTCATTGGATTCATGTCAAAGCCTCCTGCACAGTCATCGTCATCAAGGAGGTCACTCATGGAAAAAACTCAGAAAGTACTGGTAGTTGGAGCATCGGGCGGCACAGGCCGTGCCACCCTCGAAGCCCTCGTCGCGGAGGGACACCGGGTCACCGCCTTCTCCCGAGGCGCGGAATCCATTCAGGACCTGCCAGAGGGCGTGCGCCCAATGAACGGAGACGCGACCCGGCTCGAGGACGTCGAGCGCGCCGTCGCCGGCCACGATGCGGTGGTGGTGACGCTCGGCATCACGGAGAACCCGCTCCGGGTACGACTGTTCGGGGCCGCGCGCACTCCGATGGACGTTCGTTCCGAAGGCACGCGCAACGTGGTCACCGCCATGGTCAAGCACGGGGTGCGCCGGCTGGTCGTGCAGTCGTCCTATGGCGTGGGCGAAACACGAAACGGCCTCCGGTGGATCGATCGCCTGGTGTTCATGGCTCTCCTCAAGCCTCAGATGGATGACACCGAAGTCCAGGAAGGAATCGTTCGGGAGAGTGGCGTGGACTGGGTCCTCGCACAGCCCGTGCACCTCACGGATGACGACGACGACGACGCACCGTTCGCGTCGGTGGACGGCGAGGTCCAACGGTGGAAGGTCTCGCGCAAGGGCGTCGGGCGCTTCCTCGCGATTGCGACACAGGGCACGGACTACGTGCGTCAGTCGGTCGCTCTCTCGGCGGGAGGTGCGGCATGACCTGGCTGCTTTCCAGCACAGCCGTGGCAAGCGCCGTCATGGGCGGCATCTTCTTCGGGTTCTCGTCGTTCATCATGCCGGCCCTCGGCCGCATCGCGAGAGAAGAGGGCATTCATGCGATGCAGCGAATCAACATCGACGTGTACCACTGGTCTTTCATGGGGACGTTCTTTGCCATCCCGTTCGTCTCTCTCGGCTTGGGCGCTTACGCAATCTACCGGTGGGGCGAACCTTGGGCTGCATACGCGCTGGTCGGCTCGGCGGTTTACCTCGTCGGAACGTTCGTGGTCACCGCTGCAGGGAACGTCCCACTCAACGAAGCGCTCGCGGTGGTGGAGCCCAACACCAAGCAGGCGGCGGCGACGTGGTCGCGCTACCTAGTCGAGTGGAGCCGATGGAACCACGTGCGGACCGCGGCCTGCATCGTGGCCGCAGGCTTTTTCTTCGCCGCCGCAAGGGCATCTTGATCGCGTCGCCTGACCCCTCGGCACGCAGGAAACGAGCGCGAGCGGCTCCGGTCGTTCGTGCTCGCGTTTTTGCCTCTACTCCCCTTGTTACGCAGTGGACTTGAGAAGCGCAACGGCCGCGACGTATCCGGCGGCAGCTGCGCTCAGTCCCCCGGTCCAGCCTTTGACGTCGCCGACGGCCCACACCCCAGGCAAGTTGGTCGAGAAGCTGTCGTCGGTTTGGATGAATCCTTCCTCGGTCAGCGCGAGACTGAGCTCATCGGCCATCTGGTCTGCAAGAGCCGTAGGGATTTGCTCGGGAACCCAAAGGAGGGTTTCGACCGGCTGCGTCTTCCCGGTGTCGAGGGTGGCGGCGTGGAGCTTTCCGCCCGCGTGGTCGAGCGCAGTGATGACGCCGAGATGAGTGACAATCCCCGACGCATCGAGATCGCGCTGATCGCCCTCCTCGAGGACGAGGTGCGGCCTGAGGAAGAGATGCACCTCCGACGCCCAGTGCAGCGCCAGGCGTGGTTGGATCGCAAGCTCCGCTTGGTTTCGTGGAACGACACCCCAAACGCGATCACGGTTTTCGTAGCCGTCACAAAACGGGCAAGGAATGACCGTGTCGGCCCAGCATTCAGTAAACCCCTCGATGTCGGGAAATACGTCTCGGAACCCGAAGGCGAGAATCAGTCGAGGCACCCGTACCTCGTTGCCTCCCTCGGTTCGCACTGAGTAGCCCTCGGAAGCCTGGCGGCTGACCTGCGTGACCTTCTCGGCCTTCGCCGTCGCGCCTTCGTACCGTGAGATCTCGCCCCAGGCCTTCTCGCGAACCGCCTCGGGCTCGAGCCCCTCGAATCCGAGGAAATTGTGAACCCCGTGCGACGCACCGTTCCGCGGTGGCGCGGGGTCGTCGAAGACTACGACACGTCTTCCCGCCCGGACGAGGACCAGTGCGGCTTCGAGCCCCGCCGGGCCCCCGCCGACAATCGCTACGTCGAATGCCTCCCCCATGAGGCGCACCTAGAGCGTGCGACCCGCTCACGCAACGTTGATGAAGTCGGAGATCATCGCCGCCACTTGCTCCGGGGCATCTTCCTGCAGGAAATGGCCGGCATCGGGCAGCGACGTCAGCGTGGCCCCCGGCAGATCTGATTTCAGGCGACGCATGGTCTTTGCGATGTCGGGCAGGATACGATCGCGCTCCCCATAGATCAGCCGCACGGGCACACCCATGGATGGAAGCTTCGCCGCGATCTCACCGAGCCCCTTCACGCTGAGACCGGATCCCGCCTTGATGAGGGCTTTCTGGGCCGCCCCAGTCTCGAAAGGCGCAGTGTACGGGGTGAGTACCTCTCGATTGAGTCGGCCCTTGTGGACGACGCCGAGCCGCATCGCGCCAACGATCCCCTTTGGGCTGACCACGTAGTCGCGCACGAAAGGCAGCCGGAGCGAGATCAGGAACGCCTTCACCGCCCAGGAGGTCTGCGGGTACGTAAGCGTGTTCAGAATGACGAGACGCCGAATGCGAGCGGGGTTGCGGACCGCCCAGTGAAGTCCCACCGGCCCCCCGAGATCGTGAACGACGAGCGTCATGTTCTCAATCCCGACAGCGTCGCAGAAGGCGTTGAGGGTGTCGCCGAAAAACGAAAAGTTGTAGCGCTGACCGAGCGGCTTCTCCGAGAGCCCGTAGCCTGGGAGGTCTGGAGCGATCGCTCGATGCGTCTCGGCAATCGTGGGAAGGACGTTGCGGTAGAGATGAGACGAGGTCGGAAATCCGTGAATCATCAGGACGGGCTCGCCCTCCCCCTCCTCGAGGTAGTGGATGCGGAGCCCGTTGGCATCGACGTACTGAGAGCCCATGAGGAACGAGTGTGTACGCCTGGGGCGCCAGTGTCACCGACGAATCCTGCCGCGCCGCCCTGCTAGAGGGCCTCGACGCCCGCTTCGAGCCAGAACACGGCCAACCACACGGTGGGCGTGTCGGGGTCGGTCCATTCGACCCGGTGCCGCACGTGGGCTGGAATCAGCGCGGCATCTCCAACGTCGAGCTCGTGGGTCTCGTCGCCTTCCTCATAGCGAAGCCGCGCCCGGCCTTGAAGGACGACGACCCACTCATGCTCTTCCTGGTCGTACCAGAATCCCTCCTCAGACCGGTGCCCGGCGGAGACGATCCGCTCGATCCGAACGCCGGACGACCGAACGAGCTCCTCGATGAGCTCGGCATCGAGCTTGGACGGGACGCGACCCAAGAGAGAGTAGCGACTCGGCCTCAACGACACCCTGTGGTCCCCATACGAAACAGCCTAGCGCAAGTCGGCTCCGCGGAGTCCGTGTCTGTGGACCGACCCCAGCGACCCGATACTGGACCCCGGTTCTCACGCGCCCGGCAGGGCGCTTCCGAAGCAGACGGCGCGTTTTGAGGCTCGCTTCCGCACCCCCCGAACCCGATTCTTCGTGCCTTTCGATGGCGGACATCAAAGAAAGAAATAGTTGGGACCCGGGATTGTTACCCCCAGGAACTCTCCGAGAGGAGACTCCCAATGCGTTTTTCCGTGACCTCATATCCCCTCTTCTTCGCCGCGACGCTGTTCGCGGGCGGCGGTGCTGCGCACGCGGACGAGGGAGGAGACGACATCTCGAAGATCGCAGTCCGCAACCCGACGGGCGAGTACTGGTCGGTGGCGGAAAGCGACGATGGGGAATTCCGAGTCTTCGCGGATGCTGCTCAAGTCGGCCCGGCGGAGACGTTCTTCATCGTGGCCGACGAGCAGGAACGCTGGCGAGACGGCTGCCTTCCGAACGGTGCCCGGGTGCTCATCAAGACCGGCGACTCGCAGCCTTGGTCGGTCTCGGATCGACAGCTGTCGGTCGGAACGTCCTCGCTCGCGGAGGCCCCGGAGAAGGCGATCTTCACACTGATCAACGAAACCGACGCAGGGCGGTGCTTTCGCTACGGCGACAAACTCTCGATCATCAGCGCCGAAGACTACTATCTCAGCGCGAGCCCCGGCGGAATCGTCGACGCCGACCAGAAACAACGTGGAGGCTGGGAAGTGTTCGACCTCGTCGACCCCGAGAACCCGCCCCCCGCGTCCAACTGAGCCGGTTAGACGCGGTGCGTATTGACTCGAGCCGCGCGGCGACGATGATCGGGCTCGCCGGCGGCTCCGGCGTGAGGTGACGATGGTGATTCGACGGAACGCGGCTCGACCGCAAACAATGCTCTACGCGCTCGCGATGTGCACCGCGCTGCTCGGAGCGCCTGGATGTAGTGACGACGGCGGCGGTACCGGAGGCGATGCCGGGACGGGGGGCTCGGGAGGCACTGCGGGCGCTGGAGGCGGCGGTGGGGGCGGTCAGGGAGGCGTCGGCGGCGACGTACCTTCCGGCCCGCCGGCCAGCGTGACGGTCGAGGGGCCGATCGAAGGGCCGGGGTCGCCGTTCGTCGCAGGCACACGGGAGCTCGACCTCGCCGACGCGGACTACCAGGAAACGGAGTTCTTCGTTAGCGGGACCGCACGATCCTACGTGACCGTGAGCCCCCTCACGGAGGACGGTTTGTGGAATGACATTCGTACTTCCGACACCGCTGAGTATAAAACGCGGATCCTGGTCTACTCCCCAATCGACCCGCAGGCGTTCAGCGGAACGGTCTTGGTCGAATGGCTCAACGTAAGTGGAGGCCTCGATGCCGCGCCCGACTGGAACGCCATCCACACCGAAGTGTTCCGAGAGGGGCACGTGTGGATTGGTGTGTCGGCGCAGTTCGTCGGCGTCGAAGGTCGCCCCGGCGACGGGCTCAACCTGAGCCTCAAAGTGATCAACGGCCCCCGCTACGAGTCCCTGACTCACCCGGGCGACAGCTTCTCCTACGAGATGTACGCACAGATCGGCGAGGCGATCCGGAACCCCACGGGTGTGGATCCGCTGAGCGGCTTGGAGCTCGAACGACTGCTCGCGATGGGCGAGTCGCAGTCGGCCGGCCGCCTTCTGACCTACGTAAACGCGCTCGGGGACGTGTACGACCTCTGGGACGCGTACGTCATCCACAGCCGAGTCGGCGGGAGCGCGCCCCTATCGCAGGCTCCCGAGACCGAAGTGCCCACACCCAACATCGTGCGCGCGAGAGACGACCTCGATCAGCCGATTCTCGTGTTCCAGACCGAAACCGACCTGATCACACTGGGTGCGCTTCCGGACCGGCAGGACGACTCCGCGATGTTTCGACAGTGGGAGGTGGCGGGCACGGCCCACAACGACACCTATACGCTGGTCGTCAGCAACAGCGACCTCGGAGACGATCCGTCGGTCGCAGACGTCATCGAAGTGGTGAATCCTGCCCCGACTTTCACGTGCGAGCTCCCAATCAACTCGGGGCCGCAGCACTGGGTGCTCAAGGCGGGGGTCGCGGGGCTCATCGATTGGATCACCGAAGGCACACCGCTTCCCAACTCGCCGCGCCTCATGGTGAATTCGGCTGGCGACGGATACGAACTCGACGAGCTCGGAAACGCGCTCGGCGGCATCCGAACACCGTACGTGGACGCGCCGGTGGCTGTCCTTTCCGGACTCGGGCAGCCGGGCGACTCGTTCTGCCGGATCTGGGGCACGACCGCGCTCTTCGACCAGGCACAGCTCGGGGCGCTCTACCCCACCGCCGAGGCCTACATCGACGCCGTGACCGCCACGACCGAATCGGCCGTAGAAGCTGGGTTCATTCTACCCCCCGACGCTGCGCTGATCGTCGCCGCGGCGGAGGCCTCGGGTATCGGCGGAAACTAGTCGGATCGGTCCGACTCGACATCTTTTCAACCGCTGCTACCGTCGCCTCCATCGCCCGCTCTGGGCGAGGTGGCCTCTCGAGGCTGCCAGCACGCTGCCGCCTGTCCCTCTCAGACCCGCACCGTGATGACACCACGATTGGGGCCGGAGAAGAACTACAGAGGCTAGCAAGCGCAACGCAGATCGACGAGACCTTCTCGTCATCCGGCAGCGTGTTAAGTCAGAAGAACGAGAAGAGAACATGAGCAAGAAACTATTCGTCGGTGGCCTCAGCTGGAACACCGATAGCGAACAACTCCAGCAGGCCTTCGAGGCCTGCGGCGCAGTGCAAGAAGCCAAAGTCATCAACGATCGCGACACAGGTCGGTCGCGCGGCTTCGGCTTCGTGACTTATCAAGACGAAGAGAGCGCGCGTCGGGCGATCGAAGAACTAAACGGGTCCTCGCTCGATGGACGGACCATCCGTGTCGATGCGGCGAACGAACGCCCGCGCAACGATCGACGCGACAACCGCTGGTGAGCTAGCGCCGCATAGCCGCGGGCCGACTCGTAGGCCCGCGGCTATACTCCATCGATGAAAATCGCAGCAAGTGCGCTTTCGAAGCTTGCGATGGCAGTCTTACTGCTTGCGATGGCAGTCTTACTGTCGGTAGGTTGCCACTCGAGCGCGCTTACCCCGAAACCCGATGGGGCGGGCGAAGTCACGTCCCCAATCGACGACGAGATCACGCAACTGATCGCAGTGACGATCGACCAATGGGGCGACTTTCAGGGAACGCTCCGGCGATACGAACGAGCCCCCGAGGGTGCCTGGTTCGAAGTGGCCGAACCGATTGCCGTCGTGATTGGGCGGGAAGGCTACGGTTGGGGGCGCGGACTCCACGGCGCCGGGGCACCCGCTGGCAGGCCCGGCCCCGTCAAACGCGAAGGCGACGGTCGCTCACCCGCCGGGGCCTTCTCGATTGGAGATGCGTATGGCTACGAAGCCGACGCCGATGGGGTCTCGCTGCTCTACACGCGAGCCAGCGCTGAGCTTCGCTGCGTAGACGATCCCCGATCTCGTCACTACAACCAGATCGTCAGCACGCGTGAGGTGTCCCCCGACTGGCGAAGCGCGGAGCACATGCGACGCGAGGACGACCTTTACGAGCTGACCATCGTAGTCGGGCACAACACCAACGACCGAATCGCAGGCGACGGGAGCTGTATTTTCCTCCACGCTTGGATCGATGGGAACACTGGGATGAGCGGCTGCACCGCCATGCCGAGAGAAGACGTGGAGGCACTGGCAACGTGGCTCGAACCCGACTCGGCGGTGCTGGTCGCCCTCCCGGAGCGCGAGTACGAGGCCCTCAAAGGAGCCTGGCTGCTTCCCTAGGCGTTCGCTGGGACCTCTTCGGGCTGCGTGAGGTGAAGAAAGATCGCCGCCGACAGTCCGGACGCGCCGAACACCATCAGCATGACCATCACCTGATAGCGAACCGCGATCTGGGGCTCGACGCCGGAGAGGATCTGACCCGTCATCAGTCCCGGGAGTGAGACGAGGCCGACTGCAAAGAGCGAGTTCATGATTGGGATGAGACCTGCCTGAAGCGCGGTCTTCCGCGCACTCGCGTAGTCGACGCCGCGACGGGTCTCGGCCACCACGCGCTCGGCTGCAATGCTCACAGCGTTCATCGAGGCGGCGAAGATCATCCCTGCAAGCGGAACCATGAACGAAGGTTGGTACCAAGGGTCGAGCGTGAGGACCCCCTGCGTGATGAGCGCGACGGTGACTCCACCGCCAATCAAGATCGCCAGGAGCGCGCGCGCGTAGTACGTCCCGCGTTCACTCGGAACGGTGCGAAGCGCGATCCAACTTGCCGCAACGACCATCACGCCCAGTACGGCAAGAACGATCCACGGCGTGTCGGCTTTGAAGATGTAGACGAGCACGTACCCGACGAGGACGAGCTGGACGACCATGCGCGCGAGGGCGATGACGCCCTGGCCGAACTCCGCGGACCAGCGCCACATGAACCAAAGAACCAAGAGCGCAGGAAGGCCTGCGAGAGCCAAGTTGAAAACCGGGATGACTTGAATGACGACCTCCAGTCGGTGTGGGTATTGTACCGACCTGGCCTCCTCGGCAACGAACGGAATAATCCGGTGGGGCGGTTGTTTCTAGTTCCATGGCGGAAAAGGTTACAGGCAAAGTCATCGTCATCACGGGTGGCAGCAGCGGCATCGGCGCCTGCGTCGCTCAAATGCTCGCCAAAGGCGGAGCCCGCGTGGCGATCGCGGCGCGACGCACAGACCGACTTTCGCAGGTTCGCGACGAGATCGTTCGGTCTGGCGGCGACAGCATCGCCGTCGAATGCGACGTCTCCCAGCGCGGCGACGTGGAGCGCCTCGCACGCGCGACCATGAACACCTTCGGCTGCATCGATGTTTGGGTGAACAACGCGGGCATCTTTCGGAGCGGCCCCATGTCGTCCAGCGCCATCGAGGACTGGGAGCAGATGGTCGACGTGAACGTCAAAGGCGTGCTCTACGGTATCGGCACCGCGCTCCCCATCATGGAGAATCAGGGCTTCGGACACATCATCAACGTCGGTTCAATCGGCGGCCACAAGGTGTTCGGTGACTACGCCGTGTACTGCGGCACCAAGCACGCCGTGCGCGCCATCAGCGAGGGGCTGCAGCTCAGCACTCAGGGCAACGTTCGGGTCACCCACATTGCGCCCGGCGGCGTCAGCACCGAAATGTTCAGCCCGGGCGAGAGTGAGGTCGCCATGACCCCACACGCGGTCGCGAAGGCCATTGCCTTCGCCATCGGTCAACCTGCCGACATCGGGGTGAACGAAATCGTGGTGCGCCCTCGCGGTGCCGCGGCGTAGCACGGCGTGGTCTAGCCCGACGAGTTGGATGCGTCTCGTAGCTCGCTCGTGACGAGATCGAGGATCTCGTTCGCAAAACTGATGACGTCGTATCGATCGTACCCCGCCTTGTAGAGCTCGCGGTAGATCGAATACGCCAGCGCGTCCATGGTTTGGATGGAAGGGTCGGTCGGGGGATTTCGATTCAACGATGGACTCCTCGAGAGCCTGCGCGACGGTCCCCAGTTTCCCGTCGTGGTTTGATCATTGAGCGACCAACGATGATCGCGCCCTTTCATGATGACACAAGGTGCGCGGAGGGGAAGGAAAAAGCGTTTCGATCCCGCTCAGGTTTCAGGAAGGTTTCTAGTTCGCTTCGCTACCAACGACGCGCATCGTTTCCGAACTTCCGCAACACCTCGATCGACGGAATCGCGCGAAGCCCACGCTTGGTGATCGAGTACTCGACCTTGGGTGGCACGACGGGATACACGCGACGCGCGATCAATCCATGCCTCTCGAGGTCTCGGAGCTGCGACGCAAGCATCTTGTCGGTGACTTTGCCGGTGTCGAGATGCTGATTGAGGCTTCGACGTAACTCGCTGTACCGAAGGGTTTTGTTCCGAAGGCGCCACAGGATGGGCATCTTCCACTTGCCGCCTATGAGATCGAGCGCGAGCTGAACCGGATTGTTGTAGGTTCGTCCTTGGTGGTCGAATGCCGGCATACTTTCTTTGAAGATAGTATATACCCAAAAAGTATATACTTGCACAATGAACTGTACGACCGAGAATCGCTCTGTTCTCCAACCACTAGCAAGAAGAGAGAGCGAGTCATGGCAGAAAGCAAGCGAGTACTCATGGTCGTCGCCAACCCAGCGACGGCAACCACGACGGGTTGGCCGGTGGGTTTCTGGGCATCCGAGCTCGTCCACCCGTACGACGCGTTCGTGAAAGAGGGCTACGACGTCACTGTCGCGAGCCCGGAGGGGGGCAAGGTGGAGCTGGACGCCATGAGCGATCCGCGCGACGAGAGCGGTTACTCGAAAGAAGACGCCCTGAGCGCGGAGTATCTCGAGACGCCCGAATTCGTCGCGCTTCTCGAAGACACGCCGTCGGTGTCGGCCCTATCGGTCGACGACTTCGACGCCATCGTCGTCTGCGGAGGACAGTCGCCGATGTTCACGTTCGAAAAGGCGACGAGTCTCCACGCCAAGTTCAGCGAGTTTGTTGCGGCTAAGAAGGTTCACGCGGCGCTTTGCCACGGAACGAGCCTGCTTCTGTACCTTCGAAACGGCGATGGATCGCCGTTCGTCAAGGGCCGCAAAATGACGGGGTTCGCCAACAGCGAAGAAGACTTCGCGGACGAGGCGGTGGGCCAGAAACTGATGCCGTTCCGAATCGAAGACGAGGCGAGCAAGCTCGGCGCCCACTTCGTCACCGCCGACGCGTTCGCGCCCTTCGCCGTGCACGACGGTCTGCTCGTCACCGGGCAGCAGCAGCACTCCGGTGCCGAAACGGCACGACTCGTCATCGAGGCCCTCTCGTGAGCATCGCAGTCATTGGAGCAGGGCACGTCGGTGCGCCCATTGCGGGAAGGCTCGCGGCCGCCGGCCACCGGGTCGTCCTTGGTGGGACGGACCCCAGCTCGGACAGCATCAGAAGCGCGATCGCACGTTGGCCTGGGCTCGTCGCGGCAAAGACCGCCGAGGCGGTCGCCGAGGCCGACGTCGTTTTTTTGGCCGTGCCGTTCAAGGCTGTGGAGTCGGTGCTGGCCGACGCGGGCCCGTGGGAGGGAAAGACCCTCGTCGACTGCACCAACCCGGTCGGACCCGGGCTGAGTCACGGTCTCCACAGTCAGCGATCGGGGGCCGAAGCGATTCGAGACGCGGCGCCCGGCGCCTCCGTCGTGAAGGCGTTCACGATCTACGGCTTCGAGAATCTCGAAGACAGCACGTACCCCGGCTACGACGACCTCAAGCCGGCAATGCTCGTCGCGGGAGACGAGAGCGAGTCCAAGGCCACCGTGGCGTCTTATTGCGAGGCGCTCGGCTTCGAGCCCGTCGATACCGGCGGGCTCGATTCGAGCCTTCACCTGGAGCACATGACGCTCCTGTGGATCAAGATGGCACGCGCCCAGGGTCAGGGCCCCGGCATGGTGTGGGCCCGCTTAAACAGGTGATCCACGGAGGCCCGTCTCTCCGTGGATCAACACCCCCACCGTTTCCATCCAGTCAGGCGCTGATTGGGAATGTACGCTTTTCGAAGAGACGCGACCATACGTATTTGTCCACCTGCCGGGAATTCCGTGCGCGCCCGGCTCCGCGCCGGGATGCGTCCGCCTTTGCTGAAACGCCCCATCGCAGCTAAGTCGCCGGGATGTGGAGGCGAACCATCGCGGCGGCCCTCGTTGCATCGTGGGTCGGAGTCGCAAGAGCTGACGACCCAAAGCCCCAGGCGCCCTCGCCGTACGTCGCCCCGGAAGGAGATGCACTCCTCGTGTTCGTCCGGCCGCGCAAACGGCTTGCAGAAGACGTCCTCTACTCAGTCGTCAACGCGCGGGGAGAGTGCATCGGAGTTCTCGGCAACGACTGGAAAGTGACGGCGGCGATCCGGCCCGGCACCCAAACGCTAATGGTCGTCAGCGGCGTCGCCCAGCCTCAGGTGCAGCTGCTCCAAGTTCAAGCCACGAAGGGTCACACCTACGTGGTGACGATGCGACCGCGCGTGAACCGTAAGTCGCCGGTGGACCTGACGGTTCTCAGGCGGCGCGATCAGCCGCTCAAGGCGTTTCCCGCCGCCATCCTGGATACCAACCCCTTCCGCTCCGACCTCGGGGACTGCACGGCATGGGTTGCAGCGAAGCGCGAACGCCTGACCAGCAAGGCCGAGGCGGCCAAGGAACAGTGGTCCGTCGATCCCGAGGTTCGGTCCGCACAAACGGTCCGAGCAAACGACGGATGGCCCGCGAAAGAAGTCCTGCCCTAGCTCGTCGCGGAGGCTAGCGATCGCGCTGCTCGCGCACCTCCG
This sequence comes from Myxococcota bacterium, assembly GCA_039177115.1. Taxonomy (GTDB): domain Bacteria; phylum Myxococcota_A; class Polyangia; order Polyangiales; family Houyiibacteriaceae; genus SG8-38. The sequence goes on from JBCDFZ010000024.1 coordinate 69,241, forward strand.
CCAAACGCCCCTCGAGAAATCGGCGCTCTGGATCGTGGGTCGAAAGCGCGATCGCGCGCAGGTACGCAGCCTCGGCGGCCTCCCACTGTTCGGTCGTGCGAAGAAAGTCTGCGCGCGCGGCGTGGAAAGGACCGTAGAGCTCGAGGTCGGGCTGCAGCACCTTCGTCAAGCGGAGGCCCTCCTCAGCACCGTGCGCCATGGCGCTCGCCACGGCATGATTGAGCGCGACTACCGGAGTCGGTCGAACGAGCAAGAGCCGTGCGTAGAGGCGCACGATGGTTTTCCAATCGGTATCGTTGGCCCTCTTCGCCTGGGCGTGTACCGCAGCGATCGCAGCCTGAATCGTGTAGGCGCCTGCGGCTCCAACCCGGTGTGCAGCTCGGCATTGGGCGAGGCCTTCTTCGATCTGAGCCCGATCCCAACGGCTGCGATCTTGTTGGTGCAAGAGCACGAGATCCCCGTCGTCGTTGGTCCTTGCTTCACGCCTCGAGTCTTGGAGCAGCATCAGGGAGAGTAGGCCGAGCACCTCGGGTTCCTCCGGCATGAGCTCGCTCAGAACGCGACCCACGTGAATGGCGTGGCGACACAGCTCGCCGCGCACTACGTGCTTGCCGCTCGAAGCGCTGTAGCCCTCGTTGAAGACCAGGTAAACCACCAGCAGGACCGCTTCGAGGCGCTCAGGCATCTCGCTTCGCTCGGGCACTCGGTACGGAATGCGCGCCTCGCGGATCTTCTTCTTGGCGCGCACGAGACGCTGAGCCATCGTCTGTTCGCTGACCAAGAAAGCCCTCGCGATCTCGACTGTCGGTAGACCGACCACGGTTCGAAGCGTCAGCGCGAGGCGCGCCTCCTCCCTCAGCGCGGGATGGCAGCAAGTGAAGATCAAGCGCAGCATGTCGTCGGGGATCGAGGCCGCATGGACCTCTCGATCGCCGTGGGCCCCGAGATGCCGCAGACGACCGAGCTCCTCGTGCTTGGCTCTCTTCCGCGCGTTGGCGCGGAGCACGTCGATCGCCTTGTGCCGCGCGGTTTGCAAGAGCCATGCGTCGGGCGCATCGGGCGTTCCTTGCTGCGGCCACTGCGTCGCGGCGGCGACCACGGCGTCATGAAGGGTTTCCTCCGCGAGGTCGAAGTCGCCGCCACACGTCCGAATCAGGGATGACAGGATCCGGGCACGGTGTTCCTTGAGGACGGCCTCGAGGCGATCATGAGCCGATGCGGGCACACCGGTATCCTAGCCGGGCTCGCGCGAGGATCACTCGTAGATGAAGATCGGGCGCACCTCGATCGTGCCATTTCGCGCGGATGGAATTCGCGCCGCAATCACGATGGCCTCGTCGAGATCGTCCGCATTCACCAGGTAGTACCCCCCGAGCTGCTCCTTGGTCTCGGCAAAGGGCCCATCGGTGGTCAAGGTCTTGCCGTCTCGGACGCGGACCGAAGTGGCGGTCTGCGTCGGCTGGAGGGCGTCCCCCGCCACGAACTTGCCCTTTTCGCGTACGTCCGCGGTGAACTCGCGGTACTCTTGCATGTAGGTCGCCCGCGCCGTGTCGTCGCGCGCCATCATGTCTCTTTCATTCTCGTAGATCAGCAACAAGTACTGCATGGGTCCTCCTAAGGGCTGGTTTTTGGGGGGCAGCGCCACTTCGGAAGTGCCGAAAATGGCCGCGTTTCATCTACGAGTCGAGCGAAGAGACTCGTTCTCGACATGTCACTGGAAAAAAAGTGCCGCGCAGTGTCGAATTCGGACTCCGAAGCACGACTAGCGGATACGGGGCAACGAGTGCCCCGTGAAAGGAGCACCCATGAGCTACGACTATGGAAAGTTCGTCTGGTTCGAGCTGATGACCAAGGACGTCGAGAAGGCCGTCGCGTTCTACCCGGAAACCCTGCCCTGGAAGATCGCACAAACCCCGATGCAAGACGGCTCCAAGTACTCGATGATCGCCGTGGGCGAAGCCGGGGTCGGCGGTTTTCTCACGCCGGCGGTCGACATGCCGACGCACTGGGTTAGCTACGTCTCCGTCGAAGACGTAGACGCCACCGCCAAAAAGATCGAGGCGGCGGGCGGAACCCTTCACGCGGACGCGTTCGACGTGCCCGGGGTGGGTCGAATTCAGCCGGCCTCCGACCCGCATGGGGGCGGCTTCTGTTTGTTCAAGGCGGAGACCGGAGATCCACCGGCAGTCGAAGGGCCCGGTTCATTCCACTGGAACGAACTCTGGACGCAGGACCCCAAAGTCTCCATCCGATTCTACGAGAGCGTGTTCGGGTACTCGCACGACGAGATGGAGATGCCGGACGGCAAGTACTACGTGTTCATGGACGGGGAGCAGCCTCGCGGCGGCATGCTCAAGGCTCCAAGCTCGGACGTGCCTACCATGTGGCTTCAGTACGTCACCGTAGACGACTGCGACGCGACCGTGGCGCGCGCGAAGGGGAACGGTGCTGCCGTGGTCGCCGATCCGGTCGATGCCGAAGGCGTAGGTCGGTTCGCGATTCTTCGGGACCCGCTCGGCGGCATGATCGGTGTGATCAAGCCGGCGTCGGCCTGATCACGAGCCAACCAAACGGAGGAGCTCACCCACGGAGTGGCGGGACTCGATGGGGTGCCGAAGCGGGAGATCCTCGCGGATCTGGTAGTGGGTCCGCCTGCCCTGGCGCCGGCGTACGATGACGCCCGCCTCTTCGAGCTCCCCCAAAATCCGCTGCACGGCACGCTCGGTGATGCCAACGGCCAGGGCGATCTCGCGAACCCGAATGTCGGGGTCGCGCGCGATGCTCACCAGTACATGGCTGTGATTGCTCAGGAAAGTCCAAGCTGGAGATTTTTGATCAACGGTCATGATTTCTGCTGACTCATATTTCATAAAACACAAATCAGGTATTGACAAGCATGAAATAAATATCATCCTTTAGCAACCATGGACACCGTGCCGGGAACAACTCGCCCCACGCCGTTAGAGCGCACCCGGCTCCTGCTAGCGCTGGAGCGGCCCGATATCATCGTCATCGTCATCTACGGCGTGGCGCTCGGCCTCCTCTCCCTGGCGGTGCCCATCGCGGTCCAGTCGCTCGTCAACACCGTCGCCTTCGGGTCGCTTCTTCAGCCGCTCGTCGTGCTGGCGGTGCTGTTGGCCGTGGCGCTCACGGGCGCCGCGATCCTGCGCGCGCTTCAGGTGCGCATCGCGGAGATGCTCCAGCGACGACTGTTCGCACGCATCGTCACCGAACTCGGTGCGAGGCTGCCGCGCGTACGCGCGCGCGACCTCGAACGAGCCAACGGTCCCGAGCTAATCAACCGTTTCTTCGACGTGTTCACCACGCAAAAGAGCGTGGCGGCGCTTCTACTCGACGGAGTCGACGCGCTGCTCATCGCCCTCGTCGGTCTCATCGTCCTCGCGTTCTACCATCCGTTCCTCTTGGCGTTCGCCATCGTCCTCATCGCGGCCTCGATCGTCGTGCTAATTCCCCTCGGGCGAGGAGGCACGGCGACGAGCGTCATGGAGTCGAAGGCCAAGTACGCCATGGCGGGATGGCTCGAGGAAATGGCTCGGCACCCGCTTTCGTTCAAGCTCGCCGGGGGCGAGCGTTTCGCGAAAGAGCGCGTCGAATCGCTCGCACGCACGTACCTCGACCGGCGAGACGTTCACTTCCGTATCGTGTTCCGGCAGCTAGTCGGTTCGTTGACGGTCGAAGTCGTCGCGAGCGTCGCACTCTTGGCGATGGGCGGTTTCCTCGTCATCGAGCGCGAGCTGTCCATCGGTCAGCTCGTGGCCGCGGAGCTCATCGTCACGGCGGTCGTCACGTCCATCGCCAAACTCGGGGGCAAGGTCGAGAAGTTCTACGACCTCGTCGCCGCGGTCGACAAGCTCGGCGAGATGCTCGACCTTCCCGTCGAACGATCGGACGGCGAGAACCCGCCCGGCGGTGGCGCGGAGCAAGGCCGTCTCTTCCTCGACGAAGTGACCTTCATCGACGGAAGGGATCAGGTCGCATACGAGGTATCGACGATGGTCATGCCCGGCGAGCGGATCGCGATCCACGGCGCGCCAGAACGCGTGACTTCGAGCTTCGCCGACACCCTTTTCGGACTGGTTCCACCCGACTCCGGTGTCCTCGAAATCGACGGGCACGACGCGCGAGACCTTTCCCTTCCTGAGCTTCGGTCGCGCATCGCAGTGGTGCGCGGAACCGAGGTGCTTCCGTGCGAGATCTCCGAAAACCTCCGACCCGGCAACATAGAGCTCCCCGCCGACGAAGCCTGGGGCGTGCTGCGTCGTGTCGGGCTCGAGGCTCACGTGAAATCCCTTCCGGACGGACTGCACACTTTCGTCAACATTCACGGGGCGCCCCTGACCCGCGCTCAGGCCATCGCCATGACCATTGCGCGTGCCCTAGCGGCGAAACCCTCGGTTCTCGTGCTCGACCGCACGCTCGATCAGCTCGACCCGCCGGAGCGCGCGCGTGTGGTGGAGACGCTGTTCTCTGCGCGTGACGTGTCGTTCCTCATCATCACCGAAGACCCGGCACTCATTGCCCGAGCGGACCGAACGCTCTCGCTTGGAGATCCCACTCCCCAGCAAGGAGAAGCGGCATGAGTGAGTCGTCAGCCACGAAGAAGTACTGGACGCGATTCGAACGCGCCGCGCTGCCCGCCGCGCTGACGGTGTCACGCCCGCAGAACGTCGCGTTCGTCGCGAAAGCCCTCGTGTTCATCTTCATCACCTTCGGGATCTCGGCTCTGCTCGCCCCTTGGACCCAGAACATCCAGGGTCGCGGACGCGTCATCGCCTACTCGCCGGAGCAGCGTCAGCAGACCATCGAGGCGACGGTCACGGGGACCATCGCAGAGTGGTTCGTCGAGGAAGGTTCGCACGTCAACAAGGGCGACCCGATCGTGCGGCTGGCAGACAACGACGCCATGATTCTCGATCGACTGGATGCCCAGCGCTCAGCCGTGCAAGTCCGTCGGATGGCACAGGAGCAGAAGGTCCTGTCGCTCGCCGACCGCGTGGAATCGCTCAAACGCTCTCAAAGCGCCGAGATTTCAGCCGCAGAGGCCCAGGTGGCGATCTCCCAGCAGGACCTGGCCGCCGTACAGCAGGAGGTGAGCGCGGCGCAGGCCGAGCTCGACACCAACGAGTTGAACTACCGTCGGCAGAGCTCCCTGCGCGCAGATGGACTCGCCTCGCAGCGAGAGTACGAGCTCGCGGAGCTGGCGGCCCGACAGAGCCGCGCTGCCCTCGCATCCGCGAACGCAAAGTTCAAAGCTGCGAAGAACCGACTCTCGCAGAGCCGCGCTGCGCTCCGACGCGTCACGGCCTCGGCAAACGCCGAAATCGAAGCCGCGTCCGCGAACCTTCGTTCTGCAGAGACGGAGGTCGCTTCGGCCAACGAGGGCCTCGCACGCCTCGAGGTCGACATCGCTCGACAGCAGGCGCAGACAATCCTCGCGCCGGTCGACGGGACCATCCTGCGGGTCATCGGACGACTCGGCGGCGCGCAGGTCAGCCAGGGACAGGTGCTCGCGATTCTCGTACCGAGTACGGAGGACCGTGCGGTCGAGCTCTACGTCGACGGGAACAACGCGTCGCTCATCGAAAAGGGCCGCGCCGTTCGACTTCAGTTCGAAGGGTGGCCGGCCGTGCAGTTCTCCGGGTGGCCCTCTGTCGCCGTAGGAACGTTTGGTGGCGTGGTCGCTTTCGTGGATGCCGCAGATGACGGTCGCGGCAACTTCCGGGTGGTCGTGGTTCCGGACGGTGATCCCGAGGAGCCCTGGCCCGCGGCCAGCTACCTCCGGCAAGGAGTGCTCGCGAAGGGCTGGGTCCTCTTGAATCAGGTTCGCCTCGGGTTCGAGATCTGGCGGCAGTTCAACGGGTTCCCGCCCACGACGGATCCTCCGCCACTCGCGGATGGCGGAGCCCAGGGAGACCCGAAATGATGCAGCGCGTAGGCGTCGCCGCGCTGGTCGTCGCCGCTTCGCTCTTCGACGCAACCCTCGCGAGCGCGTCCGAAGAGGGAAAGCTCACGTTCGAGGCCGTCAGGCGCTCGGTCCAAGAACACGACCCACGAATCCGAGCGGCTATCGAACGGCTTCGCGGTGCGCAGGGCGACGTGCAGGCCGCCCGCGGCGCTTTCGATCCGCGTCTTGAAGGCGACGTCAACATCTGGACCGGCCCGGACGCGTTCTACCAGCTTCGACGGGGAGACGTCGCGATTCGCCAACCGACGACGCTTTGGGGCTCGGAGATCTACGGCGGCTATCGGGTGGGACTGGGCGTAAACGACGTTTGGCCAACCTACTTGAGCGACCAAACGCTGTCAGGAGGCGAGATTCGGGCAGGCATCGAGATCCCGCTCTATCGGGGAGGTCCCATCGACGAGGAGCGCGCCCGGCGAAAGCGCGCGATCGACCTCGAGGACGCTGCGGAGTACGGGCTTTCGGGGACCGAGCTCAACCTCGAACTAGCGGCCGCGCGAGCCTACTGGGGCTGGATCAGCACGGGGCAGCGCCGGCAGGTGGCAGAGGATCTGATGCACCTCGCCGAGGAGCGAGACGGGCAGCTCCGACGCCGGCTGGCGGCAGGCTCCATCGCGGAGTTCGACGTGATGGACAACGAGCGAATCTTGCTGGAGCGCCGTTCGCTCTTGGTTCGCGCCGAGCGAGCCTTTCAAGAAGCGTCGTTCGTGCTCTCGGTGTTCCTGAGAGACGACACCGGGAGATCGGTGCTGCCAGAGGCGGAAGAGCTACCCAAAGAGCTCTCGGTCGAGTTCATCTATCCGGACCCGAACGACGTCGTCCTTCAGCAGGTCGTCCAGTGCCATCCAGACGCTGAGCGTGCTCGCGCGGAGCTCCGAGCGGCGGAGGTAAGCTACTCACTGGCCCGGAATCGACTCGGACCCGAGATCCGAGGTTTCTTCGAGTACTCCCGGGACTTCGGGGAGGGCACCGGAACTACGTTCGACGACACGTTGTTCGGTAACGTGATGAAGACAGGCGTAGTGCTCGAGATGCCACTGATCCTTCGGACGGACCGCGGACGTGCTCAGCGCGCCGACGCCGACGTAGAGGCCAAACGAGCGGAGCTGCAGCTCATCGAAGACCAGCTTCGAGCACGGGCGCGCGACGCAGCGTCGGCAGTCCGAGCCGCCGAGGAGCAGGTCGAGCTCAACGAAGACATCGTGCGAACGACGACCAAGCTCGCCGAAGGCGAGCGTCGCCGCTTCGAGGCGGGTTCGAGCAACCTCATCTTCGTGAACCTACGCGAGCAGCAGGCCGCGCTCGCCAACGTGGTCTATATCGAGGCGCTCGCTGCGACCGCCGTCCAACACGTTCGATGGGACGTGACGACCCGCGTCTCTTGTCGATGAGTCGATGACTGGCTAGCTATCGTCACGACGCGCTGGCGGCTGTCCGCTCGGCGATGAATCGTGCGATCCCGGCAGCCACCTGCTCAGGCTGGTCCTCAGCAACGAATACGTAGGCATCTTCGATCGTCTCCAGGGTGACGTCGTGCAGGTTGCGACGGAAATGGTCGGTCAGCCGCATCGGAAAGAACCGATCCTCTGGCGTCCAGAGAAGCAGCATCGGCCGGCCAAACGCCGCGAGCTCTTCCGCAGCCTCCAGGGTGACTCGCGGAGACACCGATCGCGCGAATTTGCTCACATCGCGCCGGATCGCAGCGCTCCGCGCGGCCGGCGCGATGTAGCTCTTGACCACGTCTTCGGGAATTCCGTGTTTCGCGAGGAGTCCGTACGCGATGGGCAAGTCGCGCAGCGCTTTGACGGCAAGCATCCCCTTTGCGAGAGCAGCGATGAGCCCCGGCACGTAGGGCAAAACCCGCAGGTAGCCAAAGCCCTTGGGTGGAAAGACGTCGTACGCGTCACAGGTCGTCAATACCAATCGGCCGAGCCGAGACCCGTATCGCGAGGCGACCAGCTGAGAGATTGCGCCGCCAGAGTCGTTGCCAACGAGCGTGACGTCGTGGAGATCGAGCGCATCGAGAAAATCGCCGACGAGCCGCGCGACCCCGTCAACGCTGAGGTCTGCATCGGCGTTCATGGGAATCGCGTGTGAACCAAGCGGAAGATCCGGAACGAGGCACCGCGCGGTCCGGGAGAGCTTGGGCGTGACCTTTCGCCAAAGCTGCCCATTGACGAGAAGACCATGCACGAACACCACCGGCGGGCCTTGTCCGACGTCTTCGTACTGTAGGGTTCCTTGAGGCAGCGTAATCGTAGGCATCGTGGACCTCCGTTCGTTCGACGAAAGTCGCACGGCGGCCTCCAAAGGCCATGACCTCGGAGGTCATGCATCCCAAATCAGGCGCACTCGGTGAACTAGATGTTCCAGCGCTTCATCGCGCGCCGAAAGCTACGGTGGTTGGTGTAACCCGCGTGGCGAACGATCTCGTCCGGCGCCTGTTGGCGCTCCACGCAGTCGAGCACGATGGACTTGCGCGTCGCGTCGACGAGCGCCCGAAACGTCGTTCCTTCCTCTTGGAGCCGACGCTGGAGAGTACGGGGCGCCATGTGGAGCGCCGCCGCAACCGACTCGATGCTGCAGTCGCCTTTGGGAAGTAGTGCTTTGATTCGCTCTCGGACGGAGTCGTTGAAGCTGTTGTCTTGAAGCTCAGAATGCAGCGTGGCGGCGATCCCGCCGAGCTGGTCGTGCAGCACGTGGTTCGACTGCGCCAGCCGGAGATCCCACGAATCGCGGTGCAGAAGCATGGAGGTCTGCGGCTCGCCGAACTTGACGGGCGCCTGAAAGATCTGCTCGTAGAGCTCCATGTTGCCCCGATATGGGTGCTCGAACGACATCTCGACGAGCTCGCACTTTCCGTCCGTGGCGAAGCAAAAGAGCTTGATGAAGAGCGCCGCGATGTACTCGATCTCCTGCGCCAGCACGGGGAGCTCGTGCTCCACCTTGTTGATCTCGAGGGGCACGTGCACGGGGTGCTCGCCGAAGGTGACGACCCGCCCATGGGCCAGAAGCTCTTGGTAGCGCACGGCCGTCGTGATGCCCTCCCCGAACGTCGGGGCGCTGACCATGATCAGGTACACGAGATGATCGACCCGGGTTTCCCAGGTTTGTGCCGCACGAAGCCCGAGAAAACGGTCGCCGGTCTCGGCGATGGCTGCGCGCCAAAGGCGTCCGGACGCGTCACGCGGCGGTCGACCCGTCGCGTCGAGAAAGACCTCGATATCGATGTCGATCGAGTCGCAAAGCGCCTCGACGTCGAGCCCGAGCGTCTGGAACGCACTGACCAAGCCACGCGTCCACGCACCGGAGACCCGGGCGGGCGGTTTCACCATCGATTTGTCAGGCAAGAGACTCAACTCCTTGGATGGATCCATAGGGACGTTCGAAATTCAAGCCACAGGGGTGGGACACGATCAGAAAGTGGCGCGTCGAGTACCAGATTTTGTCGCCCCCAATCCGCGCGGTTCCGTTAGCGTATCGATTAAGTCTTCGGTGCAAGGCGGGCACCGAACGTGTGGGAACGCAGATCCTAGGATGAGCCCACCATCCCATCCTAAGGTCAGGCGAGACACTGCGTTCCCTCTTGGTGCCCGCTCTTGCCCCTTTTTTAGCGGGTGCCCGTTCCTCATGGCCCCAGGAACACACGACCCCGATACGGAGCCGGGTTTGGAAACGATCGGTTTTCGAATCCGGCTCTTCTCTTTCGGATGAGTGATCTGGAAAACAGGTCACGAAGATCGCGCATGAGGCGCGGCCTGGCAGAAGACAATCGGAGCGTAGTGTCTCACCGGCGGATCGGGATGCGCCGCGGTCCCGAGTGCGACGCCATCGCGTGCGACCGAGAGAGCCTCGAAGTCGAGGCCGCGAACGTGGATACAACTCTCGGCTAATCGGCATCGGGCCGAGAACAGGCGCCCGCGAGCGGGGAAAGGCAGACGTATTGCGCACCGCGTGACGTGTCGCAGTAGTCGCAGGTCCATCCGTCTGGACAACCTCGATCGAGGCAGGTCACAGGCGGAACGCACTCGCCGCTGTACGCGATCTCGACGCCTTCCTGCTCGGCCTGACAAGCGTTGCCGTAGGTCTGGCCATCGATTCCGCAAACGGGATCGTAGATCTCGGGCGCGAAGATGTTGTCGGGACAGAAAACGGACGGCTCACAGTAGCCTGCCCGCTGGGCGACGCTCAGCTTCTCGACGAACCGCCCCGCGCATGCGTTCAAACAGGTGTCCTCGGTCTCGAAGTTGTTGGCGTTGCCCCCGCAGCCGCCCCAAACGAACGTCTCGCAGGACCCGCTTTCCGCGTTGAAGTACCAACGGGGGAACGCGGCGTCACACGGCCCGACGGCTGCGGGCGCTTGGCAGATGTCCTCGATGACGCAGCGCTCGCCGGGGCGGCACTGCTCGTCGGAGTCGCAGCCAATCCAAAAGCACTGCGCCGCCTCGCCGACCGGCGAATCGACACAGGTCTCATCGGGCTCGCAGTCGCCGTCATCGAGACAGGCGTCGCACTCTCCGTCGTCGACGACCTCGACTCCGGCGCAGTCCGCCTCGCAGGCGTTGCCGTAGGTCCGGCCATCCGAACCGCAGACGGGGTCATACACGGTAGGGCAGACGCAGGGTTCGACGGAGACACATTCGCCACGCTCGCAGACGAAGCCGGGCGCACAGTCGATCAGCGCACACGGGTCGTCCTGGCACATCCCATCGAACACGACCTCGACCTCGGCGCATCGGGCCTCGCAGAGATTGATGTAGTTTCGACCATCGGCACCGCAGACGGGCTCGAAGACGCCAACGCAGAGGCAGTCGTTGGGTAGGGGCACACAGACGTCGGGGTCGCATACATCGCCGGCGAAGCAGTCGGCAACGGAACCGCAGGCCATGGGGTCGTCACAGCGGCCGCGGTGCGCGATGGATTGTCCGGCCGCGTCGGCGTCCTCCACGGTGTACGAGACCCCATCGGCTCCGCAGACGAATCCCTCGACGCCCTCCGCCGGGGCCTCACTGCCCGAGCAACCGAGCGAGGCCACGAGTAAACAGCACAACAGTCCAACGCGCTTCATGCGACTCTCCTTCGAGAAAGACCCGACGAGCCTGGCTACGCAACAACGATGCCACCCGGTGCGGCCAAAAAAACCAGTGATTCCCGCGTGGCAACTGGGACGGCGTGTGCCACAACGCGCCAAGCCCGGGCAGCACGGCCGCAAAAAGGTCATGTGTGCCGCATCTGCTAAGAGTCGGGCACGATCGGCGCGCGTTGGCCTCCCTTGCAAAAACCCTGGACGAGCTCGGTTCGACGGTCGACGCCGAGGCCCTCCTGACGCACTTCCTCGAGTACGTATCGGCCGAGGGGATCGAACTCTACCCCGCCCAAGAAGAGGCGGTGATGGAGCTGTTCGTCGGCAACAACGTGATCCTCAACACGCCAACCGGCTCTGGGAAGTCTCTCGTCGCGCTGGCCGCGCACTTTCGCTCCGTCGCGCTCGGCGAACGTTCGTTTTATACAGCGCCGATCAAGGCCCTCGTCAGCGAGAAGTTCTTCGACCTCTGTCGCGCACTCGGAGCGGAGCGGGTGGGCATGATGACGGGCGACGCCACCGTCAACCGAGAGGCGCCGGTGATCTGCTGCACTGCCGAGATTCTCTCGAACCTCGCTCTGCGCGAGGGGAATCGGGCCGAGGTCGACGGCGTCGTGATGGACGAGTTCCACTACTACTCGGACCGGGACAGAGGCGTAGCTTGGCAAATCCCTCTGCTCACTCTTCCCCGCGCCCGGTTTCTCCTAATGAGCGCAACGCTCGGAGATACGAGGCTGTTCGAGAGCACCATCAGCGAACTCACGGGCGCACCCACGACGTTGGTTCAGAGCACCGATCGACCCGTTCCGCTCGACTTCGAGTACGCTGAGCAGACCCTGCACAACACCGTCGCGGAGCTGCTCGAGAGCGGCAAGGCCCCAGTCTACGTGGTCCATTTCGCGCAGCGGGCCGCCACCGAGCAGGCGCAGAGCTTCATGAGTATCGACTTTCTCTCAAAGGACGAGAAGCGGGCCATCAAGGAAGAGCTGAGCGGAACCCGGTTCGACACGCCTTTCGGCAAGGAGCTCCGCAAGTTCCTCCACCACGGCATCGGTGTGCATCACGCAGGCATGCTGCCCCGATACCGGCGACTGGTCGAACGCCTCGCGCAGCAGGGCAAGCTTCGCGTGATTTGCGGGACCGATACGCTCGGCGTTGGCGTGAACGTTCCAATCAGGACGGTGCTCTTTACCAAGCTATGTAAGTACGACGGCGAGAAAACCAAAGTGCTCACCGTGCGCGATTTCAAGCAGATCGCGGGGCGAGCTGGACGACGCGGCTACGACACGATGGGGAGCGTCGTCGCGCAAGCCCCCGAACACGTCATCGAAAACATCAAACTACGCGCCAAGGCGGGCGGCGACCCGAAGAAG
>JBCDFZ010000025.1:0-77667 GCA_039177115.1 Myxococcota bacterium
CCCCTTCGTGATTGACGCGTATTCGCGCGGCTAGTTGTTGAGCTGCTCGTCGATCGCGGCCTTGAAGGCGGCGTAAGGCTGTGCGCCCTGGACCAGCTTTCCGTTGATGAAGAACGACGGCGTCCCGATCCGTGCTCCGGCCTTGGAGATCGAGGCAATGTCGGCGTCCACCGAAGCCTTGTGCTTCTCGGAGTCGAGCGCCTGCTTGAACTTCTTCATGTTGATTCCGCCGATCTGCGCGGCGTATTTCTCGAGGTTCGGGCGGGTGAGCGCCTTCTGATTCTCAAAGAGAATGTCGTGGTACTCCCAGAAGCCCTTGTTGCCCTTCTGCTCGTAGACCTCGAGCGAGGCCTGTGCGGCGAGGTGGGCATCCTTGTGGAACGGTAGCGGGTAGTTCCGCCAGATCACCTGCACCTCGTCTCCGTACTCGTCCATGACCTGGGCCATCGTCGGATTGACCCGGCCGCAGAACGGGCACTGGAAGTCGCTGTATTCCTGGATGATGACCTTGGCCTTCGAAGCGCCCTTGGTTGGTGCGTTCTTGGGCTTCGGGATGTTGTAGACCTTATTGGCGTCGGGCTTGGCTGCGGCAGGCGCGGCCTTGGGCGCTTCGAGCCCCTTGGCGATCGACGTTTCGTAGACCTTGGACCGAGGGGTCCCGCCGTCCACGAGCGCCTTGGCCTTTTTCAGCTCTTCTTCGATGACAATCTCGAATGAAGCCTGAGGCTGTGCACCGCGCAGGTTGCGGCCGTTGATGAAGAACGCCGGGGTGCCTCGTGCGCCAAGCTTGTTCGAGAGCACCTGCTGCTTGTTGATCGTGTCTTTGTACTTGTCGCCCTCGAGCGCGGCCTTGAACTTCTTCATGTCGAGGCCGATCTCTTTGGCGAACTTCTCCAGGTTGTCGCTGGTCAGCGCGCGCTGGTTCTGGAACATCTTCTCGTGCATCGCCCAGAAGCCCTCGTCGCCCTTTTGGTCATACGCCTCGAGTGCAGCGGTCGCCGCCGGCTTGGCGTTTTTGTGGAACCCGAGCGGGTTGTTCATCCAGACCACGCGAAGATCGTCTCCGTACTTTTCCTGAAGGGCGGTCAGCGTGGGTTCGACTCGACCGCAGAACGGGCACTCGAAATCGCTGAACTCGACGATCGTGATGAGCGCGTCGTCCGGACCCTTTTGAGGCTCGTCGCCCTGGAGGGGCACCTTGTACACGGCGCTCGGGTCCGGCTGCCCGGGCCGCTGCTGCGGCTTCGGCGGCGCGGCCTTTTCGAGTCCGTTCTTGGTCAGCGTCGCGTACATCTGCGCGTTCGTGACCCCCTGCTCCTGAAGCGCTTTCGCGGTGGCGAGCTCCTCGTCGATCACCTTCTGGAACGACGCGAACGGCACGGCGCCTCGAACGTTTCGCCCGTTGACGAAGAAGTTCGGAGTGCCTCGGGCGCCCATGGTCGCGGCGAGCGTGGAGTCCTCCTTGATGGCTTCGGCGTGGGCCTTCTCATCGAGGGCCTTCTTGACCTTGTCCATGTCGAGGCCCGCCTGCTGCGCGTAGTTTTCGAGGTCGGCGCGGCTCAGCGCTTTTTGGTTCTCGAACAGCAGGTCGTGGACTTCCCAGAACTTGTCGTTTCCGCCCTGCGCGTACGCCTCCATGGCCAACTGGGCCGCGGGATCGGCGTTCTGGTGGAATCCGAGCGGCAGGTTGCGCCACACGATACGCACGTCGTCACCGTAGGTGTCCTGAATCTGCTTCACGGTCGGGAGGACGCGTGCGCAGAAGGGGCATTGGAACTCACTGAACTCGACGATGGTGACGAGCGCGTCGTCCGGACCCTTCGACGGCTGACCGCCGACGGGGACCTTGTAGCGTTCGACGTCCTCGTCGATTTCGACGTCGGCCGCTTCGACTTCTACGACCTCGTCAGATTTGCCTTCGCAACCCAAGGCCAGGCTGGCAGCCGCCAAGAGGGCCACCAGGAACATAGATGTACCTTTACTCATGCTTCTATCCTTCCGCCGCCGTTGGACGGCGATTCACGAAAAATCAAACTCACAAACCACGGAGAGGCCGCCCTGAAGGACAGCCGGCGTTACCGCGGGGGCCGTTCGATTCTTCGTGCGTGCGCCTGTTTCAAACCCCCGTCGACCCATATCGCAATCTGCGAAACCGAGCGGGGAGGAGTCGTCCATCGGACGGGCTGGAACCAAACGTTGGCGAGTGGAATCAAGTTCTGGAACACGCCGCCATGCGTGCCCGCGGGCATGCAGCGCGGGTCGTCGCTCCGCTCACACCACATCGGCGCGCGTCGCGGCTGCTCTTCGTTGGCCTCGATCTCGGCCGACTCGACGCAGCTCTCGAGCGAGTTCGACCAATCGCATAGGCAGTCGGCGGCATCGGCGGGGGATGCAAAAGACAACAGCATCGTTGCGGCCAGGGCCGAGAGAAGATTCCTCATGCGGGCGAATCCGAGCTAGCAGTCTACCGCTCCCCCGGGCGGTCGCAAGAAACGTAGTTCACGAGATCGACATGACGAATTGGCAAAAGACCCATCGTCGCCGCGTTTCGACGGGCGACGTGGGGAGGAAGGCTGGAGGGTGAAGCCACTTTTGCGTAACGGATGTGGGAAAGTGGGAGAGGAGAGAGTACAGGTTTGGTGAGCGACTTCACCCTGCCAGCTCAACCAGGGAAACGCCCGTCGGTCGATGTCTATTCCATCGCCGGGGACGGTTTCTCGACCGAGCCCGGAAACCCTGGAATTCGCGCACGAAGCAGCTGGTCGAGTGCGTCGAACCCCCCCAGCGCCTCGATCGCGCGCCCGACGTACACGAGGGTCTGCGGGTACCACTGCAGAAAGGTCGGGTTTCCCCGCACGCGGTCGATGAACACGAAGCGCCCCGCGTCCTTGAGCTTTCGATGTAGGGCCACCGCCCAGAACTCCCGCCTCACCAGGTCCAGGGGGATACGACGCGCTGCAGCATAGCGGGCGATCAGCGTGTCCTGCAGCGCGGCGTCAAGGGCCACGTACGAATCGCAGAGAAGCGCGACCAGGTCGTACACGCGAGGGCCCATCAGGGCGTCTTGAAAGTCGATGACGGTCAGCGCGCCGTCGTCGGCGACCATCAGGTTCTTCGACTGGTAGTCGCGGTGTACGAACCCGTGAGGCATCGCCGCAATTTCGTTCACGGCTCGCTCCCAGGCTTCGTCGAGAAGCTTGGCTTCTGAGTCGTCGCCCTGTCCGAACAGCCCCTCGAGCCCCCACTCACGAAAGTGGTCTAGCTCCCACATCAACAGGTCGCGGTCGAAGCGCCGACGCGCCACGACCGATTCCGTCGGAGGGCTCGCGCAGCGCTCGTGGATCTCCACGAGAAGGTCGACGGCACGGCCATAGCTACTTTCCCATTCGGACTGCGATCGCGTTCTCAGGTGCTGCTCGAAGGTCGTCGGTCCGAGGTCCTCGAGGACGAGCTGCCCGCGGTCGAGATTCTCTACGTAGACCTCGGGGACACGAATTCCCGCTCCAGAAAGGAGGTCACCGACCTCGAGGAAGGGGAGTCGCGAAGCGTCGACGCGGGCGCCACCCTCATCGCTCGCGAAGGCGTCGTCCGGGAGCTGCATGATGACGACCGAGTCGGGTCGGTTCGCGGGCGACGCATGCACCGTGACTCGGTAGTAGCGGCGGCTCGACGCATCCCCCATGAGTTTCTCGACCGCGTATGGAGGAAGCGGCGTTCCGTAGAGCTCTCCTAGGCTAGCCGCGAAATCCTGGTCTTGAGCCATGACCGGTGAGACTACGTCAGTTTGGGAGACTTGGAAAAAGAGGGGTATCTTGGCGACGATGAGCGACTCGAGCGCGATCGAGATTGGGACCGTCGTCGCCGAGCGCTACGAAATCGTGGCTGCATTGGCAGAGGGCTCCATGGGCGATGTCTATCTCGCGCACGATCGAGAGGAAGACGTCGACGTGGCCGTCAAGGTGCTGCGGGCGGAGTTCATGGCCAACGATCGACTCAGGCGGCGCTTTCGGAGAGAGGCGGCCGTGCTGAAGGCGCTCAGTGAGCCCTCGATCGTGCGCCTTATCGACTTCCACTTCGATCGCCGCGGAAGCGTGTTCCTGGTGACCGAGTTCTGCGAAGGGCCCACCCTGGCCGAGCGCATCGCACGGGCTCCACTCGACTCTACAGACGCAACTCGGCTGCTGCACGCGATGGCGAACGCGCTCAATGCCGCGCACGCGCATGGCGTCTTTCACGGTGACCTGAAGCCCGCAAACATTCTCTGGACGGAGCCGACTCCACGACTAATCGACTTCAGTGCCTCCAAGGTCCTCGGGCTTGATCGACTCACCGCGACGGGCGAGATTGCGGGAACGCCGGCTTACATGGCGCCGGAGATGCTCGCCGGAAAGGGAGACGTCGACGGTCGAATCGACGTGTACGGTCTCGGTGTTTGCCTCTACGAGGCGCTGAGCGGCCAGCAGCCCTTCCGTGACGCGCATGTTGGGCGCCTCCTAACGAAGATCGACGCGAGCGACTACTTGCCGCTCGACGCACTGGTCGACGTACCGAAGTCGTTGGCGGCGGTGGTTCACCATGCGATGCATCGAGAACCTGCGACACGATATCAAACCGTCGGCGCCCTTCGGGCGGCGTGGGATGTGGCGGCATGACCGAGACCGCACAGCGCGAGCTGGAGTCGCTCTGCGAGCGGGTGGGCGTGGAGGCGCCTTCCAATTGGTGTTCGTTTCTCGAAGAGGTCCGGCGTTGGGGGGCGCGTACGGATCTCACGGCCGCGAAGAACGATCGCGAGCTCTGCGAGATCTTGTTCCTCGACGCGGCCCAGCTGATCCGCGCCGGGTGGCGCACAGGGTCGCTGGTCGATGTGGGCGCCGGCGTCGGAGCGCCCACGCTGCCCCTCCTTGGGGTCGATCTCGCCGAACGTGGCTTACTGGTGGAACCCCGCCGAAAACGCGTCGCGTTCTTGCGCTCGGCGATCGGAGTGCTCGGGCTCGCCGGACGTGCGACCGTGCACGAGGGCCGCATCGACCCGGAGCTCCCCCGCCTTCCTCACACGCCGTTCGATGCCGCCCTGTCGCGCGCGACGTTCGCTCCAGCCGACTGGCGGCGCATCGGGACGACCCTGGCGACCGAGGTGTGGGTGTTTACCGCCGGGGCAGAGCTCCCCGACGACCAAGATTTCGAGGCGGTGCGATCCCTCCGCTACGAGGTCCCGTCGAGCGGGGCGCCACGCGCGATTCATGTGTTCCGAGCAGCGTGATACGAGCGCGGTGAACTATCGGCGTCGGCGCGCCGGGATGATCTGGATGCGACGTCGTGTGCCTTCGCCCTGCGACATGGTGCTCACCCCTTCGAACTTGGCGAGCGACATGTGGATCACGCGGCGATCGCGGGCGTTCATCGGTTGCAGCGTGACGACCTTTCCCTCGCTGACGGCCCGCTGCGCCTGCCTCTTGGCCAGCGAGACCAGTCCGTCGTCGTGACGCTCGCGGTAGTCCCCCGAGTCGACGATGACGTGTCGCCGTGCATCCGGGAACCGGTTGACCATCTTGTTGATGAGAAACTGCAGTGCATCGAGCGTTGCGCCCTTCTTGCCGATGACCCGGCCTGAGTCGGGGCCTGTGGCATCGAGCTCGATTCGCTCGGCGTCGGCTCGAATCTCCACTTGCACGTCGAGGTCCATCAAGTTCATCAGCTCTTCGAGAATTTCGGCGGCTTCCTCGGCTTTGCCATCGCCTGCGTATCGCGAGGGATCTTCCCGGTCCTCCTGATCGCCCAGGATCAGTGCACCATCTCGGGGCTTGGTCGTCTTAAGCTCGTCCACGGCGAGTCCTCTTCTTTCTGCGCGGCTTTTGCGCCTTGGCTGCGGTGCCCTCCGTCGAGGCATCCGCTTGATCGTCTTGGTCGGAGGGGTCGGTGTCGTCGTCGATCGCCGACACGACGGTCATCTGCTCCTTGTCCATCTTCCAGTACATGTACCGCTGCTGGGTAATCCCGATTGCAGAGCTGGTTACCATGTACAGGCAGAGTCCTGTCGGAAGCAAGAGCATGAACACCGTCATCATGAGCGGCATGGCGTAGAGCATGACTTTCGCCTGCGTGGGATCCATCTGCACGGGCGTCAGCTTCTGCTGAATGAACATCAGCGCTCCGAGCATGATCGGCAGTACGTAGAACGGGTCGGGCGATGAGAGGTCGGTCCACCACCACACGAAGGGTGCGTGGTAGAGTTCGATGCTCGTCGAGAGCGTCTGGTAGAGCGCGAAAAAGATCGGCATCTGGAGCAGAACCGGTAGACAGCCGCCAAGCGGGTTCACCTTGTTCTTGCGCCAGAGCTCCATCATGGCGGCGCCCTTCTTTTCGCGGTCGTCCTTGTAAAGCTCGTTGATTTTGTCGATCTCGGGCTTGAGAGCGCGCTGTTTCGCCATGTTGCGGAACTGCGGAATCACGAAGGGGAGCAGCAGAACGCGAACCAAGATCGTCAGCAAAATGATCGCGACGCCCCAGTTGCCCACGTAGTCGTAGATGGCGCGCAGGAGCCAGCTCATCCCGCGAGCGATGAAGCTGAACCATCCGAGGTCGATGACGTTGGTGGCCTGGTGACCGAACTTCTCGAGCGCGTCGAAGTCCTTCGGGCCCGCGTAGACGCCGGTGTGAAAGATCGCGGTTTCGCCAGCAGGAACCTCGACCTCGGGCCAAGTCATCGTGGCCTCGAAGAGACTGCCTTCCGGGTCTTTTGGCGTCCCGCCGCGGTCGGTGGACAGAAGCTCGCATCGCTCCGCGGTCTGGCCTTCCGGAGCCGCGATGATGGCAAAATACACACTGCTCAGCGCGATGTACTCGACGTCGGGGCCGTAGGTGTGCGGCTGAAGAGGCTTGTACTCGTCTTCGCTCAGCAGTCCTTCGCGGTCTTCCCGAATTGTTTCGTCTCCGACCTGGCAGATCCCGTGGGAGAGGGCCGGGGAGGGACGCGCGAGGAAGCCTCCCTTTTCGTTCTCGCGAAGCACGTAGTGCGCGGACTTGGTGCCGAAACCGATCGTCTTCGCGGCGCTGCTGTCGTTGTGAACCTCGGTGGTCACACGGAACTGGTACGGAGGCTCGGCGAGCTCCCAGATCCGGTCGATCTCGACGTCGTTGCCCACGAAGTGAAAGTGAACGCGTGACGGCGATGACTCGAGGACGCTCCAAAGCGCGTCCGACGGGACCTGCACGCCCGTGAACGTCGGCTGAAGCGGTAGGTATCGCTCCTTGTCAGTGGTCACGAGTTCGAAGGGATCGGCGTTCTCGTCGAGATACCGGTCACCCTTCACCCGGAGACTGACCAACCCGGTGTTGAGGTCCGTGAACGAGGCGACGATGCGATCGTCCTCGAGCACGTAGAGCTTCTGCGATTCGACCCGCGCCCGCATCGCGTCACCGTCGAGCGCTGCAGGCTGGCCCGTGTCCGAGGAGGCTCCTGAACTCGGTGCGGCTTCCGTGGAGTCCGTAGACGTCTCGACGGCCGCCGGCTCCGAGGATTCCTCCGTGGGCTTTTCCGGTCCGAAGTACTGGAGCCCCAGCATCACGCCGAGCACAGCGATTGGAAGCCCGAGCAGCAGAATGGGCGGACGCTTCTGCTCAGCCATGCGGAGCCTCATGCGGTGGGTGTGCATGGTCGCAGCACGGGTCTTGGGGCGGCGGCGGGTCGTATCCGCCAGGGTGGAACGGGTGGCACTTGGCGATGCGCTTGATACCCAGCCATGAACCTCGGATCGCTCCGAAGCGTTCGATGCAGGTGGCGGTGTAGCGCGAGCACGAGGGTTCGAACCGACAGGCGGAGCCGATCAACCTCGAGAGGGTCAGCTGGTAGAGGCGGATGGCGGCCAGCAGCAGCGCTCGCATCATGGCGACGTCCTCGTGTTCAGACGCCTCGCGGCGCCACGCACCTCGGCGACGAGCCGTTGGTAACCCACCTCCGGGGCGCCCTTCTTGGCGATGAACACGACGTCATGGGACTCCGGGAAAAGGGGCCGGTTCCGTCGAAACACCTCGCGCACCACGCGCTTCACGCGGTTCCTTTCGACGGCGTTGCCCACTTTTTTCGTCACGGTGATCCCAAGTCGCGTGTTCGCAAGTGTGTTCGGTTGGACGACGATCAGGAAGTGGGGGGTGTGAATTCGGCGCCCGCGGAGCTGCACCTGCCGGAACTCGAAACGCTTCTTCAGACGATCGGCGCGCCCGAGGCCTTCCGCAGGCGCGTTTGGGTCACCCCCCCGTCCCGACGCCCGATGCATGATCGCACCGAGCAGGCTACTTCTTGTAGCAGGAAACGGTCAGGCGCTTGCGCCCTTTGCGCCGACGTGCGTTGAGCACGCTCCGACCACCTTTGGTCTTCATTCGCGCGCGGAACCCGTGTGTCCGAAGACGGCGCTTTCGATGTGGTTGATAGGTCCGCTTCACAGCTTTGCTCCCAGAAAAATGAGGGCGAAAGAGAGCACGGGCCCGCGAGGGTGTCAAGCCGGGGTCAGATGAGCCCAAATGCGATTCAAGTGTCTGATTTTGCAGGTGGAGTAGGCCAGAGGCCGGCATCCCGCAGGCTGGTGTACCGACCGTGCCCCACCACGAGGTGATCGAGCACGCGGATCTGGAGGAGCTGGCCGGCTCGCGCCAGGCGCTCGGTGAGGGCGAGGTCGTCCGGGCTTGGGGCGGGATCACCGCTCGGGTGGTTGTGGAGCAGGATGGCGCCCGAGGCGGACTGGGCGAGCAGAATCCGAAACACCTCGGCAGGGTCGACCTGACAAGAGGTGCGACCTCCGCGCGCCACCTCTCGTACGACCAAGGGGCGGTTCTTGGCGTCCAGCGCGAGCACCCAGAAGCACTCCGTCGGCCTGGCCGATACCATTGCGCCGTACCGTGAGAAGACCTGCCGGCTGTCGGTCAGCGGTTCGCCGCGGTTGGTTGGACGCTGGGCGCGGATGCCGAGTTCGAACGCGCCGGCGAGCCTTGCGGCCTTGGCAGGCCCGACGCCGTCGAGCCTCGACAGCTCCGACGGGGACAGCCGCGCGAGCCCGACGACCCCTCGGGCTTCGGTGAGAAGTCGCCGCGCGATCTCGAGTACCGGGATTCCAGCGCAGCCCGTGCCGAGGACGATCGCCAGAACCTCGGCGTCGGTGAGCGCGGAAGGCCCGAGAGCTGCCAGGCGTTCCCGAGGTCGGTCCAACGTGTTCGCGCCACACGCAACCGGCGTGCCTACTGAGTGGGTCCAACTCTGGTGAGGTTGGCGCTCGAGACGCGGCGATCGACATGCGATCGCCGCCGGGCGCCGATTCCGAGCCGGCATGAGTCTTATCGTTCAACAGTCGTTTCTTCCAAGCGTTCGAGAGCTCAAGAGGGGGTGTGAAGGGAGACGCAACGATGGAGATCGCGTTTTTGGGATTGGGCGCCATGGGGTCACGCATGGCCAAACGAGTGCTCGGCGCGGGGCACGCGGTACGGGTGTACAACCGCAGCTCGGAAAAGAGCAGGGCGCTCGAGGCGGTGGGTGCGCGCCGCTGCGCTTCACCCCGAGAGGCCGCCGCCAACGCTGAGGTCGTCATCAGCATCGTCACCGATGACGCGGCATCGCGGTTCGTCTGGCTCGACGACGATTCGGGTGCTCTCGCTGCGCTCGGCGCAGATGCCGTCGCCGTCGAGTCGAGCACGCTGACGTCGCGCTGGGTTCGTGAGCTGGCCTTACACATGGACGCGGCCGATCGTGCCTTCCTAGATGCTCCCGTCGTCGGTTCGCGGCCTCAGGCTGACGCGGGCCAGCTGACCTACGTCGTCGGAGGCGACCCGACGGTCGTCAACCGGGTGCGACCCGTCCTCGAGCTGATCGCAGGCGCGGTCCACCGCGTCGGTACTCACGGTTCGGGCGCGATCGCGAAGCTCGTCGTAAACGGTCTCTTCGGGATCCAGGTGGCCGCGGTGGCCGAGCTGCTCGCCATGGCCGGCCGAAATGGCGCCGATCCGGACCGCCTCGTGGAGATACTCGGTTCAATGCCGGTGACGAGTCCTGCGGTCGAGGGCGTCATGGGCGCAATCCTCTCGAAGCGGTTCGACCCACTCTTCCCCATCGACCTCGTGGTCAAGGATTTCGGTTACGTCGTGGCCGAAGAGGAGGACCCGAGGGCTACGCTGCCCACGAGCGAAGCGGTGCGCCACCTATTCGAGCGTGCCGCGCACGCTGGGCTCGGCGGCGACAACATTCACGCGGTTGCGAAGCTGTTCCCTATTTCTTGAAGAATTTGCCGAAGATGCTGCTCCGCTTGCCGCCTGCGGCGGGCGGAGGCGCGCTCGATCGGCCCCGTGAGAGACGCATGGTGGCAACGCGGACCTCACGGATGGCTTCGAGGTTCTTCGGGTCGAGCTTCGCGACCTTCTTGAAGTGCTTGAGCGCCTTGTCGTGGTTCCCCATGCGCTTGAGGAAGTGCGCCCGCACGAAGTGCCCGTGCACGTGGTCGGTGTTTAGCTTGAACGTGGTCTTGAGAAGAGCGCGGATCTGGTCGGCTACCTCTTCGTCCTCGACGCCGTCTCGGAGCAGCAGAATCCACGCCTTCATCGCGGGGTAGTCTGCCTCCTTCCGGACGACGGCCATGGCGTCGTCGCAGATCTCGAGGGCCTCGTCGTAGCGGCGCCGCTTCACCAACACGTCCACTTTCTGGAAGTTGATGGCGGCCTCGACCATCACGTTGAGCTTACGCTCGGACTCTGGCGTTCCACCCCCCTGCATGACCGTGCGCTGGTAGTCTGCCCGCGCCGTGTCGTCGCCGAGCGTGTCGCGCGCCACGGTGAACAGGTGGAAGATCTCGTCGACCCACGGACGGAGCCCATCGAGCTCTCTCGGCAAGCGATCGGGATGCCATTTCTTGGCGAGCGTCATGTACTTGCTGCGAACGTCGCTGCTGGTCGCCGACTCTTTGACGCCGAGCATCTCGAAGTAGTTCTGCCGGTCCATCATCCCGATGACGCGGCTCACCTCGTCCCATCGCTTCTGATGCTCTTCGGTCAACCCCTCGGGCGGCGGTGGCGGCATGTCGCGCGGCGCAACGATCTCACCCGACATGTTCTTCGCGGGTGGCAGGTTGCTGAGAGAAGTCGGCAGCACCGAGTCGCCTCCCGGACCCACGGAGTCTCGCCGGCCGGGTGGCGACGATCGTCGGCCGCGGGCTGGCGCCATGGTTGAAGACGAGCTGCGTCGTGCGAAGGCTGGCGAAGACGGCCGTTCACCAGGCGATGACGGTGAGACGGCACGGAGCTTCTGCTGAGAGATCGGCCGGTAGGGCTCGAGAGCGCCTGTGATGGCCAAGAGGTAGACCATCCGCTGGGCGACCTTCGGGTCTCCGAACTGCTCGATCAGGATCGCGGCCGTGGCGGGCTCGGCGCGAACCAGTTCGATGAATGCCTTCTCGTTCGATTGAAGAACGTAGCGAGCAATCGGAGCACCCTTCTTGATTCGCTGTCGCTCGGTCCCAAGCTTCCGGATGACGCGCGTGATGGCGTCCTTCGGGGCGTCGCCTCGAAGTGAGGTCGCGACCAGCTCGAACACGTCGACGGAACCGCGCAGGGTGCCTTCGCCTTCGCCCACGAGGTCTGCCTCGTAAAAGGCATAGGGTCCGCGCTGACGCGGAAAAATCGTCAACAGCCCACGCTCGAGGCTCGCGGACGGCGCGATGAATCGCCCGACGGCGGGGACACCGCTACGGAAGAGAATGCGGTCTTGTCCCGGCTCATCGTCGTCGGGCCAGACCGCGAGTGTGCCC
This sequence comes from Myxococcota bacterium, assembly GCA_039177115.1. Lineage (GTDB taxonomy): Bacteria > Myxococcota_A > Polyangia > Polyangiales > Houyiibacteriaceae > SG8-38. The sequence goes on from JBCDFZ010000025.1 coordinate 11,781, forward strand.
GACAGGCCCTTCTTCTGGATCGACAGCAGTACGTGCCCGAACGGCGTGGCGCTCAACGCCCCTTCCGCAAGTGGCTTCGGAACCGAGGATGGCACTGGTTGCTCCAAGGTCTTACAGGGTGACACACCGAAGCCTCAAGTGACAGACCGGCGCCGCGCGCGACTCGCCAAAGCCCGGTAATTCATGGGTAGCGAGCGCGTCCTACCTGATTTTTTTATCAGTCGCTAATCGTCCAACCGGTGCCGTCGGGCCCGTCCAGGAGCTCGACTCCCTGTGCGCCGAGCGCATCTCGGATTCGGTCTGCCTCCGCAAAGTCTCTCTCTTGTCGGGCACTTGTGCGCGCTGCGATCTGACGTTCGACTTCGGCGGCATCGAGCCCTCGCGAGGCCGCGCGTCGATCGCGGATCCGCAGCAGAATCTCGTGTGGTGTTTCGGTACCGAGTCCGAGTTCAGCCGACAACGCGGCGAAGCCGGCTCGCGCGTCCTCGACGGCGACTTTCGAGGCCTTGCCCTTCTTGCGAAGCGCCTGGTCGCAGAGCTCGTTCACCGTCTTCAGGAACTCGGCGAGCTTTGCGAGTGCGACCGGCATGTTGAGGTCGTCGTCGAGCGCATGCTTGAGCTCGGCTTTGAACTCGCGGACCTCTTTCGGCGTTTCGCCCGCACCGTCGACGATACGCTTCTCCGGTAGCGAAAACAGTCGTTCCTTGGTCTTGTAGAGGTAGGCCAGCCGTCGCTCGGCCTCTTCGAATTGGGGGAAACCGGTCACGTTGCCGGCGTCGTCGAGCGTCCAGTCCAGGTTGAGGGGCGCCCGATAATGAACCGTCATCATGAAGTAGCGAATCGCCTCGGGCTCGATGCGGTCGAAGAGGTCGCGAGCCGTAAAGAAGTTCCCGAGGCTCTTGCTCATCTTTTCCTTGTCGACCTCGACGAACCCGTTGTGCATCCAGCACCTGCAATAGGTTTTCCCCGTTGCTGCTTCACTCTGCGCGATCTCGTTTTCGTGATGAGGGAAGACCAGGTCGAGGCCGCCGCCGTGCAGGTCGAGCGTTTCGCCGAGGTGTTTCATCGACATGGCAGAGCACTCGATGTGCCAGCCGGGTCTGCCGCGTCCCCAGGGGCTCTCCCATCCCCAGCCGTCTGCGTCGGTTCCCTTCCAGAGTGCGAAGTCGGCCGGGTGTCGCTTTCGAGCGGTCTGCGCGTCGTCGGTCCGATCGCTTGCGCCGAGCTTCATCGCGTCGAGATTCCTGTGGCTCAGTTTACCGTAGTCCGGGAACGACTCGACTGCGAAGTACACGTCGCCGTCCGAGACGTAGGCGTGGTCTCCGTCAATCAGTCGCTGCACCAGGTCGAAGATGTCGCCCAAGTGTGTGCTCACCTTCGGTTCGGCGTCTGGGTCGAGGTTGCCCAAGCGACGCATGTCTTCCTCATAGGCGTACGTGAATCGCTCGGCGAGTTCCATCGGCTCGGTGCCGGACTCGGAGGCGCGCTTCAAGATCTTGTCGTCGATGTCGGTGATGTTGCGCACGTAGGTGACGTTGAGTCCGTTGGCGCGGAGGTGGCGAACGAGCACATCGTAAACGACGTAACAGCGTGCGTGCCCGAGGTGCGCGTAGTCGTAGACGGTAGGTCCACAGACGTAGATCTTCGCGTGATTGGGGTCGGCCGGCGCGAAGGGCTCCTTTTGGCTCGTCAGCGTGTTGTAGAGTCGAACGCTCATGGTCGGAGAAGTCTGACCGTTTTCCGCCCCAAAGGGCAAGGTCGCGTGGTTGACCGCTAGGCGCGGCCCGCTAGAACCCCCGAATGCTCGCGATTCACGAACGAGGGCAGAACGACTACGACGACACGCTCCGGGCCTTGGCGCATCGAGGCGATGAAGATCTTGCGCGCGTCGAGGGCGACGTCCGCGCGATTCTCGAGGACGTTCGCGCGCGCGGCGACGCCGCGGTGCTCGACTACAGCGAGCGGTTCGACGGACGGCGCCCCGAGGCGCTGGTTCTCGATCGAGAGACCTGGCTGGCCGAGGGGCGAACGGTCGATCCCAAGATTCGCGGCGCGCTCTCGGAAGCGGCCGATCGCATTCGCCGGTATCACGAACGTCAGCGTGAGCCCGGGTTTCGTTACGAGGAACACGGCGTCGAGCTGGGGCAGCGAGTGCAGCCGGTGGCCTCTGCGGCGGTGTACGCCCCCGGTGGGAAGGCGCGCTATCCGTCTACGGTCTTGATGACTGCCGTTCCAGCCACGGTCGCGGGGGTCGAGCGCATCGTGCTGGTCACGCCAAACCCCACCCGAGAGATCCTTGCCGCTGCCGAAGTGGCCGGCGTGACCGAGGTGGTGGACGCGGGAGGCGCGCAAGCGATCGGTGCCGTCGCGTACGGCACTGAGTCGGTGGGAAAGGTCGACAAGGTGGTCGGTCCAGGAAACATCTACGTCGCGTGCGCCAAACGCCTCGTGTTCGGAACGGTCGACATCGACTCGATTGCGGGGCCGAGCGAAATCCTCGTCGTGGCCGACGACGGGGCCGACCCGGAGGTGGTGGCCGCCGACCTGCTGTCTCAGGCCGAACACGACGAGGCCGCCTATCCGCTTCTGGTCACCCTGTCGCGAACGCACGCCGACGCCGTGGACGCTGCCGTTCGCACGCAGCTCGACGCGCTCCCTCGCAAAGCGATCGCCACGCGCTCAATCGAAGACAACGGACACGCTTTCGTCACCGGGGACCTCGAGGAGGCCGGGCGTGTGGCCACCGTGCTCGCCGCGGAGCATCTGAGCCTTTCCGTCGCGGACCCAGATGCGCTGCTTCCATCGATCGGTGCAGCCGGCGCCGTTTTTCTCGGCTACCACACGCCGGAGGCGGCCGGCGACTATGCCGCGGGTCCGAGTCACGTTCTACCGACGGGCGGTGCCGTTCGCTTCGCCTCACCGCTCGGCGTCTACGACTTCGTCATTCGCTCTTCGCTAATCCGATATTCGCCGGGGGCGATCGACGACCAAGCCGATCTACTCGAAGGCCTTGCTCGGCTCGAGGGCCTCGAGGCTCACGCGCGGGCCGTCTCGATTCGCCGCGGCCGTCGGTAGCTTGCCGCGAACTCTCCTGGCGAGTACCCATCGGGGCGTGACGTTCGAGTCTCTCGAAAAGCGCCTCGCGCAGCAGTTTGGAAGGTGCATTACCGATTTCGACCTGGTCGAGGACGGCGATCGCGTGATGGTCGCGGTGAGCGGAGGCAAAGACAGCTACGCGCTCCTGCATCTTCTCGAACGCGCGCGTCACCGTGCCCCGGTTCGGTTCGACGTCGTGGCCGTGCATCTCGACCAGGGCCACCCGGGCTACGACGGAACTCCCCTCGAAAGTTGGCTCACCGAGCGCGGGTTCGACTACAAGATCCTTCACAAGGACACGTACACGCTCGTTACGGAGAAGATACCCGAGGGCAAGACGTACTGCAGCATGTGCTCGAGGCTTCGCCGCGGGATCCTCTACAATGCGGCGGAAGAGCTCGGTTGCACCAAGATCGCTCTCGGGCACCACAGAGACGACGCCATCGAAACCCTCATGCTCAACCTGATGTTCAACGGGTCCCTAAGTGCGATGCCGGCGAAACTAGAGAGCGACAACGGACGCAGCACGGTGATTCGGCCGCTGCTCTACGTTGCGGAGCGGGACCTGCAGGAGTACGCGGAGGCGCTCGCGTTCCCCATTCTGCCTTGCAACCTCTGCGGTTCACAGGAGAACCTCTGGCGACAGCAGGTCAAGCGAATGCTCGACGACCTAGAGCAGCGTGCACCTCAGGTTCGTCAGAGCATGCTCGCAGCGCTCAAGAACGTTCACACCTCCCACCTTCTGGGTCCGCGCCGCGCGGAATGATCCGTTCGGTCGCCGTTCTGGTGTTGCTGTGTGGCCTTTCGCTCGCCGAGGGCGCCTCGGCCCAGGCGATCAACGTCGAGCGGTTTCGTCCTTCTCTCGACCGGTTCGGTTTCCTCGGTATCCAAGGCAGTGCGACACCGGGCCACCTACGCTGGAACCTCGCCCTCTGGTCTTGGTACTCGAACCGACCGCTTCGGGTTCGTTTGTCGGACGGAACCAAAGACACGGCCATCCAGCACCAGCTCACGTCGGACGTGCTGTTTCAACTCGGCCTTTTCGGCCGATGGTCTCTCGCGGTCGAGATTCCGCTGGTGCTCTACCAGCAGGGCTCCACGACGACACCGATCCTCGGGCGCACTTCGTTCGATGGGTTCGCGCTTCAGGACCCTCGCGTCAGCACGAAGATCCGCGTGATTGGGAAGAAGACTGAGAAGAGCCAGGACAAGCCCGACGGCCCTGGGCTTGGCCTCTTCGTATCTGCGCCCATTCCGGTCGGGAACGAAGAGCTCTTTGCGAGCGAGGACCAGTTCACCCTCGACGTTCATGCGCTCGGCGACTTTCACATCGTCGAGACCGGTGCTGGCGTCATGCTCGGGTGGCGATACCGCCCCAACGCTCGACAGATTGGCGACGACCGGCTTGGGCAAGAGATGCTCTACGGGTTTTCGGTGAAGCCTCCGATCCCCAAGGTCGCCGACCTCTATGGGCTTCTCGAGTTCCGCGGCTCCACCTCGTTTCGCGGGAGCAGTACCAACACGCTCGAGGGTGATATCGGGGTTCGCTACACCAAGAACTCCGTCACGATGACCGCGGCTTTCGGCGGCGGGCTCGTTCGAGGGCTCGGGCAACCCACGTTTCGCGCCATCGTCGGCGTTTCATTCTCGCCGAAGACGAGCGACATGGACGAGGACGGGATCCCCGATTCGGTCGACGAGTGTCCGCGCCTTCCTGAAGACATCGATGGGTTCGAAGACTCGGACGGCTGCATGGACCCGGACAACGACAACGACTTCATTCCCGACGCGGACGATCTGTGCCCGAACGAGGAGGCCCTCGAAGGCCAAGACGCGAACGAAGACGGCTGCACCGACTAGGGGCGACTCTTAGGGGACGACTTGACAGGCGATCTCGCTCGAGCAGCCGGCGAGCGTGCAGGTCGCGTCGTCTGGGCCTCGAATGCAGACCCCTTCGTTGATCAGCAACGCCTCCGAGCAACCGAGTGCGTCCCCGAGCGCAGTGCATTGGGCCTGACTGGCGTTCGGGCCGAAGGGCATCCCATCCACGCAAAAGGCACACGATCCCGAGAAGTCGCCGCCCCCGCAGCCGACGAGGAGTGTAAACCCGAAAGTGAACGGCAAGAGTGATCGCGGGCGTAGTCCGCTCATCGCGTGAGGCTAAGCGGACGTGGCGAGCCGAGTCAATCCATTCGATCGATGAGCACCTGGTTCCGGTTGTCGGGGCGTGCGAGCAGCAACTGCGCCACGCCGCAGTGCCTCTCAGCGAACGCCCCTTCGCAGGAGGCCAAGTAGAAGTCCCACATACGTTGAAACCGAAGCGAGTATCCGAGCGCCTCCACGTCGACGAGCCGGTCGTGAAATCGGCTGCGCCATTCGTGCAGGGTTCGCGCGTAGTGCTCGGCGAAGTCTTCCATGTGGATGAGACGTAGGTCGGTCTTGCGCCAAGCTTCGGTCATCGCGTTCACGCTCGGAAGCTGTCCGCCGGGAAAGATGTGACGCTTGATGAAGTCGACCCGCCCGACGCTTTCCGCGTATCGGTCGTCCGGGATGGTGATGGCTTGAACCAATCCTACGCCGTTCGGCTTGAGGAGCGACGCGATCTTGGTGAAGTAGGTTTCGAGGTACTCCGCGCCTACCGCTTCGATCATCTCGATTGAAACCAGCTTGTCATACTTGCCCCGGAGGTCTCGGTAGTCTGACCGAAGCACGGTAACCCGATCGCCGAGGCCCGCCTCGACAACCCGACGTCGGGCGAGATCGTATTGCTCATTCGAGATTGTCGTCGTGGTGACGCGGCAGCCGAAGTGTTTCGCCGCGTAGACGGCCATGGCGCCCCATCCGGTACCGATTTCGACGAGATGGTCTTCCGGCCCGAGGTCGAGCTTCAGGCAGATGCGACGAAGACGCGCTTCTTGTGCCTCTTCGAGGGTCATGTCGTCGCGGGTCCAGATTGCGGACGAGTACATCATCGAGTCGTCCAGCCAAAGCCGGTAGAAGGCATTGCCGAGGTCGTAGTGTTCGGCGATGTTGCGCCGACTTCCGGTTCGGGTGTTCCGCCGGAGCCGATGGTAGAGCCCGTCCAGGGTGCCTCGGACTCGCCCGAGGCTGCTGCCGTCCAAGTTGCTGAGCCGCGTCGATGTTCTCAGGAGGATGCGTACGGTCGCGACGAGGTCGTCCGTGGACCAGAGCCTATCCATGTAGCTCTCCCCTGCGCCGAGGCTTCCACCGAGCGCGATCGCGGTCCACGCGCTCGGGTCGTGGATGTTCACGGTGGCACGCGGGCCGTTGTGCGCTCGCCCGAACGTGCGGGCGCCTCGGTCGTCGGTCACGGTGAGCTCGCCGAACTGGATGGCCTCGAGGCGCGACATCACGGCGCTGCGTGCCAATCTCGATGGCAGATCGACCGAAAGGTCGAGCGTGTGGGCGACGGGGATCGGAAGCCACTGGGGTTCGGTCACGGGGATGCTCCTTCCGCTTCGGCGGCGAGTCTCGAGGGATGGGGGTGGTAGGGTGTGCCTTTCAGCCAGAGTCGCGCCGCCTGTGCGTAGATGCCGGCCACCACGGTGGCGGCCATGGCGGGATGCCGAAGCAGCACGCGGCCGGCGTGGTGTTTGTCCAGCGCGCGCCGGCGGAGAACCAGCGTGGCGTCGGTGAGCACCTCACCGTGCTCGGAGTTCTCCATGTGGACGACCAACGAGCGGCCGGGCACGTTGAAACGCCACGCGTACTCCTGCGACATCGGGTGGAAGGGCGACACGTGAAAGGCCTTCGGAACGATGAAACGCAGCACGCTTCCCGTGCCCACGTTGTCCCGCTCGGCGTCGACTACATAGCAATGCCTCTCGCCCCAGGGCGTGTTGTCGACCTCGGCCACGACGTGACCGATGGAGCCGTCTTCGCGATAGCAGTAGTACACGCTGATCGGGTTGAAACCGACCCCAAGCGTTCGAGGCATCGCCAGCAAGCTGATGCGACCCGCCGGTCGTGTGCCGCATCGCTGCTCGACGAGATCCCGGACCGCCTGGTCGAGCGGCAGGCGTGCATCGCCGAGGTGATCGCGACGGTCGAATCGGGCGAGGGCGGGACCGCGGCCGGACCAACCGGGGATCCCGTCGAGCACGTCGGGAACCTCCGCCAGATCGAGGTACGCGTAGAAGATTCGGTAGCGAAAGGCATGCTCCACGGGCGCGAAGCGGCGATGGCGCACAGTGCCTTCGTAGAGGGCGCTCTTCACGCCGCCCTCTCCGTCTTGACGGGGTCGAGGTCATCGAGGGCGAGCCCAAACTTCGCCGCGACTTCCAGCGCGCTCACGACACCGTCCTCGTGGAACCCGTAGCGCCAGTACGCGCCGCAGTAGTAGGTGTTTCGAACGCCGCTAATCTCGTTCACTCGGCGCTGGGCGTCGATGGTTGCGGCGGTGTAGAGAGGGTGGTGGTAGGTCGTCCGATACAGAATCTTAGTGGGGTCGATTCGGTCTTTCGCGTTCAGGGACACGCAGAAACGAACTGGCGCATCGCGAAGCCCTTCACCTTGGAGCGCGTTCATGTCGTAGGTGACGATGACTCGATCTTTGGGCCGTGAGGGTACTTCGTAGTTCCAGCTCGCCCATGCTCGACGCTCGCGAGGCATGAGTGAGGTGTCCGTGTGGAGCACGGTGTCGTTCTCCTGATACCGAATCGCATCGAGGATCTCTCGCTCAGCGTCGCTCGGGTCACTCAGCATTCGAAGCGCCTGGTCGCTGTGCGTGGCGACCACGACACGATCGAACCGCTCCGGCTGTGCTCCGCGCACGGTGAGTTCGACGCCCTCGGGATCGCGAACGATCCGCTTCACCGGGCACTCCAACCGGATTCTGTCCTCGAAAGGCGCGATTAGTTTTCGGACGTACTCGCGCGACCCGCCGTCGACGACTCGCCACTCGGGTCGGTCGATGAGGCTCGTGAGACCGTGATTGATCAGAAACCGAACGAAGGTGTGCGCTGGAAACGAGAGCATCTTCGTTGGCTCCGTAGACCAAATCGCCGAGCCCATCGGCACGATGTAGAGGTCGATGAACGCCTTCGAGTAGCGCCGTGCCCGAAGAAGGTCCCCGAGCGACACGTCCTCTGCGTCGTCCACGATCGACTGCGCTTCGCGGTTGAACCGCAGGATGTCCCCGACCATGCGGAGCACGCGTGGATTCAACGCGTTTCGCCTCCGCGCCAGGATGGCCTGGCTCGAATACTCGAGCCCCGTGCGGACCTCCTTGACGCTGAAGCTCATGTTGGTCGGGCGAGTCGACACCTGAAGTTGCTCGAAGATCCGTATTAGATTCGGGTAAGTTCGCTCGTTGTGAACGATGAACCCCGTGTCTACGGCAAAGGTTCTCCCGCCGACCTCCACGTCGACCGTATTGGTATGACCGCCCACCCACGACGCCGCTTCGAACACCGTGACGTCGTGCTCCTGTTGAAGAAGCCGCGCCGCCACCAATCCACTGATGCCCGTGCCGACGACAGCGACCTTCACGACCCGCTCCGCTTTTCGAGAAGGTAGTGGTTGACACCCCACTCTTGCCCAGCTCGGTAGGCGAAGAGCTCCGCGCAGGCCATGAAGAAGATGCGCCATCGATTCATCGCGCGTCGGGGCTCGTCGTCAACGGTTGCGAGCGAGGCGATCACGTCGCGGCGATTGGCGTCGAGGTTCTCGAGCCAGGCGTTCGAGGTTTTGGCGTAGTCTGTGCCTTCGATGCGCCACCGTTCGCGCACGATGAGGTCGCGGTCGAACTGCTCTATCAGATCTTCCGAAGGCATCTGCCCGCCCGTAAAGAAATGGCGCGCCATCCAATCGGTCGGACCGTTGTCTTCGTAAAGGTACGCGTACTCGCGATGCGTGAAGATGTGGATGAAGAGCTTGCCCTCGTCCGCGAGCCAGCCGCCGATTCGAGAAAGCAGCGTCTCCCAGTCGCGCATGTGCTCGAACATCTCGACGGACACGACGCGGTCGAATCGGTCGTCGAGAGCGAGTCGATTCACGTCGGCCGTGATGACCGAGAGGTTGCTGAGGCCTTGGCGCAGTGCTCGCGCTTCGATGAACTCGCGCTGGCCCACGCTGTTGCTCACCGCGGTGATCCGAGCGTCAGGGTAGGTCTCTGCCATGTAGAGTGAAAGCGAGCCCCACCCGCATCCGAGTTCGAGGATGTTTTGCCCGTCCGAGAGGCCCGCCCGGTCCGCCACCTGTCGGAGCGCCGCCGTCTCGGCCTCAGCGAGGTTTCGCGCACCCTCGCTCCAGGTGCAGCAGCTGTATTTGAGGCGCGGGCCGAGGACCGCATCGAAGAACCCTGCTGGCACCTCGTAGTGCTGAACATTGGCGGCGTCGGGGCGCTCGGCGACCGCACTCGCGCGGAGAGCGGCCACGTGGGCCTCCTTCGCTTCATGTCCTGCCCGTCGATTTTCCTTGAGCCGGCGCTCGCAGATCCGGCGAATCCCGAAGCGAATCAGGGGGTCTGGGACGATCCCGAGCTCGAGCATCTGCATGTCCGTGTGCCCTCTTGCCAACCAGCCGATTTGCCGGCCGATTCGGCGTTTGTTTAGCCTTTGTACAGATCGTCAAGGATGTTTTCCAGCTTTTTCCTATGGTGATTCCAGTGTGTCTAGCTTTTGTCTATATATGAACCGATCTCCGTCGGCTCGCGCACGGGCCCCCGGCCAAGGCACAATAAGTGGCGAAGGAATCGGGGGTTCGACAATTTGAGGGTCGCGCACGCGCGGTTACCGAGATGACGCCGAAGGAATTCGAAATTGTGCTGTCCGATGCCGAGATCCAGCTCTCGCGCGTCAAGCACCTTTATGAGCAGTACTTTCAGGGTATCGAACGGATGGAGCCGCAGATCCCTCGAAAGCGGCTCGACCGTTCTCTGCACCAGCTTCGGAAGTCGCAGCCGCGCAACACCGCGCTTCGCTTTCGCTTCCAAACGCTCATCCAGCGCTACACCACGCTCCAGACCTACTGGCGTCGCATCGCTCGACAGATCGAGGAGGGCACCTACCGTCGCGACCTGCTCCGTGCGAGGAAGCGTCGCGAGGCCGCTCGCGCGGAGCGGGACGCCGATCGCGGTCGGAGCAGCAACCCGCTCGAACTCGATCCGAATCAAGACGTGAACGTCGATCAGCTGATTGAGCAGGCCAGCGATCGAATGGACGAGTTGATGCAGGCGCCGAAGTCCAAGAAAGCCGCCGCACGGCCGGCTCCACTTTCCCGGCCCAAGGTCGACAAGGAAGGTGACGCGGATGCCGCTCGTTTCGCAAAACCGAGGTCGCGCCGACCCGCCACGCAGCGCGACCGATCAAACCCCGCGATCACGCCGAGTCGTCGTGCGCCTCCGCCCATCGCGTCGCGTTCGAAAGGGCCAGGAGAGGCCCGGATGCGCCAGATCTACGAGAGCTACGTCGACGCAAAACGCCACAACAACGAGCGTACCGACAGACTCGATTATGAGACCGTCGCGAAGAGTCTGAAAAAGATGGTGCCGAAGCTCGATCGCAAGCACAAAGGCAAACGCATCGACTTCAAGGTCGTGGTGAAAGACGGCAAAGTCGGCATCAAGCCGGTGGTGAAGAAGTAGGGCGCGGCTCACCCGAGCCAGCGTACCCAAGACGTGCGTCGATCTCGCGGATGAGCTCCGCCAGAGAAATCGGGTCCAGCGCACTCACCGCGAGGCCGCGCCGTTGAACGATAGAAGCGGGGGCTTCGACGAGATCGCACTTGTTGAAGACGAGGATCCGCGACACCCGTTCGAGTCCGAGTTCGTCGAGCAGCTTTTCCGTGGTTTGGACGTGGTCGGTCCGGGACGGATCGGACGCGTCGATGACGTGAAGCAGGAGGTCGGCGTCCTGCGTTTCGTCGAAGGTCGCTCGAAACGCTGCGAACAGGTCCTTCGGCAGGTCGCGGATGAAGCCGACGGTGTCGGTCACGACGACGTTGCCTCCAGAGGGCAGCACGAGGCTCCGAGAGCGCGTATCGAGCGTCGCGAAAAGCTTGTCCTCGGCGGTGACGTCGCTTCCCGTGAGCGCGTTGAGCAGCGTGCTCTTGCCGGCGTTGGTGTAGCCCACGATGGCTACCGTGGGTGTGCCCGTGCGGCGACGTCGCGAACGGCGTTGCTCTCGCTGTTTTCCGAGCCGCTTGAGCTGACCCTGAAGCCGGGTGATCCGCTCACGCGCGCGCCGTCGTCCGACTTCGAGCTTGGTTTCCCCGGGGCCACGCCCTCCGATGCCGCCGGTGAGGCGTGAGAGCGCGTCGTCCCGTTGGCCGAGCCTCGGCAGCAGGTACCGCATCTGTGCGAGCTCCACCTGAAGCTTGCCGTCTCGGCTCTCGGCGTGCTGAGCGAAAATGTCGAGAATGAGCTGGGTTCGGTCGACGACCTTGAGGTCGGTCACTCGTGCAATGTTGTTCGCCTGCGCGGGGCGAAGCTCGCGGTCGAAGATCAGCGTCTCGACGTCGAGCTGCATGGCTCGGATGACTAAGTCGTCGAGCTTGCCTTTGCCGAGCGCGTATTTCGGGTCGACGCGGTCGCGGACTTGGAGGACGCGATCGGCAACGTCGACGCCGGCGGTTCTCGCAAGCTCCTCGAGCTCGCGAAGTGAGTCCTCGGCCTGTCCTGCGCTTCGCTTGTCGCACACGTGAACGAGGATTGCCCTTCCGTCCTTTGCGGTGACGCCTCGGGCGCGCGCAGCTGCGGCGAACTCTTGCTCGAGGGTGGCGATGATCTCGGCGGGGTTGTCACGTGCTTTCGCGTATGGGATGGGTCCGACGGTGCGGAACGGTGGCTCGTCTTGGTCTTCCGCAACCGGGAAGTTGTGCCCGTAGTAGACGCAGAGCGCTCGCTCTTCGCCTGGCGCCAGGCAAATGGCAACGACCATGTCGAGGCGAAGTCGCGTGAGATCGACGAGATCGTCGCGAGTGAGGGGCTCGTTTCGAAGGTGCGTGTGGATCAGCCGGAGACCGCGGAGTCTCCCGGCGCCCGCTCGCATGCGCCCCACGTCGGGGAGCATCAGCTTCGAGGCGTCGCCCAGGATCACGTGACTGACCGTCCCTCGCCGGTTGACCATGACCCCCACCTGTCGACCCGTGGCATGGGAGACACCCACCATCGCTCTCGTGAGCTCGGGGGTGGTCAGACGGTCGAGCGGCACGCGGCGGCGATAGATTCGCTGCAACGCTTTGGTTTCCGAAGGACTGAGGCCGCTGGTGTCGCCGTAGATTTGCAAGGGCTGTCGACGCCCGGGCTAGTCGAGTTGCCGAAGTCGCTCCCGGAGGAGCCGGACGTCGGAGTCGTCTAGCGCGTTTTCGATCGGGACGGGAGAGGGGAGGACGGTGATGCTCTCCCGGAGGACGTCGGCCCGCTCGCGGGCCCGGGTGAGCTTGGCTCGAAACCCTGGGTCTTGCTGCGCTTTGTGCGCCAAGGCCTCCCGAAGCCGGCCGGCCGCCTCGACGTCCGAGCAAACGAGCAAAATGTCGCAGCCCGCCTCGATGGCGCGAACCCCGGACTCTTCGACGGGCGCGTCGGCGCTCACGGCCTTCATCTCGAGGTCATCGGTGAAGACCACACCCTCGTAGCCGATTTCGTCTCGAAGCAGCCCTTCAATCACGGGCTCGGACAGCGTGGCCGGAATGTCGTCGAGGCTTTCGAACACGACGTGCGCGGTCATGATGGAGGGGATCCGGCCGACCGCAGCGCGGAACGGTGCAAGCTCCACTGCGTCCAGGCGCGCTCGGTCGTGTCGGAGCCGGGGCAGTGCGAGGTGGCTGTCGAGCTCGGTGTCGCCGTGTCCTGGGAAGTGCTTCGCGCACGAAAGAACACCGCCCGCATGCAGGCCTTCCGCGAAGCGAAGCGCATGTTCGATGACGACCTCTGGCGTCGTGCCGAACGATCGGTCTCCTATTACCGGGTTGTCGGGGTTCGTGTCGACATCGAGCACTGGAGCGAAGTCTAGGTTGATTCCTATCGCGCGAAGCTGCCTGCCGAGCACGCGTCCGGCGAGCTTCGTGAGCTCCGGGTCGTCAGCCTTTCCGAGCTCTCGCATCGGCGGGAGTTCGATCATCGGAGGGCCGAAGCGCGCAACGCGACCGCCCTCTTGGTCGATGCAGATCAGAAGCGGCTGTGTCGAAACACCTGCGACCGACGCAGAGGTGATGAGTTCGGTCGCCTGCGCGTGGTCTTCGATGTTGCGCTTGAACAGGATCAAACCGGCGACCGCATCGTTCTCGATCCAGCGCCGAACCTCATGCGGGACCTGCGTGCCGGGAAAGCCGCACACGATGACGCTTCCTGCGAGTTGTTCGAGTTCGTTCACGACCTGCACGCCATTTAACCCTGCCGAAATGCCGGCTGTCCCCTTTTCGGTGAGGGTGAGAACGTTGCCGTATGATCGGGTTATTGCTACAAGGCGGCTATTATCTTCTTTCGTTGGCTAAGTCCGGCAGTTTGATGACAAAGGTTGTAGATCCTGACTTTGGTCAGCGAGACGACGCGCGACGGGACCTCGACGAGGACGCCCCGGAGCCCGTCGTCTATGCGCATGCCATTCCTCGGCGGCTTCTCGATGCCGACGCATCGAAAGTCATTCGACGGCTCAACCGGCACGGGCATACCGCCTATCTCGTCGGTGGCGGCGTCCGCGACCTGCTGCTCGGGCGCAAGCCCAAGGACTTCGACCTGGCAACCAGCGCCCGGCCCTACGAGGTCCGAGACCTCTTTCGCAACTGTCGTGTCATCGGGCGTCGCTTTCGTCTTGCTCACGTCTTGTTCGCTGGTGGCAAGGTCATCGAGGTGGCGACGTTTCGTCGCGATCCCTCCCAGCACTACGAGGTGATCCGGCCGAAGATCGCGAGGAAGATCCCGCTGTGCGCGGGCCCGGAGCCGGTGCGCCTGATCCCAGCCCGCAACTCGGCCATCGAAAGCGACGAGGCCGACCTGCTGATCACCAACGACAACGTGTTCGGCGAGCCGCACGAAGACTCCATCCGCCGCGACTTCACCATCAACGGGCTCTTTTACGATTTGGAGCGCGGCGAGATCATCGACTTCGTTGGAGGCGTGGCCGACCTCGAGGAGCATCTGCTTCGAACGATCGGGGACCCGAACGTGCGGTTTCGAGAAGATCCGGTTCGTATTCTTCGAGCAATCAAGTTCAGCGCTCGGCTCGACATGGGTCTCGACCCCGCGGTCTACGATGCGATGGTCCGCTATCGGGGTGACCTTCAGCGAGCGGCGGCGCCTCGTGTGCTCGAAGAGATTCTGCGGTTCCTCCGCGGGGGCGCTGCGCAACGGTCGGTGTTCCTGGCATGGGACACTGGGGTCCTCGGCGAGATTCTTCCGGAGTTGGCTTCTTTCCTGGACGACGACCCGGAGGGAGCGGAGCTCACGTTTGGGCGTCTCAAGGCGGTGGATGCACTTGCGGCCGAAGATCGGTTGCCGAACGACGCGGTTCTTTTGGCGGGCCTGCTTCAAGGCGCCATCGATGAAGCGGTGGAGGGCGTGGGCGACGTGCCCGTGGCGTACGAAGAGTTCATTCGCGAGTTTTCACTGCGGCTTTCGCTTCCCCGTCGCCTGAAGGATCGAATCCGCCTGCTCACCATGGCGCAGCGACGCCTGCGGGCGGGGCGCATCAACTCCATTGCGCGCCGAGAGTACTTCGCAGATGCAGCGACCCTTTTCGCACTCGACCGAATGGCCAAGGGTGAGGACCTGCCCGCTTGGGCCAACGATCCGAGTGAGGCGCTCTACGATGCCGAGCCTCGGACCCGTCGACGCCGACGCCGTCGTCGTAACCGCTGACGCTGCGCATCGTTTCGTTCACCCCGCCCTCGTTACAACCGACGACGCCCGTGCGTGTTGCTCAGTCGGCGCGATCGACGATGAGCTCGAACGCGCGCAGGTTGGGATCTTCGTGATCGGCGTCGGGGAGGCGGCTCGAAAGGTTGGTGACGACCAACAGCAGAGACTCGGTATCGGCTGCCAGCTCAATCGGAAGGTATGCGGTGGGCTCGCCGTCGGTCGATGGGGCGCTCACTCGTTGAATCTCCGCGCCATTGGCGTCCAGCTGGAGCGCGATCAACGACCACCGGACCCCGTATTCACCCTTGAGCCAAACGCGGAGGCTAGACTCGCCTCCCCAGGCGCCTCCCTCGAGAACCGCATAGGCACTTCCGAAAGGCTCGAGTGCGGTCCTGGCGACGGCCCTGGTTGGGAGTCGTCTTAGCGTACGCATCGTCGGGACGCGTGCGTCGCTGTCGATGGAGGCGACTAGCGGGGTCGGGGGACGCCCGCGGCCGACGAACCAGCGCTGCACTGCAAGGTCTTGGATGTTGTCGATGAGGCGGTCGCCGCTTTGCAGCACGGCGGTATCGATGGCGGACCAGAGGTCCGGCTCCGCGCGAAGACCTCGTCCTTCCCACGTCCTCTGGCTGGCCAAGTACCAGGCATCCCGGACGAACGCGGGTTCCGAATCATCGTGCCGCGCCGAGAGATAGGCGAGCCACAGCGCGCCGCCTGCGCCTTCTTCGGCCGCCCCGTTGATCCAGGAGCGCCACGGGTCTCGCTGCTGCTGCCAAACGGCGTCCTCGCACCCGAAGAAGCCCGTGAGCTCCCAGGTGATCCATGCAGCCGTGGCCCGTCGCCAGTTCCTCGACTCGGCTGGATCCATGCTGAGTAGCAGCGCTTCCGCGTATGCCGCCGTGACACAGGCGTCGAGTGCGTGCGTCGGCGTGGCTGGATCCAGTACGGCAAACGCGGAGGCACGGTCGAGGAAACTCCAAGAAGGAAGATTGTCAGAGTGTGCCGCGGTTGGGAGATCGCTCGGCGCCAAGTAGAGGTCGAGTGACGGGCCGCCGCCGAGGAGGCCGTCCGGAAGTGGATCGGGCCACCCCATCCCAGCCATCGCGCCAGCGGCATACTCGAGCGCGCGGAGCACCTGAGTGATTCGGTCCCAGGACTCCCTTGGGGATGCGTGAACCGCGACGAGCGCCGTGTCGGACCGGATCGTCGTTGATGCACTGCCCGGGCGGGGCGTTTCAGTCGGGGCCGGTGTGCGAGGGCCGGTCCAAACCGGGGTCGTCATCAGGACGATCGCCTCGGCGACTTCGTCCACTCCCAGCGGATCTTCCTCTGCGCCTGCGTTCGTCGCGGCCAACCCGACCCACAGGGCCACGCCGGCGACTTTGCTTTTCATTCGTGCCATTTGACACGATCCGGCTAAACCTTCTACATCCAAGGGGGAGGTTTAGGTATGCACGACGGGCGTTTTGATCCCAGCGGCTTCTACGAGTTCAATCTCGGTGGGGGGACCGTTCGTACGCGAAACGGTGACCGCGTCATGGTGCTCAGCGAGGGTGTGCTTTCGTCACTCGTCGCTGCCGCCGCCCGCGACGGTGACCTGACTCCGCTCCGACGCCTGGGCGAGCTTCTCGGCGACCAAGTGCTCGCCGGGCTCGATCGACCTGCGTCCGTACTCACTCCCGAGGCTGTGCTTGGCCACGTGTCTGCCGTCACCGCGCTGTTCGGGTGGGGACGCCTCACCTTCGAGCGATGGGGCGCCGCACTCGTCATCGCGCTGCGCGACAAGCCGGATCTCGACGAGGACGACCTCGGCGCGGCCGCGCTGCTCGGTGGCATGTTCTCCCAGGTGTCTCAGCGCCAGGTCTCCTGTGTGCCGGCTGGCGACGCCAGGTTCATCATGGTCGACTTCGAGGTCGCCGAAACCGTTTGGGGCTGGTTCAAAGACGGCGCCGATCTCCCGGCTATCGTCGGGATGCTGGAAGCGAAGAGGGCATCATGAGCGACCGTGAAGACAGACTGAGGTCTCTCCTCAACAAGGTCCGCGCCAAGCGGCCCGACGAGCGGTCCACGCAAGCCGCTGACGTCATCGAGCGGATCCGGACCGCCTCGGGCGCCGTCCCGGCCGCGCAGCCGGTGGAGACCACGCCGCCTTCTTCGGCTGGCTCCAGTATGCCGGCCGGGAGTGCGCCGCCGGCGAACGCGCCGCTGTCCAGCGTACCGGTTGCCAACGCGCCCACCCCGAGCCCCCTTCCGTTGCGATCGTCTTCGCACCCTGCGCACGAGCCGCCCACTTCTCCGACGGTCGAGAGCCCGACGCGCTACTCTTCGCAGCCTCCGCGGGTCGAACGCCCGCTTTCCGTCGAGCCCCGCGCCCGTACCTCGCGGCCTGTCTCGAGCCAGTCCGCGCCGGTCTCGAGTGCTTCGAATGAGCCGGCTCGGCCCGCGTCCAGCCAGCCGGCGCGGCCGATCTCTGCAGCGCCGGGCAAACCGGAAGCGATTCGAGCCGAAAGCGCAGCGCCCACCGGGCAGCCGGTGGTCTTTTCCACGGACGCCCCGGAGTTTCCGAGGCCGAAAACCTTCGGCGACCTACTCGAGCTTACTCTCTCGCTTCGGCCGCGCTAAATGCTTCTCGTCGTCGACGTTGGCAACACCAACATGGTGCTCGGCCTCTACGACGGCGACCGCCTCGTTCACGACTTCCGCATTGAAACGTCGAAGGGGCGCACGAGCGACGAGTACCACGTTCTCCTGCTCAATCTGCTTCAGCTCGCGGGAGTCGCGCGTGCTGACGTTCGCGCGAGCATCCTGGCGTCGGTCGTGCCCTCGCTCAACGACACCGTCGTCGACGCCGTCGATCGCGCTTTCGATCACGAAATTATGATTGTGGGTCCGGGAATCAAAACCGGCATGCCGGTCCTCGCTGAAAACCCACGGGAGGTTGGCGCCGATCGCATCGTGAACTCGGTGGCGGCCTACGAGCGGGTCGAGCAAGCCGCCATCGTCGTCGACTTCGGAACGGCAACCACCTTCGACTGCATCTCAGCGAAGGGCGAGTACCTCGGCGGCGCAATCGCCCCCGGCATGCAGATCAGTGCGAGTGCGCTGTTCGCGCGCGCCGCCAAGCTTCCGAGAAGCGAGATCGCGCGCCCGCCGCGAGCGATCGGAAGAAACACCATCCACTCGATGCAGGCCGGCATCGTGTTCGGCTATGTCGGTTTGGTCGATGGCCTGGTCAAGCGCCTCGCTGGCGAGATGGGCTCAGAAGTGTCGGTCATCGCCACCGGTGGGCTCGCAACCCTCATCGAACCCGACAGCGAAACGATCGATGAAGTCGACGAGTTCCTCACGCTGGAAGGCCTGAGGCTCATCTACCTCCGCAACCGCTGAGCGCCGTCAACTGCGTGTGAGAAGGAACATGACGAGCATGCTCGCCGCGAGAAGCAGGCCGGCCATCGAGTAGACCATGAGCTCGCTCGTTCCGAGACGTGGGCGTGGCGGAACCGAACTCGGCGTCGATGGTCGGGATGCGCGTAGTGGCGGGGGCTCGGTGGGCGTGTCTTTGGCGATGGGAAGCAGCTCGATCGACTCGTCCGCACCGGTATGGACGGCCAGGAGCCTCGCTTCGAGCGTTTCGTTGGGCTCCCCTGCGTGCTGCTCGCGCAGCATCTCTTCCGCATAGAGCGCGGTATGCCTTGCAGACACCGGTTCAGAGACCGGAACGCCGAGATGCACGACGAGCCGGTAGCCGCCGACGTCGATTCGATCGGCGCTTCGAATGGGCTTCGGGCGGAGGGCCACGAGCGGTGCTTCGTTCACGCGCGATCCGTTGGTGGAATCCTCGTCGACGAGCACGTAGCCAGCGCCGTCCGTGCGAATGCTTGCGTGCGTGCTGCTCACCGCCGCGTGCGGTAGCTGAACATCTGCACTTCTGGCTCTCCCGATGTTGATCCGCGACTGATCGAACTCGTAAACGTACGTCGCTCGCCCCTCGTCGACCCAAAGCGACTGTACCTCGATACGCACTCCCATCGTGGCCGCCAAGGCTGGCGGTCACGTTCGCGATCGTCAAGGAAGCGGATTGCAGAAAAGTGGACGGTGCCGCCCACTTTTGGGACCAGAGAAGGTGCAGCGGCCCACGGGGTCGCCGGAGATGTACGCGAGGCATTGATGAACACATCCGTCGGCTATCACCAGGCCCCTCGTCCGCCGCGCGTTCCGCTCGACGAGGTGCTGATCAAGCTCTACCCAGAGGGCTTCGTCGAGCAGGAGTTCGAGGCGGACGGCATCAATGTAGGGCCGGGTGGGCTGTCCATGCGCGCCAACGTGCTTCCCGAGGTGGGTTCCACGTTGCGGTGTCAGTTGGAAAGTCCGCACAGCCCCGAGCCGATCGAGATGATCGGTCAAGTCGTCTGGGCCCACGACAGTGGACCGCAGTTCGGCGAGTTCGGCATTCGGTTCACGCGGCTTTCCGACGAGGACCAAACGCGCATCGAGGCTCTCATACAGCGATGGGGCAGGACGACCGCCGTCGCGCCGACCGTTCGACTGCAGCTCGACGGGGTCGGTTCCTCTTTCGTGGCCGAGCTTCAAGAGGAGACCGAGTCGACGCTCCGGGTCGAACAGACTCTGCCCTTCTTGGCAATCGGGACGGGTGTGGAGAACGACTCCTCCGGTCGTCGAGGTCACCTCGATACCGTCGAGCTCAAGTTCGACGAAGAGGTTCCTAAACTGGTGCTCAGCATCGAGTACGAGACCGAGGCTGGGCAGGGCTTCGTCGACCCGGTGGGGGAGCCCAACCTTCCAGAGCCTCAGGCGCAACAGGCCGCAGACGGAACCGGCTCGCCCGACGCCGTCCAAGCGCCCGACGCGGCCCACTCCGCAGGCGTAGCCGCCGTGGCCGAACTCGATCGCGATACCTTGCCTGACGACGTGGACCGTGCGTCTCGCCCAAATCGAAGGACGTCGACCCCGCGCCTCCACGACACGCCACGAATCGTCCGGTACGACGCCCAGGAAGAGCTGGTCTTCGACAAGTCCACGTCGGACCGAATCCGCGAATACGCCAAGAATGCGTCGGATCAGATGTCGAGTTCGGTGGGAAGCGTCAAGAACGCGCTCACGCAGCGGGCTCTCCCGTCGATCGCGCGAACCACCCGTCGCGGCGCGACGGTCGCAGCCCGTTTCGTCGAGGCCCTACGCGGCCGCCTCGAAGAGAAACCGCGACGCAAGCAAGTCCCAAGAAGCGAAGCTGCGCGCGCGCACCTCAAGAACTCTCGCCGAAGCGGGCGGCGGTACGTGATGTTCGCGACCGTCGCCGCTGCGTGCGGCCTCTGCGCATGGGGCATCTACCTTTGGGCAGTTTCGCCAAGTCCAGTCGAGCCCGACCTCGACGCCGGTTTGGTCGACGCGACCGCCGACGGCGCGGCGCCCGACACGTCCAGCGTCGCCAGTCCCGGTGGTTCCAGCGCCTACGCCGCAACGAACGGGCCCAACGGTTCCACGGCCACTCGTTCGACGGCCGGCTCATCCGCTGCGACGGGCGCCGACAACGTCAGCGCGGCCCGCTCCGCCGATGGCGGCTCAGCGAACTCTGCGCGCACCGCGGGTTCCACCGCATCCGGGTCGACGCAGGCCGCGGCGCAGGGCGGGCCGCTCCCGCCGGAGCGCGTTCGGGGACAATCGTTCGGTCTTGATCAGGTGCCGAAGGGCGAGAAGTACGTTCTGCGCATGAGCAACCCCGTGAAGGAGATGGACGGTCTCGTCGAAGACGACGGCTTCTCCGTGATGATCCCCGGCAGCCTTTCGCTCTCTCGCGCCGGCCCCATCGCGACCGCCCACCCGGACGTTGAGCACGCCGCCATCCACAACCGAGGCGACTTCTCGGAACTGACCATTCGGTTCGTGAACGGCCGTCACCCCGCCTATCGAGTCGAAGCGCGCGGTCCAGCCATCGAGATCACCATCGCGCGCTAGCGCGGTTCGTCTCGTTTCGAGGCCCAGAAGCCGCCGCGGGCGCTGCGACTTCTGAGCGCCCCCTACTCGGTCCGCTGCAACGACTGGAAGAAGCGTCGTTGATCGCGTTCGACGTAGAGTAGGGCATTGCCGTCCGTGAGGGCCGCCTTGACGTCCGCGGGCGATTGAACCGCCTTCTGGTCGGCCTGAAGGAGGACATCGCCAGGTTGGAGGCCTGCGCGGTCGGCGTCGGAGCCCGGGCGAACGTTGCTGACGAACACCTGGCCTTCGCCCTGATATCCGGTTCGCTGTCGGAGCGACGGCGTGATTTCTTGGACCGACAGGCCGAGCATGTCGTCCTCGCCCTGGCCCTTCAGCTTCGACTGCGCGCCATCCTCAGTAGGTCGCTCGCCCGCGACCACCTTCAGCTTCACGGTGTCGCTGCCCCGTCGAACCTTGACGTTCAGGCGTTCGCCCACGTCCTTGCGCAGCACGGTGCGCAAGAGGTCATGTCCTTCGCGGATCTCCGCATCGTCAACCGCGACGATCACGTCGCCAGCTTTGAGCCCGGCCTTGTCGGCCGGCCCGTCTTCGACGACCGAGCTGATGAGGGCTCCCCCGTTGAGCTCTCCGCCAAAATGCGAGGCGAGCTCTGGGGTGATCTCCTGGAACGCCACTCCGAGCCACGCACGCTTCACCTCCCCGTGTTTGATCAGCTGCTGGGCAACGCGCTGAGCGATCTCCGAGGGGATCGCGAACCCGATGCCCGATCCGCGCCCAATGATCATCGTGTTGATGCCGAGCACGTCGCCATTCAAGTCCACGAGCGGGCCTCCGGAGTTCCCCGGGTTGATGCTCGCGTCGGTCTGCAGGTAGTCCTCGATTTCGTTCGCGCCGATGCCACCGCGGCCCTTGGCGCTCAGCACACCGGTAGTCACGGTGTAGTCGAGACCGAACGGAGAGCCGATCGCAATGACGAACTGCCCTACGCGCGCTGCCTCCGAGGAAGCGAAGTCTGCTTTGTTCAGTCCGGCCGTCTTGATTCGAAGAACCGCGAGGTCGCTCGCCGCGTCGGAGCCGACGAGCTCCGCCGTGTAACTCTTTCCGTTCTGCAATGTCACGTCGATGCGATTGGCCTCGCGCACGACGTGGTTGTTGGTGAGGATGTAGCCGTCCGAACGGATGATCACGCCTGAGCCACCCCCGCGAACGATCCCACCGCGGTCCGGCATGCTGAAGAACGGAATGGGAAACGCGTTGCCCTGCGGTCGGTTCACCTCGACTTTGATGCTGACGACGGAAGGCGACACGGATTCGGCCACCCCGGTGAGTGCATTCTCGAACGCGACAGCTCTCGACAGCGCGTCGTCGTCGGCCGCCTTCTTCTTCGGGGCCGCGTAGGCCGTTCCGATGGCAAGGCAAGCAACCCCAAGCGCAAGCATGACGGCGCCCTGACGCCGTCCCGTGGATCCGTTCATGTGCATAGTCCTCCTATAGGGCTCAACGGACGAATCGCTTCGATATTCCATCGACGTCGAAGAAACCCGAGAAATGCCGATAAGGCACTAGTTACGAGTTTTTAGGGGCTGCCGGGAGAACGACCGTGACGCGGGTTCGCTCGCCCGGCGTGCTCTCGATCTCGATTCGACCGCGATGCTGTTCGACGATGTTCTTCACGATCGATAGACCGAGGCCGGTCCCCTTTCCTTTGCGACGGGTCGAAAAGAAGGGCTCGAACACCTGGTCAAGGTCGGCGGGATCGATCCCCACGCCGTTGTCCTCGAAGACGATCTGAACCTCGCTCGGACCTAGCGCCCGCGTCTGGACGGAGACGACGCCGCCCTGATCTCCCATGGCGTTACACGCGTTCGAGATCAGGTTCACGAATACCTGATGGAGCTGGCCCGGTACTGCGTGAAGTCGCGGTAGTTCGTTCGCGTAGTCGGGAACGACGGTGACGTTGGCTTCACGGGCGAGGTGCTCGCAAAAGTCGATCGCCTCATCGAGAATCCCGTTCACCGAAACGTCGATCGCCTCTTCTTTCGACGGGCGCGCGTACGTGAGGAGATTGCGTGTGAACGACATGATGCGATCGGAGCTTCTCAAGATTCGTTCAACGCGCTTGAGGTCGGAGGGCTCTGCGCCGCTGCGCGACAGCTTTCCCAGCAAGTACTCCCCGTACACCGAGATACTCGTGAGCGGGTTGTTGATTTCGTGAACGATACCTGCAGCGAGTTTCCCCAGCGTGGCGAGCTTGTCCGCATGGATGACCTGGCCTTCAAGCTCGCGGACTTCCGTACGGTCCTGTCCGATTGCGAGGACTCCGGCCGCTAGCCCGTCCGCGTCGAGGATCGGGGCGAGCTTGAACGAGAGTCGAGACGAGCCGCCGTCCGACCTCGGAAGTGCCAGCTCAAATGGAGGCACCGTTCGACCCCGCAAAACGGTAACGAATGCGGAAAGCAGTTTCACGCGTTCGGTTTGCGGCGCGAGTTGAAGGACGTCGCGCGAGGTGACTTCATCCGCGGAGATCCCGGTGATCTTCGAAAAGGCTTGGCTCACCACGCGGATGCTTCGGTCGCGATCGACGACCAGCACGGGGATGTTGGCGTGCTCGAGTAGCTTATCGAGGTAGTCTCGAAGGTGACCGGCCTCGCGCCGAAGCGCGACGTTTTCGATCGACGCGCTCGCGTGGCTGGCGAAGACCAGGAGAGTCGTTTCGAGCCCGGCGGGCGGCGCCTCTCGCCCATCGAACTCCACGCAGACCGCTCCAATCACCTCGTTGCCGCGCGTGAGCGGAGCATCGAAGCCGTCGGCATGCGGAGCCTGTCGCGGCGTCGCCTCGAGGATCGGTCGATACGTCCTCGTGAGAGTCACGTTGCGAAGGGCGGGTGCCGTCGCCCATAGCCCGCCACGAACGAGACCCGCCTCCGTGATCGTCACGCGATCCATCGCCTCGCTGCGAATACGGTGCGAGGCCACTTGCACGGGCGGCCGGCGCGACCCAGCTGCAGACGTCAGTCGAAACGCGAAACGTATCGAAGGGTAGAGCGACTCGAGGGCACCGAGGTAAGCGCCGAGGACCTTCTGGTCGCTCGAGCTCCCTTCGGTGTCGCGACGCGCTCGGTTCAGTGCCTGGAAGACATCGGCCGTGTCGGGCTCGCCGGTTTTGCGTCTCGGAGTGACGATCGATTTCACCGCCGACACTCGAGGGACGAGGCTTCCCGGGCGCGGCGGCTTCTTTGCGGCGCGGTCGTCCATCAGCCCTCTGCCCCCGGGTCCGAGGTTGACGAGTCGGCGGCGCGGTCGAGGTCGAAGATCTTCTGCTGTCCGACGTACGACGTCGTCTCATACTTCGTGATTTTCCCGATCTTACGAACGATCTCTGCCATACGCTCCGACTCGCGGATGAGAACCTCCGCAGCCTTCGCACCGACCGAGCCCGGAGTCGACTGCCTCAGCAGCAGCTCCGCGTAGGCCATCATGCTCGTCAGGGGCTGATTGAGTTCATGCGCGGCCGTACCGGCCAGCTCGGCAAGGACACCTTGCTTGTCGGTGAAAGCGAGCCGTTTCTGCGCTTCGGCGAGCCGCTCCTCCATCCGCACACGTTCTCTCAGGTCGGTGAAGATCAGCACGATCGCGGAAGGCTCGCCCGCTTCATAGATCAGCGAAGCCGAGAGCTGTACCGGGATCTGGACGCCGTGGACGTTGGTGACCTCGAGCAGCGTCGGCTCGAGTCGACCTTCGCCCCCGTAGTCATCCATCAACAGCCGCTGCATGATGAGTTCGGACGAAGCGCGCCCGAGGAACCCTTCGAGCGTGAGGTTCGCCATCGCATCCGCGACGTGTCTTCCCGTGACGCGCTCCGCGCTCGGATTGAAGAGGACGATCCGCTGCGACATGTCCGTGGCGATGATTGCGTCGACGCTCGCATCGATGAGCGATTCGAGAAACTGCATCGTCTTCAGCAGCTCACGCTCCGTTTCGCGCTCGCTCGTGACGTCTTCAAAGGAGATGACCGTATGATCTTCCGCGCCGATCATCGGGGCGAATGAAGCGCTGCACTCGATTTCACGGCCTTCTCGCCGCACGAGTCGGACGTCTACGCCGCGAGGATACTCGCCTTTGGCCAACGTATCTCGGATCCTCGCCTGGTCCTCACGGACGACGATGCGGGCGAGCTCGGCCTTGCCGAGTGTGCCCTCCCGATAGCCCACGCTCTCGTACGCCCGCGGGTTTGCGAACACCACTCGGAGGTCCGCATCGACGACCACGATTCCGGGTGCCATCGACGCGAGGGTCTCATCGTACTGGCGTCGCAAGTTTTCCTGGGGAGACCGTGCGACGAGCCGCTCGAGTCGCATTCTCCACTCGGCCCCCTCTGCTTCTGAGAAGACGATGTCGTCTCCCGCTTCCGGTGCGCCTAGCTCGCTCGCGTTGGCGACGATCACCAGTACCGGGACCCCTCGGGGAAGCGAGGAAGCCGAGGCCGGCAGCGACGCCGCTTCGACGGCCAACACGTCCGGGGTGGCCTTTGGATCCTGAATCGCCGAGAGCGACGGAAAGCGCGTGACGGCCCATCCGCTGCCGCCAAGCTCGGCGGTCAGCCGTGCGTGCAGGCCTGCATCGGTCGATATGAGTGCCAGCGACGCCATCTTTGGGCTCACCCTACCAGAGACACCCCAAATGGTGGCTCTTTCAGGGCGCTTGTGTAACGTTGGCCCACACGGAGAACGGTGGCAAAGCCGATTGGCATCTTCGATTCGGGCCTCGGTGGCCTGACCGTGGCGCGGGCGATTCGAGCCGCGCTGCCTAGCGAGGATCTCGTCTATCTCGGAGACACCGCGCGGGTTCCCTACGGCACGCGCAGTTCCCGCACGGTCATCCGCTATGCGCTCGGCTGTGCGGCACACCTGCGCCAGTTCGACATCAAGCTTCTCGTGGTTGCGTGCAATACTGCGAGCGGCGTTGCGCTCGATTCGCTCGAAACCGAGCTGTCAATCCCCGTCATCGGCGTGATCGAACCGGGCGCCCAAGCCGGGGTCCGGGCCACGCGCAGCGGACGAATTGGTGTGTTGGCCACAGCTGGGACGGTGGGCTCCGGAGCCTACGAGCGCGCGATTCACCGTGAAAACCCTGCGATTCAGGTGTTCACGCACGCTGCGCCCCTATTCGTTCCGCTGGCCGAAGAAGGTTGGGTCGCTGGTCCCGTGCCAACGCTCGCCGCACGTCGGTATCTCGAACCTCTGGTCAGCGCCGACGTCGACACGATCGTTCTCGGCTGCACCCACTATCCGCTGTTGGCCGACACCATCCGGGCGGCCGCGCAGGACATGCTTGGGCACGACGTCGTCATCGTCGATAGCGCCAGCGCGACGGCCGACACGCTCACTGAGCTCGTCGAAACCTCGCCCCCCGGAGACGCCGGCCGGGGTGACATGCGCATCCGAGTCACCGACCTGCCGGGGCAGTTCGCGACGGCCGCGTCGCGGTTCCTGGGCCACTCCGTCGACGGCCTCGATGTGGTCGCGATCGACTTGTGAGAGGTTGAAATTACAGTGTAAGTGACATAATATGATTATAACGTATGTCACAGATCAGAGGACGAGCCGTGGTTGCCAGTGAGCCGCCGATTGGGGATGAGAACCGGATCTTCGCGACCGGGGAGCTGCTGGACGGGATCTACGAGATCATGAAGCTTCTCGGCCGAGGCGGCATGGGGCAGGTCTTCGAGGCCCACGATCACCAGCTGAACCGCCGGGTTGCCATCAAAGCGGTTTGGCCGAACCCGCTCACGCCGCCCCTTCGGAACGAAGCCCGCGCGTTGGCCGCCTTCCAGCATCCGAGCCTCGTCAGTGTTCACACGCTCGGTGAGCATCGCGGCATCGACTACCTCGTCATGGAGCGCGTTTACGGTGTGTCGATGACTCAGCACTGCGCGACTCGGTGGAGCGCCGACCAAACGTTCACTCCGGCCGAGGTCGTGCAGATTCTGCTCCCCGTGGCGGAGGGACTCAGCGTGGTTCACCGTGCGGGGCTGGTTCACCGCGACGTGAAGCCCGACAACATCATGCTCACCCCGGCGCATCGGGTCGTGCTGATGGACTTCGGGCTCGTGCTTCCCGAGTTCGACATGAACGGCCAACAGACCGTTGCCGGCTCGCCACCCTACATGGCGCCCGAGGTGATCCTGAGCAGCGCTGAGTCCGGGAACGGGCACCTGTCCGACATCTTCAGCTTCGGGGTAGTCGCGTACGAGCTTCTGACGGGAACGCGTCCGTATCCCGGCAACACGGTTCGCGAGATCCTCGCATCGCATCAACGGGGCCCCGCTGAAGCGCTCGCCGAGCTTCGGCCGGACTGCCCGCTCGCCCTGTGTCAGCTCGTCCACGAGATGCTCAACCACAATCCGCAGGTTCGCGTTCAGAGCGCGGAGGCGGTCGCGTGGCAGATGCGCGCCATTCGCGACGGGAGCGCTACGAGCGAACGTCCCGACGCGAGCCCTCAGGAAACAGAGTCCGCTGCGTCAGCAACCTCGGTGCTGATCGTCGACGACGACCCGGATTTGGCACGGATTCTCACCTTTTACGTCCGGCAGATCATGGGCCAAGCCGACGTGCGTGTCGCTCACGACGGCGAGGAGGCACTTCGCGCCGTGCAGGAGTCGGAACCCGAGGTGATGCTGCTCGACCTCCACATGCCTCGGATGAACGGCGTGGAACTCTGCATGCAGCTCAAAGGGGAGGGACTCGCCCAGGGGTCATCGATCATCTCCGTGAGCGCGGGCGCCGCGCAGCATGACGTCCAGCTTCTTCATCAGCTCGGCATCCACCACTTCGTCGAGAAAGGTTCCAACCTTCGCGAGCGGCTGCGCACCGTGCTCGCTGAAGTGTGCGGGGACCGCGTCCTGACCGACTGAACCCGTCAGTCGTCGGCTTCGGTCTCGGCGAGTCGTTCCTCGAGGCGACGAATGGTCCGCTTCAGCTCGCGCACTTCTCGCGCCGTGGCGAGGTTCAGTCGCTTGGCCGCGCTATCGAGGAGGCGGTCGGTGCGCTCCTGCGCGCGCCCGCGCAGCTTCAGGGCGCGAAACACCGCTTGCTGTACTCGTGGGTCTTGAACGAGCTTCGCGACGCGAGGGTCTTGGAGCAGCTGAATGAGCCGTGGATTCGGTTGCTTCATGAGGTCGAAGCAGGCTATCCGATGACCGACTGCAGCTTCGTGGCGAGCACGGCGTTTCCACTGACCTTGATCTTGCCCGTCATGAAAAACTGCATCGCGGAGCCAGGCTTCTCAGTGAGCGCCGTCCAGTCTTCGTTGGAGATCTCGATGGTGCACTCGGCATTTCCGGAGTCACCTTCGACCACCCCGGGCTGGTCCTTCATGTTGACCGTCCAGACCCCGCCTCCCTCGCCGGTCACCCTGAAGAGGAAGATCGCCCCTACGGCTTTGGCTCGCTCTAGGTCGTTCCCGATCGATTCCGGGATGTCCTGCGTGAATGAAGTCTGCGCGTCCGACATGGATGTACCCCGCTTGCCCTGCGTTTCGCGGAAGGCGCGGAGCTAACTACGCGGCCCGGAGGGTGTCAAGCCGGCAGCGGGTCACGTTCCCGTTTCGAGATCTTGCGCGAGGTACGCGAGGATCACTTCGTCGAGCGTTTTCTCGGTGAGCACGTCGTGACCGAACGGGGTGATCGGAGCTTGCGACACACGCCGATTGGTCCCCGATGGCGGACGTACCTGCTCGTAGCTCGGCGAACCTTCGACGAGACGTGCCGCCGCGTGCTCGAGAACTTCGGTGGTGACGGGGTGACGAGTCTGTGTCTTGGCCTCTATCAGATCGTCGTCGTCTTCGTCGTAGGCGCCATCACGAAGCGCGATGAAGAAACGCTTGTGCTGTTCCTGCATGAGCTTCTTGACGAGCGCGCCGAGATTCTCCGCGCCCACGTGTTCTTCATAGGATGTTTTTTCTGACGCGATGATCCGGCCGCCGTCCGCGAAAAGTTGCGTGATGACGTGAGGCCGTTTGACGCCCGAGTCCTCGGTTTGAATGTGGTACAGGTTTCCCTTATGGCGCACGTTCGTGTTGTACCCCACGAGCGGCGACGGATTCGCTCCCATCTCCCAAATGATATCCCAGAAAAAGCGGACAGTCCCCTTTTCCCAGGGGCTAGCGGAAAGCACGCACTAGTTCATGGCTGGAAACAAGAAGAAAAAGACGTCCGTCCGGCCGCTGCTGACCCGCCCAGGCGCTCGCTACACTTGCTTCGGCGACGGCCTGTGTTGCAGCGACATTCATGGGATTGGCCCGCTGACCAAGAAAGAAGCGGCGTCGATGCGACGCATCACTCCGGACTCGGCGGGGTGGGACGACGACCACGACGACTACATGCTCCGCACCGCCGCGGACGGCGGGTGTGTTTTCCTCATGGCCGACCAGCGATGCTCCGTGCACGCCAAGATGGGCCCCGACGCGAAGCCCGAAGGTTGCCGCCGCTTCCCTCTCGGCCTCGTCGCGACGCCGAGCGGTGGACGAATCACGACGGACCACCGCTGCCCGTGTCGCACGATGGGCGACCGCCCCGAACTCCGCGCCGAGGACGCCGAGCCCTCGATATCCGACGGCGGCAAGCGTCCCGTTGCCGATCGTCGAATCAAGCGGGTGCCGCTGACGCCGCGTCGCGAGGTGAAGTTCTCCGAGTGGGAAGCCATCGAGGAAGACATTCTGCGTCGGCTCCGCAGCCGTGAAACCTTACTCGACGTCCTCGAGGCCACGCCCTTTCCAAAACTCCGCGGCAGCAGCTGGAGCAAGCAGGCGGCCGAGTTCATCGCAGCCCGCGACGGGACGCAGTTCGGCGCCGCGATGGCCTGGGTTGGCGACACGATTTCTGCCCTTCGAAATGGGCACGACCCCCGCCCCCCGACACGTCCGTGGACTGCCGCATTCGATCGTGCCGAGGCGCGCTCCCCCGACAAGCGAACGAGCCGCGAGGTGTTCGGCGATTGGCTCGCCGACGAGGTCTGGTCGCTCAAGTGGGCGGAGGACTACGACTTTCGGCTCGCCCGAGCGGAGCTCGCGACGCGCCTGGCGATTGCCGAGGACATCTGCGCTCGACTCCGTGGTTCGGGCGCACGAGCGGACCGCGCTGCGGCCGAGGCCGTCATGATGCTCGAGGTCGTCGGAGAATCCGATTTCTGGACCGAGATCAAAGATCGGATTCGTCTCACATGATCGATCGAGAGCAAGACGACCGCGTGCTTGCTCTGCAGATCGGGCGGCCGCTTCGCGCGGTGTCCACCGTCGAACATCGGTGTAACCTCGGGCTTCCGGTCGTGGCCGCCGTGCCCCCGGTCCTCGACACAGGAGAGCCGTTTCCCACCCGGTATTGGCTCACGTGTCCGCTTGCGCATCGGCGGATCGCGAGGCTCGAGGCCGCCGGCGGGGTGCGCGCCGCGCAGGCGCGCGTTGATTCGGACCCGGCATTGGCTGAACGCCTCGAGGCGGCCCACCGACGCTACGCCGAGGAGCGGGACGCGCTGGTACCTCGGCACGCGGTACCGAGGCCGACGGGCGGAGTCGGCGGGTCGCAGGCTGGCGTGAAGTGCCTCCACGCGCACTATGCCGACCACGCGGTCGGGCACGAGAACCCCATCGGAGTGGACGTGGCGGAACGAATCGGCGATCCTCGATGCACCGTGCCGTGCGTCACGAAACTCGACGGCGTTCTCGTTCGAAACCCCGATTGGCGGGAGGGCGATGCCCTCGACGACTGATGCGCGATCTGCCGTTCCCGCCGAGCGTTTCGCATGGCTGCTCCTTTCTGGCGCTTGCATCAGCGTGTTGGCCGTCGCCGCACTGCTCGAACCCGACCCACGAGGGGTCGGCACTCATGAGCAGCTCGGCCTTCCGCCCTGTGGCTTTCTCTTGTTGACGGGCCTTCCATGCCCTGGCTGCGGCCTGACGACCGCGTTTGCTCACGGTATCCGGGGAGAGTGGATCGCCGCCGCTTCCGCCAATCCACTCGGGCTGGTTCTCTTTTTCGTTTCCTGCGCAACACTGGTCGTCAGCGTTCTCGCGTTGCGGCGCGGCTGGACGTTCGCCCAGGTGTTCGATCGGTTCGCGGTTCACCGATGGGCGCTCGGGCTGGCGATCGCGGGCGTGTTCGTGTGGGTGGTACGGCTTGCCGCTGCCGTTTAGCTGCGTAGCTGGTGACGCGTCACTTTGAGCAGCTCGTCGCCGCTCTTGACCCTGGTCTTCGGCATGCTGGTCGCGGCGATCTGGATAGAAGGCCTCGGCGATACATCTTCGCCCCAGAGTTCTCCACTCTCGGCTTGTCCCTCGAGGCGACGATAGACGAAGCCCGCGCCTTCCTCGTCCGTCTCGGGAAGCAGGATGCAAAACTCGTCTCGGCGAACGCGAAACAGATGGTCGACCGCTCGGATACAGCGCCGGAGCCCGGCGCCCACCAGCGCCATGACTTGGTCGCTCGTTCCATCGGCGCTCTCGGCGGCGATCGCTTCGGCGTTGGCTACCCGAATGACCATGCACGTGAGCGGGTGACCGTATCGCTCGGCGCGCGTGTGCTCGTAGTCGACGCTAATGAGAAGCTGTGAAGGGGTGGCCGCGCCGGTAACGGGGTCCTTCTGGTCGGCGGGAGGCGTGCTCTCCGGGACACCGAGACGGTCGTGCCGCGTGGCTCGAAGCACGTTGCGGACACGCTGCTGAATCTCGAACACACGATACGGACGTGTGAGGTAGTCCTCAGCGCCCAGCTCGAGTCCGCGTTTTCGCGACTTGAGGTCGCCCTCGTCGGTGACGAGGAGCACGGGGATCGCCTCGAGACTGTTGTCTGCTTTCAAGATCCGAAGAATGTCGAAGGCGTCGACTTCCGACATGTTGGCGTCCAGCATCAATAGGTCGGGCGGCCGTCGCGCAACCATCGCGAGAACCTCCGGTCCATCGGCCGCCGTCACGACGTCGTAGCCGGCTGCCTCACAGGCTTCGTGGAGCAACCGAAGATTGAACGGATCCGGGTCCGCGACGAGCACGAGCGCGCTCATCGAAGTCCCTTTCGATCCGCGCCAGCGCCCGACTTCCCCACGGGCGCAACGTAACACGCGGGCTGAACGCCTCCAATCATCCGACCCGAACCAGTCTAGATGCTGTCGCCTAGCCCGTCTCTCGCGCTGTTGGCTCGGCGGATACCCCTTCCACGACCGCGCCGGAGCACGGCGACCGAATGGATTCGAAAGCCGCGGCCCCCAGGTCGCTCGGTGTGATTTGATTCTCGTGTCTCGTCGTGCCGCCGTGGAATCCCCGTTGCACGACGCCCGTTCACTCTCGGGCTAAGCTCCTGCGAGTGGTTGCTCGGGCGAGACGTGTTGCGGTCGGTGTGCTGTCTCGTATCGAGCGCGACGGCGCGTGGGCGACGCCGACACTCGACACGGAGATCAATCGTGCCGGTCTCGAGCGAGTCGACGCCGCGCTCGCCACGCAGATCGTATACGGCGCGCTGCGTGTCCGACCATCGCTCGAGGCGGTCGTCGAGGGCTACGCCAATCGCCCCGTGAAGGTGGACCCTTGGACGCACGCCGCGTTGCTTGCCGGCGCCTTTCAGCTCTTGCACCTCTCTCGAGTGCCATCCCATGCCGTCGTCGACGATTCGGTGAGCCTGGTTCGTGAGAAGCGCGGATCTCGGGTCGCCGGATTCGTCAACGCCGTCCTCCGCAAGGTGGCCCGTCAGCGCCCCGTCGATGCCGAGCTTCCCGCGTCCATCGTCCTGCCGGATTGGCTGGACAAGGCGCTCCGCGTGGCGCTCGGGGATGCGGATACTGAAGCGCTCCTTCGTCTCAGCGGGGATGCAACGACGACCGACGTGCGTGTTCCCGAACGCAGTCATCTCCAGGACGTCGCCGATTCGATCCGCGAAGCCCATCCCGACGCGAGCGTCGCCAGGACCCGGCTGAGTGCTCGGGGGCTGCGGATGACCCGAGTAGGGGATCCGCGTCGGCTGGCGGCGTACGAGCGAGGTGAGATCGCGGTACAAGAGGAGGGTGCGCAGCTGATCGGTGCCATCGTCGACGCGAAGCCTGGCGACCGTGTGCTCGACGTCTGTGCGGGCCGAGGAGGCAAGACCGTGCAGCTCGTCGAGGCGGTGGGTCCGACGGGCGAGGTCGTCGCGACCGATGTCCACGCACGCCGGCTCTCGCAGATCCCGGAGGAGCTCTCTCGTCTCGGGCTGCCAACGTCCACGCTTCGCACGGCCACCGTCGACTGGACGGTCGGCCCCGGCGAGGTCTCCGGGACCTTTGATCGGGTGCTGATCGACGCACCGTGTACCGGTCTCGGGACGCTGCGCCGCCGGCCGGAGATCCTCCTGCGCGCCGACCCGGCCCTGCCGGCCCAAATGGGTGAGACTCAGCTGCGCATCCTCGAACGCGCGGCGGCGCGGGTTCGTCCTGGCGGCACGCTGGTCTACGCCGTCTGTTCTCCACTGCCCGAAGAGGGCTTCGACGTGGTGTCTCGGGCGTCGCTTCCGGCCTTCCAACCGGCGAAAGTCGCCCGATTCGGCTTGAACTCGGAGCGCGTCGGAACTACCCCCAGCATCCGCCTCGGCCCCTTTGTGGAGGGTGCGGGTCCCTGGGCGGATGCATACCAAGTGTCCGTGTGGGTAAATGTAGGATAGTTCGTTGACAGGTCTCCGTCACAACGCTAGATTCCGCCGAGCTTGAAATACGGGGCGTAGCGCAGTTTGGTAGCGCGCACGGTTCGGGACCGTGAGGTCGGAGGTTCAAATCCTCTCGCCCCGACTAGAATCGAACACTGATTAGAAAATTGTGTGAGAATAGAATTGTGGCGGAGGCAAGATGGCAAAGGCGCTACCACCGGTAAGAGTTCTCGTCGTCGATGACGATCAGGCGATCCTCGAGTTCATGGAGACCTTCCTCACGAAGGATGGCTTCGAGGTCACCACCGTCGCTGACCCGAAGGACGCTCCGGAGGAAGTCAAAGACGGAGGCTATCACCTCGTCGTGCTCGACCTGATGATGCCGGGGCTCGGCGGCGTCGAGGTGCTCGAGCAAATCCGGAAAGTGGATAGCGACGTTGCCGTGGTCATCTTCACCGGCTACCCGTCTCTCGATACCGCGGTCCAGTCGATGAAGCTCGATGCCGTCGACTACCTCAAGAAACCCTTCAATCCGGACGAGTTCCGCGAGGTTCTCGACCGCGTGATGCGCAAGAAGGGTCTCCTTCGGACGCCGGAAGAGAATCTCCACCGTGTCATCGGCGAAACCATTCGCGGCCTTCGAAAGGACCGCGGTCTCACGCTGAAGCAGATGGCTCGCAGAACGGGTCTCAGCGTCTCATTGCTCTCGCAGATTGAGCGCGCCGAATCGAGCGCTTCGATTAGCTCGCTATACAAGATCGCGACGGCGCTCGACGTTCGGATCCAGGACCTCTTCGGCGAGTACTGAGCGTCAAGTCACGGGTCGATCTCTGCGAGTAAACCTTGCAGGTGAACCCGGAGCCGTGCGTCGTCGACGAAGGGCAGCGTTTCTCCGCCCTCTTTCGCGGCAGCCTCCATGTCCCCAAGCTGCATTCGGATTTCGACCAGACGCACGCGCGCCTGCACGTCGTGCGGAGCGGCGCGCGTCCAGTGCTCGAGCATCGTGGCGGCGGAGCGCGTCAGCCCGCGGGACATGAGGCGTTCGGCCGCTGCGCGCGCGTGCACCCACGGGGGCTCGTCCGCATCTTCTTCTACAGTGGCGTAGTAAGCCGCTGCCTCCTGGTATCGACCGGCCGCCTCGAAGAGACGTGCGATCGAAGCGCGTTCACTCGGCTTTTTCGGATCAAAGAGCTGAAGCCCGCGACGAAGGCTACCGTGTGACGCATGCAGTGCCGCCATTTTGTCCCGTACTTCCCGCGACTCCGCATGGGCGAGGCTTAGCGTTTCCATTGCGGCACCGGATCGCGCCTGGGCTTCGACGGTGTCAGCCAGGGTGAGTCGAGCCTTCTCGAACCTCGAACTCCCCGAAGGCACCGCGGCGAGTGCACGCGCCGCAGACACGTAGTCGCCTCGGTCGAACAGCGCCTTGCCACGCAGGTACTGCACCTCAGGCGTCGGACGCTCCGACTGCAGGACTTCGAGTGCGCGCTCCCGAGCGTCGACCGCGAGGAGCAGCTCGGCGTGCCGTGCCGGACCGCCCACGGTGTCGCTCGATGCCTCTTCGAGGGCGTCGCGCGCAACCTCGCGCTGTCCGCTCTCGATCGCCGCGCGAAGCCACAGGCCGCGGCCTTCGTCCGTTCGAAGCGACCCATCGAGAAGCCTCGCCGCCAATGCGGGCTGCCCGGTCTCGTATGCGAGGGCTGCGGCCTGGAAGGCGGCACGCTCCGGGTCGGGCCCGACGGCCAATGACAGAGCGCGTGCGAGGCCCTCGGCGTCGCCGTTTGCGTGTGCCAGATCGATCAGCACGTGATGCACGCCGCGGTGAGATGAGTCACCGTGACGACGCGCGTAGTCGATGAGCACGGCATCGGCGCGGAGCGGTAGACCCCGATTTCGAAGCGCATCGGCGAGCGCAATCACTGCCTCATCCGAGTTCGGGTCCAACGCTCTTGCCTCGTTGAACGCGACGATCGCCTCGTCATGTTTGCCGCGGTCCCCGAGTATGCGGCCCTCGGCGATGTAGACTCGGGCCGAGCTGGGATCGGCGCGACGTGCCGCACTCAATGCGCGATCCGCACGGCGAGATGAACCACTCCGCTCGTATTCTTCAGCCAGCCTCGCCATCAGAAGTGCGTCGTCCGAGGGTGCGGCCTTCGCAGTTTCTAGCGCGACCGCGGCCTCGTCGTGCCGACCCTTGGCGGCCGACATCTCGCCCTCGATGAACCACTCATATGCGAACGGCGAAACGAAGTCGCCCTGTTCGACGCGTCCGTCCACGACGCGTGGCACGGTGCGCGGCGGTGGGGGTGCGCATGCAGCCAACCCCAGCAGGAATATGGAGAGCGTTCGCCCCACGATTCCCGCATCATAGCAACTGCGGAAGCGACGGGTGTAGGCACCACGGCGTTTGACTTCAACGCGGCGCACCCCTAAACCTCCGCACAGCGCGAGCCTACTTTTCCAATGTTGCCGCGCCTGCAATCTCAGGGAGAACACGATGGGTCCGATATGGATGACGCTGCTGTTGGTAAGCACGCTTGGCTTTTTTTCGTGGTCGGCATTCCGCCGGCTCCGTCAGGTCAAAGTCGGCGTTCCTGACCCGCGCTTCGATTGGTCACCCGAGCAGATTCAGGATCGAGTCAAGACGACGCTGGTGTACGCGTTCGGGCAGAAGAAGATGCCCAACTACTCCCTCGCCGGGTTCGCACACATCGGCATCTTCGTCGCGTTTCAGGTGCTGTTGTTGAACAGCCTCATGCTCTGGGGACGCGGTTTCGATCCAAGCTTCGATTTCTGGGGCCTCCTCAGCGAGAACCACATCATCGGCAAGGGCTACTCCCTCTTCAAGGAGCTCGCCGCCGCAAGCGCCATCGCGGGCTCCCTCGCGTTTCTCTACCTTCGGTGGGTGAAGCGCGGGAAGGACAGCGGCGACCCGACCGAGGTCAAAGACAAGCCGCGCATGACGCTGGGTCACCACGTGAACCGGTACGTTTTCACGGAGCCGATCCTCATTCTCTTCATCATCATTACCATGATGCTGGCCGACTTCCTGTACGTCGGCGGCACGCTCGTGCTCGACTCGAGGGCATTCGGTGAGCCGCTTCACGCGGGTTGGTGGGAGCCCTTCGGCGGACTCGCGGCGCAGGTCCTCTCCGGGATGAGCGACACCACCGTGCGGGCGTGGCAGCACGCAGGCTTCTGGTGGCACTCCGCCTTTGTCCTCATCTTCCTCAACATCCTTCCCTACTCCAAGCACTTCCACGTGCTCACCGTCATCCCGAATGTGTTCGCCTACGACCAACGCCCGAACGTGCTCCCCAAGGTGGACGACCTGGAAGGCAAGGTAGAGCGTGAAGAGTCGCTGGGCATCAATCAGATCACGGACCTCACGTACAAGCACATCATGGACCTGTACACGTGCACCGAGTGCGGTCGGTGTAGCGACAACTGTCCTGCCTACATCACCAACAAGAAGCTCTCGCCGAAGCACCTGACACTCGCGCTTCGCGATCACCTGTACGCCACCGAGGATGCCATGTTCGGCAAGGATGCCCTCGTTGCTGAACCGAGCGACGCGCCCGCCGAAACACCCAAGGGGGGCGACGGGACCGAGTCCATCCACACGTTCCCCCAAGCGCCGGCAGAGGGCTACTTCGTGGGCGACACCGTCGTCGACCTCGTTCCCAACATCCTGCACCCCGACGTCATCTGGGGGTGCACCTCGTGCCGCGCCTGCGAGGAGCAGTGCCCCGTCATGATCTCCTACGTCGACAAGATCATCGGCATGCGCCGGGAAGAGGTCATGATGAAGAACGAGTTCCCTGGCGAGCTGCAGGGTGCGTTCAACGGCATCGAAACCAACGGCAACCCGTGGAATCTGTCCGCGATGGACCGCGGGGACTGGGCCGACGGGCTCGGCATCCCGACGCTCAGCGACAAGCCTGACGCCGAGGTTCTCTACTGGGTCGGCTGCGCTGCGAGCTACGACGACCGCGCGAAGAAGGTCGCACGTGCCGTCTCCAAGCTGCTTCAAAAGGCCAACGTGGACTTTGCGATTCTCGGTA
Organism: Myxococcota bacterium; assembly: GCA_039177115.1. Classification (GTDB taxonomy): domain Bacteria; phylum Myxococcota_A; class Polyangia; order Polyangiales; family Houyiibacteriaceae; genus SG8-38. The sequence continues at coordinate 49,372 of JBCDFZ010000025.1, forward strand.
CCGAAGAAACCTGCACGGGGGATCCCGCCCGTCGCGCCGGGAACGAATACCTATTCCAGATGCTCGCAGAGCAAAACGTCGAGACGCTCAACGGGTACGAGGCCTCGAAGAAGACGGTCATCACGGCGTGCCCCCACTGCTTCAACACCATCGGGAACGAGTACGCCGACTTCGGCGGCAACTACGACGTCGTTCACCACAGCGACTTCCTGAACGGGCTCCTCGTGGCCGGAAAGCTCGTCCCGTCGAAGCCGGTCAAAGAGAAGGTCGTCTACCACGACAGCTGCTACCTCGGCCGCTACAACCAAGTCTACGATTCGCCTCGCAAGATTCTCGAGTCGATCGAGGGGCTCGAGCTCACCGAGGTCGACTACTGGAACCGAAACAAGGGGCTCTGCTGCGGTGCGGGCGGCGCCCAAATGTGGATGGAAGAGCAGGGCGAGGAGCGCGTCAACAACAAGCGGACGCTTCAGCTTCTCGACACCGGCGCGTCCACCATTGCGAGCGGCTGTCCGTTCTGCATGACGATGCTCACCGACGGCTTGAAGAAGCAAGATAAGGACGAAGAGATTGCACAGCGCGACATCGCCGAGATCCTCGCCGATGCGATCGAGCTCGACGCCGTCGAGGAGACCCCGATCGCGGCTCAGTAGTCGCGCGCCTCTCGGCGGTTGCGGTTGACACCGACCAGGTTGCGGTCGATCCTCGGCCCGCATGTCAGCGCGCGATTTCTTGCACGCGGCGTTTCATGAGCCGCGCACCCAAGCGTATCGCGTCGTCGAGAGCATCGTCTGGGTCCTGATCCTCGCGTCGATCCTGCTTCTCGTGCTGGAGCCGTTTTTCCCTGACGGCTCTCGGGGCGATCTCGCGCTCCAGGTGACAGACCGGGTGATCCTCTGGCTGTTCTCCATCGAGGTTTCCTTCAGGATTCTCACTTTTCGACCACCTGAGCTCGAGGTTTTCGAGAAACCTCCATTCGTTCGGATCCGCACGGAGATCGGATCCCGGATTCGCTTCGCGCTGACGCCCCTCATGCTGGTGGACATTCTCACCGTGCTCGCATTGGTCCCCGCACTTCGTGGCCTCCGCGTGCTCCGGCTCTTGCGTCTGCTTCGAACAGCAAGGCTGTTTCGCTATGCCGACCCCTTCTACGGGATCACCCGCGCGTTCCAGGAGGACCGGCTCCTCTTCACGTTCGCTTTCTCGGTCCTCGGCGTCGAAACGATCCTCGGCGGAATCAGTTTGTTTCTGGTCGAGCGGAGCGCCAACCCGGAGATCAACAGCGTGGGCGATGGCCTCTGGTGGGCGCTCGTGACGATCACGACCGTGGGGTTTGGCGACATCACACCCGTGACGACCGTGGGCCGCTTCATCGGCGGGACGATGATGGTCGGCGGGATGTTCACCCTAGCGCTGTTCGCAGGGATCGTCGGCCATAGCTTGTTGCATGCAGTGCTCAGCATTCGAGAGGAGCAATTCCGAATGAGCGGTTACGTGAATCACATCGTCGTCTGCGGTTACGAGATGGGCAGCGGTATGCTGCTCGACGTCTTGGTCAACGAGATCGACACCGACGAACGCCCCGTGGTGTTCTTTGGTCCGTATCCGAGGCCGCGTTCGCTTCCACCCGAGTTCATGTGGGTCGAGGGAGACCCCACCAAGGAAAGCGAGCTCGACAAAGCGCGGATCGTTCAAGCTGCCAATGTGATCGTCACGGGCTCACGACGCGTGCGGCCGCAGGAGGCTGATGCGGCCACCATTCTCACCGCCTTTACGATCCGATCCCACCTTGCGAAGAGCGAGTTGGCCGCACGGAGAAAGAGGCCGCTCCACATCGTCGCCGAGGTCCTCGACTCCGAGAACGTCAGTCACGTCCGCGCGGCGGGCGCCGACGAGGTCGTGGAGACTCGGCGCGTCGGCTACTCTCTGCTCGCACACTCGGTCGCGTTTCCAGGTGTGGCCGATGCGACCAGCCGCGTCGTGTTTCCCGGGCATCAGAACCTCTACGTCGGGGCAATCCCCGGAGACGTCGTTGCGCCGGCAGCATTCGACGAGTTGAGCGACCACGTTCGTGCACGGAGCGGGTGCCTCGTCATCGGCATGCGCGACCCGTCTACGGGGAGGGAGTGGGTGAACCCGCCGCACGATGCCCAGGTGACGCCCGGGATGGAGCTCCTCTACTTGGCAAAAGAGCCGCACCTGGAACGCCCATGAGCGACGCTCCGCGAAGAGAACCGCTGAGAGTGCGGCCGGGGGCACGCTTCGTTTGCGAAGGCGACGGCCTCTGCTGCAGCGACATCCATGCGGTGGGCCCACTCAACGACGAGGACATCGAGTTCATTCAGATGATCTCGGAGGACGCCATCGACCGGCACGAGCAGGAAGACGCCGCTGTCTTGATGATGAACAGCGATACGGGGCACTGCGTGTTCTGGAACGAGTCGGGATGCGCGCTGCACGCGAAGCTCGGCCCCGAGATGAAGCCGAGTCCGTGCATCCAGTTCCCTTTCGGCCTCACGGCGACGCCAAGCGGCGGTCGGATTACGACCCAGCACCGGTGCCCCTGCCGAACCCTCGGTCCAAGGCCCCCGGTCGAGGCCGAAGAGGCGAAACCCTGTGTCTCCGACGCAGAAGGCGAACTGAAGCCTGATCACGCCGTGAAGTCGCCGATCGCCTGGTCGGTCTCCGAGTCCATTGCCTTCGAGCAGTACGAGCACCGAGAGCGTCAGCTCATCGACGAGCTTGCGGGTGGAGAAGGCCTTGCGCGCGTGCTCGATGCCGACCCTTTCCCGCCGCTTGCCGCAGCGACCTGGGCCGACGTCGCCGACGACCTCCTCGGTTTCGAAGGTCCGTCGCGCGTATCCGCGGCCGCCCGTTGGTTCGGAGATGCGCTCGGGTTTCTAGTCGATCGACGCGACCGAACGGAGCACGCGCGACCGTGGGCGCATGCGTTCAGCCACGCGAGCGCTCGGGTCGCGGAACCAGAAGGCCCTAACCGCGTGTTTGGTGATTGGCTTGCAGACGAGGTTTGGTCGCTTCGCTGGACTCCACACGGCAGCTTCGAGGCAGCCCGCTCCGAGATGGCGACCCGCTTGGCCGTGGCTCGTCGAATCGCGGGCTGGCTCGACATCCACGATCCGCTTCACGACAACGTTTCGGCTGCCGAGGCCGTCATGATCGTCGACGTGATTGGCAGCACGGACATCTGGGATACCGTCCGCGGCGCAATCGTGAGTCGGTAGAGAGCAGCACACGAGCCGCCCTGCAGACGGTTAGGGACAGGGGGACCCGATGAGTCCGCTGCACTGCTCGAATACCTCGACGCATCCGTAGAAGCTCAAACAGCTTTCGCAGGAGGGGCTGCACGCGCCGGCCTGACACTGGGGAAAACAGAAATTCGCCAGTCCGCAGGCCAACAGCTCGCCGTAGCAATCTGCGCAACCGGTCGAGAGCCCAGGGGTGTCGCCCGCGACGCAGTCACTGACGCACTGCGCGTACTGATTGGCGTTCACCGTGTCTGAAAAGCACGCGATGCCACCGCAGCGCGTCGTCGTGAACGGCGAAGGGTCGTCCGCTTGGAGCACGGCCAGGTCGCCCGGGTTGTCACACGCGCCCATGCTGCCGCCGGCGCCGCTTGCGCCTCCCATGCCGCCGGCGCCCCCTTGGCCCCCGGTCCCGGGAGTTGGCAGCGCCACCGTGCCTGGTAGGCGCGGAGGGAGCGTGCCCGGCAACCCGCTTCCCGAAGGTCGATCGGTTCCCGGGGCTGAAGCCGTGGCTCCGTCGCCACAGCCGATCATCAGCGCGGCGAGCGCCATGAAGCGAACCATCAAGCCAATCATGGTGCACCAGCGTGGGCGCCACGAAGACGTGGGTCAAACGTCCGTAACCGCGAATGGCTTGCGCGGCCTAGAATCCCATCATCTTGCCAACCGTGTACCGCATCACCTCGGTCGTGCCGCCACCGATGCGGAACAGGCGGGCGTCGCGCCAGGCGCGGCCAACCCAGAGTTCTTCGAGGTAGCCCATGCCGCCGTGGAACTGGACGCACTGGTCGATGATTTCGGCCGTGACGTCGCCGACGTATGCCTTGGACATCGAGACCAGGCGAGTGGTCTCCATCGACACCATGCCCTTGGTGACGAACTTGTCCTCGTTGTAGGCGGCGCAAGCTTTGTACGACAGCGCTTTCGCCGCTTCGTACTTGCAGTAGAGGTCGACGAGCTTCTGCTGCCAGTACTCGCGCTTGATGAGCGGTTTTCCGAACGCGGTTCGTTCTCGGCCCCACTGGACGGATCGGTCGAGCGCGTTCTTCGCGCCCTCGAGACCACTTACGCAGCCGACGAGCCGTTCGGACTGGAAGTTCTGCATGAGGTAGACGAAACCCATACCTTCCTGACCGAGGAGGTAGCGCTTCGGAACGCGTACGTCTTCGTAGAAGAGCTCGGCGGTGTCGCTCGAGAGGTTGCCAACCTTCTTCAGCTTCTTTGAGACGCTGAAACCTTTGACGTCCGTCGGGCACAGGATGATCGAGATTCCGTTGTGTCCTGCTTCTGGGTCGGTCTTGACCATGAGCGTGACGAAGTCGGCTCGGGTCCCGTTCGTGATGTACGTCTTGGAACCGTTGATGACGTACTCGTCACCGACCAGTCGAGCGGTCGTTCGCAGACCTGCCACGTCGGAACCTGCGCCCGGCTCGGACACTCCGAGCGCGGCGATCCTGTCACCCGCGATCGCCGGGGTGAGGAACTCCTCCTTCTGCTCCTTGGTTCCGAGGTCGTTGATGCAGGGAGTGGCCATGTCGGCCTGCACCAGAAGCCCCATGGTGACCCCGGCTGCCCCGCAGCGCGAAAGCTCTTCCGACTTCACGACGCTCATCCAGAAGTCGCCGCCGCCACCGCCGACGTCTTCCGGGTAGTGCGCGCCGAGAATGCCGAGCTTGCCAGCGTCCGAGAAGACGCTGTTCGGGAACAGTTCCTCTTCCTCCCACTTGTCGACCTTGGGCGCGAGCTCGTTCTCCGCGAATGCGCGGACCTGCTTGCGGAAGATCTGGTGTTCCTCCTGGAAAGGTTGGAGATTCGACATGGTTCCCTCGCTGGCTGAATGAATGAGCATTCATTTTGTAGCTGGGGCGCCGGGGGTTGGCAAGCCGCGCCTCCGCGGGCCGGCGCTACTGATTCGCAGGTTCGACCGCGCCCTCGGGTCGGTCGAGGACAATCGAATCCATGCGTTCCGGATACTGCTCCGGCTGAAGTTCGGTGCGCACCTCGACCACGATGGCTTCGACCGCGGCCTTCCGGCCCTCTCGCCAAAGGCGCCGCCGAATGCCGCTCTTCGCGTCTTCGAAGGTTTCGACCTGCTCAGGTCGGATCGAAGTCAGGCGAACGACGCTCCACTGGTCGTCCGCGAGCCGCACCGGCTTCTTCACGATCTCACCCTTTTCGGAGAGTCGGTAGGCCGTCTTGGCAAGCGCGGGATCAACGCGCGCATCTTCTTTCGCTCCCACCGTGACTCCCTCCTCGGTAAAGTAGAGGAGGTCGCCTCCGCGGAGTCGGGTCTCAGTATCGAGGCTGCGCTGCTTCGCCATCGCGCCGAACGTCTTGTTCGCGCCCCCGTCGAGCTCTTTGATGATCTCCATCGCCTCTTCTCGGCTTCCCACCAAGATGTGACTTGCACGGCGCATTTCAGGGCGGCGGAAGTCTTCCGGGTGTTCGTCGAAGTACTTTCGTAGATCGGCGTCGGAGATCGATTCGGGCCCCACCGCCCGCTCGATCTCTTCCTGCATGAAGGTCTGCAAGATCGTGCGATCGAGAAACGCGACGACCTGCGGATCGTCTGCATACCCGAGTTTCTTCGCCCCCAGAAAAAGGAGCTCTGCCCGAACTCGATCGTCGGCGAGACCGCGGACCATCTCCGGATCCTCGAAACGCTTTCGTGCGTATGGCGAGCGCTGGTTGATCAGGTCTTCGAGGTCGCCGACGGTGATCTTGGCGTCACCCACCTTGGCGAACACACGAGAACGTCTTGCGTCGTCTTCCGTTGGAGTGTCCTCCTCGGCCAAAGCGAGTGGAACACCGAGCAGCGCCACCGCGACCAGAACCAGCCAGGGTCGAATCATGAGGCGGCAGCGTTTCACGGCGTTTTCGGCGGGTCAAGCCGTGTGGTCGGCGATGAACGCGGCAAGCTCGGACGCGAGACGCTCGGGCTCGAACCAGTGAATCATGTGGCCGACGTCCTCGATCTCCACAACCCGATGATCCGGAATCGCAGACACGTATTCCTGTTCGTCCGGCAGTCGCATCCCGCGCTCACCACCGACGAAAAGCGTGGGCACGGTGATGTCCGCGAGAAGCTCTTGGAATAGTGAGCGCTGGAACGGTCGAGGCGCGAACGTCTTGTGGAGCGGGTCGAACGTCCATCGGAGCCCGCCATCCACGGCTGTCGTACTCTTTTCGACGAGGAACCCGCCGAGCTCGTCGTCGAGTTCGGGATTCTTGATCCGCATGCGGCGAATCGCCTCGGCGACGTTCTTCATCGGCTTAGGTACGCCAGCACGCTGTTTGGCTACGCCGTCGAGCCATAGTGCAAGGCGCTTTGCAGGCTCTCGCGGCTGCATCTCGGGTGGGCCGATGCCCTCGACTAGGGTGAGCGTTCGGATCATGTCTGGTCGCGCGGCTGCGAACATCGCGCAAGCCCCGCCGCCCATCGAGTGTCCCACGAGGTGAACTGGGCGATCGGCAAGCTGAGGGATGAGGCCCTCGAGGTCGAGTACGTAGTCGGGGAAGTGGTAGTACCCTCCCGCGCCGATCCAGTCGCTTTCCCCGTGCCCCCGCCAGTCGAATGAGGCGACCCCATGACCGCGGTCGGCTAGCGAAGACGCGACGCGATCGAAGCTCCACGCGATGTCGAGAAAGCCATGACAAAGCAACACGTCGACCGGTTTCTCGCCCCAAGTCACGACGTGGTGGGTGAGGCCATTGGAAACCAGCGTGGTCTCCCGTGCACCGCTCACGCGGGTTGCTCCTCGAACCTCCGGGGGGACAGCGCCTCGGCTTGTCGCGACGTGGTCTCTTTGACCAGGGCCTCAGCCAGGATCTCGGCGGTGAGCGGAGCGAGAAGAATCCCGTTTCGGTAGTGACCGCTGGCCATGAAGAGCCCCTCGATGTGCGTCTCGCCGACGAGCGGGAGCCCGTCAGGCGTACCGGGCCTGAAGCTCGACCAGTGGTCTGAGATGGTCGCATGGGCGAGGCTTGGTGCGATCCGCGTCGCCGTGTCGATGATCCTCGACATACCCTCGAACGTGATTCCGCGTTCAAAGCCCACGCGCTCCTCCGTCGATCCACAAAGTACGCGTCCGTCGGGCCGCGTCACCACGTAGCCGCCCGCGCCAAACACGACGCGTCGGAACACGGGCGGTCGAGTTTCGGTGGTCAGCATCTGACCCCGGACCGGGTAGATCGTGTTGGCCTGGAGCCGAATACCTGGGATCAGCGTGGTCCAGCTGCCGGCCGCCACGATCACGTGATCCGCTTCGATGTGCTCACCATCCACCTGGACGCCCGTGGCCCGGCCACCATCCACGACGACGTGCCGGACCGTGGCGCCTGTCCGGAAGACGACGCCTTCGCGCTCTGCACCGAGAGCAACAGCCGACAACAGCTTTCGCGGCTCCACCTGCGCGTCGTCGGCGACGTGAAGACCGACCACCGCGTCGGGGTTTGCCGATGGCTCTTCCTGAAGCAGATCTTCGCGGCTCCACGTGTCGCACCGGACCCCTTGTGCTGACAGCGCCTCCGCCGAGACCTCGAGCTTCTTTATGCTTTCTTCGTCGAACGCGAGGTCGAGCACGCCGCAGCGCCGAAATCCGACGTCGATCCCAAAAAGCTCGTCGAGCTCGTCCGAGAGCTCGGCGTGGAGCTCTCGACTTCTCCGTCCGAGTTGGAACGCGAGAGCGTCGTGAGCAGATTCCACCGAGGGCGCGAGGATGCCGGCGGCCGCGGAAGATGCTTCCGCTCCCGGGACGCTTCGCTCGAGCACCAGCACCTTGAGGTCTTCTTTGGCGAGGCGGTACGCGGTGCTGCAGCCCATCAGGCCGCCGCCTACGATGATGACGTCGGGTCGCATCCTTCGAGGCTAGCTCAGCCGAAGATGTCTCGGTAGGTGACCAAGATCATGACGCCCAGCAAGAAGACGATGCCGAACGCGTGCACCGCCATTTCAAACTGCTCGTTCGCGCGCCGTCGCGCGATCATCTCGTAACCAAGGAAGATCAGTCGGCCCCCGTCGAGTGCGGGGAACGGCAACAGGTTGAACATCCCGAGCGCGACCGAGATGAACATCAGAATCCATAGGAACGCGGGGAGGCCGGCCTCCGCGGCTTGGGCGACCATCTTGCCCATCATCACGGGGCCGCCGATCCCTTCGGTGCTTCGGCGTTTGACCATGTTCCCGAGCCCCTCGAGCTGCATGACCGTCATCTGCCATGGCAGGGCGACCGAGAGCTTCGCGGACTCCCAGACGCTGAGGTTTTCGTACATGCGCGTCATTTTCGCGCTCACCCCGATTTGCCCTCGGCCGTCGCGATCCGCAGGGGTGATAGTCAACGGTGGAAGGCGTTTGCCCGCGCGCTCGACGACGTATTCGGTGGGCTGACCGGCGCGCGACGAGGTGGCCTCGATGAGCTGCTCTACGTTCGCGATCGGTTCGCCGTCGGCCTCGACGATCACGTCGCCGTCCTGCACACCCGCTTGGGCGGCCGGCGAGTCCGGCACGACCTGGGCGACCTGCATCGGCTCCGCAGGTTGCCTCGGCGGCAGGGTGTTGGTGACCCCGAGGCCGAACACGATTAGCGAGGCCGTGAGATAGTTGGCGAGAGGCCCGGCCGCGATGGTCGTGGCGCGCGCGATCCAGCTCTTGTTCGGGTACAGCTCGGGGTCGTCTGGGTCGACGTCCTCGTTCGGGTTCATTCCTGCGATTTGGACGTACGCCAGGAACGGAATCACCGCGACCTGGAACACCGTCGGACTCCCCTTTGGCTGGTAGCGAAACAGCGTGGGCCCGAACCCGATGCTGTAACGAAGGACTCGCATGCCGAATGCTCGGGCGGCCAGATAGTGACCCCCCTCGTGAATGATGATGAGCAACGACAGCGCGACGACGGTAATGAGCACCTTGAAGAGCACGCTATCCACGGCTTCAGCATAGTGCCTGGCCGGTTCGAGTCGAGGTCGGCTCAGCGCGCGATCTGGCCCCTGAGCCCGCTCGCCCGGTGCGCACCGGTACTCTAGTCAGGCTGGATCCCTACAGAAACGGGGCTGGCGGCGGTCCGAAAAAAAGTGGGTTTTTCTGCGGTTCGATGTCGCAGTCCGAGGTGGTTTTGCGTACTATCCCGGCCACCTGGCGAACGGGGAAGGGTCGTGGCTGTACATCATCGAATTCCAAAGCTCGTAGCACTCGGACTGGGTCTCTCACTGGCGATCGTGGCGGCTACGGCCCCGCGCGTCGCGCAGGCGCAGGACGCCTACAGCTGCATCGAGCAGCTGTCAGATGACGAGGTCAAGTATCGAATCAACAAGATCGAAAACGACCTGCGTGACGGGAAGAAGCACGCCACCCGCTGGCGATATACCTGGATGGGTCTGTTTCTCGCGCTCGGCGGCGGGGCTACCTACCTCGCGATCGATGCCGCCAACGACAACCAGGACTGGGACAAGTTCGGGTACGCGTACCTGGCGGCGGGTTTCTACTTTTCCGGGATCATGCACGCGGCCATTCCGGCGCCCGACGTCTGGGGCGCCAAACGCATCGCCAAAAAAGACGGGAGCACCCCCGAGGCGCGCGTAGCCAAGCTCAAGTATGCGACCGACACCTTGAGGAAAGCCAACGGGACGCAGAGTTTGTTTGCCGGTCCGCTAGGCGTCGTCGGGGCGACCATCTTCGGCGTAGTCGGCGGGTCGATCAAGGCCGCCAAGTGGACTGGGCAAACCCGGGGCCTCACCGCCGGCATGTTCCTCGCGCCGCCGATCTTGGCCGGGCTCTCCAACGCGACGGCGCCTCGTCAGGCCGTTGAAGCGTGGGAGGGGTACCGTGGCATCGCGTGTTCGAGCAAGTACTACGACACGCACACCGAGGGGCCCGAGCTCGACTTCAGCCTGCATCCGGGGGGCGGCAGCTTCACCGTCAACTTCTGACGCGCCCGGGACGACTGAGGCTAAGTCTTCTTCTTGCCTCGAAGCCGCGCACGAAGGCGTGCGGCATACCCGAGTTTGTTCTCTTGTTTCACGCGCGCCACGGCTAGGGCATCCTCTGGCACGTCGCGCGTCACGGTCGTCCCGCTCGCCACGTAGGCCCCACGTCCCACCGTGATGGGAGCGATGAGCTGGCTGTCGCTTCCGATGAAGACCTCGTCCCCGAGAACGGTCTCGTGCTTCTTCTCGCCGTCGTAGTTGCAGAAGATCGTTCCCGCGCCAATGTTCACGCGCGCGCCGATTCGGCCGTCGCCGACGTACGAGAGATGACTGACCTTCGAGCCCTCGCCGAGCGTGGTCTGTTTCAGCTCGGAGAAATTGCCCACCTTGCTTCGCGGACCGAGGTGGGAGCCCGGTCTCAGACGACTGAAGGGCCCGACGGTCGCACCCTCGCCGATCGTCGAGTCGGTGGCGACTGTGTAGGGAAGCACGTTCGCGCCAGCTTCCACAGTCACGTTGCTGAGCACGCATCCGGTGTCGATCGTCGCGCCCGCGCGAACGACGGTTCGACGCCGGAGGTGAACCTGCGGCCCGAGAACCGCGCCTGGCTCAACCTCGCAGTCGGCGTCGACGTAGAGCGTAGAGAGGTCCTGGACCTGCACGCCACTCCTCGCGAGAGCCTCGGCGATGCGGGCGCGTCGCTTGCCCGCACACATCGCGAGATCGTACGGGTCGTTGACGCCGAGGAGGTCGCCCATGTCGCCGCCCACCGAGGCGACTTCACCCTGCTGCGACGCGATCGCCACCAAGTCGGTGAGATAGAGCTGTCCCTGCGCGTTGTTCGACTCGAGCGAGGGAATGGCGGCGCGCAGGAACCCTGCGTCGACGTCGTAGATGCCTGGGTTTACTTCGGTGATCTCCCGCTCTGACTCCGAGCAGTCTCGCTCTTCGATCACGCCGACCACCGATCCGCGGTCGTTGCGAAGGATGCGCCCGTATCCTCGAGGGCTTTCGTGTTTTGCGGTGACCAAGCCGAGCGCCGCATTTGTGCTGGCGGTGGCGTCGACGAGGGCGCGAATCAGGTTGGCCGGGATGAGCGGACAGTCTCCATAGAGCACGATGATGCGACCCGAGAGCGTCGGGTGGGCTTCGATCGCGCAGCGCACAGCGTCGCCGGTGCCTCGCTGTTCGGCCTGGACGACAACCTCGGCACGGGTTCCGAAGTGCTCCGCCAGCTCCGCTTCGACCTCGTCACGCTGATGACCAACCACGACGATGCACCGACTCGCCCCGGCGCGGAGCGCGGTGCCGACCGACCACGACACCAGCGTCCGGCCGGCGATCTCGTGGAGCACCTTGGGACGGGTGCTCTTCATTCTCGTCCCCTCGCCGGCGGCGAGGACGATGGCGGTCCATGAAGGGTGAGGGTCGGTGGCCATCGATCAGGTTGCAGGACTCGTGAGATACGACGCCACGCGGGCGAGCGCCTCGATGTCGTGTACATCTTCGTCGAACGCCGGCACTTCCACAATTTCGGTGTTGTTTCCGATCTGCTCCACCAGCCGTTCGACCTGCGTCCGGTCGGCAAGGGCCCACCGGCGCTCGTCGGAAAGCGCTTCTGCCAGGCGAACCTGGATGTCCGCGACGTCGAACGATTCGGGAAGGGCGGCCTCGAGCGCGGCTCGCTGAGATTCGGTCGATCCGCGTGGCTCTTCGAGCAGCCGATGCACCTGATTCACGATCACGGCCTCTCGGTTCATGCCGGCGGACGCGAGCTTGTCGCTGAAGTATCGGGCTTCCCCGATGGCCAGCGGATCCGGGCTCGTCACCAATACGAACGCGACCTCGGGGCTGCGAAGGTCGTTCGACACCTGTTCGGCCCGCTCTTTGAAACCTCCAAAGAGGTCGTTGATTCCGCTGACGAACTCGGCCACCTGCTCGAGGAACTCGAGCCCAGTGATCTTGCCGATGCCTCGCAAGAGAACCGTGGCGCCGCGCCCGACCAGGCCGAACCCTGCCTTCCCGGCTCCTTCGAAGACTTGCAGGAACCAGCGCATCGCGGGCGAGTCGATGGCGTCGATCAGTCGCTCCGGGGCGTTCAAGAAGTCGATGGCGTGCGCGGTCGGAGGGGTGTCGAGCACGATGAGGTCCCAGTCTTGGTCTTCACGGACCTCGTGAAGCTTCTCCATCGCCATGTACTCTTGCGTGCCCGCGAGCGAGCTTGCGACGTACTGGTAAATCTGGTTGCCGAGGATTCGGTCGCGGGCCTCCTCGTCGGACGCATATTTTTCGACCAGCCCGTCGAAGGTTCGTTTCGTATCGAGCATCATCGCCGACAGTGAGCCGCGACACTCGAGACCGTGCGCCGAGAAGAGCGACGGGGGCACGTCCTGTTCGCTCGTCGTCATCTCGTCGAGACCCAGGCTGTTCGCGAGTCGGCGCGCTGGGTCGATCGTGAGACAGAGGACGCGGCGACCCTGAATCGCTGCGTGGACCGCCATTGCGGCCGCCGTCGTGGTCTTGCCGACGCCGCCGCTTCCGACGGTGACCACCACCCGGTGGCTCCCGAGCACGTCTGCGAGACTCATCGAACGCGACTCTAGCAGCCCTCCGGGCGAAGTCCATCTCTATGAAATCGCTGGATTTTGTAGAATCTTTGCCCGGCGTATTGGACCACAATAGTCTACATAAACCTACATCGAGGAGCCACCTGCATGATCGATCGTCGAATTCGTCGGAGCCGAGACCCCTACCGGGCACTGTGTCTGCAGCTTGAGCACACGCGAGAGCGAGGGGCGTTCGACGCCATGGTGGTGGCCATCGACAACGGTCTCCTGGTCGCCGGCGCGGGCGAGATGGAACTCTGCGAAGCGCTGAGCGCTGCGGCGCCGCTCGTCGACAATCGCCTGTTTACCGGAAGCATGCCGGAGACGCTCGACGACCAGGAGGTGGCGGTCCGAACGGTCTACGTGGAGGGCCAGACCCTGTTCGTGGCGAGCGCGGGGGTGGCATGCTCCGATCGCTGGCTTCAGCGTTCCGTGAACGGCGTTCGGCGGATCATCGGCGGGCCGGAAGTCCATCCGTAGCCTGGGGTCTAGTTGCTCGTGAGCTGCCCTTGAACGGCGGCCACTTCGGCGTCTCGGATCAGTTTGGCGGCTCCGCGGTCGACGAGCTGGCGCGCGACGTCCTCCCCGAGGACTCGTGCGCGTTCAATCGCGTCGGGGGCTTGGGGTTCGAGGTAGGTATCGGAGGCGGCCGTGAGCAGCTGGTCTCCATCAAACGACGCCACCAGTCCGTCCAGTTGGATCCGGCCGGCCTCGAGCGTCGCGTGTCCGGCGATTGGCGAGTAGCAGTTGCCTTCGAGGGCCTCCAGCATCGAACGCTCGGCGGTGATTTGGATACGCGCGTGACGGTCTTCGATGCTCACGAGGCGAGTGCGAAGCGCGTCGTCCTCCACGCTCCCCTCGATCGCGAGTGCACCTTGACCGACCGCCGGCAGACACACGTCGGGGGACAGCACCTCGTGCGGAACGCGATCGAGGAGCCCCGCGCGCGCGAGACCGGCCGCGGCGAGGACGATCGCGTCGCATCGCTCTTCTTCGAGCTTTCGCAGCCGCGTTTCGATGTTGCCGCGAAGCGGGATGAACTCGAGGTCGGGGCGTCGTCTCAGCAGCTGGACGATGCGGCGGCGGGAGGTGGTCCCCACGCGTGCACCGCGCCTGAGTGACGCGAGGTCGGTGCCGTCGGTCGTCACCAGCACGTCGCGGGGATCCTCTCGGGCGGGCACGGACAGGATGCCCATCCCCGGCGCAAGGGGGACGTCTCCAGGTACGTCCTTCAGCGAGTGAACGGCGAAGTCGGCCTCGCCTCGAACGACCATCGCCTCGACCTCGCTCACGAACAACCCCTTGCCCCCCACCTGTGCGAGCGGACGGTCCTGGATGCGGTCGCCGGCTGGTACGACGTGCACCTCTTCGATTTCTAGGCCTGGGGACTCGCGCTGGAGGCATGCGCCCACCCAGCGCGTCTGGACGAGCGCGAGGTTACTGCTCCGGGTCGCGATGCGAAGCTTCACTTGGGCTTGCCCGTAGGGCCGGCGGTTGCAGCAGTGAGGTGCTTGACCGAGGGCTCTTTGTCGGGCTCCGGTGTCGGGCGGGAAGACGTGGGTGCCTCGTTTTCGAGCTCGAAGAGTCGCCGCACGGCGTCGATCAGATAGGCGCCATCGGGCTCGACTGCGCCCGCCTTGAGCTGGGTCATCGGTTGGTGGAGCAGCTTGTTGACGAGGGAGCGCGCCATCCCTTCGAGCACGGCCCGGTCTTCGGGGCTCACGCTGTCGAGACGTGATAGGGCACGGGCGAGCTCCGCTTCGGCGACCGTACCAAAGCGCTTTCGGAGGGCGACGATCGTAGGCGCCAGTTCGAGCGAACGACGCCAGGCGAGGAACGAGTCGACCTCCTCCTCGATGATCCGTTCTGCTTCGGCAGCTTCCCTTGCGCGGACCGCGAGGTTCTCTTCTGCCACCTGCTGGAGGTCGTCGACGTCGTAGACGAACACGTTGTCCATGGTCCCAACGCGAGGATCGACGTCTCGAGGGACCGCGATGTCGATGATGAAGAGCGGTCGATGGCGTCGGCTCCGAGCCACCCCACGCATCAGTTCGGGAGTCAGAATGAACTTGGGGCTCGCGGTGGATGCAACGACCACGTCTGCGTCCGCGAGCTCGGTCGTGAGTCGCTCGTAGGGGACCGCGCGTCCTCCGCAGGACGCGGCGAGCTCCTGTGCGCGCTCCTCGCTACGATTGGTGACATGGAGCTGCGTCCCCGTCTTTCGAAGGCTCCGCGCGGCCGCCTCGCCCATCTCACCGGCTCCGAGGAGCAGCGTGCGGCGGCCTTCGAGGTGACCGAAGATTTTTTTGGCGAGTTCGCAGGCGATCGAGCTGACGCTGACCGTACCTTCCGCGATCCCGGTCTCGTTGCGGACCCGCTTCGCCGTCGAAAAGGCCTGGCTGAAACACCGACCGAGCAGCGTTCCCGCGGTGCCGGCGCCCCGCGCGGCGTCGTACGCCTCCTTCACCTGGCCGAGGATCTGGGGTTCGCCGACGACGAGTGAGTCGAGGCTCGACGCGACGCGGAACGCGTGCCGAACCACCGCCACGCCGCGCTCGCTGTAAAGGACGTCGTCACGCCCGTCCTCTGGGAGGCGGGCGCTCAAGGTCTCGCGCGCGTGCTGCATGGCTTCGCCCGGGTTCTCGCTCGTGGCGTAGAGCTCGACGCGGTTGCAGGTCGAGACCAGCAGCGCCTCCTCGAAACCACCCCCCGACACCAGCGACCGCAGCTCGCCCTCGAGCTGCTCCGGGGGGACGGCGAGCCGTTCCCGGATTTCAACCGGCGCGGTTCGATGCGAGAGCCCGACGACCAGGAAGTCGCGCATCACGCGCTCCCGCCCGCGGCGCGCACGACGTAGCCAAAGAGAACCAGTAGCGTGCAGATGAAGCCTACGATAGTGCCGACGGCGGCCTTCCGACCCTGCCAACCAGCGGTTATACGGAGCACGATGCCGACGGCAAAGATCGCCCATGCGAGCAGGCCGAGCGCCTGGCTTACGTAGAAGCCGTCGGTGTCGCCGCGAAGTATCCAGAACGTTCCGGTCACCATGCCGAAGGTCAACAGCGGAAAGCCAGTGAGCACGGAGCGGAGCCCGATGGTATCGAGCACGTCGAGCGACGGGAGGCGCTGGAACACGCCGCTCAGCTGGCGTCGGCGAAGCAGGCGTTCCTGGAGGATGTACGCGACTCCGGCGCCGAACGCGAGAGCGAACGCGACGAGGCCGAGCACGTTCGCGGCGATGTGCAGCATCAGCACGGCCGACTGAACCGGTGCAGAAACAGGGGCGTAGTTGCTGCCGAGGCCAGAAGCGAGGAACAGCATGAGTGCAACCGGGACGCCGAATGCACCGAGCACGCTGACGTCGAACCGGTACGACGCCACGAGGAAGACGACCCCAATGCCGAAAGACGCGAGGCTGAGCACCTGCGAAAGGTCGCCCAGCGGGAAATCGGTGGGAGTGGGGGACTCGAGCAACAGGAAGGCGAGGTGGCCGCCCAGCGCCATCACGAACGCGGTGCCCGACAAGCGACGGATCGAGTCCGAGCCGCGCATGAGCAGCGCCAAATACAGGATGCAGGCGATCGCGTAGAGCACTGCGGTAGCTATGAAGAGGCCGCTTTTCATCGTCCTGGCGACGTCGCCGCACACGTGGGCGAACCCACAAAGAGCCTATCATGCTGCGGTTTTGCGCGGTAGTCGGGGATCGGGCGCGTTGACAACGCGGGGGGCCGTCCTTACTTAGTCGGGTACATCAACCCCAACGAGGAGCGCAGATGGCTGGTGCAAACGTACACGCGGTAAACGACCTGAACTTCGACAGCGAGGTTCTAACCTCGGACACTCCCGTCCTGGTGGACTTCACGGCCGTGTGGTGCGGTCCGTGTAAGCAGATCGCGCCGCTCATCGACCAGCTTGCCGACGAGTACGTCGGGAAGGTCAAGGTCACCAAGCTCGACATCGACGAGAACCCCGGCATGGCTTCCAAGTACGGCATCCGCGGCGTTCCAACGCTCATGGTCTTCAAGGGAGGCGAGCTCGTCGCACAGCACGTCGGTGCCGCACCGAAAACGACCATCGCGCAGCTGATGGACCGGGCGCTCTAGCTCACACCGTGCCCTCTTCGAGGGTCCAGACGCCAACGGGCGGCAGGGAGACCTGCTGCCCGTTTTTCGTTCGGGTGTGTTTCGCCTCGACTACTTGCCTGTGCTTCCGAATCCGGCGTCGCCGCGTTCGGTGTCTCCGAGCTCAGCTTCGGATTCGACGACGTGAATCTCGGCCTGTCTCACGGGAGCGACCACCAGCTGAGCCACGCGATCGCCGTTTTCGATCGTGAACGGCTCGCTCCCATGGTTGATCAGAATCACTTGGACCTCTCCCCGGTAGTCTTCGTCGATCGTGCCCGGGGCATTGAGCACCGTAACCGCATGCTTCGCCGCCAAGCCCGACCGAGGGCGCACCTGGCCTTCATGTCCGGCGGGCAGAGAGATTCGTAGCCCGGTGGGAACTCGGGCGGTTCCCCCGGGTTCGAGGGTCAGCGGTTCGTCGAGGCACGCGGCGAGGTCGAGCCCCGCCGCGCCGCTCGATTCGTAGCGCGGTACTTTGGCGTCGGGGCGCATCCGATGGACGCGCAGCGTCGCCATCATTCGGTTCCGCTGCGCTCGCGGTTGCGCTCGCGCGGTCGCTCGCCGTCGCCGCCGTCGCGGTTCCGGTCGCGGTCGCGGTCGCGGTCGCGATCCCGGCCACGACCGCGTCCGCCGTCGCGTCCACCGTCTCGATCTCGACCGCTCGCGCGTGAGCCGCCTCGGCCCCCGCGATCCCGGTCTCGACCGCCACGCCCCCCGCGATCCCGGTCGCGTCCGCCGCGCCCGCGCCCGCCGTCTCGGCCGCGCCCGCCGCCGCCGCCGTCGCGGCGCTCACGCTTCTCGGGCTCGACGTAGCCCTCAGGCTTTTCGAGCAGCGCCTTGCGCGAGAGGCGAATCCGACCGTCGCGGTCGATGTCGCTGATCATCACCTCGACCTCGTCGCCGAGGTCCATCACGTCGGTGACCTTCTCGACGAAGCCCCAGTCCATGTCGGTGATGTGAAGGAGCCCGTCTTTCCCGGGCGCGATCTCGAGAAAGGCCCCGTAGTTTTCGACCCGGCGGACGACGCCCTTGTACTTGTTGCCGATCTCGGGCTCGACCGTGAGGCTCTCGATGATCTCGATGGCCTTCTTGAGCGCTTCGCCGTCCGGCGACGCGATGCTGATCGTGCCGTCGTCGGTGATGTCGATCTTCGCCCCGGTCTGGTCGGTGATCGCCTTGATCATCTTGCCGCCTGGGCCGATGACCACGCGAATCTGGTCGGGCTTGACCTTGAGGGTCTCGATGCGCGGGGCGTACTTCGAAAGCTCGGGCCGCGGCTGCGCCATCACCTCGTTCATCTTTTCGAGGATGTGAAGCCGGCCGTCGCGCGCCTGGTCGAGCGCTTCGCTCATGATCTCCTGCTTGAGGCCGTCGATCTTGATGTCCATCTGGATGGCGGTGATGCCCTTGGCGGTACCGCACACCTTGAAGTCCATGTCGCCGAGATGGTCCTCGTCGCCGAGGATGTCGGTGAGCACGGCGTACTTCTCGCCCTCCATGATGAGGCCCATCGCGACGCCAGCCACCGGCGCCTTGATCGGCACGCCGGCGTCCATCATCGCGAGGCTCCCGCCGCAGACGGTGGCCATCGACGACGAACCGTTCGACTCGGTGATCTCCGAGACGATGCGCATCGTGTAGGGGAAGTCTTCGTGCGCCGGCAGCACCTTCGTGAGGGCGCGCTCAGCCAGGTTGCCGTGGCCGACTTCGCGGCGTCCGGGTCCTCGGAGGAACTTGGTCTCACCGACCGAGTAGGGCGGGAAGTTGTAATGAAGAATGAAGGGCTTCCAGTACTCCTCGATGAGCCCGTCGATCTTCTGCTCGTCCTGCCGGGTGCCGAGCGTGGTGGTCACGATGCCCTGCGTCTCGCCTCGGGTGAAGAGGGACGAACCGTGCACACGCGGAAGAAGGCTCACCTCGATGGCGATCGGGCGGACGGTCTTGTAGTCGCGTCCGTCGACTCGGCGCTTGTCGTCAAGTACTTGGCCCCGCATCGTGTTGTAGCGAAGGTCCTCGTAGGCGGCCTTGATGTCGCCCTCGAGCTCCGGGAACTCCTCGGCGAGCTCGGCGGCCACTTCCTTCTTGATCTCGCTGAAGCGGTCGTAGCGGGGATGCTTCTCGGCGATGTTGCACGCCTCAATCACGCGCTCGAGGCCGACTTCCTTCACGCGCGCGTCGATCTTGTCGTCGCGCTTCGCCGGCTCGAACGGCCACTTTTGCTTGCCCACAGCCTCACGGATCTTCTCGATGAGCTCGAGCACGCCCTGCACCGCCTGGTGGCCGAACTGAATGGCCGCGACCATGTCGGCTTCGGACATTTCCTCGGCTTCGCCCTCCACCATGACGATGGCGTCTTTTGAAGCCGCGATGAGAAGCTCGCAGTCTCCCTTTTCGATCTCTTCGTAGGTGGGGTTCGCGATGAACTCCCCCTCGACGCGCGTGACCCGCACGCCGGCGATGGGACCGGCCCAAGGGATGGGGCTGATGTGCACCGCGGCCGACGCGCCGATCATGGCCAGGACGTCGGACGGGTTCACCGCGTCGGCGGACATCACCGTGGCGATGATCTGCGTCTCCGCCATGTACCCCTCGGGGAACAGCGGGCGACACGGCCGGTCGATCAGCCGGGAGGTCAGCACCTCGTTGTCGCGGAGCTTGCCCTCGCGCTTGAAAAAGCCGCCCGGAATCTTGCCGGCGGCGTAGGTCTTCTCGACGTAGTCGACGGTGAGAGGGAAGAAGGGCTGCCCCGGTCGGGCTTCCTTGTTTCCGCAGACGGTGACCAGCACCATCGTCTCCCCGCAGCTCACAAACACCGAGCCGGCTGCCTGTTTGGCAATACGGCCCGTCTCGATGGTGATCGTCTTATCACCAACCTTCACGGATTCTCTGATAATCATCGCTCTCGCCTTCCGCGCGTGTCTTCGCGCTGTCGGCAGCGATCACATAGAGGGCGGTCTCGGTCCCCGATTCCAGAATTCGAGCCACTGACTCGAATCGTCGAAGCGAAGAGCGAACTCCGGACTCCACGTGAGCGCCGCCAAGTATCTATCGAGGCCGCGGCCTCGGGCCCAGCTTACTTCCGAATGCCGAGCTCTGAAATGATCTTGCGGTATCGCTCCACGTCCTGGGAGCGCACGTAGTCCAGGAGCCGCCGGCGCTGGCTGACCAGCTTCAGGAGGCCTCGACGGGAATGGTGGTCTTTCTTGTGCGTCTTGAAGTGCTCGGTCAGGTAGGTGATCCGTTCGCTCAGAATGGCGATTTGGACCTCGGGCGACCCGGTGTCTTTGTCGTGGGTGCGAAATTGACCGATCAATTCGGACTTTTTGTCGGCGGTCAGTGCCATGCGTGTCTCGCGCTAATCTCTCGAAAAATGAATGTTTCTCTGTCTAAAGCGGGCCGGAGTATGGGCGGGGGGTTCGGGGTCGTCAAGGCGGGATGCGGGTTCTGCGGGGAGCGTCCGGAATCCGAGTTGATACGTGAAATCCGGGCGTTTTTTCAAGCCAAACTCGCCCGCGCGGCGATCGTGTCAATCGCCCCGCGCGGGTCCGCGTCCCCGGTCGAGGTCAGCATCGCCACCACGCGCGAGATCCCGAGGTCCTCGAACATGGGAAGCGCGTCGGGTTTACGGGCGACGCGCCAGCTCGTGGAGATTTCGATGCTCTCGAACGGCCGTCCGGCTTCCTCGCAGAGAGCGCGTAGCTCGGCGATCTTCTCACGGAGCTGGGTCTCCGAGTCGCTCGGAGCGTACCAACCCTGGCCCGCGTCGACGACGCGGCGAAGGTTCCGCGTCGAGGTTCCGCCGATGAGGATCGGGGGGTGCGGTTTCTGAGCGGGTCGCGGGTAGCTCTTGAAGTGGTGCCACGACAGAAACTCACTCTGGTGATCGACGACCTCGCCGGTCCATACCTTCTTCACGGCGGAGAGGTAATCGTCGAACCGCGCACCACGTCGTGCGAACGGTGTGCCCATCGCTTCATACTCCTCGGCGAGCCAGCCGATGCCCAGGCCGAGCTCGAGCCGGCCGCCGCTCAGCGCGTCGAGGCTGGCGGCCTGCTTCGCGAACATCATCGGGTTGGTTTGCGGAAAGATGTTCACTCCGGTGCCGAGTCGGAGGGTCTTGGTGGCGGCCGCGATGTGGCTGAGGGAAATCAGAGGGTCGATGAACCAGGCCTCCGGCGGAATCGGCATCTTCCCGTCGCGGCTGTAGGGGTACTGGGACTCGTACTCAGTCGGTACGACGACGTGCTCGAAGGTCCACACCGACTCGATCCCTGCGGCCTCGGCGTACTGCGCCGTTTCGATCATCCGCTCGGCCGTTTCGGGGCCGCCGACGTTGATGGGAACGATTCCGATCTTCATGCCGCATCATTCCCACAACCGCGCCGCCCAAACCAGACGAGCCGCACTTTTTTTCGTGGCGCCCGGCGAGCCCTCGCAAAAAGTGCCCGCCCCCTCTTCACTTCGTGAGCTGGAGCCACGTGTGCTTGGCAGCGGCGCAGACGTTTCCTTCCACGTCGAACACGGCCGTGCCGCAGTGGAGCTTGCGACCGTCCCGGCCGAGCGCCCAGCCGACGACGGAGTAGCGGCCTCCCGCGTGGACGGGCGCGAACTGCTCGAACGTCATGCGACCGAGGACGACGAGATCTTCGATTCCGTACTTGTCGATGAAGGCCCACGCACCCGGGCAGTCGAGCGCGGCGCCCACGAACTCGGGAACCACGTGGCCGTCGGCGTCCCCGAACTCTTCGTTCGGAACCCAGGACGATGCGACGACGCCGTCGGCGAGGCGGCCCGAAAAGAGACACATCCCGTCGCCACAGTGGCGGTGGGTTCCGCACACGAAGCAATCGGGAACCGGGTGCGCTTTGTACCCCGCGAACTCCGCGCGAGCGGCTGCCGCCTCTTGGAACGAAACCGCCTCCGGAAGCGCCACGTCGAGCGTCGCGGCGCGCGCCGATGCGATCTCTGAGCCGTCGTGGAACAGCGCGGCGCTCCGGCCCTCCGTCACCACCATCATGTTGGTTTCGAGTGGGATGGGGCGCTTCAGGGTGACTTCGACCGCGCCATCGAAGTGTTTGGCGATCAGACCGACCGCGTAGCCTCCGTTGCCCGAGTTCGGGGGGCCGTTGAACCGGCTGGCGATGCGGGCGTCGTGGGTGGTCGGGTTGGTGACGATTGCTTCTGCGATTCCGTTTGCCATGGTGGCCTCCTCTTCTCACTCGCCAAACTAGAGAGAAGGCCTGCGAAGGTCCTTGGGGGGCCCTTACCGAACCCTTAGCTTTCGGAAGTCACCGAATACACTTCGGTTTCACGGTCTCCAATCGTGATGGAGGCCTCCGCGGGTCGGAACGCGAGGTCGCTTCCCGGCACGAGGTCGACGACGATGCGCGAGGCCCGTAGCTCGGCCGCGCTTGCGCCTGTCGCCAAGCTGGCCGCGACGTCGAACGCCGGCCCTGAGGCATCGGCGCCGACCCGCACCACCTCTCCGGTGTGAACGCCGCAGCGGGCGTCGAGCGCCTCGGCGACTTCGGCCCCGCATCGAAGTGCACGGATCGGCCCATCGAAGTAGGCGCGCCAAGTGCCGGTCACGATGCGTCCTTTGAAGTGGCTCACCCGCTCCTGCCAGACCGAGCGATCCGCATCCGCGGGTGCGTCCACCACCAGCGCCGTACTGAGGAATCGATCTTCTTCCACCGGTATGCGCTCTTGGTCGATTACCCATCGAACGCTTTCCAGCATGGCTTCTCGTCCCCCGAAGAAAAAGATGTGGTCGTCCCCCTCGAGCTCCGTGTAGCGCGCGCTCGGGATGTGCTCCGCGAGGTAAGAGCCGCTTCGCGGATCCACCATTTGGTCGTCCGACGCTTGCAGTACGGCGGTGGGCACGCGGATCGACGGCAGCAGCGCCCGAAGGTCGATGCGCAGGTTCATGTCGAGGAGGTCGAGCGCGCCGCCTGGGCTCGTCCCCTCCTGTTCCGCGAAGGCCACCCAATCGACGAAGACCGGGTCGGTGCCCTGACTCGGAGAGATCGCGCGAAGGGACGCCCCTTTACCCCAGCCCCCCTGGATGTAGCTCCGAAGCCTCACCATGGCCTCCGAAGCGTAGCCGTGCGGGTAGCCGGCGGCCTTGGTCATCCGCGGAAACGCACCCGAAAGCACGAGCCCACGCGTTCTTTCGGGGTAGGTCGCCGCGTACAGCATGGCGAGCGCTCCGCCCTCGGAGAAGCCGATGAGCACCGCCTCGTCGGACTCGCATGCCTCGAGGACGACGCGAAGGTCGTCCATGCGCTGCTCATGGCTTGGCAGACTCTTCACGCGATCGGAGAGCCCGGTCCCGCGCTTGTCGAGCATGATCACGCGGCCGAGCTGCGACAGTGCTTCCATCGCCCCGCGCACTCGGGGATGATGGAACATCGCGCGCATGGGCATGATCCATCCGTTGACGATCACGATGTCGATGTCACCCGACCCGAACGTGGTGTAGGCGATGTGGACGTCCCCGTTCTTAGTGTACTTCGGTTGGAGCCGAATCGGCCCTGAAGCCGCTTTCTTCTCCGCGATCGCACCCGTGAATCGATACCCCTGTCGCGGGAACGTCTGTATCAATGCGGCACCCCGTTCACCGAGAGCGCTGCGCGCGAGGCTCACGGCGCGCTGGAGCGAGCTTTCCGTGACCACGCTGTCCGGCCAGAGCGACTCGAGGAGCTCGTGCTTCGACACGACACGCTCTCGGTTCTCGACGAGATAGACGAGTAGGTCGAAAACCTGAGGTTGAAGTGCCGCGACCTTCCCATCGACTCGAAGCTCTCGCAGCGCGGGGTCCAACTCGAACGACTCGAAGGCGAAGGTCATCGAAACACGCTCTACTCGGTTTGAAGAAGGTTCTGTGCTTGGAAGCGCGCAATCACCGAGTCGTCTGCGTACAGCAGCAGTTTCGACCCGTGAATGTCGTAGCGCGTCACTTTCTGCAGGACCGTGAGGTACGCTTGCTCTTGGTTGTCGCCGTTCGGGCACAGCATGCGCGTCGAGCCGAGCGGTCCGAAGGACAGGGCTTTGTGTTTGCCGAGCTCGTACGAGCCGAAGAAGCGGTTGCAGCCGCCAAACCCATAGGCGCTCTTCTTAGCTCCGTTGAACTCGAGGGACGGCGCGTTCGCCTCGGCGCCTACGACGATTGGCTTGCCGTCGAGCTCGAGGAGCGACCAGACTACGCCCTCGAGCCGCGTCGGAATGAGGCTCCCGCAGGTTTCTCTCGGCCACACGCGACCGAACCGTTCGACGATGAGGACGTTCTCGGTGCCCACGCCGTCGATTTTCTTGCGCACGTCGAGGCGGCCGTCGACCGTGACGAGAAGGGGCGTCCCGGCGGCGACTTTCGAACGTGAGTAGGCGGCCTCGAGTGCAGCGTTGTCGCCCTCGGTCGCGACGCTCCACTTCACCCCGGTGGCGCAGTCTTCGAAGATGCCTGCGTCGGCCATGTACCGATACATGCCCTCGAGCGACAGCAGGCCCGAGGGGTTCCGCTCGCCGAGGCCGCCTGCGGTCGTTGGCCCTGAGTCCTTGTTGCAAGCGGAGACCGACAGGACGAGAAACGTTCCCACGCACGCAACCATTTGAATACGCAATCGTGACTTCAACCGCCGTCTCCCTGATTCGCGAACCACCCCGCGCTCTCGCACTCGCCGCATGCCGCTCGATGTAGCATCAAGGTCGGGTCGCGCTCAACGTTCGGTGTCGCTCATCCGGAAAACGGGATCCGCTCACGGAGCTTCTTGGCGCGCTCCCTCGCCAGTGGAACCTTGGGCTCCTCGGGGTGGTCGAGCCGCAGCTGATACGTCCCCGCGCCTACGGGCTCAATCTCCCGAATGCGATCGATCCGGACGATGAAACCCCGGTGCGATCGGAAGAACGAATCGGGATCGAGCTCGTCTTCGAGCGTGGCGAGGGTTTTGTCGATCGCGAAGCGATCTCGCGTCGTCACGGCCCACACGAGTTCATCCTTGACTTCGAAGTAGACCACGTCTTCGAGTTCGAGCACCACGTAGGCGTCCCGTCGTCGAACGGCGATTCGGTCGAGCCGGTCCGGGGAGCTGGTTCGCCCACCACCGGAGTCTTGCACCCGCTCGACGGCCTGACGGAGGCGGTCGAGCCGAACAGGCTTGAGCAGGTAGTCGGCAACGCGGGCTTCGAAGGCGCGAAGCGCTCCTTCGTCGTGCGCGGACACGATGACGACTCGGAGGTCGGGCGCCTTGGCCATCAGCGATTCGGCCAACGCGACTCCGTCCGGACCGGGCATGCGGAGGTCGAGGAACGCCACGTCGGGGGTTTCTCTCTCGCAGAGCGTTTGCGCCTCTGACGCGTTCCGCGCCTCGCCGACGACCTCTACGTCTTCACACTGGCCGAGCATGAATTTTAGCTCGTCGCGGGCGAGCGGCTCGTCGTCTACGACGATCGCGCGCACCGTCATGCCATGTCTCCGGCAAATTCGATGGTCTTCGGCAGGTCCACGGTAACCACGGTGCCGCGTGTGAGCGGCGCGAGCCTAAGCTTTGCCTCCCCGTTGTACTGCTTCTCCAGCCTCTTTCGCAACGTGGCGAGTGCGAGGCCAGAACCCTTCGTCGGCGGCTGAACGGGGTCTCCGTCCCCTTCGTCCTCGACTTCGATTCGAACCTGATTCCCCATGTCGCGAGCGCGAATCGTGATCGTTCCGAGTCCGTCCTTCGGGGTAATGCCGTGTTTCACTGCGTTCTCCACGATCGGCTGAAGCAATAGCGCGGGGATCCGGGTCTCGCGAACATCGTCGTCGATCGCGGTACGCACCGCCAGACGCTCGTTGCCGAGTCGAGCGCGTTCGATCGCCAAGTATGCGCACGCGTGCTCCACCTCGTTGATGACCGACGCGTCGCGAGGATGATGGAGCAGGTATCGATACAGATCCGCGAGGTCCGAGACCAAGGCCCGCGCTTGGTCGGGATTGGTCCGAATGGTCGCTCGGAGCGTATTGAGCGCATTGAACAGGAAGTGCGGTTCGAGCCGACTTCGAAGCGCCTGAAGGGATAGTTCGTGCGCGGAGGCCTGGGCGGCGACGAGAGCAACGGCCTGTTCCTCGCGGGCGAGCACGACGCGCGCCACGTTCACCCAGAGTGCGACACCGGCCGCAACACCGAGGAGCTGCGCAGATAGCGAGGGTAGGGCGATGAGAACGCTTCCGCCCGCGACGCCGATTCCGATTGCCACTACGCTCAGGCTCGCGAGCTGAATCAAGCCTGCCGTCCGCATCGCACGCCAGCCGACGAACAGCCGTTCCCTTCGTGTCGCGATCCGGCCTGCGAGCCAGCCGTCGAGAATCGATGCCGCGACCGCCCAGATCCCCGCGTCCGGGACCACGCGCATCACGAAGAACGTGCCCCCGAGGAACCCGGCGAGTGCGCCCGCGCGAGGCCCGCCGAGGATCCCAGCGATCATGATGCCGACCGCGCGCAGGTTGAGGTGATGACCGAGCCACTCGAACCCCATGGTCGAGCCCCACAGAGACAGAAGAACGCCGAACACCACCGCCACCCAAACATCGCGAGGACGCCCGAGGCCGAGCAGGCGATTCCGCAGCGGCGGCACGAGCACGCCGAGGAGACCAGCGGTGGCGATCAGACTGAGCTTCTCGAAGAGCTCTGGAATGAGGACGCGAATGTCCACGGGACGGAGCCTAGCAGCCGTCGTCGCCGTGGTGCGCGAGGACCGCTTGCGCTATCGTCCCGCCATGTTGGCGTGGATCCGGATCGCGGCCCTTTCGTGCGCAACGCTCGGTGTTTCGGGGGTCGCGATGGGCTGTGGAGGGGACATCAATCCGAAGACCCTCAACGAGCCCTGCACGCGCACCGAGCAGTGCGAGCAGGGCTTGGTCTGCCTTTCAGGGGTGTGTCTCGAGCCGGAAGACGGCGACGCGGTGTCCGCCACGCACGACCCGCGCCCCCTCTGAGTCGACGGCTACTCTGGCGCCTCGGGCGCCGCCTCGGCCTCGTCGCCGAGGAGCTGCCCCCCCTGATTCACGTACTCGAAGCCGCCGTTGATCCGAAACACCGAGCCATCGTCCGTTCGAACCACGACGTCGACCGGCCCTGGGGTGACGACTCGGGGCGTGACGGCGAGGAGGGCCGTATCATTCTCGATCGACACCCGCGGGGAGATCGCCTTGCCGAAGAGCACCGAGTACCCGATGTCGAGCCGAATGTTCTCGCCGACCACGCGCACGCTCTTGCCGCCCTGAAGCCCGCCGAAGTCTGGATCCAGCCGCTCGAAGCCCATTTTGGTCGTTGGCTTCGAGCAACCCGCGAGCAGGAATACTGCGCCGATGATCACTACCAGACGACATTTAGGGTTTTTCATTGGGCTCATCTCAATTTATCACTGTGCCGTGACCAAGCAAAATCTGCTCGTCGTCGATGCAGACCCCCGTAGCCTTCGCGTGCTGGAGGTGAGCTTGCGCAATGCCGGCTACAACGTGGCCGGCTGCCCGAGCGTCGGAAAGGCGTTCGAGATCCTCCACACCAACAAGCCGGATCTCATTCTCTCCGACACGGCGTTTACGGACATGAACGGCTTCGAGTTCGTCGAGCAGCTTCGTCAGAACCCCGAATGGTCATCGATTCCGTTCATGTACCTGTCGAGCGACGAGTCGATCGAGAGCAAGATCCGCGGTCTCGAGCTCGGGGTTCAGGATTACCTCACTAAGCCGATCTACATTCGGGAGGTGGTCGCTCGGGTGGGGATCGAGCTGGCGCGGCAGGCGCGAGAAGGACTCGCCCGGCGAAGCGACGACAAGACGAGGTTCAGTGGTTCGCTCATGGAAATGAGCGTCGTCGACCTTTTGCAAACCATCGACGTGAGCCGGAAGTCGGGCGTGCTCAACCTCATACGCGAAGACGGCGACCAGGGAATGATTTCGTTCGACTCGGGGGCGGTGATCCACGCGGCCGTCGAAGATCTCGGTGGCGAGGACGCCGTGTACCGTTTGCTGCTCTGGCGCGACGGCACGTTCGACCTGGAGTTCCGCAAAGTCAGTCTCGTGGAACGCACCGTGCACCGCACCACGCAGGCTCTCTTGATGGAGGGCATGCGCCGCCTCGACGAGTGGAGCCGACTCTCCGAGCTGCTTCCTCCGTTCGACGTCATCCTCGAGGTCGACGGGGAGGTTCTTCGCGAGCGTCTTCACGACACACCGGACGACCACAACATCATGGTTCGTCTCGTCGACGGAAAGCGCACGATCGGGGCGGCGATTCAGGCGCACAAGGGCGACCACGTCGAAGCGCTGCGAAAACTCGTCGACCTCTACTTCGAGGGAATCGTTCGGGAGGTCGGGGAGGTCAAGGACAGCATCCCGATTCTGGC